>CAZPBY010000070.1:0-15532 GCA_964584785.1 uncultured Solibacteraceae bacterium
CGAACTCAGCCCGGCTCGACAGGTACAAATTGACGTACACTGCGTCCTTCTTGTCCTGCGCGTAAACGTAACCGGGCATCCCGGCCAGGAATCGAACCAGATTCGGAGGACAGCACTCCAGCGAAGCCCGTTCCCAACGCGTATCGCGGCCGTCGCCCGCACTTGCGAGCCGATTGACGTAGAAGAAACGGTTGCCGGAAGAGCCCACTCCGGAGAGCGCATTGTTGTACATGCCGCGCTCCATCACGTCGATGTACTTGCTGTCGCCTGTCGCGAGAAACATCCGGTGATTGAGTGTGATGAACATGAGGACCGCGCAGGTTTCCGAATACGCCGAGATGTTCGGAATCGAGTATGGTTCGCCGAAGCCTTCATTCCCCGTCGATCCGACGCCACCGGTGACGTACATCTTGCGCTCGACCGCGTCGGTCCACATGCGCTGGGCGGCATTGAAGTAGTCGTGAATACCGGTCAAAACGCCGACATCCGTCAGCGACACCATGAGCGAAACGCAGTTCACCGCGTGGCCGACCGCTTCGCTCTGTTCAAGAACAGGTTTGTACGACTGATTGTGACGGCTTCGATTGACGGAATTCTCCAGCCCGCGGATATCCAGGTAGTGTTTCGCAAGTTCCAGATGTTTCTTGTCGCCCGTTGCGCGATAGAGCTGAACACAGTTCATCGCATCGCGCTCGCCTCCGGAAAACGGCGGATCGTTCAGCCTGAAGTCTTCGTAAAGCGAATCGGCGGTTTTGATCGCCTGATCGAGTAAATCGCGTTTGCCGGTGGCATGAAAATAAGTCGCCGCAACTTCAAAATTGGAGTTTCCGCGCCACGTTTGGGCGGCCATCGATTGAATCTGGGCTTCGACCTGCTTCTGGAGCGTGGAATCCGGATGCGTCTGCAGCGAGAGAATCGCAGCCTCGAGCACATTGACACTGAAATTTCTGTCGGCCTGTTCGAGTTTCTCCACTTCAATCGGAATCGTGACTTCGGCATTGGTCTTGATTCGGGAATTCCAGAATCGATCGGTGATCTGAACGTCCGCGGCGGCCCTGGGCCGAATCGGGTAATCCGGAACAGTCGTGTATGCGGCTGCGCCGATCTTATGACTTGCCAGCCGGGACGCTTTCGAAACCGACTGCGTCAGACGACCTGTATGCCCTACCGCGCCGGCCATCGCCGGCAGAGTTTTCAGAAAATCTCTGCGATCCAAGTTCTGGCCCATGGTCCAGCCGCTCCTCTCGGTTCGTTGGTCGATTCGTGCATTGTATCCGAGTTTATCGGCAGTTCTTGCAGTGGCCGTAGATTTGAAGGCGGTGATCCAGAACTTTGAATCCGAGTTGCTCGGACGCGGCGTCCTGGACAGCTTCGATATCGGCGTTATAGAACTCGATGGACGAGCCACACTGCATGCAGATCATGTGATCGTGGTGCTGATGGTTGTACAGATGTTCGTAACGAGTAACGCCGTCGGCGAGATCGATTTCACGGGCGAGTCCGCAGTCCAGAAGGAGTTTCATCGTCCGGTAAACGGTGGTGTAACCGATCCGTGGATCTTCCAGACGAACGACGTGGTAAATGTCTTCGATGCTGCGGTGTCCTTCGTTGGCGAGGAAATTCGCGAGGATCAGTTCACGATGCGGTGTGAGTTTGAGTTTCTTCTGTTCGAGGTAGTCCATGAAAACCTGCATCTCCGGCGAGATGGTCTTCATTGGAAGCACCTCACGGAGCGCCGATGCTGCGCGGCAGGAGTTTCAAGACGTCGTTGTAGAGGACCACGACCATCATGAGCAGAAGGAAAACCATGCTCACCTGAACAATCCGCTCCTTAATCCGAAGGCTGAGGTCTCGCCCCATAACGAACTCAATTAAAAGAAGAAGCATCACTCCGCCATCCAATATCGGGATCGGCAGCAAGTTGACCAGACCCAGGTTCAGGCTGATCGCTGCGGTAAGCGTAACGAGTGCTGCCAATCCAATGCTGGCGGCTTCTCCCGAAGCCCGCACAATTCCGATCGGACCATCCAATTGTTTCAGCGAAGCCTGGCGTTTGAACAATCGTCCCAGCACCTGAACAATGAGCGCGGCGTTGTCCGCGTTCATTCGAACGGATTGCGAAACAGCGTCCGATAAACCGAACTTCATCAGTGTGGTCGGAATGCGAATAATGACACCGATCAGCCTCTTTCCGTCTTCCAGCACCGGCGAGACCTGCAGATCGACGGGTTTTCCGTCACGAAGCACGGTAATGGTCATCGTCTGGTCGGGGATGCTTTGAATCGTATCCATCAGCGGCTTGCCGTTCGTTCGCAGATCGATGCCGCCTACCGAGATGATCTCGTCGCCCTCTTTCATTCCGGCGGCTTCGGCAGGATAGCCGTGCTTGACTTCACGAATGAAGGTCCGCATCATCGGCCCCATGCCGACTTCGCCGGTGCCGTCGCGTTCATCGCGGGCAGGCGTGATGGAAGTTTCGATCTTCTGTCCTTTACGGTCGAGCACCATGGAGAGCACACGGTCTGCGTTGGTTCCGATAATGAGGCTCACATCCTGCCACTTCGGATCGATTCTCCCGTCAAGCGATACGATCCGGTCTTCCGATTGAATCCCGGCCTGGGAGGCGGGAGAATCCGGCTTTACAAACCCGACAACGGCGGGAGAGTTCAGCACTTCAGGAACTTCCATACCGTACATGAGCAGTCCCGTCAGCAAAACAAACGCCAGGACAACGTTCATGAACGGCCCTGCGGATGCGACGAGGAAACGCTGCCATTTCGGCTTCGACAGAAACTCGCGCGGGTCACCGGTAATCGCGTCACCGGGATTTTCGCCGGACATCTTGACGTATCCGCCCAGCGGTAGCGCGCTGATGCGATAGTCCGTATCGCCTCGCCGAAACCCAATCAGCCGCGGGCCAAAGCCCACCGAAAATGTTTCCACTCGGATTTTGAAGAGTTTGGCGACCGCAAAGTGGCCGAATTCGTGGATGACGATGATGACGCCAAGAACGATCAGGGCGACAAATATAGATGACGTGGCCGTTTCGATCATGACTACCGTTTACATTCTAACAGGAAATCCGGCAAAGAGCGTCCCTATGACCGCGCCGCATGTTGGTGGCCAGTCACCCAGTTGCGGGCGAATTCGCGAGCCCACCGATCTGCATCGAGAATCGCATCCAGCGAACTTCCGCTCTGACTTTCGTGCGCGTCCAGGGTTGCGCGTATGACATTTGGAATCTCGGAGAATGCGATGTCCCTGGACAGGAATGACGCGACGGCGATCTCGTCCGCCGCGTTCAAAGCCGCAGGCGCCGTTCCGCCCAGGTCGATGGCCTGATAAGCGAGCGCAATACAGGGAAACTTCTGACGATCGGGCGTACAAAACTCCAGCCGCGAAGCTGCGGACCAATCCAGCGGAGCCACAGTCGAGACCAGCCGTTCGGGATAAGTCAGCGCGTATTGGATGGGTACCCGCATGTCCGCCGTGCCCAGCTGAGCGACGATTGAACCGTCGACAAACTCGACCATGGAGTGAACAATCGATTGCGGGTGAACCATGATGTCGATCTTTTGAGGAGCGATATCGAACAGCCAGCGTGCCTCAATGACTTCGAGTCCTTTGTTCATGAGCGTCGCGGAATCGATGGTGATCCGCTTTCCCATTCGCCAGGTCGGGTGGTTCAGCGCCTCTTCCGGTGTCACTGAATTCAGCTGGGCCGCAGGGGTTTCGCGAAACGGACCGCCGGACGCCGTCAGGATGAGCCGCCTCACTTCCCCTCGGGTGCCCGCGCGCAAACACTGATCGATCGCGCTGTGTTCGCTGTCGACAGGAATGATCTGAGCGCCCGTAACCTCGGCGGTTTTGCGAAGGAGTTCCCCCGCAACAACCATGGCTTCTTTGTTGGCGAGGGCAACGGTTTTCCCTGCGGCCACCGCGGTGTACGTTGGCCGGAGCCCCGCGGCTCCGACGGCGGCCGAAACGACGACGTCCACCGCAGCCGCCGCGGTGATCTGGCGGAGACCTTCGTCGCCCGCGACCACCTCCGGCAGCGTTATCGCTTTTTCGCGACACCGGTTCCGGAAATCGTCGACGTATCTCGCGTCGGCAATCCCGACCACTTCCGGATGGAAAACGGCAACCTGGTCGCTAAGCAGATCGACCGCCGAGTTTGCGGTCAGGGCAAAGATCGAAAACCGATCCGACAGATGCTCCACGACGCTGAGCGTGCTCTTCCCGATGGAGCCGGTCGAGCCGATAAGCGCAATGCGTTTCATGAGATGTACTTCACGTTCTGAAGAGCCAGAAGAAAACAGGCGCTGCAAACAGCAAACTGTCCAATCGATCGAGTATGCCGCCATGTCCGGGAAGAATTGAAGAAGAATCCTTGACGCCGGCGCTCCGCTTCAACGCGGATTCGGCAAGATCTCCGATCTGTCCCGCGACAGCCGTCACGGTCGAGACGAATAGCAGGTTCGACCATGCCCCACCCAGCCGCCAAACACCCATCGCCACCCCCGCACCAACGCCGGCAATAAGACCGGCAGCGGCCCCCTCGACTGTTTTCTTCGGACTGACTTTCGCAGCGAGGGCATGACGACCGAACGCGCGCCCGCCGTAATATGCGGCGGTGTCGCCGGCCCAGATGATCGCGAAGACAGTCAGTACCGCATCTCGCGACAGCAGGATCAGGAATCCGGAAAGAACGGAGCAGTAGGCCACTCCGCTCAGTCCGGAGGCAACTCGAGCCAGCGCGTGATCGATTTCTCCGTCGAACACCGATGCCGCCATCAGGCACAACACCGATGCCGTGAGCGACGCGAGTATCCACTCCGGACCGCCGGCGAACGCCACCGTCACCGCAGCGCCCGGAAGCAGAAACCATCGCCCCGGACGCACGCCGCCTTTCGCGGCGCTCAGTGCGAAGTATTCGTCCAACATCAACGCGGACAATGCACCGAGCAACACTGCGAACAGCCAGTCCGGTGCGTACAACGTGACCAGTAATGCAACGGGGATGGCGATCGCAGCGGTCAGGATTCGCTTCATCTACCGGAGCGAATCAGCTCGGGTGTCAACCCGCCGTACCGACGCTCGCGTTTTTGGTAGGCGATGAGGGCTTCGTACAGGCACTTTTTATCGAAATCGGGCCACAACGTGTCGGTGACGAAAATCTCAGCGTAAGCGATTTGCCAAAGCAGGAAATTGCTGACCCGCAGCTCGCCGCTCGTCCGTATCAGGAGATCGGGATCCGGAAGACCCGCGGTGTAGAGGTAGCCGGCGAACTCCCGTTCCGTCATGGCCTGGCCGGATTCCTTGCGCCCATTCGCAAGTATGCGGTTCACGGCATCGATAATCTCGGCACGTCCGCCATAGTTCAGCGCAAGGCTCAACACCATACCCGTGTTTTGGGAGGTATCCGCGATTGTCCTGGCGAGCTCGATCTGAACCGTTTCGTCGAGCTCATCCGTTCGGCCGATGGTCTGCAATCGAATATTGTTTTTACAGAGTGTCTCGAGTTCTCGAACGAGGTATTCCTTGAGGAGTGACATCAACGTGGACACTTCGGCGAGCGGGCGTTTCCAGTTTTCCACGGAGAACGCATACAACGTCAGAGCCGATACATGGAGTTCGGCGCACCCTTCGACCACTTCCCGAACGGCGTTGGTACCGGCTTTGTGCCCGGCAACTCTGGGCAGTCCGCGTCTTCTCGCCCATCGGCCATTGCCGTCCATGATGATGGCCACGTGAGACGGCAATGCAGCCAAATCGATCTGTTCGCGCAACTCCTCCGCTCGACGCTTCACGGCCTCGATCTTACCACGCGGTCAGGAGTGATTTGCAATACAAAGGAGTTTATCGATATTTAAATGTAGTCGACCGAGATCAGATGCAGGCCCGCGGCGGGAAAGGACGGTCCGGCCAAACGTCTGTCCTTCGCGGCAAAGATTTCCGGAATGAACGAAGCGGCCAGCCGGCCCTGGCCGGCCTCGCTGATCGTGCCGACGATCGTCCGAACCATGTACTGGAGAAACCCGTTGCCGCGAATACGAAACACCCACGTGGTGTCGTGGCGCTCCCATTCCGCCGCAAAGATCGTTCGGACGCGGTCTTCGATCTCTGTTGCCGTTGCGCAAAACGACGTGAAATCGTGCGTGCCCAAAAACTGTTCCGTGGCCGCATCGATGGCTCTTTCGTCGAGCGGATAGCGAAAGGGATGAACGTACCGGCAATGAAAAGGGCTCACGATCGGATGGCGCCAGAGGTGGTATTCATACGTCTTGGATTTGGCGGAATGACGCGGATGAAAATCCGGGCCGACCTCTTCGACGGACATGAGGCGAATTTCCCTGGGCAGGAGCGCGTTGCAGCCGCGAAGCACCGCGTCGCTATCCATGGACCGTTCGGTGAATACGCTTGCCACCTGCGCGTGGGCATGGACGCCGGCGTCCGTCCGTCCCGATCCGATCACATGGACAGCGTGATTGAAAAGCTTCTGAAATGCGGATTCAAGCTCGCCCTGAATCGTCGCAACCTGCGGCTGAACCTGCCACCCGTGGAATCTGGTGCCGTCGTACGCAAGAGTCAGCTTGAGGTTTCGCATGTCCGTCGGTTATAGCATATGCAAGATGCCATGCATCAGCGCGACGATCATCACGTTGAACGAGGAAGATCGCATAGCGGAAGCGATCGCCAGCCTCGCCTGTTGCGACGAAGTGATCGTCGTCGACGCGGGAAGCACCGATCGGACGCGCGAGATCGCCGCACAACGTGGGGCGCGGGTCTTCAGCCGAACCTGGGATGGCTACTCGAAGCAGAAAAATTTCGCTGCGGAGCAGGCGCGGCACGATTGGATTCTCAGCGTTGACGCGGACGAACGCGTCAGCGTCGAGCTGGCGGTCGAACTAGCGCGATGGAAAAGAGCCGGCACTTCTCAAGCCGCCGCCATGAAAATGCCTCGGCGGGCGTTCTATCTCGGAAAATGGATCGCTTACTCCGGCTGGTATCCCGATCACAAGATTCGGCTGTACGACCGGAACCGGGTCCATTGGTCGGGCGATTTCGTTCACGAATCGCTGGAAGTCGGCGGCGCCATCGGCGAGTTCCACGGCGATCTCCTTCACTTTCCATATCGATCATGGAAGGACCACATCAATCGAATCGATCGCTACACCCGGCTTGCAGCCGAATCCGCCCGAAGCGCCGGACGCCGCGGAAATCCATTGAAGCTCGTATTGGGCCCTCCGCTCTTTTTTCTGAAAACGCTCACGGTGAATGCCGGAATTCTCGACGGGTGGCGCGGACTCGCCATAGCAGCAATGGGGGCGCGCTATGTTTTCCTGAGGGAGTTCCGTATACTGCGCTGATGGAACTCGCGCTGGCGTTGGTTCTGGGCCTGGTGATCGGAAGTTTCCTCAACGTCTGCATCTTTCGGGTTCCACATGGGATGTCGGTCTCCGTGCCGCGTTCCCATTGTCCGAAGTGTAAGAAGCCGGTGGCCTCTTACGACAATATTCCCATCCTGAGCTACCTCATTCTGGGTGGACGATGCCGTCACTGCCGGGCGCCCATTTCGCTGCGCTATCCGGCCATCGAGGCAGTTTCCGGATTGATCAGCGTTCTCGTTTACCTGAAGTTCGGACTGACGGTCGAATGGGGCATCTATTTTGCGTTCTGCAGCGCACTCCTGGTCCTGGCATTTATCGATATCGACCATCGAATTCTTCCGGATCCGATTACTCTGAACGGCATCTGGATCGGTGTGATCGTCAGCGTGGTCCTGGCAAAACCCAGCCCGTTCGTGCTGCAACTCATGCGGTGGACCGGAATCGATGTACCCGGCACGCGAATCGTTGCGTTGATCGCAAGCGTATTAGGGATCGTCATCGGCGGCGGCTTGCTGTGGCTGGTGGGTGAAGCGTTTTACCGGATCCGCGGCATTGAAGGATTGGGATTCGGCGACGTCAAGATGATGGCGATGGTGGGAGCGTTCCTCGGAGCGCCTCTGACGCTGTTCACCATCATGACGGGATCTTTGCTGGGTTCGTTTATAGGATTGGGAATGATTCAATTCGGCGGCAAAAGCCGTCAGTACGAATTGCCTTTCGGCACATTTCTGGGTTTTGCCGCCATAGTGGCCGTCTTGTACGGCGACCGTTTGATCCGGCTTTATGTCGATCACCTGATTAGACCGGCATGAGCGGAGCGAATGCAAGCCCGATAGGGCGCAGCCATAAGTGAGATGAGCGGAGCGAATGCAAGCCCGATAGGGCGCAGCCATAAGTGAGATGAGCGGAGCGAATGCAAGCCCGACAGGGCGCAGTCATTCATGACATGAAAGTCTTAACGGAGCGAATCACACGCTCGATGCCGAGTGGTCTCGTTCTCGTGGATCACAATGGCGCGATCACCGGCTTTAATCCCGCCAGTGAACGAATCTTCGGCGGCACGCTCCAGATCAACGCAAGCTTGCCCAGCCTCGTGCGCGAGTCCAAGACGCTGCGCGATCTCCTTTTGAAATGCCTCTCGACCGGTGAAATCTTCACGAGGAAGGAATTCAACGTTCCGGTCTTGCCGGAGGGTGACAAACGGATCGGAATCAATCTGTCGCCATTTACGAATGCGGAGGGTGAGATCGAAGGCGTGATCTGCCTGCTCTCCGACTTGACCGAGATCGTCGAACTGCAGAATCAAGTCAAATTCAAAGAGAATTTTGCCGCGCTTGGCGAGATGTCTGCCGGCATTGCGCACGAATTCAAGAACTCTCTCGCCACGATCTCGGGTTACGCGCAAATGTCCGAGAACGAAACCGAGCCCGAAGCGCTGCGCAGCTACGCACGAAACATTTACGCGGAAGCTCAGAAGCTCACGGTGTTGGTCACGGACTTCCTGAAATTCGCCAAGCCGCTGGATGCCTCGATCGTCGAGGTAAACCTGAGGGAACTCCTCCTCAGCGCAATCGACGATGTCAAGAATCTTCGCCCCGGGACCTACACGATTTCGCTCGATGCCCAGATGGAGGCCACCGTGAACGTCGACGCAACTCTCATGCGTCAGGCTTTCATCAATCTCATGATCAACGGAATCGAATCGCTCAGCGACCGGCGGGAATTGAAAATATCACTCGTCCACGCGCAGCGGGGACAGATCCGAGTCATCTTTGAAGACAGCGGCTGCGGCATTCCCGCCCACCTGATTCCCAAAATCTTCCTGCCGTTCTTCACCACGAAACCGCGGGGCACCGGCCTCGGCTTGTCGCTCGTTCAAAAAATCATCCTCGCCCACAACGGACGCATTGAAGTCCATAGCAAGGAGTCAAAAGGAACGCGTTTTGCAATAACGCTGCCCGGTCGCGAAAGGTGACCGGCATTGCAAAATCGTTTTCGCGGATTCACGCTGATCGAAACCGTCATCGCATCCGGCATTCTGGTCTTTGCCGCAGCCGCGATCGCCTCGCTGTTTGTGGCAAGTCTGAAGACACACCTCGTGAATCGTGATCGATCGACGGCCGCGATTCTGCTTTCCGACAAGCTCGAGCAATTGAAAGCGATATCCCTGCCCACAGACGGCTCGGATGATGCCGGCGACTTCAAGCGCACCTGGCACATCGAGGGCGTCCAGTCCAAAACCTTGACCGTCGTTGTGTACGATCGGGCTGGTAACGAACTGATGCGGTGTTCAACGGTCGTGAGTTCATCATGGTGAATTCCGGTTTTTCGATCCTTGAACTGCTGCTGGCTCTGGCGATCACTTTTCTCATCGCCTTGACCGGTTTCCAGTTGTTCCAGCAAAACGAAAAGATCTTTCAGGACCAGAATCAGAATTCGGAAACTCAGCAAAATCTGAGAGCCGTGGTATTTCAAATCAACGATGAGGTTCGGCGCGCCGGACAAGGCGTCCCTTTCTATGCCGCGTCGTACGACGCTGCTCCGGGTGAGCCCGTTGCCGTTGTTCTTGCCGGCTCGGACAGTTCGCATCTCCGGATTCGGGAAGGCTACAGCGGCGTCGCCACGACTGCGCTGTCGAATCCGGCGGACTACCAAGTGGGGACCTCTCGATCGATCATGGTCGCCGACGCATCGCCGTTTTCCAACACCCTCGGCACAAACAGTCCTCACGGACGATTCGCCTACATCTGGGGGTCGGGCGATCATTCATGCTGGTCGTGGGTACGCACGGAACTGGTGACGGTGGATTCCGCGTCCGCTACTTTGACGCTAATTCCGCGACAAATGGGCGACAATTGTCGCGCGGAAGCCGATGTGGTGCATTTCACGGCTCCACAGGCCGTCGACCTCGAGGAAGCGGCATCGATTTATTTCTCAGCCGGAAGCATCTGGCGGACGACCGCGACCGACATGATCGATTCATCGGCTCCGGCATGGAGTGCGGCGTCGGAGCTGGGTCGCAACTTCGCCCAGCTGACCTTCACTTATTACGACTCGACCGACACCATCGTCTTGCCCCAGTCGCTCTCTGCACGAGTGTCCATCGTCAGGATTGATGTAACGGCTCAAGCGCAGAATGGTTCCTCACTCCGCATGCGCGGCTATCCGCGCAATACTCGAGTCCGATAAAGGTTTTCGCGGCTTCTTGTGCCGTCAGGTTATGATTTTTGATGCCACAACGAGTTGGAGCTGTGAAATGCACGCCGGAGGCGTGTCAGGAATTGAGCCAGGGGTAAGCGCACATTTTTTGTGCGCGCACCCCGGATTACGGAGCCACTGAAATTCGCACCCTGGACGGGTGCTGGGATTCCTCGCACCCCACGGGGTGCGGATTGGTTTGGTTGTAAGCAACCGGGGGTGTGCTCGCTGGCGCTCGCTTACCCCCGGCTAAATTCCTGACACGCCTCCGGCGTGCTTTTCGCGCGCCAGTTTTGAGCGAAGCCCACAACGGGAGTGACCGTGAAGATTCTCCTGGTCGAGGATAAAGACAGCCTGCGCGAGATGCTGACGCTCGCGATCAAGAAGGCCGGCTATCAGATCGATTCGGCAGCCGATGGCAACATTGCCGTCGAAAAGATCCGGAAACAGCCTTACAACCTGATTCTGACGGATCTCCGTCTGCCGACGCTTTCCGGAATCGATATCCTGAAAGCACAAAAGGAAGTCGACCCCACCATCCCCGTTCTCATCATGACCGCTTTCGGAACCGTCGAAGAAGCAGTTCAGGCCATGAAGATCGGCGCATTTGACTTCGTCATGAAACCGGTCGACATTCCACATCTTTTTTTGCTGATCGATCGGGCACTCGAGCAGCGCCGCCTGACGTTGGAAAACATGCTGCTGAAGGAAGACTTTCAGCGCAATTACGGCATTCCCAAAATTATCGGCGAAAGCGCCGCCATGCAGACCGTCAGCCGGGAAATTCAGCGCGTGGCCCCGACCGACGCCACCGTCCTGATCACCGGCGAAAGCGGCACGGGCAAGGAGGTCTTCTCGCGCGCTGTTCATCAATTGAGCCCGCGTCGCGAAAAGTCGTTTGTCACGGTCAATTGTGCGGCTATTCCATCGACTTTGATCGAGAACGAATTGTTCGGTCACGAAAAGGGGTCCTACACCGGTGCGTTCACCCGGAAAATCGGAAAGTTCGAACTCGCCGACCAGGGGACGATGTTTCTGGATGAAATCGGCGAGCTGCACTTGTCCGTTCAGGCGAAGGTCCTGCGCGTCATTGAAGAACAGTGTTTCGAACGTATCGGAGGACTGGAGACGATTCGCGTGAACACACGTGTCGTCGCCGCCACCAACCGGAATTTACAGGGTCAGGTTTCGGCGAAGGAATTCCGGGAAGATCTCTTCTTCAGACTCTCGGTTTTTCCGATCCACATTCCGCCGCTGCGGGAACGCATGTCCGACGTCCGGCCGCTGGCTCAGTTTTTTGTCGAGAAGTTCTCGCGCGACCTTCATCGTCAAGGTGTCCAGTTAAGCCCCGAAGCGTCGCGCGCCCTGGACGAGTATTCATGGCCGGGCAATGTGCGAGAGCTTCAAAACACCATCGAGCGGGCGGTAATTCTTTCGGACGGCAAGTCCATCAAACGCGAGGATCTCAACTTCGCGTTCGAGCAACGCAAGAAGACGGACGACTTCGTCCACTTCCTCGACATGTCCGGTTCCCTCGCCGATGTCGGGCAGCGCGCCGCAAGGGCCGCCGAGAAAGTGAAGATCAAGCAGGCTCTCGAACTCGCAAACTGGAATAAAACGGTCGCCGCCGAGATGCTGGACGTGTCCTACAAAACGCTGCTCAACAAGGTCAAGGAATTCGAAATCGAGTAGCGTTTTAGCACCCGCTCTTCTTGCCCCAATGTAATGCGGCGATGCCGCCGGAGAGGTTGCGGTAGCCGACATCCACAAAGCCGGTGGCGCGCATCATTTCCGCAAGAGCACTTTGAGAAGGAAACCTCTCGACCGAGTCCGGAAGATACCGGTATGCGGAGTTCTGTCCCGAGACCAGCGCGCCCAGCCGGGGAAGAATGTTGTGGAAGTAGAATTTGAATAAAGGCCGCAATACGGGGTTCACGGGCTTGGAGAATTCCAGGATCACACCAACGCCGCCGGGCTTCAGAACGCGCAGGATCTCGGCAAGGCCGCGGTTCGGGTCTTCAAGATTCCTCAAGCCGAAAGCATTCGTTGCTGCGTCGAACGTTTCGCCCGGAAACGGGAGGTTCAGGGCGTCCGATTCCACAATTCGAATTTGGTTCGTGAGTCGTTCGGCCCCGATCTTGGCGCTGGATCGCACCAGCATCGGATGGCAAAAGTCGGAAGCCACGATGGGAAGACTCAGGCCCCAATGCAACTCCAGCGCAAGATCGCCCGTCCCGCTGCACAGATCGATGCAGACTGAAGACGCCTCTGCCGGCATCAACTCCCGAACTTTGTCCACGGCCGCGCGGCGCCATCGCTTGTCGATGGAAACCGAAAGGAAATGATTGAGGAAATCGTAACGATCCGCAATCTCGGCAAACATGCGCTGAACCGTGCGGCTGTCGGGTCCGCGATACGCGGTCTGCTCAGTTTGTCCGGCTGCTTTCATCCAGTAGCCCTTGAACGATGCGGCGGACGACCGTCATGGGAACGTCCGGCGTGATTTCGACGCGGCCGATGGCGCGAGGCAGCACGAAGTGAACCGCTCCATCGCGAGTTTTCTTGTCGCGCTCGAGCGCTTCAAAGATTCTTCGAGTATCGAACCCGTCGATTCGAGGCAGCGGGCCGATCGCGGCGACGGCTTTCTCGATCCGATCCTGATCCCCGTCGCTCAGAAGGCGCAGCGACGCGGCAATGCGGGTGGCCGCGATCATTCCGTATCCTACCGCCTCACCGTGTTTGAGCCGTTGAAACTTTCCGGCGGCTTCAAGCGCATGCCCGACGGTGTGTCCGAAATTCAAAATACGCCGCTGCCCGGCTTCCCTTTCGTCGGACATGACGACGTTGGCCTTGATCCCGGCACATCTCGCGACCAGCCATTCCACTGTCTCCGCGTCTCGAGCCAGCAGCGCGCCGATTCGATGCCCGAAGTCGTCAAACAGACCGGCGTCCATGATCACGCCGCATTTCAGCGCTTCATATAAACCACTCGTGTATTCGCGTTTCGGAAGGGTTCGGAGAAGTTCGGGATCCGAGATCACCAATCGTGGTTGATGAAATGTTCCAATCAGGTTTTTCGCGACGGGATGATTGACGGCGGTCTTGCCGCCGATGCTCGAATCCAATTGAGCGAGCAGCGTCGTTGGAACATGGACCACCGCAATACCCCGCATGTAAATGGACGCGGCGAAGGCGGCAACATCCCCAACCACTCCTCCGCCAAGCGCAACGACCGTGGACTGCCGCGTCATCTTGGTCCGGACCAGCACGTCGATCACTCGACCGACGTTGGCCAGCGTTTTCGCGCGCTCTCCATCCGGCACGGTTGCGGTGATGAAATGGCGTTTACGCGTGTAACCAACGGCCTTGAGAATCCGTGGCTGTGAAATCAGAACGAAGGGTTCGCGAAGACCTGCGGTGTGAAGCTGGTCCTGAATTCTCGGGAATAAACCGCGGCCGACATGAATTTCGTATGAACCGCTGGGAAGGCTGACCGAAATAGTGTTCATGAAATTTGACGTTCAGCAAGGCCGCCGGCCCTGCTGAACGTCAAATTATCTACTGTTTCGCGGGTAAAGCCCTACGAGCTTTCTCGGCCAGAGTCTTGGCTTCCGGCATCAATTCCAGCGCTTTGTTGATGACCGGATCGCCGTCGAGCAGGACTCGAGATGCTTCCTGAACGCCGAGCCTGTTGTAGATCACCTCATACCGGATCTGGCGTTTCAAGAACTCCTTGTTATCGGCGAAATCCCTGTCGTTGAAATCGATGTTCCGCTTCTGAACGTGTTGCTTGAACAGCTCCAGAATGGCGTCCGACACCTGGAATGAAGCGTCGACCGGCGGATTCTTCGACAGGAAATCGCGGCCAAAGGTGAAGAACACGAAGTGCCGAGCCATGTTGTCACGGAAATCGTTGGTCTTCTCATCGGCGACGACGTAATCGGGTGTAATGCCGCCACCGCCATACACCGTACGATTGAGATCCGTGTACTTGATGTCGTCCTTCTTTGCGGCGTCCGCGCGGTGGTTGTAGTAATCGAACTGAGAAATCCGGGAGTAATCGCGCTGGATCAAGCGGCCACTCGGCGTGTACCACTTCTGCGTCGTCAACGCCAGGCCGGCATTCTTGCTGAGCGGATAAACGGATTGGACCAAGCCCTTTCCGAAACTCGTCTCACCGACAACAATGGCACGATCGTGATCCTGGAGCGCGCCCGACACGATCTCTGAAGCGCTGGCGCTGTTCTTGTTGATCAGGACAACGATCGGATAGAGGTGGTCGCCGTTGACCTTCTGCGATGCGTACGGATGATTCGAACCGCGCGCTCGTCCCTTGGTGTCGACAATCAACTGCCCCTTCTGGAGGAACGTCTCGCAAATCTCGATCGCTTCGGTCAGCAGTCCGCCGGGATTGCCTCGAAGATCGAAAACGAGACCGTCCATCGTTTTGTAGTCCAGTTTCGTCAGAGCGTCGCGAAGTTCCGAGCCGCTCGTTTCGGCAAAGCTGTCCAGCTTGATGTAGCCGATCCGTGGTTTGATGAGGAATGCATTATTAATGGTGTATTTCGCAATCTCATCGCGCAAAACCGTGAGTTCGAGAGGCTCATCGTTTCCGGCGCGGACAACCTTGATCTTGACGGAAGTCCCTCGCGGCCCTTTCAAACGGGAAACGACTTCGCTGAGATCGAGCTTGTCCGTCGGCTCGCCGTTGACGTGACTGATCACGTCGCCGACTCGGAGGCCGACCTTCTCTGCGGGTGATCCCGGAAATGGGGGCGAGATCACCGTGACTTTGCCGAAGCGCTGCGTCACCGTGATGCCGAGACCGAAGTACTTGCCGCGCTGATCCTCGCGAAGCGCGGTGAATTCCTTCGGAGTGAAAAACTTGGAGTGCGGATCGAGAGTCCGGAGCATGCCGTCGATGGCTCCGTAAACAGCCTTGT
>CAZPBY010000070.1:15542-27889 GCA_964584785.1 uncultured Solibacteraceae bacterium
AATCGACGGGCGAGGCGTAATTTGCTTCGACGAGTCCGAGTAGTGAGGAAAAAAGCGGTAAGGACTGGTTATAGTCTTCTTCGCCCTCGGTGGTCGCCTGGACCTGATTTCCGTAGAACCCGCCCAGCATGGCAGAAACGATCAGCACCACCACAAAGCTGAAGATCGCGCGTGACGGTCGAAGTTTCATTAAGTTAACTCCCTTATTGGCAGACTGTTCTCGATTATACATCCGGCGCACGCCGGCCTAAATCACCAATCCGAAATATTTAGACTGGTGCTATCATAAAACGCGTTTTGCGAACCCGTGGTGCACTGCTTCGGGTTTCGCATGGAGGTATTCCAATGCCCAACCTAGGGTTTCCCGAACTTATATTAATTTTTGTTATCGCCCTTCTCGTTTTCGGTCCTAAAAAGCTTCCCGAGCTTGGCAAGTCGCTGGGGAAGGGTCTGCGTGAATTCAAAAAGGCAACCGAAGACATCAAATCCAATTTCGACGAACACTTGAAAGACGTCGAGAAATCCGTTGACGACGTCAAAACCACCGTCAGCGAGGCCACGAAAGATATTGATCGCGATTTAACGGCCAGTTCGTACACGCCGTACCCGCCTTCGCCTTCCTCGACGACCGAGGAAAAGCCCAAAGAAGACTCCCGCAAGGAAGTCCACCAGACGTAAATGGGCGTAGAAACTAAACCTGAACCGGTCGAGGAGAGTCGAGAAGAACTTCGCGGCCAGATGTCGTTCTTCGATCATCTCGAAGAACTGCGCCAGCGAATCATCAAAGCGCTGATCGCGATATCTATTGCTTTCGGTCTTTGCTGGTTCTTCGTCGAGCCCCTGTTCGATATCGTCCGGCGACCGATCGATAAAGCAGTCGGGGACAAGGGCCTGTTTTTCTCTTCCATTACGGAGCCTTTCAACCTTCAGCTCAAGATCGCCTTCGTCGCCGCACTCTTTCTTGCATCGCCATTCCTGATGGCGCAGATCTGGCTGTTCATCTCACCAGGTCTCTACAAACACGAGAGGCGCTACGCGGGGCCTTTCATCATCTCGTCATCCATTTTATTTGTGACGGGAGGCATTTTCGGCTACTTCATCGCCTTCCCGTTCGCCGCGCAGTTCCTGGTCAATGTGGGAACCAGCATTAATCTGCACCCGGTGATCATGGCGTCGGACTACTTCGATAAGTTCATCACGATCGAACTGGCGCTCGGCATCGTTTTTGAGATCCCGGCGGTGATTTTCATATTGTCCCGTATCGGTCTGGTGAGCGGATCGTTCCTCTTGAAGAACACGAAGTACGCGATATTGATTTCGGCGATCGTGGCGGCGGTCATCACACCGACCAGCGATATACCGAACATGATGATCATCATGGTTCCGATGATGATGCTCTACATGCTCGGCGTCGTGGTCGCGTTTGTGTTTGGCAAGAAACGCAAGGTCGCGGAGTAGAGCTTTCGTCCAACACCGCTAACCGTACTCGAGCGAAGCGAGCGGGCATCCAGGTAAGTGCCCCACTCGCTTCGCTCGGGTACTGTTGGCGTCCGAACGGACAGTCTTCGCCAGGATTCAGCGCGCGAAAAACTCAACATCGAAGCAAAGAGGGTTTTCCTGGTGACGGAATCCGTTTTTGCCGGCAGCCGGAGGGCTTTCTATACGACGCCGTCGATCGTTTTCGTCATGGAAGATATCTTCGCCGCCCCAAAGTAAACCTGTAAAGCGGCGGAAAAGATTTTTGGCGGCTCCTTGCCGGTGGACATTGGCACAACTTTAGTTACCTGAATTCAGGCAGTTGACGCGATAGCCGATTTTGTAAACTTACAATGTCGCATTGCGCGTTTACATGGCGACGCAGGCCATCTTTTCAGAGGCGCTGTCGGATTGCAAAGTCACGCCGGCGGCTTTGCTTGTGTAGGATTCGGTGTCAGTCGTTACACAGACGACAGGAATTGACTTCCCGGTAACCCCCAAAACCTCGCCGTCAATGAAATCCGCGTCAAAAGAAGTCTAGTTTGACTGAGAATCAATCGTCGCAGGGTCCGAGAAACTTTTCCCTGTGACCCCGGCGATTGTTTTATGCGAACAAATCGCTTTATTGAGAACTGCGTTTATCGATTTCAGGAAGGGCGGCGTACACGACATCACCAACCACCTTCAAGCTGCGCGCGCTCGTTTTGTCCAGCGTGTCATTTGCGGTGTGCCATGGCGGATAATCGAAATCGATCAAATCGACGGCGGGGACTCCGGCTTTCAGAAATGGAATGTGATCGTCTTCGATTTGAATGGAGTCGTTGAGAAACTCGCGGGTGAATCCCATCGACTGAGCGGTGCTCCAGATCGTGTTCGTCAGCCAGCTTGTGGATCCGGATTCCTTCTTGATGTTGAGATTCTTGTCCCCGATCATGTCGACCAGGATCAGGGCCTTGAGATCTCGGAGCTGGCCTGCCTTATAGCGGCGGTCGAGATCGTAACGGCTTCCATAAACGCTGTCTTCAGCCGTCCATTCAACGACAGCCTCTTCGCCGTCGAAGAACACAAACTCCAGGGTGTTCTCGAGTTTGAGATTCGCCGTTGCGCGCGCCATTTCCAGAAGCCAGGCGGCGCTGGACCCGCCGTCGCTGGCGCCGTCAAAGCGGAATTCGGAGAACCGCTTGGTGTCGTAATGGCCGGTGATCGCAATAACGGTTGGCCTGGCCCCGGGCCGCATGGCGCGTATGTTCACCATCTTGATGTTCCCGCGCGGGGTATGGCCTTCGAACTCGTCCCGCACAGGCTTCAGGCCGGCCTTCTCCAGTTCCGAGACAATGTACTCCCGGGCTTTGACGATCGCGTCGCTGCCCGCCGGTCTCGGACCAAAACCCACCAGTTTCTGCAAGTCGTCGAAAGCGCGGTCGCCGCTAAAGGGTGTTTGTTGCTTCGGCGTGTTCGATGTCTGTCCAGCCGCCGGTGAGGGCGCCCGCTGGATGCCGTAAGCGACGACGACTGCCAAAACGACCGCGATCGTCGCTATGAGTATTCCCAACCGTGATTTGGCTCTCTTGGTTTTCATCGCCTGAGATTCTCGCATGCCACGAAAACCCGTGGCAATTCTTTGCCCTGAATTCGACCTTGTTTCGAGCGAATGTTATGCTGAACTTCATGGAACTTTGACGGAGGTGAGATATGACGGGTTTCTCAAAATCTCAAGTCGCCGGATTCTTTTTTACCGGAGCCATTCTTGGAGCCGCGGTTGCGCTGCTCTATGCACCCAAAACAGGCGCTCAGACCCGCCGAGACATCCGCAAGCTTTCCAAACGCACGGTGCATCGCCTGGATGACCTCCAGGACGACATTCGCGACCAGGTCACCGGCTGGGTCGATGATGTCAGCGGCACCGTGAAAGACGGGCTGAACGCCGGAAAGAAGCTCAGCGCCCATGGCTACGACCAGGTTATGGGAGTTTTCGACAACGCGAAACAGTATGTCGAAGACGGGAAAAGCCGCCTGCAGCGGATGATCCAAACAGCCTGAGAGTGGACGGTAAGGGGTTCGAACCCTCGGCCTCGGCGTTGCGAACGCCGCGCTCTCCCAGCTGAGCTAACCGCCCGTTGTCCGAGATTGATTAAAACATCCGTGCGTCGAGAGTGTCAATCGGCGCACGAACCTATTAGCCCGGTACTGGATCGCCCACTCATGCACCTCTGTTAAGATTCCCCCGGACACGCAATCAGAGCGGATAAAAGTTGTATGCACGATCAATTGGCAAAACTCATCGAGTGGTACAGCCGTTCTCTTCAGTCCGGCGGATATCCGCTTGTCGTTCTTCTGATGGCCATCGAGAGCTCTGTGGTGCCAGTGCCCAGCGAGTTGGTTATACCGCCCGCTGCGCACCTCGCATACACGCAGGGAAATATGTCGCTTGTGGGCATTGTGATCGCTGGCGCAGTTGGTTCCTGGGTGGGCGCGACAGCCATGTATTGGGCTTCGCGTGCGGCAGGACGGCCGCTTGTGCTGGCATATGGAAAGTACGTGCTTATTCCGCAGGCCAAGGTGGAAGAGGCCGAGCGGTGGGCTGAGCGGTTCGGCAGTTTCGGCATTTTCGCGTCGCGACTGCTGCCCGTGGTGCGTCATCTCATTGGTATTCCTGCAGGAATCGTGCGGCTCAACTACATTTCATTTTCGATTTATACATTGGCCGGTTCGGCCGTCTGGTGCAGCGTACTGTCGGGAGTCGGTGTAAAAGCGGGCGAGGATCAGGCGTTGATGAACGGGGAACTTCATAGCGTCGCCGTTTGGCTGGGCGGCGCGTTGGTTGTGCTGGGAGTGATCTACTATGCCTTCGTACATCGGCAGATGAAAGCGCGCTAAAATCAAGGCCGCTTTTGCGTTATCCGCATTTTTATGAATGGTGGAAGATGCGAAAGACCTCATAGTACATTAGGCCCAATGAGAATGTTTAAACTCCTTGCCGCCTTGTTGTCGCTGGCTCTGCCTTTATCAGCGCAACAGGACGCGGTTTTCAAACTTAATGTCAACGTCGATCTGGTCGAGCTTCACGTCTCGGTTGTTGATGAAAAAGATCGAACTGTTGGGGGCCTGCAGAAGGAAAATTTCCGGATTCTCGAAGATCAGGTCAGCCAACCCATCGAAGTCTTCAAACATGAAGACATCCCGGTAAGTCTGGGGCTTGTTATCGACAACAGCCGCAGTATCGAACCACGCAAGCAACGGCTGGATGCTGCCGCCCTCGCATTCGTGCGAAAAAGCAATCCGGACGACGAATCCTTCATCGTTCATTTCGATTTCGACGCCCGGCTCGCCCAGGACTTTACTCGCGACGAGGCCCAACTCGAACAGGTCCTCGCCAGTGTGAAGCCTTTTGGGCAGACCGCCCTTTACGATGCACTTTTCCTCGCGCTGGATCAGATGGAGAAGGCGCAGCACACCAAGAAGGCGCTTCTCCTGATCACCGACGGACTCGACAATTCCAGCAAGCACACGCTTGCGGAAGCGCTGGAGAAAACGAAGCACACCCGTGTCGCCGTGTATCCCGTCGGGCTTCTGAGCGCCGGTGAAGGCGAAAAAGCCGAACAGGATCTAATTAAGATCGCCGAAGCGAGTGGAGGCAAGGCCTACTTCCCCGAAAACGTCGACGAAGCGCGCTCCATGATGGAGCGGATCGCCCGCGATTTACGCGAACAATACACGCTTGCCTACCGCGGTACGTCCGACCGCGACGGCAAGTGGAGATCCGTCCGCGTTGAAGTGACCCCACCGCCGGGCTTTCCGAAAGTCACTGCGAACTATCGTCACGGATACTACGCACCCGAACCCTAGCTTAGTGTCCTGTCACCCGTAATTCTGAACAACACGGTGGGGCGCCTCTTAACCTCCATCGCCAGGATCCTCGTCGGCTCCGTCGGGCGGGGTTGCGTCATCTAGATTCGAAAGAAAGCCGAGGGGGAGGGCCACCTTTTTTTGAATGCCGGTCGCTTTGCCCCGAAGCATTCGCATCGCGGCGGGTGGGAACGGCTGGTTGCGATCGACTTCGGCAAAGGTTTGGACGAGCTGCCCAACGGTTTCCACCCGCATCAACTGAACGCGCGTTTCGGGCGGAATGCGAAAGCCTTTCGTGTACCAGCCCGCGTGCTTCCGGAAGTTGTGCATCGCGACACGTTCCCCGAACCAGTCGGCAAGCATTCGGGCATGTCCAAACATGAGGTCCAGAATCTCGTCCAGCCGGGGCGGGTTTGGCGGTTCCACTCCATTGAAAACGTCGGCCAGATCTCGAAAGAGCCAGGGACGTCCGAGGCAGCCGCGTCCGACGATGACGCCGTCGCAGCCTGTGTCACGCATCATGCGAAGCGCGTCCTCGGCTTCCCAGATATCGCCGTTACCGAGAACCGGAATCCGCACTGCTCGTTTCAATTCGCCAATCGCGTCCCAGTTGGCGTGCCCGTGATAGAGCTGGGCCGCCGTCCTCGCGTGCAAGCCGACGGCGGCGCATCCTTCATCCTGCGCGACCTGACCCGCGGTCAGAAAAGTTAGAAATCGATCGTCGATTCCGATGCGGAATTTGATGGTGACGGGAATGTCGCCCGAGTTCGAAACCGCGGCCCGCACAATATTGCGAAGAAGTTTCGGCTTCAAAGGAATGGCGGCGCCGCCGCCACGCCGGGTGACTTTGGGGACGGGGCAGCCGAAGTTCATATCGAGATGATCGATTCTTCCCTCCCCGACCAGCCGCTTGACGGCTTCGGCTATATAGAAAGGATCAACGCCGTAAAGCTGCATGCTGCGAGGCGATTCGCCGGGACCAAAATCCGCGAGTTTTAAAGTTTTGTCTCGCCCGTCCACAAGCGGTCGCGCATTGATCATCTCGCTGACGTACAGCCCGGCCCCAAAACGCCGGCAAACGGCGCGGAATGGATAGTTCGTTACGCCCGCCATCGGCGCAAGGACAACCGGCGGCCAGACGCTCATCGGGCCGATGTTCAGCGGCTTGAACTCTCCGGCTTTGGCGGGCTTGACGTCGCGATTGATCGTGCTGCGGTAAATAGGGTCCATGTGGATCCTGTGATGTTATCGCATGAAGCCCGTCGCTTGCGCTCCGGGTTCTGCACCCTTCGCCCAACCCCGCAATTGTGGCAATGCGCGCGGAACCCGAAGCGCAGCGACGGGCTTCGTGACGAAACGTGCCGCGGATAAGTAGAATGTCCCGGAACCCAGCGTACACGGAGGGAACCTTGTCCAAACACATTCTTTCAGTCTTCGCGGTTGCGTTGGCATTCGGGTGTTCCACACACGCACAAACCAACAAAAACCTTCTGGATCCGAAGGGTGACGCCATGAACCACACTGCTCCAGCTTCCTACAAAGCTCTCTTCACCACGACAAAAGGCGATTTCACGATCGAGGTCACACGCGAACTGGCGCCGATGGGAGCGGATCGCTTCTATAACCTGGTCAAGAACGGCTTCTACGACGATGCCCGATTCTTTCGCGTCATCAAGGGATTCATGGTTCAGTTCGGGATCAGCGGCGACCCCGCCGTTGCCGCCAAATGGACCGATGCCGTTCTGCAGGACGATCCGGTGAAGGAAACCAACACGCGAGGCATGATCAGCTTTGCAACCGCCGGTCCCAATACCCGGACGACTCAGGTTTTCATTAACTTCGGCGATAATTCGCGGCTCGACAGGATGGGATTTGCACCGTTCGGAAAGGTCGTTTCCGGAATGGATGTTGTCGACCAGCTCTATGCGGACTATGGCGAAGGCGCGCCGCAAGGAGGCGGGCCCGACCAGGACCGTATTGAAAAGGAAGGCACCGCATACCTCTCCCGCGACTTCCCCAGGCTGGACTACATCAAGTCCGCACGCATCATGTAACCTTTTCAAATCAACGCGGTTTTCACAATCGGATGGGAATGGCGAGCAAGTTTACCGGGGCTTTGAGTGACGAAGACCTGATGTTGGCGGTTCGCGACGGCGATGTCGGCAAGCTGGGCATGCTGTTCGATCGTTACCATCGCACCCTTTTCGACTTCTTCTGCCGGATGCTCAGCAACCGCACCGCGGCGGAGGATCTCGTTCAGGACGTGTTCTTCAGGATTCTCAAGTACCGGAAGACGTACCGCGACGACAGCCACTTCACAACGTGGATGTTTCACATCGCGCGCAACGCCCGTATCGATCACTTCAAGAAACATAAGCCTGAAGTGATGTTCCCGGAGGACGGGTTTGAGGTTCCCGGTCACGGCCCATTCCCAAGTCAGCAGTTCGAAAGGGAGCAGGAGACCGCGCTCTTGAAAAAAGCGCTCTCGAAGCTTCCAGATGAAAAGCGCGAGTTGCTTGTTCTGGCCCGTTACAAGGAGATGAAGTACGAAGAGATCGCCGGCTTCTACGGCGTCGACATCGGAACCATCAAGGTCCGGGTTCACCGGGCCGTCAAGGAACTCCGCGAAATTTATTTAAAGGTCTCAGGTGAAAAAGCGTCATGCAATGTGAGGAAGCCCGAAACCAATTTACGGATTATCTAGGCGACAACCTGGACGAGCCGGCACATTCAGAACTCGAGCAGCACCTGCTTGGATGCGACTCCTGCCGCAACGAGGCGGAAGAGCTCAAGGGCATCTGGATGAAGCTCGATACCATCCCCGCCGAAAAGCCCGATTCGGACGCCATGCGCGCCCGCTTCGACGTCATGGTCGAGGCCTATCGGAATGGCATGGATCACGCGCCACGCCGTATCTCGTGGAACAGTGTGAACGACTGGTTCGGAAAATGGTGGCCGCAGCAGCCGGCGCTTCAATTCGGATTGACGATGTCGTTGCTCATCGCCGGCGTACTCGCAGGCCGTTGGTATTCGTCACCCGCCGTCGTCGCAACTTTGACGGCCGGTCAAACGACACAGATTGTTCAGATGCGCGACGAACTCCGCGACATGAGGCAAATGATCGCGCTTTCTCTGATGCAGCAGCAATCCGCGAGCGAACGGCTGAAAGGTGTGAGCTGGAGCAATCAAATCGACCGGCCGGATACGGAGGTCCTCAACGCTTTGCTGGATACGTTGATGCACGATCAAAACATCAACGTTCGTCTTGCGGCGATCGATGCACTCAAGAAGTTCGGGCAACGGCAGATCGTCCGCAGCGGCGTCCTGACGGCGCTAACCAAACAGGATTCGCCGATGGTTCAGGCTGCGCTGATCGATTACGTCGTCGAGTTGAATGAAAAGGACTCGGTTCCCGCTCTGAGGCAGATCGTGAACGACGCCACCGCGAATGAGACCGTCCGCAAACGCGCCGAATGGGGCCTGGAGCAGCTGCAATGAGCGCGTACAGCAAACATGACGTCACGACGCCATGTATCGTGATTGCGGTGATTCTTCTGATCGCATCCAACGGACTGGCACAGTCCTCGCGGTATCCCGTCGAGGAAAAAGAGACCATCCAGCGGAACCTTGAATTTGCAGGGGCCGGCCAACATACGATCGAGTTGGATAATCTCTCGGGCTCCATCAAAGTCAGCGGTACGAATGGACGCGCCGTCGAAATGACGGCCGACAAAACCATTCGCGGCGAATCGCAGGATCGAATCAACGATGCCAAACGCGATGTCAAACTCGACATCACCGATCGCGCCGAAACGATCCGCCTCTATGTGGACGGTCCGTTCCGCTGCCAGTGCGCCGACGGACGTGACGGCTGGAGGTCTTTCGGCAGCCGATGGAATGATCCGGGATACCGTGTCGACATCAACTTCGATCTCAAGGTCCCGCAGGGGACGAAACTACGACTTCGAACCGTGAATGACGGTGACATTACGGTCGACAACACCACCGGCGATTTCGAGATCGAAAACGTGAACGGCGGAATCCGGGTCACGGACATCCGGGGATCCGGCAGCGCACACACTGTGAACGGTCCGGTGAGGGTGTCGTTCCTCGAGAATCCAAAGTCGGACTCATCGTTCAAATCGGTGAACGGCGTGATCGAGGTGTCGTTTCAACCCGATCTTTCCGCAGACCTTCAAATGAAAACGTTCAATGGCGGTCTTTACACGGATTTCGACGTGAAAACTCTGCCGAGCCCCGTTACGACAGGTGAACGCATCAATGGAAGATATTTATTCAGACGCAATACATTCTCGGGATTTCGAGTGGGTAACGGTGGCCCGGAGATCAAGTTCGACGGGTTTAACGGCGACGTCAAGGTCGTACGCCGCACCCGATAAGAGGAAAGGAATATCCATGACTAGAATTTATCTCGCCAGTCTCATGACAATCGCCCTTTTGCTGACGCTTGTCGGTTCCGGCTGGGCCCAGGACAATCCGATAACCGTACCTTTCAGTGATCCGGCGCGGCCGGGAACACTGAAGGTCAGCCTGATGTCGGGATCGCTCAACGTTAAAGCCTACAGCGGCCGCGATATCATCGTTCAGATGAAAGCCCGCTCGTCCACATCGAACCGAAGCCGATCGCAACGCGAGGCCGAGTCTCAGGGACTGCGTCGTCTCGAAGCGGTTTCCACGGGCTTGAACATCGAAGAAGAGAACAACGTGATGACGATCACATCGAATCGGATGAACTCGACCGACCTCGAGATCCAGGTGCCCACGCGAACCAACCTGAAGCTGTCGATGATCAACGGCGACAACATGGTGATCGAAGGAGTCGATGGCGATATCGAGGCCAACAACAACAACGGCAACCTCTCTCTCTCCGACGTTGCCGGTTCCGTGGTCGCGCACTCCACGAACGGGAATGTGATCGCCACCCTGAAGCGGGTGGCGGCACAAAAGCCGATGTCGTTCATCTCGATGAACGGAAAAGTAGACGTGGCGCTTCCGCCGGACACCAAGGCGAACTTGAAACTACGAACCGATAACGGCGATGTCTGGACCGACTTCGAGGTGCAAATCAAGCCCAGTCCGGCAACCACGGTGGATCCCACGAAACGCGACTCGGCCGGACGCTTTCGCATTCAGGTCGATCGAAGCATCACCGGCGCCATTAACGGCGGCGGCCCCGATTTCGAAATCCGCAGCTTCAACGGCAACGTATACATCCGCAAAGTGAAATAGCCCACGAAGCCCGTCGCTGCGCTCCGGGTTCTGACAACGTCGGTGTCCTGCCAAAGTGTTCAGAACCCGGAGCGGTAGCGACGGGCTTCGTGCCGTCACGCACCCACTTTCCCACTGTGATATAAACGCCGGATGGCTGAAACGACGGCAATCATTCAGGTCGACAATCTCGTCAAGAAATTCGGCGAGCTTGCCGCAGTCGACGGCATTTCATTTGAGGTCGGCGCTGGAGACATCTTCGGTTTTCTCGGGCCGAATGGAGCGGGCAAGAGCACGACGATCAAAATGCTGGCGACGCTGCTTGGACCGACTTCAGGCAGCGCCAGGCTCGCCGGCTTCGACATCGCGACACAAGCGAACGAAGTGCGGCACTGCATCGGGCTCGTATTCCAGGATCCTTCACTCGACATCCGTTTGACCGCCGACGAGAACCTGCAGTTTCACGCGATGCTCTACAACGTTCCGAAAAACGTCTTCAAAGCGAGAGCGGATCAGGTTCTTTCGATGGTCGATCTCACCGACCGCCGGACGTCGCTCGTCAGCACGTTTTCCGGCGGCATGAAGCGGCGGCTCGAGATCGCGCGAGGACTGCTGCATCATCCGAAGGTCCTGTTCCTCGACGAGCCCACGCTCGGACTCGACCCTCAAACCCGCAACGCGATCTGGCAGCACGTGCGCAGGCTTCGTGACGAAGTGGGCATCACGGTTTTCATGACGACGCATTACATGGACGAAGCCGAGAACTGCGACCGCATCGCGATCATCGATCATGGAAAAATCCAGGCGATCGATACGCCGGCCGCGCTCAAGCGAATGATCGGCGGCGACAAGATTGTCGTCGGGGGCGATGAACAACTCGCCAGGGATCTCGGCGAGAAATACGGCGTCGAGGTGCAGAAGATCGGAAACGAATTCCATTTTCAAACCCAATCGGGCGCGGAATTCATCCCTCGCCTCATTGCCGACTTTAACGGCCGTGTGAAGTCGATTCAGGTGAAGGAACCCAGTCTGGAAGACGTATTCCTCAAGTTGACCGGGCACAAGATTCGCCCCGAAGAAGGAAGTTCGCTCGATTTCATGCGGCAGGCAGGAAGACTTTGGACAAGGGGTGGCCGTCGATGATCGGACTCAAGACCGTTTATACAATCTGGCTTCGCGAATTCAAAACGTTCATGCGTGAAAAGGTTCGCATCATTGCGATGATCGGGCAGCCGCTGTTGTATCTGTTGATCCTCGGAAGAGGGATCAGCGCGGGGCTCAGCCTGAATCGCGCGGGAAACATCGATTACCTCAAGTTCATGTATCCGGGAATCATCGGAATGAGCATCCTCTTCACCTCGATCTTTTCGGCTCTTTCGATCATCTGGGACCGTGAATTCGGCTTCCTCAAGGAAGTACTGGTCGCGCCGGTTCCGCGATGGGCGGTGGCGATCGGCAAGAGTTTTGGCGGCGCAACCGTAGCGATGATCCAGTCGGTGATCCTGATTGGTATGGCGCCGATCATCGGCATCGGCTTGACTCCGGCCGTTATTGTGGAACTCTTGATCCTCGCATTCCTTCTCAGCTTCGCCGTCACCAGCCTGGGTGTGGTGATCGCATCGCGAATGGCGTCGATGCAGAGTTTTCAGATGGTGATGAACTTTCTCGTCATGCCGCTGTACTTCCTCAGCGGCGCGATGTTTCCCATGGCCACGGCGCCGAGTTGGATGAATCCGCTGATGGTGGTCGATCCGCTGCCCTACGGCGTCGATGCCGTTCGAAACTGTTATTTCCAT
>CAZPBY010000070.1:27899-38063 GCA_964584785.1 uncultured Solibacteraceae bacterium
GTTGTATTCTCGGGAACGTCCATCCTTGCGGGCGAAACCGTCAGGCCTTTGCTTGACGTCGCTCGAGCGGCCGGGCTCATCCGATGGACGCTGCCGTTCGATGTGCTCGTCATGTCCGTAGCGGCTGCTGTTCTGGCTGCGGCGGGAGCGTACTCGTTCAACAAGTCGAGTAATTAAGAGAGAGGCAGCCGCGGTAGAACAAGCGGGCCGGTTCTAGATTCGAGCTTTCTCCAGCGCAATGGCCTGACGCACCTTGGCCGCTTCACGCTCGGCTCCCAGATAGTACGTCATGGCGTCGGTCGCGCGAGATTCCTTCCCGAGGTTCTCGAGTTCCAGACAGAATGCGGCGAGCCGTGAAGCGCCCATCTGTTGACTGCTTCCTTTCAGACGGTGGGCTTCGCGGCGCAGCGCCATGGAGTCGTTCGCTTCGATGGCTGCGCGAATCGTGCACATCTGGTCCGGCAGATCGCCGAGGTAGAGCTGGACCAGTTCGGCGAATAAATCCTGACCGCCTCCGGGCTGAAGGCTTCGCAATTCGTTGACGATCGAATAATCGATCGTGGGTTTCGCCTCGATCTTTCTTTCGACGCCGTGACGTTCGAGCACCGCCTGGAGCTGCAGGAAGTTCACCGGCTTCGCGATGTAATCGTCCATTCCCGCGGCGAGACATCGCTCCCGATCCCGCGGCATGGCGTTGGCGGTCATGGCAATGATTCGTGGTCCGTTCTCGCGCCACTCCGACCGGATTCGTTTCGTGGCCTCGAGGCCGTCCAGCTGCGGCATCTGAACATCCATGAGAATCACGTCGTAAGCGCGATTCCTCAGGGCGTCGATCGCTTCGAATCCGGTCGCCACGATGTCCGCGCGATAACCCATCTGGCTCAACAGATGATGCCCGACGCGCTGATTCACGGGATTGTCTTCCGCCAGCAGGATAGACATGGGAAGGCGTTCCGCCAGGTTCACCTCAACACGGACCGCGGGCTTGATCTCCTGCGGTGGTGGCGCCGCAACCGTTGCCGCCTCGGCAATGATGGTGAAATGGAACGTGGATCCCTTGCCTTCCGTGCTCTCCGCCCAGATGCGCCCTCCCATCAGCTGAGTCAGGTCGCGGCAGATCGCGAGACCCAGTCCGGTGCCTCCATAGGTACGAGTCGTCGAAGCGTCCACCTGCGTGAAGGGGTTGAACAGGCGATCCATGCGGTTTTGAGGAATACCGATCCCCGTGTCGCTGACCGCGAAGTGAACTTCGTACAGCGCTGGATTGATCTTCTTGGTCTTCACCATCACCAGAATGTCGCCTTCCGGCGTGAACTTCACGGCGTTTCCGATGAGATTAACGAGGATCTGACGAACGCGGGTGACATCGCCGGCAATGTAGGTAGGTGTCTCTTTATCGAGAACGCAGGCGATGTTGAGTTCCTTTTTGGACGCTTCGTTGGCGAGGAGATCGATCGCGTCCTCAACGCACTGATGAACGCTGAACGGCCGCTTCTCCAGCTCCATTCGTCCGGACTCGATTTTCGAAAAATCGAGAATGTCGTTGACGATGCTCAGCAGCGTCTCGCTTCCCTGCCGGATCGTCTCGACGAACTCGCGCTGTTGCTCGTTGAGATTGGTTGAGATCAACAATCCGGTCATTCCGACGATCGCGTTCATGGGAGTCCGGATTTCGTGACTCATATTCGCGAGGAAATCCGATTTTGCTCGAGCCGCGGACTCCGCGGCGTCTTTTGCTTCGCGCAACTGGGCATGGATCCGCTTTCGATCCGTGATGTCCAGGAGAATGATCAGAAGGCATGAGACGCCGTGAACGTCGATCACTTCGACGGACCCGACGCACTCGCGGATATCCCCGTTTTTGCGGATCAGACGGTTTTCAATTTCCGGAATCGATCGATTCTGCGCCAGCAGCTGGATGATTCGTGAACGCTGCGTGGGATCTTCCCAAAGGTTCAGTTCGGCTGTCGTCTTTCCGATCAGTTCTTCGCTGCTATAACCTGAAAGCCTGCAAAAGCTTTCATTGACGTCAACGAAGCGCCCTTCATGCAAGGTTGTGATACAGATCGCGGCGGGACTGGCATGAAAGGCTTTACTGTAGGTGTCCATCGGCACAGATAACCGACCCGAATATAACCGAGGGTCCTTGCGTTTTGAAGCAGTCGTTTTTTGCGACAATTTGGCAATCTTGCACCCTTTCCGTCAAATGAAAACGATCATTGATATGAGTGATTTGCGTCTGCTGTCTCTCGATTGACGGCACAGGACCCGGCCTGTCCATTCATCGTCTATAGTTCTCCCGAATGCTCGACGTATTTCGAAGCCGGAAGATGGCGGCGATGCTGATTCTGGGATTCTCTTCAGGACTCCCGCTGTTCCTGACACAGCGGACGCTTCAAGCCTGGCTGACGACGGCAGGAGTAGATCTGAGCACGATCGGTTTCTTCAGCTTGATGGGACTGCCGTACTCTCTGAAATTCCTCTGGTCGCCGGTCGTCGACCGCTACACCTTCCCGCTTTTCGGACGGCGCCGCAGTTGGATTCTCATGACTCAGGCAGGCCTCGCCGCAGGTATAGCGGTGGCGTCCGGTGCCAAACCGGAAATGAACCTTCAGTTCGTGGCGGTAACCGCCTTCGTGATTGCCTTTTTCAGCGCGACTCAGGACATTGCTTTCAACGCCTATCAGGCCGACATTCTCGAAAAACACGAGACCGGCGCGGGCGCCGGTCTCGGCGTGCTGGGTTACCGGATGGCGATGATCTTCACCGGCTCGTTGATTCTGGTGATCGCGCAGCATTTCGGATGGCCGTTCGCTTACCGGGTCCTGGTCGCCGTCATGCTGCCGTTGATGGCCGCATGTGTCTGGGCGCCGGAACCACGACTCATCGTCAATCCGCCCGAGACGCTCTTTGAAGCCGTGCGAATGCCTTTCGAGGAATTCTTCCGCCGGAAGGGGCTCCTGCACGGCGTTCTGATTCTTCTCTTTGTGATCATCTACCCGCTCGGCGATTCGATGATTATGAACATGACCACATCGTTTCTCCTCCAGACGGGATTCACATTGTCGGAAGTCGGAACGATCCAGACGGGTGTGGGGCTCGCGGCGACGATGCTCGGCGTCGTCATTGGCGGAGCCGTCCTCAGTCGCATCGGGATGAATCGATCGCTTTGGGTTTTCGGGGCGTTTCAAGCGGTGAGCAATATCGCGTACTTTGTGCTTGCGGAAGTCGGACGAAGTTATCCCGTGATGGTTGCGACGATCATCATCGAAAACCTTTGCCAGGGGCTTGCCACAGCCGGTCTCGTTGGGTTTCTCATGAGCCTCTGCAACAAACGATTCTCCGCGACGCAATACGCCTTGTTGTCCAGCGTCCTCGCCGTCGGACGTGACGTGGCTGCCGCGCCAAGCGGTCTTTTGGCGAAGACCGTCGGCTGGCCGGCCTTCTTCCTGCTTAGTTTTGTGGCGGCTTTGCCCGGACTGGCTCTGCTGACGGCCCTGGCTCCGTGGAAGGAAACCGCGGCTAGTACGGAATCCGGTTGAGGCGGTTCCAGTAAACGCCCAGTTCGCCGACGGCCTGAGCAAAACTGCTGAAATCGACCGGCTTGACGATGTAGCTGTTCACGCCCAGCCTGTAGCTTTCCGTGACGTCGCGCTCTTCCTGCGATGACGTCAGCATCACGACGGGTACATTCCGCGTGCGTTCGTCCGACTTTATTTTTCGCAAGACTTCGATACCGTCGACCTTCGGCAGTTTCAGATCGAGAAACACGACTCGCGGCCGCGCTTCTATTTTCCTGGAAGCGAAACTGCCGGTCGCAAAAATGTAATCGAGCGCTTCCGCTCCGTCGCGCACGACGAAAACCTTGTTGTCGAGATTCTGCTTTTGCAACGCGCGAAGAGTCAGTTCGACGTCGTTTGGATTGTCTTCAACCAGCAAAATTTCGGCATCTTCTACTGCATTGCTCATGGATATTGTTCCTGTAACGGCGGATCTCGAGACTATTCCGTGCACTGCGGGTCAGGCTTTAGGGAGTGAGAAGTAAAAAGTGGCCCCTTGATTCACTTCCCCTTCGGCCCAGATACGCCCGCCGTGACGCAGTACGATGCGTTGAACCAGAGCAAGCCCTACACCCGTTCCCTCGAACTCATCCACGCCATGCAAACGTTGAAACACGCCGAACAGCTTCTCGCCGTATTGCATGTTGAAGCCGACACCGTTATCGCGGATGTAATAGACGTGCTGGTTTCCAGTCGCTTCCTTGTGACCGATTTCGATCTGAGGATTTTCCCTGGGGCGCGAGAACTTGAAGGCATTCGATAGCAGCCCGCCGAAGATCTGACGGATCATGTTCCGATCGCCAAACGCCGCGGGCAGTTCCTGAAGCTCGAGCAAAACTTGCCGCGTGTTTTCGCCGGACTGCAATTCATCGAACGCGGCCTGCGCGATCTCTTCCATATTCACGTCGACCTGGTCGAGCGGCTGGCGGCCGATGCGCGAAAACAGCAGGAGCCCGTCGATCAATTGCGCCATCTGTCCGGCGTTGCTTCGGATAATGTTCAGTAATCGCTTGCCTTCGCCGTCGAGCTTGTCCGGATACTCCTCGACGAGAACCCGTGTGAAACCGTCGATCGCCCGGAGAGGACCGCGCATGTCATCCGAGATCGAATATGTAAACGCTTCGAGTTCCTTCACGATCATCTCGAGCTGAGCGGTCCGCTCCTGAACGCGTAACTCGAGTTCGCCGTTGAGACGCTGGATTTCGATCTGCTTGGCCTGGACCTCGCGCAACGCTGTCTGCGCCTCGCTGTACAGACGCGCGTTGTCGATTCCGAGAGCAGCGCGGCGCGCCAGTTCTTCGGCGAAATGCAAGTCGTCCTGGGTGTATCGCTTTGCGGGATTCTCGGATGCGAACGTCATGGCGCCGAGGGTTCTATCGCGTGCGACCAATGGCACAACCATCGCCGACGCCAGTCCCAGTTCCTGCAGGATCTTGAAATGTTCGGAATCCTGCGCCAGCGCAATCAGCATGGAATCCGGAATGTCGGTGTAGATTTTCGCTTTGCCCGTGCGCATTACGTGCGCGACGCCGTGCGGCGCCGAGGTGCGCGCCGAAATCTTGCGTTGGAATTCGCGGGCCCACTCGGTTCGGGAAGGGTCGCGGTGGACGAGCGCCACTCGCGAAAAATTCTCATCGTCGGACACGATATCGACTGCGCACCAGTCCGCGAGGCGCTTCACGGCGAGCTTGGCAACCGTTAGAAGGTTGGTCTGATAATCCAGGGATGACGCCAATACCGCGCTGGACTCCGCCAGAAACGCCAGCTTGTCCGCATTGTTTTCAGCTTCCGACCGTGAAACGCGCTCAAAGATGAGCAGCTTGTCGCGTTCCTCTTCGGCTCGTGTCCGTTTGATGAAATCGCCGACCTGCTTGCCCAGAGCTTCGAACAGCTGCAACAGTTCGTCGTCCAGCTGAACGATTTCACGGTTGTAGAACGCCATGACGCACGCGATGTTGTCGTTGACTCGAATCGGAAACGCAAATGCGCCGTGCAAACCCACGCGCTCGGCAATTGGGGCGCGGGGAAAATTCTTATCGGCAACCACGTTGTCGATCCAGGCGGGCTGATTGCTCGACAGAACGCGTCCCACCAGATCGATCCCGGGGAAAAGGATCGTTTTGCGGCTGGCTTTTTCAAACTCCTCGACCTCGTAGGAGGGAACGTGCCAGCTTCCTTCGATGTGAAGCGTGTTCGAGTCGGCGTTCACGTACCATAACTCTCCGACTTCCCAGCCGACGGCTTCGCAGATGTACTGCAAAAGCTTCGGCGTCGCCTCCGACAGGCTCGAGGATTCCGCGAGAGCTCGAGTGACGGCGAAGTTTGCAGCCAGACGCCGGTCCGTCTCCTTGCGAAGTGCGACGTCACGGACGATTGCGGTATAGAAGTGCTTCTTGTTCTTGCGGTACTCACCAAGAGTGAGTTCGAGAGGAACTTCCCTACCACTCTCGTGCCTGCCTACGACGGCCCAGGCACCCGGCTTTGAACCGGCCCGAATTCGGGACACGTGGTCTTTGTATGCGGGAATCAATTCGTCGACCGGCCGTCCGATCAGGTCATCCACCGGATGTCCGAGAATCCGCTCCGCGGCGCGGCTGGCGGTCAGAATTCTGGCGTCATCGTCGATCGTGAAAATGGCATCACTTGCCGCTTCCTCGATGATTTCGTAGCGTTCACGCAAGTCGTCGATAGGAATCACGAGTCCGCCCTTCCGTCAAAAATTGTTGTCGATTGGTGCAACCGTTATGCCAAACGAAGAATAACATCAGGTCAAACGCCGCTTGCAAATTAAACATTTGACGGGACGAACCTTGTTCCGCAGCCACTGACGGTCCTCATGCTTTATCCATTTCCTTGGGGTCAGGACGTCCCGGCACACCGGAGACGTGTGAGGAGATTAGCCCCGGGTGGCGCGTATGGTGCAAGGATGCGCAATGAATCGGTAGTCGCTGTAGGCGTCGGCTTCAGCCGACGCGTGCGCCGATAGGCGCAGGGTGTTTGATGTCACCTCAGAAATCCGTCAAATACCCTGCGCTTCGCGCACGCGCCGGCTGAAGCCGGCGCCTACGGCCACTGCGTGCTACCATCTTTCGTCGATATGTTGGCGAAGCTGGCGGCGAATCGAAATCTTCTCAAAAACCTGGTTCTGAGGGACCTCAAATACCGATATACGGGATCGGTTGGAGGATTCCTTTGGTCGGTCGTGCACCCGCTCGTTCAACTCGTCATTTATACCTTCGTCTTTAAGGTTGTTTTCAATAGAGAACAGTTGGGGCCCGAATATGGCACGGACGGCTTCGCGATCTTCCTGTTTTGCGGCCTGCTTCCCTGGCTTCTGTTCTCGGACACCGTCATGCGCAGCTGTTCGTCGATCACGGAAAATTCGCAGCTGATTACGAAAACAGTGATCCCGGCCGAGATCCTGCCGATGGCGATCACGCTTTCAAACCTGATCAATCATTTCATCGGACTCGCCATCCTTATGGCAATCCTCATCGGCTTTTTCCAGCTCCATGCTTCGGCGCTGCTCATCCTTTTATATATGCCGATGCTGCTGCTGTTTGCTCAGGGCCTGGGTTGGATCGTCGCCGGACTTCAGGTCTTTCTCCGGGACACGAGCCAGGCGCTTCAGATCCTGATGTTCGTCTGGTGGTGGCTAACGCCGACGATGTACGCCATGGAGACCCTTCCCTCGCGAATCCGCAGTTTCGTGATGTGGAATCCGATGGCAACCATCATTACGGGCTACCGCAATTCCCTTCTCGACTTGCAGCAGCCGCAACCGCTCACCGTCGTACTCGTATTCCTGACCAGCATCGCGGTCTTTATCATGGGCGCGGTCCTGTTTCGCCAGGCCAAGCCGGGATTCCCCGATGTGCTGTGAAACTCGTTGCGGCAAAAAACACCCCATCCAGCCGGGAAATTTAGTTCGATCGTGGTCCGCGCCAACGAACAAGTTGCGCACTTCCATGCCTTGACGGAATGGTCGAAAAGGTGCGACGTGTTACTGTGATACTCCGCCGTTATGCGAGAAGTGCTCGTTCAGTTCGAGAGAATGGTCGTTGCACGAGACCGGAGCGCCTATTACGCCCGCGCATGCGGAGGAACCGCCGACGATGGCACACGCCACTGGCATGGCTGGGTCGAATTCATAGCATTGCATGGCGGTCCGATCATCCGCACTCCCCGCGAGACGACGCAAGCCGACAGAATGAATGCCACACGATGGGCAAGACGACTGACGCCTGTTTATTTGGAAGGCGCACTGGAACGCGGCCTGCGTTGGGGCCTCACTACGGATGAGGAGTGGTATCCGACGAGCCGCAAGAGCGTCCGCCGAAAAATGGAATCGTCGCCGGCCGGTTTTGCTCGTGTCGGCGGAATGCTGGACCTGAAGGCGCAGATTCGGCGGATTGTCGAAACGGTTCACATTCGTCACGCGGACGCGCGACGGTACGGCATTGTCCGAAACGGCATCCTCCTGTATGGACCGCCCGGTTGCGGCAAGACATTCTTTGCGCACGCCATGGCCGAAGAATTTGGATTGAACTTCCTGCCCGTCCCGCTTGAAAGCGCGATCAGTCGGTACGTGGGCAGCGCTCCCATCTTGATGGAACAACTGTTTCAGGATGCACGCTCAAGACGGCCTTGCCTTCTCTTCTTCGATGAGTTCGATGCGATTGCGCGTAACCGTCACGATGCTTCGTGCACCGGGGATCAACAGATGGTCGACGCGCTGCTTCAGCAGCTGGATGCGAATCGCGAGACTCGTGGACTCCTGATCGTTGCGGCGACCAATCGTTTCGAGGATCTGGACCCGGCAGTCATTCGCGATGGACGCTTCGATTACAAAGTCCAGGTCGACGATCCGGATTACGATGCCCGATTAGCTATTCTGCGGACGGTCATCGGCAGTCGTCCGCATTTGCCGCGCCTTCGTTTAACGCAGCTTGCGCACGACATGCAGGGCTTTTCCGCCGCGCAGATCCGGAGCGTCGTCGATGAGGCGGCGCTGGCGGCCCTGGAATCCGGACAGCCCATACGAAACGGGCATCTCCACGCGGCCTATCGAGCCCACGTCAAAGCGGGCGGATACGTCGAAAATGTCGACTGGGACGACATCATCGTCCCCCAGGAAACGAAACGGAAACTGCAGTTCATCGAGCAATCCATCCAAAACCCCGGTCTGATCCGGGATCTCGGGATCACACCGCCGAGTGGCATACTTCTATTTGGCCCTCCAGGCACCGGCAAGACGACGATCGCGCGCGTGCTGGCGTCGCAGAGCGATGCTTCTTTTTTTGCCGTTAATGCCGCGGACATTTTCTCGAAATGGGTCGGAGAGTCGGAGCGGCGCGTGCGAGAGATCTTCGCGAGGGCACGCGCACGCGTTCCGGCGATCATCTTTATCGACGAAATTGATGCGACCGCTCCACGCCGTGGTGAAAGTGACTCGGCAGGCGAAGCTGTTCGCAACGCTGTCGTCAACATGTTGCTCTCCGAAATGGACGGCTTCGACTCCTCGACTCGCGTCTTCGTCATCGGCGCCACGAACCGGCCCGAACTGCTCGATGAAGCGCTGCTGAGGCCGGGCCGCCTCGGCGAGCGCATTGAAATTCCGCTTCCCGATCTCGAGGGGCGTAAAAAACTACTCGAACTATTCTCGAAGAAGATGCGGCTGGCATCATCGGTAGACCTGGAGCGCCTCGCGATCCGAACGGACGGGAGGAGTGGCGCCTTGCTGAAAGGACTGTGCACGCTCGCCGGCCGTCACGCTCTGTTGCGAACGCTCGACAAGCGCGGCGTGGCACCGGCCGCGATGGCCGTCCCATCCATTACTCAGGACGATTTTGAACAGGCTTTCCGTGAACTTTGCCCGCCAACCGGCCGCCGAACCGTCGGTTTTCATCGACCGGAAGAGAATCCCTTGGCCAAAGCGGGTTAGTACGATTCCGGTCCGGTAGACTGTGTTATAAGAAACGCTCCATGCGACGCAGGTGGTGTATCGGAATCCTGATTCTGCTGCTTTTCGCCCCATTCTCGGCCGGACAAAACCCGTCGTCCGCGGAGAGTGTTCGCATTGAACTTTCGCGGGCACGTGAACTGCCGGCGAGTCTCACCGAGAAGATCGGACCCGTGGTCGACGAAATGTTGCAGCGGTTCGATCGGAGGGCTGCGATGGACGTCGTCACGTTCATGAGCGGTTATTGGCGGCTCGCTGGAAGCGCGGGCTATGACGCGTCGGTCGATCGCGTCCGGGCCACCCTGGTTCAATCGGGCTTCGCCGACGGCAAAGACTCCAGCCAGCCGTCGCTCTGGGTCGAAGAAACGCGCGGTCAAGGCCGCGGCTGGGATCATACCGCCGGCACACTTGCCATCGTTCGTAACGGTCAACCGGATGAAATCGTTCTCTCGAAGGCCAACGAACGGCTCGCTCTTTGCATCAACTCCTTTTCGACAACGCCCGGCGGCATCGTTGTTCCTTTGATCGACGCAGGCCGCGGCGATCGGCCGGAGGATTACGCCGGCCGGGACGTGAAAGGTGCCGTCGTTTTGGGCAAGCCGGACGCCAACGCGCCATCCATTGTCAACTTGAACATCGCTT
>CAZPBY010000071.1:0-16717 GCA_964584785.1 uncultured Solibacteraceae bacterium
TAATGGGGGGGCCGGTATACCTTGATGCAAGACGCTGAATAACGACTTGCTGTCGTGAAATATTGAGCTCACTTTCCCGTGCATCAACGTCGGGGCACGCACAATCCTTCCGCCAAACACTTCGCCTATGGCCTGATGACCGAGGCATACGCCGAGAATCGGTGTCGACTTGTGAAAGAACTTGACGACGTCTTCGGATACACCCGCTTCTGCCGGAACACCGGGACCCGGAGAAATCACAATACGCTCCGGTTTGAGGCGATTCAGTTCGTGGATCGTGATTTTATTGTTGCGAAAGACGCGAAGCTGCTCACCCATCTCGCCGAGATATTGGACGAGGTTGTAGGTGAACGAATCGTAGTTGTCGATGACGGCGATCATAATTCGAAATTGCCTTGGGCGAGGGCAACCGCCCGAATCAACGCCCGCGATTTGTTGACGGTTTCCACGTACTCGGACTCCGGTGCCGAGTCCGCAACGATTCCGCCGCCGGCCTGGATATAGCCCTTGTTTCCGCGCGCGACCAGAGTTCGAATCGCGATACACGAATCGAGATTATTACTGAAATCGACGTACATGATGGCTCCGGCATACACGCCGCGCTTCGTGGGCTCCAGTTCGTCGATGATTTCCATCGCTCGAACCTTCGGTGCGCCGGAAACGGTTCCCGCCGGAAAGCACGCCATGAGCGCATCCCAGCGGTCGACGTCGTCGCGCAATTCTCCCTTCAAGGATGACACCAGATGCATGACGTGCGAGTACCGTTCGATGAACATCAGGTCCTGCACACGAACCGTGCCGTACTTGCAGACCCGGCCCAGGTCATTGCGTCCAAGATCGACGAGCATGATGTGCTCAGCCTTTTCTTTTTCGTCCTCCGCAAGCGCTCGCGCGATCTCTTCGTCCGCGGCCTCGTCCACACCGCGCGGCTGCGTGCCGGCAATGGGCCGGTATTCGGCCTCGCGCCCACGAATCTTCACCAGCATTTCCGGCGACGAGCCCAGAATCGATGTCTCATCCATCTTCAGGAAATACATATACGGTGACGGATTGACGATGCGAAGCGCGCGGTAGATATCGAACGGCCGAACCGGCAGGTCCAGTTCGAACCGCTGCGAGAGCACCACTTGAAAGATGTCGCCCGCGGCGATGTATTCCTTGGATTTCGCGACGGCTGCCAGGTAATCGGCTTTCTGGAAATTCGACCGGACATCCGGTTCGCCGACTTGTCCGGGGCTGTCCCGCAGTTCGAACGGCGCCAGAAGCAGAGCTTCGATGGCGGATATTTCGGAAACCGCAAGTTCGTACTGAGTTTCGATCGACGCCGGGGTCTCGTCTACCAGAAGATTCGAAATGATGTGTATCTGGTGGCGCAGATGATCGAATGCGAGAACAGTTTTGTAGAACATCATCATCGCATCATCGATACCGACGTCATCGACTGCCGTGTGCGGAATCTCCTCGATGATCCTTACCATGTCGTACCCGAAGAAACCCACGGCTCCGCCGGTAAAAGGCGGCAGGTTCGGAACCTTGACCGAGTGAAACCGCGCCATGGTGGCCCGAAGACTCTCCATGAAATTCACGGGGCGGCCGTTGCTGTAGCTCGTGATGAGGAATGGATCGCAGCCCAGGAAGGAATACCGGGCAATCGTTTCTCCGCCCTCGACGCTTTCGAGCAGGAACGCGTATTTCCGGTTTCGTTCAAGTTTGAGAAAGGCGGACACCGGCGTCAGGAAATCCGCGATCACCGATTTGTAAATCGGGATGACGTTTCCCAGCTTCCGCAGCTCTTTGACTTGCTCGAGAGTCGGGTGGCTCATGGTTTTGCCCGCCGGATTGTGATGGATCGCGCGTGGCCTGTGAGTCCTTCGGCGATCGCGAACTTCTCGATCATTTCCCCGAAACGTTCGATGGCCCGGCCTGAATACCGCACGACGCTTGTCGTCTTTATGAAGTCCGGAACTCCCAACGGTGAAAAAAATCGTGCGGTGCGTCCGGTCGGCAGCACGTGGCTGGGACCCGCGAAATAATCGCCGACGGTAGCCGGCGCATACCGGCCGATGTAGATCGCGCCGGCGTGTTTGATCTGATCGGAGACCCGGTCCGGTTCAGCCATGAGAATTTCGACTTGTTCGGCGGCCAGATAATCGACCAGATCGATCGCAGCCTCTTCGTCGGGGACGATGAACGTGATCCCGCGATTCACGATCGCGGTGCGGGCGAGGTCGGAACGGTCGAGTGATTCCAGTTGAACCTGAATCTGGTCGAAAACCGCCGCTGCGAGATTCTTCGACCAGCAGACGAGCCATACGCCGGAGAGTTCGTCGTGCTCGGCCTGTGCGAGCAGATCTGCCGCGACCCAAGCCGGGTCGCAGCTCTCGTCGGCGACGATCGCAATTTCGCTCGGACCGGCAATCATGTCGATATCGACGATTCCGAAGACCAGCTTCTTTGCGGATTGGACAAACGTGTTCCCCGGCCCGACGATCTTGTCGACACGCGAGATCGTTTCGGTCCCGTACGCCAATGCGGCGATCGCCTGCGGTCCTCCGATTCGATACACCTCATGAACTCCGACGATCTCCAGAGCGGCGGCGACAAGCGGATTTTCCTCGAGCGAGCGAGGCGGTGTCACAACGGCGATGCGTTCGACGCCGGCAACCTGCGCGGGAACGATGTTCATTATGACCGACGACGGATAAGTCGCCTTGCCACCCGGAATGTAGATGCCGGCGCTGTCCAGGGGGCTCAGCCTCGAACCCAGCCGGATTCCATCGCCGGCATAAAACTCCCAGGACTCGGCAGCCTCCTGTTGATGAAACTCCCGAACGTTGTGCGAAGCTTTCTTCAGAATCCCAACGAGTTCGTCGTCGGCTCCGGAGGCGATATCACGAATCTCTTCCTCGGTGACGCGGATCGTTGCGGGAGTCAGTTCATGCTGATCGAAGCGGCGCGTGTATTCGCAGACGGCTTCGTCGCCGCGCAGGCGAACGTCGGCGACGATATCCAGAACCGTCCGGTCGACGGAGTCGTCGTCGGACACGGCGAGCATCTCGTCGACCTGCCGAAAATCAAGCCCGGAGCTGAAGTCAATAATTCGCATAAACGCGGATCGTCACAGCATTCCTTTGCGATGCAGCAGCTCCGCGTTGAGAATGGCTGCGCCTGCGGCGCCACGAATCGTGTTGTGGCTGAGAAGACGAAACTTGAAATCCAGAACCGAACACGGCGCCACCGGACCAACGACAACTGCCATGCCCTTTCCTCGATCCCGGTCCAGACGCGGCTGCGGACGCTGAGCGTGAGATTCGAGGATCATGACAGGCCGCGGTGCTGAAGGCAAGCCGAGTTCGTCGATCGGCGACGTGAAATTCCGCATGGCTTCCTCGACATTTCGCGCGGACGCCGAGGCGTGCAGCTTGACTGAAACGGCTTCGAGATGTCCGTCGCGCACGTTCACGCGATGCGTCAGCGCACTGATTCGGATTGCGGCATCTTTGAATTTCTGATCCACCCACTTGCCGAGGATCTTTAAGGGTTCGGTTTCGAGTTTCCGTTCTTCTCCTTCGATCGACGGAACAACGTTGTCGATAATGTCCATCGAGGCTACACCGGGATAACCCGCGCCCGAGAGGGCTTGCATGGTCACGACATGGACGGCCTCGAGTCCGAACGCGCGATCAATCGCTGCCATCGGGAAGACCAGACCGATCGTCGAGCAGTTTGGATTTGTGACGATGAAACCTTTCCCACCGATCCGGCGCTTCTGAGTTGCAACCGCTTCCAGATGATCCGGATTAACTTCGGGAATCAGAAGCGGTACGTCCGGTTCCATGCGATGGCTTCCTGCATTGCTGATAACCGGCATTCCCGACTTCGCGAGTTCGAGCTCCGTTTCACGCGCTACGTTCGACGGCAGACCCGAAAGAGCGAAGTCACACGCCATTCCCGGACTGCACGCCTGAACCGTCAGATTACGGATCTTCTCGGGTATCGGCGTTTCCAAAAGCCAGCGTGCCGCATCACCGTACTTTTTTCCGGCCGAGTTGTCCGAAGCTGCAACAACGGCGGTTTCGAACCAGGGATGGCCCTCGAGCAGCTGAATCAACCGTTGGCCTACCGTGCCGGTGGCGCCAAGAATGCCTACAGAAAGTTTTCTCATGATGTTTCGTCGCTCTTGTTGATGACTCGTCCCTGCATGTCGATTTCTAACTGATATGGAGTCGCCGTGACTCCGAACTTCGAAAATGTCCCCGCGATGGCTGCGCCGATCGCATTCGTGTGGAGCGGCTCAACGAACGCGAAGACAGTTGGGCCCGCTCCACTCAACGCCACTGCCAAAAGTCCTGGTATTTCCAGCTCCAGTATCTCTTGAAGGCCTGGAATCAACTTCGCCCGATACGGCTGATGCACGCGGTCACGCATCGCTTCACGCAGCATCGACCATTTTCCCGTGGTTAGTGCCGCAATTGTCAATGCTGAACGCTGGATGTTGTAAACGACATCTGCGCGAGAGTAGGAATCCGGCAACACCGCCCGCGCTGTTTCGGTGGATAGTTCGAATTCGGGGATGACGACAACAGCTGTCACCCCGGCGGCCACAGTCAGTTGTGCGATGCAGGTATGGCCACTCGTCGATGTCGCGGCCGATATCAGTCCGCCGTAAAGCGCGGCGGCAAGATTGTCTGGATGAGGCTCGAATTCGAATGCATGACAAAAGAGATCATCGTCCGTCAGGAGGTCGCCGGTCATCAGTTCATAGCACGTGATACCGCCAATAATCGCGGCCGCGCTGCTGCCGAGGCCGCGTGCCAGAGGGATTTCGTTCTGCAGAATCAGACGAAACGGCGGAAGGTCGCGATTCCGCTTGACGGCGACGCCTTTTGCAACGCGCAATATCAGGTTATTGGAATCCTTCGGGATGGACGCACAGTTGGTGCCGCTCACGGTCACGCTAAAGGCCCGGGCGGGTTCGAGCGAAACATGAAGATACCGGCTTATTGCCAGACCCAACGCATCAAACCCCGCGCCGAGATTGGAAGTGCTCCCCGGAACTCGAAAGTGGTAAGTCATACGGTAATCCAGATTGCAAGCCGGCATCACGCTTGCGGAGTCCACTAAATCACTTTGCTTTCATACATTCCTGCCGGCGGGTTCTGGCCGGTCCAGATTTGAAACTGGCGGGCGGCCTGGGCGTCGTACATGATCGTACCCGGGACGACGCTCTTGCCCTGCTGTTTCGCCAGCTGCAGGAAGCGAGTCATCGGCGGGTTGTAGACCATATCGAACACCACCTGCGCCGGAATTCGTCCCTCGACCGGAGACGCATCGACGTTGGGGACCATTCCTACGGGCGTCGCATTGATCAGGAGATCGCATTCGTGTTCGCCGGCGTTTGGAACCTCGGCACGAGGCAGCATCACGACGTTTGCGGCCTTTTTCAATGCGGCCGCCCCAGCCCGAGCGGCGCCTTTGTTTCCGAGAATGACGACTCGTTTTCCTGTTGGATCGAAACGGGCGAACTCCAATGCCGCGCGAACACCGTCGACGTCGGTGTTATCGCCGTACCAGCCTCCTTCCTTCCAAACCACCGTATTCACCGCGCCGACGTCCTGTGCTGCAGTCGACATCTTCAAAAGAAAGGGCATGACGGCGATTTTGTGCGGCATCGTGACGGAGAATCCCTGGATTCCAATCGCCGCTGCATTCTCGAAGAAGTCCCGGACGTCCGTAACCAATAACTTCAAATAAGCAAAATCCAGATTCGCCGATTCAAACGCGGGATTGTGACGGAGCGGGCCGCTGGAATGAATCACAGGATTTCCAATCACTCCGAACAATTTCGTCGTTCGATGAAGCCTTCGAAAGTGGTATAACCCGAGCATGTCGGAAAGCGTCAGCTGGCCTGACGCCGATGGGCCGCCTGGCTGGGCGATCGTGGCGTACGTCAGGAAGCTTCCGCGTGAAGGCCCGATGAGCCTCGTAATCTGACCCATCTCCCCCATTCCAGCTACGATTATTGGCTTCGGCCACTTGCGATCGAGCAGCGCGAGCAATCGACGATTGTCCGACCACGACCTGACGGTTGCTGCGAGCTTGACGATATTCGAAGGCCCCACACAGGCCGCCTGCAGCAGGTCGATGGCGTCCGCGGGCGTCTTCTCGAAATCGTGGTAGGAAGCAATCAACTCGGTGCCCGCGATCGACCGTGCGTCGCGGTAGTCGATATCCACAAACTTCGCGCCTTGCCGCGCTGCGGCTTCGAGAATCCGTCGTTCTTCTGCGATGCTCCCGTTAAACAGACCGCCTCGTTCGCGTCTTCGGCACGTTGCGATCACGGGCACGCCGATTCGACTCCACGACGCCTCAAACGACTGCTGCGGATTGTTCAGGTAATCGAGACGAACTTCGACACAGTCGGCTCCGGTAATGTCGGAGCCGAAGATCTCATCCAACGTTGCGGATGTGAGGGCAACGCACAGCATCTATTTATCGTTTCGCCCTATCGGGCTCACATTCGCTCCGCTCATGTCAGGAAAAAAGCTCCGTGCTGAGATAACGCTCGCCCGTGTCCGGCAGGATCGCAAGGATGCGCTTTCCAGTCCCGAGTTCCTGAGCTGCCAGGCAGGCCGCGTAGAGAATCGCGCCCGAGGAAACTCCGCACAGAATGCCTTCCATTCTTGCCAGACGCCGCGTGGCAGCGCGGGCATCGTCGTATGAGACAGGAATCAGCCGGTCCACGACTCCACGATTGAATATTTCCGGAACGAAGCCGGCGCCGATGCCCTGAATTTTGTGCGGGCCGGGCTTGCCGCCGGACAGAACGGCGGAGTCGGTTGGTTCGACGGCATAGATTTTGAGGTCCGGCATCTGTTGCTTCAAAATCTCGCCGGTGCCCGTCGCCGTTCCTCCCGTTCCGACGCCGACAACGAGCGCGTCGAGGCTGTTACCGACGACGCTGGAGATTTCCTTGGCGGTTGTCCGGCGGTGAACGTCCGGATTGGCGGGATTCCGGAATTGCTGCGGCATGAAGTAATCGGGGTGCTGCTGCAGGATCTCTTCGGCCTTGTTGATCGCTCCCTGCATCGCATCGTTTCGTGGCGTCAGGATGATTTGAGCGCCGTAAGCCCGCAACAGATTCAAACGTTCGACGCTCATGTCTTCAGGCATGGTCAGGATGACTTTGTATCCTTTGGCAGCCGCCACCATCGCCAAACCGATTCCCGTATTCCCGCTGGTCGGCTCAATGATGGTTCCGCCCGGTTTTAGTTTCCCTTCCCGTTCTGCCGCTTCGATCATGCTGAGGCCGATGCGATCCTTCACACTTCCACCGGGATTGAAGAATTCCAGCTTGACGAGGATTTCCGCCCAGCCCGGTTCCGGAATGCGATTCAGTCGAACGATCGGGGTTTTGCCGATGACCTGGCAAACATTCTCATAGATGTTGTCGTGCACGGTGGTTATGGTATCACTTGCGAAGAGGGACAACGGGGCCTCCGAGCGTATCGACCCCTACATTTCGTTGACGCTGTCATGGCATTCAGCTATTAATTGCGGAGATATGAAAACCCTTCTGACGATGCTACTTACGGTTTCGATGGCTTATAGCCAAACGAAAACTGCTCCGCAGCAAGGACCGCCTCCCAAGAATTTGACGCAGCGTGGAGACGGGCACTTCAGCGCGAACAACGATCCGGCTAACCCCGAGAAGTTCGAAGTGTACATCGTGAAAACCGGTGACACGTTGTCCGCCATTGCCGGGCAGGTGATGAAGAACCCCAAAGTGTGGCCTCAGCTCTGGGAGCAGAACGAGCACATTATCAATCCGCACTGGATTTACCCGAACGATAAGATCCTGATCAAACCCATCACGTTGATCACTGAAGCAGCGCCCCCAACTCCCGAACCGGAGCCGACACCGGAGCCGGCGCCGCCGCCCCCTCCGGAACCGGAAAAGCAGCCGCTCCCGATACCGCCAAGTCTTCTGGCGAAAGCGCCACCCATGGCAGGATCGCGCCAGCCGGCAATGTTCGACTTGCCGGAACCGAAACCCGCGCCGGAAATCAAGGCGAGCGATATGTATTGTTCCGGATTCATTCGAAGCGCGGCTGCTTCGGAGGACGACTCCGTCATCGCCAAATTCAACTCGAGCGGCAGTCCGTTCGCGGTTCAAGACGACTACGTTTATCTCAATCACGGCGCCGAGGATGGCGCGAAGGTGGGCGATCGCTACCAGGTCATCCGGCCGACGCGCAAAGTCAGCGCGAAGAGTCAAAGCCTCGGAACGCATTATCTGGATGTCGCACAGGTTCAAGTCGTCATGGCTCAGCCGGATTTTTCAATGGCGAGAGTGACCATGTCTTGCGAGGCGATTGAAATGGGGGATCTGATGGTTCCGGCTCACAACCTGCAGACACCCACCATTCCGCGTGGACGCCCGTTCAGTCCGTTCATGACCACGAAGGGCGGTTTGAGTGGATCCGTCGTGATCACCCGGGAAGTGCTCGAGAATTTCGGTTCGGCTTTCAAGGCTTCCGGAATTCTGCCGGGATCGCGAGCGTCGCATCTCGAAGCCACTGAGAAAGGGATCGCGTCGCCCAGTTCGATCGTCTATCTCGATCTGGGTCAAAGTTCAGGCGTCAAGCCCGGCGACATCTTCATTGTCTACCGTCCGACGGAACTCGACTCGCGTTTGTATGATCAATCCGACGCGAAGAAGGTAGCGACTCAGAAGATGGCGATCGGTGAAGTCATCGTACTGAAGGTCGAAGAGAAATCGGCTACCGCGCTCGTGACTTACTCTTCGATGGGGATTTCGGCTGGGGACTCCGTCGAGCGTAGGTAATCATCATTGTGAAGCCGAGGACCAGCATCGGAAATGTCAGTAGCTGTCCTCGAGTGAACGGTCCAAGGTCGAGCCCGATCTGCGCATCGGGCTCGCGGACAAACTCCACCAGAAATCGAAACAATCCGTAGAACGCGACCAATCCCCAAAAGACGGTTCCGCGATAGAGGTTCTTTCGATAGAGCCAACGCAGCACAACAAACAAAACCACGCCTTCGAGCAGGGCTTCATACAGCTGAGATGGATGGCGAGGCACCGCACCGCCTTCGGGAAACACCATGGCCCACGACACATTCGTCGGCCGGCCGTAGAGCTCACCGTTGATAAAGTTCCCGATGCGGCCAAGGCCGAGCCCGACCGGGACGGCCGCACTCACAAGGTCCGCGATCTGCCAAAAGTCCCAGCCCTTTCGTCGCGTAATGTAAATCGCGGCAAGGACCACACCCACAAAACCTCCATGGAACGACATGCCGCCCTGCCAAATCGCGAATATCGACAGCGGCTGAAGAATGTAGTTGTGAAGGTCGTACAGGACGACATAACCGAGGCGGCCGCCGATCATGACGCCGAGAATCAGGTAGAACAGAAGGTCGTATAAATCGTCACTCGACAAATCGAGCTTTCGCCGCTTTGCGTTCCGCCGGAGCAGGAAATATCCAATGATGAACGACAGCATGTACATCAGGCCGTACCAGCGCAGCTGGACCGGGCCGATGCGCAGGAAGACCGGATCGATGTGCGGATAGGGGAGAACGAGCATCATGGCTGGGTTGATGTTGGCCGTCGGCTTTCCCCGAACACGTGTGCGGTGAAACGGAAGATGGTTGCGTCTTCTTTCCAGTCGCCCGGCGACAGTCCTGCCTTGCGGCAAGTCTCGGCGAGAAACTTCTCTCGAGACCAGCCATAGCTTGTTGCCACCTGGGGCAGCAACAATCCCCGAGCATTGCGTTTCGTGATCAGTAGCCCGTCACGGCCGATTTCGATCGACTCAATGCTTTCAATTTTTTCCATCGGAGAAAGAATCGAGATTTCAATGTCGACTTGCAGAAGCTCGGAAAGCGTCACCGGAAGAAATCGCGGATCGCCAACAGCCGCAGTGATCGCGCATTCCGAAATCGTTCGGATGAGGGGCATCGACGGATGAACATTGCCGATGCAGCCACGCAGTTGACCGTCTTTGTGAATGGAAACAAATGCGCCTCGGGGTTCGGTCAGGACTCCGCTGGTGACATTCGGCAATCGAGGTGCCCGATCCGACAAATATTCGTATATCGAGCTTCGGGCAGTTTTTAGAAGAAGCTGCTGATCCGTTTCACTGAGTTGGAACATGACGACTGGGAACGTGCGCGCGCTGCCGTTTCTTCAGCAGGATCAGACGCCGGCGTTCTCGTTCCTTGAACCGGCTGTCGATCTGTGTCCAGAAAGTTCTAAAGTAATCCACGGCAGACCAAATCGCGAACAGTACGACGAAATACAACGCGATGCCGCCGACTCGGTGGAACAGCGGATACTCGCTGCCGAGTATCAGCAGCGTGATTGCGGCGACCTGAGTCACCATTTTGATTTTGCCTTTACCTGAGGCGTTGATCGTAAAACCCTGCGAAGACGCAATGCTCCGAAGTCCACTGACGGCGAACTCACGGCCGATGATGATGACAACCATCCACGCCGGAACGTATGTTGGATCGATCTGAACCAGCGAAATGAACGCCGATGAAATCAGCAATTTGTCGGCTACCGGATCGAGGAGGACGCCCAACGTTGTTACTTGACCGCGCTTCCGGGCCAGATAACCGTCCAGCAAATCGGTCAGGGATGCGGCAAGGAAAATAGCGGCTGCAATCGTCGCGTCATATTTCGTCAACAGAAACGCGACGAGGATGGGAACGAGAAAAATACGACTGAGCGTCAATCCGTTCGGCAGATTCATAATCAGGGTCCGATTGTAGTACAGGCCGTTGGTTTACCCATTCTTTTTCTTACTCGCGCGGCACCTCTGGTATAAAGAAAGATTGTATGAAAGGACTCATCCTTGCCGGTGGCAAAGGAACTCGCCTCAGGCCGCTAACCATAAATACGCCTAAGCCCATCGTTCCGGTTGCAAACTCACCATTTCTTTTGTATCAGGTCGATTTGATGCGGAGCGGCGGGATCGACGACATCATCCTCAGCCTTTCGTATCAACCCCGTAAAATCGAAGACCTGCTGAAAGACGGCGGCGAATACGGCGTCCGCATCCGATACGCCGTCGAGGCTTATCCCCTAGGTACTGGTGGGGCATTCAAAAATGCCGAAGATCAGATCGATTCGACCACGGTTGTCTTCAACGGCGACATTCTGACTTCGATCGACCTGAACAGTGTCATTGCACGGCATCGCGAACGCGGAGCCGTCGCGACACTGGTTCTGACTCCCGTGAACAACCCGTCGGCGTACGGATTGGTCGAAACAGACGGCAACGGATGGGTGCAGCGATTCATCGAAAAGCCGGGCCCCGACGAGATCACGTGCAACACGATCAATGCCGGAATCTACGTTCTGGAACCGTCGGTGCTGCGATACATGCCGAAGGGCGAACCGTATTCATTCGAACGCGGTTTGTTTCCGACGCTGCTTGAAAAGAAGGAACCGGTGTTGTCGTATGTTCTCGACAAGTACTGGATCGATATCGGTACTCCAAGGAAATACCTTGAAGTGCATCACGACATTCTTGCCCGCAAATTTGTTTCAGGACGCACGGCGCCAAACATGCTGGACCGGGCCTCGTTGCCCGCCGGGGCCGTCATCGATGAGAAATCCATCGTCGATGCGGATGTGAAGATCGGGCCTGGCGTCCGGATCTCAAATTCGGTGATCGGGCGAAACTGTAAGATCGATGAAGGCGCCCAGATTATCGACAGCGTGATCTGGTCCGGAAACACCATCGACGCGGATTCGCGCGTCGTGGAGAGCCTTATCGGCAAGGGCTGCTATATCGGCCGCTCCGCCAGTCTTCGCGCCGGCGTGGTGCTCGGCGACAAATCTGTAATCACCGATTACTCGCAGCTGTGATCCTGCAGGTCCTTAAATGAACAACCCCATTAAATTCGGAACCGACGGTTGGCGCGCCATCATTGCGGATACGTTCACGTTTGAAAACGTTCGTGTGGCTGCTCAAGCCACCGCCGACTACTTCAACACGGTTCGAGGACGTACACGCGGTGTCTTCGTCGGCTACGACGTCCGGTTTCAATCGGCGAAGTTCGCCCGAACCGCGGCGGAGGTTTTAGCCGGCAACGGATTCGAAGTCTATCTCATGGATCGGCCTTATCCGACGCCTTACGTTTCCTTTGAGGTGCGACGATTGAATCTCGTGGGAGGCGTGGTGATCACAGCCAGCCACAATCCCCCGGAATTCAACGGATTCAAAATCAAGGCGCATTTCGGCGGCAGCGCGACGCCGGAGATCACGGCAAAAGTGGAGTCTTTTCTGGGAAAAACCCCTCCGAAATCCTCGACCGAAGGGATAACCACCGTTTCGCCCGAACCGCACTACTTGAATCAAATCAAAAGCCTGGTGGATTGGGATCGAATCTCCAGATCGAAACTCAAAATCGTCGTCGATTCGATGCACGGGAGCGGTGGGTTCATCCTCGAGCAACTGCTGCGCGGCACCTCGTGCACGGTGGAAACGATCCGCGGCAATCCGGATCCGCTTTTTGGCGGCATTAATCCGGAACCGATGATGCCCCAGCTCGAAATCTTGGGGGCCCGCGTCCGCGAAACACGCAGCGACGTGGGTTTGGCGACCGACGGCGATGCCGATCGCCTGGGCATCGTGGATGAAAACGGCCAATACCTGAACACCCTTCAAACCCTCTCGCTGCTTCTGCTCCACGTTTATCGCACCAAGGGCTGGCGGGGAGCCGTCGCTCGAACGTTCTCGCAGAGTCTGCTGGTTCCGAGGATCGCATCGAGCTTCGGCCTGGAACTCTTTGAGCGGCCGATCGGCTTCAAGAACATCGGCGAGCTGATGCTCGAACGGGAAGTCCTGATCGGAGGTGAAGAGAGCGGCGGCATAGGTCTTTCGAGACATTTACCGGAACGCGACGGCATCTTCATCAACCTGCTGTTTTTGGACTTACTGGCCGCTTCCCGCAAATCTTGTACCGAGCTTATCCGTGACATGTGGAAGGAGTTCGGCGAATTTCACTTCGATCGCCGCGACCTTCACGTGCCGATCGCGGCCGGAAACGCCGTGGTGGATAAATGGCGGAAAGATCCGCCGGCGACTTTCGCTGGGCGCAATGTCCAGAGCGTCGGCACGCTCGACGGGTCTAAAGTGTTTCTGGAGAACGACAGCTGGATTCTCTTCCGCCAGTCGGGTACCGAGCCGCTCCTCCGCGTCTACTGCGAGGCCCCCAGCGCCGCCGCCGTCCGGGAAATCATGGATGCGGGCCTGAAATTGGTGGAACAATTCTCGACCGCCGGTGTCTGAAGATCAGGTAAGGCGGAAGTTCGAGTCTCCTGACGTATAATGGCGATCAGCGGCCGAGCCGGTTTAACCGGTAAAGTATCGAGGAGACCCTAAAGCGGATGCGCCCAGAAATTGCATATAACGAACTCGACCGCGCTATTGGCGTCAGCGCGGAAGAGTCGATGTTTGTGCTTCGGTTGAAGGCCAACGAAGACGCGGCTTACGACGAATTGGTCCGGGTTTACAATACCCAGATCTTTCACGTGGCCTTTCGTATGCTCGGAGACGCGGGAGAAGCCGCGGACGTCGTTCAGGAAATCTTTCTGAAGGTTTTCCGGAACATCAACGGTTTTAAGGGCGAAGCCGCCTTGAAAACCTGGATCTTCCGAATCGCGTTTTCCGAAATCTTGAATCGGCTTCGATGGTGGAAACGGCGATACCGGCACGCGACAGTTTCCCTGGACGCAGAGCCGAACTTCAAGGGCAACGGTTACGGCAAGGGCTTTATATACGGATATCAGGTCAGCTGCTCAAAACCGACTCCGGAACAGGCACTTGAATCGAAAGAACAGGACGAGGCGATCCAAAAGGCATTGTCGAAACTATCGAGCGACCATCGCTCGATCCTGATCCTTCGCGATATCGAAGGATTCTCATACGGCGAAATCGCTGACGTGCTTGGGATTTCGATCGGAACGGTCAAGAGCCGTCTCGCCCGTGGACGAGCGGATTTGAAAAAGTCGCTGATCCGGTATTTGTCGGTTCAAAGGGTTTGAGTATGAACGTGTTGTATAAGATGTTTCGAAACAACAACGATCAAGTCGATTGCAAGACCGCGCAGGGTTTGATGAGTCCCTTCATCGACTCGATGGCGTCACCTGACGAAATCCAAAAACTCGAACAGCATGTCACCACATGCGAACCGTGCCAGCGTCAACTGCAATCGTATATTTCGGTCCGGAATTTTGTAGCTCGGGTTGAACAGCCTGCCCTTCCGGTGGATCTTGTTCTCGAAACGCGAGTGCGGCTTTCGCAGGAACGCCACAAAAACTACCTGGAACGATTTGAAAACCGCGTCTCCAATACCTTGAGGCCGCTTGCCCTTCCGGCACTTGCCGGTGTTTCTCTCACGATGCTCTGCTTCGGTGTGCTTTTGGGAGCGATGATTTCAAATACGACGGTAATGGCTCACGAGCGCATCAACCACGCCGATGAACGTGCGTCCATGGGGCTGTACAGGCCGGTCCGCACAACGAATCTCACGATGATCCAGTTTGCCGGCAGCGATACGGAGCGATTTGAAGAACCGTTGATGATCGAAACGTATGTCGGCGATACGGGCAGGGTCCTGGACTACAAAATCATTTCGGGTCCCGACACGCCCGAAGTTGTCCAGTTCGTCCGGGAGCAGCTTTCCATGGCGACCTTCACGCCGGCAACGGCGTTCGGCAAGCCGGTGGATTCGAAAATCATCCTTTCTTTTGTCGCGGTGAAGAGTTAGCTAACGCGCGTTCGACGGCGACGGCCACACGATCGGCGACCTGACCACTTCCCAACTGTCTTCGAAGCAGTTCGTAATTCCCGCGGATTTTCGACTGCACCCAGACATCGTCCATCAGCCGAATCACTGTCTTGCTCACCGATTCTGCGCTGAACTTGTCCTGAAAAAGCTCCGGCACGACTTCCTCGCCCAGGATGATGTTGACGATTCCGAACAACCGAACTTTCAGGAGGAATTTCCCAAGGAACCACGTCGCTGCCGAAATGCGATAAACGATGACTTCGGGCGTTCCAAGCAGCGCCGCTTCAAGTGTCGCCGTACCGCTCGCGACCATCGCTGCCCGGGCATAGCGGAGAGCGTTGTAGGTCTCGGCAGCGACAACGGTGATTTCGTGCGACCGAACGATTTCGTCGACGAGTTTGCCGTCAAGTCCCGGCGCCAGCGGAAGCACAAACTGTGTGTCGGGCTTCTCCAATCGAATCGATTCCACCGCCGCGCATAAAGTCGGCAAGATGAATCGGACTTCCTTTTTGCGGCTGCCGGGAAGCATGGCCACGATAGGTTTTCGAGCGTCGAGCCGATACGTCCTGCAGAACTCGTCCTTCGTCTTGGTTGGCTTGACCATATCGATCAGCGGGTGGCCGACAAATTCCACGTCCACGCCCGCCTTTTTGTAAATCTCCTCCTCGAAAGGGAAGATCACCAGCATCTTGTCCACGAGTTGACGAATCTGATTGACGCGTCCGGCGCGCCACGCCCAGACCTGCGGACTGATGTAATAGATCACGGGAACGCCCGCGGTCTTCAGACGTTTGGCCAGTCGCAGATTGAAGTCCGGAAAATCGATGAGGATGGCTGCGCTTGGCGGCTCCTCCTCGACGCGATCGGCCAATCTTCGGAAAACGCGATACAGCGCGCCGAAGTAGGTGATGGCTTCGAACGGGCCGACAACGGCCGTGTGACTGATGTCGCCTTCCAACTCTACACCGGCTTCGCGCATCCGCTGCCCGCCGAGCCCGAAACTGAGGGCGCCTGCAAACCGCCTTTGCAGCGCGCGCGAGACTTCAGCGCCATACATGTCGCCCGATGCTTCTCCGGCAACAATCAAGAAGCGGTACGACGTCACGGGATGTGTTGTTTCAGTTGCAGAAACTGCGGGACGGAGTTGGTGATTTCGACGGCTTCCTGCCAGTAGTACGTTTGATCGCCCGCGCGGCCGTACGCGACAACGTTGTACGAGCCCGGGGGGATATCCTTGAACTGAAACTTGCCGTCGGCCGAACTATCGATTCTGTAGTTTTTCAGATTGGCGCCGAGATCACGGCTCATTCGCGCCATGACAAACTGCATCGAGTCCTGGTAGGCCATTCGAGCGACTTCAAAGAAAAGCTCCTTCTTCTGGACGAAAGCCGGCTTATAGCGCTCCCAGTAAAGATCCAGCTGTTCCTGAAGCTTCTGATTCCAGAGCGTCGCGTACTGTGGTGCCATCAGAACGACCTGCAGCGGCTGCTTGATGTGGGTCTCGTTCGGCGGAAGGACCTTTCCAACGATGATTCCCAGCTCCTTAGGCGGCTCGGGTTTTTGCGGAGCAAGAAGAATTGCCGCGAGAAGGAGAGATCTCAGCATAACGAGTGGATTCTCTCACAAAAATTCTCAGAAGAGATTCATTTGTGATGGCGGATTGGTGAGATGTGATTGCTCAACCGAAGCCATAGTCCAATCCACATAAGCGATGGCATATGGCCTCAGTTCGCCAGTCACATCTCACCAATCGGCAATCACAATTGTGGTAGTGGTCTAGTTTGAAAATCCAGGTCTGCCCTGAATTAGTTCCGGTGGGTGGAAAATCGGGATAATTCAACCGAAGCCATAGTCCAATCCACATAAGCGATGGCATATGGCCTCAGTTCGC
>CAZPBY010000071.1:16817-36715 GCA_964584785.1 uncultured Solibacteraceae bacterium
CAGTCACATCTCACCAATCGGCAATCACAATTGTGGTACCCACAATTGAATTATCCCGCGGCAGTGGCAATGGTCGCTTTTTTGATGTAGTCCAGCTTCGGGAACATCTGGTTGAGGTATGTGTTTCCCCTCACCTGGATCTGGCTTTGATCCGGCTTTTCGCGGTCGCCGTTGTAGATCGCATCGACGACCTCCATTCCGGAGACGACGCGACCGAAGGGGGAGAATCCCTGGCTATCGAGAAATGAGTTGTCGCCGAAATTGATGAACAACTGCGTCGTCCGGGAATTCGGCGCGTTTGTCTTGGCGAAAGTCACATACCCCCGTTTATTGCTTTCCTTCACGGGATCGTCATTGATCGTCGCGATACGCCATTGCGAGGAGATGGAAGGGTCGCCGTTGATTCCGAATTGCACCATGAATCCGGGAACGACTCGGAAGAACCGGGTGTCGTCATAGAAGCCACCCTTTACCAGGTTGTAAAAACGGTCCGCACCGTTTGGCGACCACGCGCGCTGCACTTCAATGACGACGTGTTTGCCGTTCCCCAATTCGAAATCCGTCTTGAACGTGTCGGGCGCTTTCTCTTTCAGGTTTGATGGAGAGTCCATAGTGTCTCCTATTGGGCGATGGTGGCTTTCTTGATGTAGTCGAGCTTGGGGAATGATTTGACAAGGTACGCGTTGCCTTGTGCGCTGAATTGGGACTGGCTTGGTCCGTTCCCTCGCTGTTCGGCCATGTCGCCATAACCGGAGTAGAGCTTGTCGACGACGTTCATTCCGGTCGTCACGCGTCCGATCGGAGAGAAGCCGCTCTGATCGAGAAAGGCGTTGTCCTTGAGGTTGATGAACAGCTGTGTCGTGCGTGAATTCGGCGCACCGGTTTTGGCGAACGTCACATACCCACGGTGATTGCTCTCTTTCATCGGGTCGTCCGGAAACTGAGATCGCGACCACGCGGCTGTCACCGCCGGATCACCATGGATACCGAACTGCGCCATGAAATCCGGAACAACCCGGTAAAACCGGATCTCATCGAAGAAACCGCTCTTGACCAGGTTATAAAACCGGTCGGCGCCATTTGGCGACCACGCGCGATGCACTTCAATAACGATCAGACCGGCGCTGGTGTCGAAGTTGGCCTTGAACACCTCCGGCGCTTTTTCCTTAAGATTTGCCGGATTCGCGAGAGGCTTGGCTTCGGGTGTCTGCGCGGCCGACGAGATTGCGAAGGCTGCAATGATGGCGATAACCGTCAACGATCGGAATGTCATTCAAATCCTCCTCAAAGATTGTCAGGTCATGTTAGGTAGAACGAGCGAATCCAGTCAACGGCTTCGTTTTCGTTGACCGTGCTCCGAAGCGGGTGATAAACGGATGAACCATGAAGCAAGCCGTAGTTCTTATGGTGACGATGTTGATGATGCCGTTAGGGCCGGTGTCTGTTCAGGCTCAATCGAAAACCCACGAGTTGAAACTGGCGCCGCAGAACATTCATTGGGGCTATTACGACGCGAAGGTCAAACCGGTGCTGAGGATCGCATCCGGCGATACCGTTCGTGTGGAAACCATGATCGCGCGCGGGCTCGAACGAGTGCGACTTGCGGGAGTCAAAGAAGAAGAGATTCCCGAATCGCTCAAGATGGTCGAGGACGCGGTTAAGGAACGCGGGCCGGGCTCGCATCCGATGACGGGGCCGATCTTTATCGAAGGTGCTGTGCCGGGCGACAGCATCGAAGTCCGCATTCAAGACATCGAATTTCTGCATCCCTGGGGCGTCACTGCGTTTCTGCCGAACGGCGGCACGCTGCCCGAAGACTTTCCGTCCGGCGGATTGAAACTGATTCGCGTGAATGAAAAAGCCGGAACGGCCGACTTCGCACCGGGGGTCACGTTGAAGCTGGCGCCTTTCTTCGGTTCCATCGGCGTCGCGCCTCCGATTCTGATGGGCCGCATCAACAGCAATCCCCCCGGCCCGCATGCTGGAAACCTCGACAACAAAGATCTCGTCGTGGGTTCGACGCTGTTTTTGCCGGTGCATGTTCCCGGCGCGCTGCTGTCCATCGGCGATGGTCACGGCTTGCAAGGTGACGGCGAAGTATCCGGTACTGCGCTGGAGACGTCGCTGCGCGGAACATTCCAGATCTTTCTTCGCAAAGGAAAGACGATCACGTGGCCTCGCGCCGAAACGCCGACGCACTACATTTCGATGGGACTGCACGAAGATCTCGATCAGGCCGCCAAGATGGCGGTGAAGGAGATGATCGACTTCCTGGTCGCGGAGAAAGGAATGAAGCGCGATGATGCGTACTTGTTGTGTTCGCTCGCTGCGGACTTGCACGTCACTCAGACGGTGGACACCACCAAAGGCGTTCACGCGATGATCGCGAAATCGCTGTTTAGGTAGGGTGCTTCGCCGAAATTCCTTATTTCCGGTCTTTTTTGTCCCACGACACCGACTTCAGAATTCCCGGTCCCATGAGCTGAGCCGTCATCTCCTCGATGGGCGTATTGTGTCGCGTGCGCACTTTGTACTTCACCTGCGTTTCTTTGTCCTGCACGAGTTCGCCGGGTTCATACTCGACGCCGTAAACGTCGAAAATCCGGTGGACAAACTGGGTGGGAAAGTCGGGGTTGGCCGCCACAATCGACAGAATCATCGGTTTGTCCCAGGAGTCGCCGAAGTGGTCGAGAGCAAGCAGGAAGAGTGAAATGAACACTGTTCCCAGTCCGACGACCGCGAAAGCTCCCATTCCTGCGGCCATGCCGATCCCAAGAAGGATGAGAAAGACGGCCGCGTCCTTCGGATCCTCAACCGGTGTGCGGAAGCGGATGAGGCTTGCACCACCCGCGATCCCGAGAGCGCGCGCAACGGAGTCGCCGATGATGACCATCATGATGGCGGCCGAAACGCAGATCAGCACCTGCGCGTGCTGCACGGATCGCCCGATGGGTTTTTCGCGCTGGCAGCGCCCGTGGACCCACGTCACGATAACGCCGCATCCGGCGGCAACCAGGAGCTTGAGCAATTCCAGAAAGGGATTCATCTGGACGGAACCCGTTTGGGCGCCCTGAATGGGAAAGTCCGACGCTAGACGCGTCGACGACACATCCCGCCATCGCAGTCCAACCATGACCAGCATGACGCAGGCTGCGATACCGATTGCGACCCAAATTGGTTTCAGTGGCTTCTCCTCGATGTACATGAGTTGTGTGGGTTGCGCGCAGTATAGCACTGCGCTTCTATGGAGCAGGAATTCGTTTCAGCGCGGCTTTGAAGTAGAATTGGCCGCTATAACGGTTGTCGTCCGAGAGGCATCTCATGAATATCAAACTTACGCGGAACCTTGCCATCCAGTTTGCCTTTGCCGTTTCGATCCTGGCGGGAGTGGCTCCGTCGACGACTGTGGCGCGGCAGATCAAATTGTCGGGGAGTGCTGGCGTTGAAGTCACATTCACGAAGGACATCGCTCCAGTCCTTCAACGAAGCTGTCAAAATTGTCATCGCCCCGACGGCGTCGCTCCCATGTCCCTAGTGACTTACGATGAAGTTCGTCCGTGGGCTCGCGCCATGAAGCAGCGCACCGGTCTTGGACCGAGAGCCGGTGTGATGCCTCCGTGGTACGTCGAGAAAAACATCGGCATTCAAAAATTTCAAAATGATCCCTCACTGAGCGATGAAGAAATCGGCAAAATCGCGCAGTGGGCCGACACCGGCGCGCCGCGCGGCAATCCGGCGGATATGCCGCCGCAGCGAAAGTTTGCGGACGGGAATCAATGGGCAATCGGGACTCCGGACCTGGTTCTGAAATCACAGGAAGTTCTCGTCAAGGCAACTGCTCCGGACTGGTGGGGAGAAATACCTAACATTCCCACTGGCCTCACCGAAGACCGGTATGTGGCCGCTGTCGAAATCAAAGAAGTCAATGACGTCGACGCGCGCTCCAGCACAGGCCGATCCACAGTCGGCGGCCGTTTTGTATTCCATCACATGATCTGGAGAACGCAGGTTGTTGGCGCCGGCGCCCGCCCGGATCCGGAATTGAATCCGATCGGTAGTGTCGTCAACGAGGACACCACGAATTGGCCGGTTCATGAAGTCGGCCGGGATCCCGACATCTTCGATCCGGGAGCCGCGAGACTCCTGAAGGCGGGTTCCAGCGTCGTATCCGACTCGGTCCACCTTCATTCCAACGGTCGCGATACGAAAGCTCATCTTGAAATCGGATTTAGATTTCAGCCGAAAGACTACACACCGGCGTACAAGCGAGCGGTATTCGGACTGGGCAACGGCGTCGACATCGACATCAAGGCGATGGAGCCGAATCAACAACTCCACGCATACACCGTGCTTCAACAAAACACGAAGATCACTTCGTTCGAGCCGCACTTGCATGCGCCCGGCGCCCGGATGTGCCTTGAGGCCATTTGGGGTTACAACATTCAAACGCTCAATTGCGTCGGTTACGATCACAACTGGGTCCGCGGGTACGACTACGACGATGATTACGCGCCGCTCTTACCGAAAGGCACGATCCTCCACATCATCGGATTCATGGACAATTCTCCCGCGAACAAGAACGTGCCGGATCCGCGGAACTGGCAGGGATCGGGCAACCGTTCCGTCGCGAATATGTTCATCGATCTCGGCAACCGAGTCGCTCTGACCGACGAACAGTTTCAGCAGGAAATGGCACGACGTCGCCAGAAGCTGCATCTGACGAAGAACGACGTCATGATTGGTTGTCCGTTGTGTCTGGTGATTCCGCTGTCTGCGAAACCCGGAGGCTTTTAAGCCGTGGGTTTGTTCAACGCGATGCTGGTGGGGTTGGCCCTCCTTCAATCGTTGACCTATTCGAAGGGACAGAGCATTTCACCCGCGTATGAAGGCTGGGAGCAGCTTTCCGACGGGACAAGATACTTCGTGTTCGGTTACATGAACCGCAATTGGGAAGAAGAGATCGACGTCCCAATCGGCGCGGACAACAATTTCAATGTCGGCGGTGCCGATGAAGGCCAACCCACGCATTTCCTTCCTCGCCGCAACCGATTCATCTTCAGAGTTCGGGTGCCCGCGGGTTTTACCGAAAAGGACGAGCTTGTCTGGACACTGACGACGCATGGAGTGACCGAGAAAGCTTACGCTTCACTGCGTCCGGATTACGTGATCGACGATGTCGTCAAGGCGTCGGAAACCGGCGCTCTCGGTGCGGGCAGCAGCAGTCCGGAGATTCGAGCGAACAAACCGCCGTCCGTGAGAATCGATCTGACCAGGCAGCGAACCGTTAAAGCCGGTCAGCCGCTGACGTTGACCGCGGAGGTCGAGGACGACGGGATTCCGAAACGGCGAATTCAAGGTCAGGCCGTGACCGCCGCGCTATCGAGATTGGCAACCACTCCGCCGGTGCGCATCACCGTGGGCAAGAATCTCGGTCTGCACGTTTCGTGGTTCGTTTATCGTGGAGCCGGCAAAGTAACTTTCGATCCGCCTCAGGTCAAAGTCTGGGAAGACACACGCAGCGGAGCGAATTCGCCATGGGCGCCGGTCTGGATCCCGGATCCCTTGCCGGCAGACGGCCGGGTCACCACGCAGGTCATCTTCGATCAACCCGGCATCTACGTTCTTCGCTGCCGCGCCGACGATGGCGCACTCACGTCGGATCAGGAAGTGACGATAGTCGTTACCCCGTAGCAATCCCTTGCTCGCCATGACATACTCTGTCGCCAAAATTTCCGTTCATCCGGAACTTATCCTTGGGAGGAAATGACTATGAAAGATTCGCTGTCCAAACTCATGAGTGATTTTGACGGTGGCAGGATTTCACGCCGTCAACTGCTTCGGGCTCTCGGCCTCGCGGCAGCCGCAGCGCCGATGGCTGCTTTCGGCCAGGGACAATGCGGCGGCGCCAGAGCCGGCACGCCCGAGTGCAACACGACTCCGATGCCGGCGCCCTTCGCACCCACGGGGTGGAAAACGGTATTGCTCGATCATTTCTCGCTGCAGGTGGCCGAACTGGATAAGGAGGCGGCGTATTACTCGGCACTGATGGGATGGAAAGTCCGGAGCAACGACGGCATGAGAATCGTCATGGACATCGGGACTATCGGCAGCGTCATCATGCGCGGCGGATTGCCTCTTCCTCCTCCCACTCCGACTCCCACTCCTCTGCAAGCCCTCGCGACAGCCGCTTCACAACTCTCGAACCAGGCTGCAGCCCTTGCCGCTGCCGAAGGACGTGGCGCCGGTGGTCGCGGCGGCGGTGGTGCCGGTGGCGCAGGTGGCGGTGCGCGCGGCGGCGGTGGCAACGGCGGCAACGGCGGAGGAGGTGGACGTGGCGGTGACAATGCCGGCGGCCGTGGTGGTGGTGATGCAGCAGCCGCAGGAGCCCGCGGCGGTGGCGGTGCAGGTGGAGGTTTTGGACGCGGCGGCGGTCTCGGCCCGCGCGCGGTCTGGGACGGTTTCTGCTTCGGGATCGAACCCTGGGATCTCAAGACAGTCGAGGCAGAACTCAAGAAGCGCGGTCTCAATCCGGTCGCCGATCATCGGGAGAAAGACAATTTCTACAGTTTCCACGTTAAGGATCCGGATGGCTTCGATCTCCAGATCAGCAACGGCAGTAAGAGGAATCGACGAACAACGCCCGCGAATGGTGAACTGAATATGGCGCCGCCGTTCGAGTCGACGGGATGGCAAACCGTTTACCTCGACCACATCTCGTTCGGCGTGTCGAGCTACAAAGAGACGGTCGCCTTCTATAAGACACTGCTCGGCTGGATTCCGGGTGGTGACGAAGGAAGTCAGGATGAAACAACCATCGCTCCGGAGATCGGTGGTCTCATCATCCGAGGCGCTTACAATGCCTACGCTCCCGGCGCCGTCGCCCCAACGACTCGTCGCGCGTCGATGGGCCACATCGCTTTCGGCATCGCCGGCTTTGATCCGGACCGAGTGAAAGACGCGCTCGACAAACGCGGCCTGAGTGCTCGCGCGGATACCGGCGGAACCGGGGATATCCACACGGCAAAGTACAAGAGCTATCACACAACCACACCGAATGGCTTCGACCTTCAAATCAGCAACGTGGTCTCCAAGCAGACCAGCGGTTTGGGAGGTTATTGATCGATAGGTTTTGATATCTCTCAGTCTCCGGTTCGCTTCGTGAGCCATCACGGTAGCGGGCTGGCTTGGAGACTGGTAGATCAACCGCTTCAAGACTAAACAGTACCCGAGCGCAGCGAGTGGGGCACTTTTCAAGGTGCCCGTCGCAGTGCTCGGGTACTGTTTTCCGCTGATTTTGTCGATTGTCGATGACTGCCGCTGCTCAGTACCCTGAACGTTCTCATCCAATGTCCTACCTGCGAAGTGCCCAACTACCTATTGCTCTGCAATTGCGGCGACTTATAGTTTGGACTGAGACATGCCCTCCAACGGATCATGAAGAGGCATTCTGCCCGCAAAACGGAAGTGGTTATGAGCACGACGGAGTTGGAGTTATGCGAGTATCTGCCGTGGGACAGCACGTTTTTCGGTAAGCGCATCGGCAGAATCGTGCCAACAATTGTTACCGACGATATCCTCCAGGATGCCATTCGCGGGGCGAATGCAAAAAATATCGAGTGTATTTACCTGCTGTGTGAAACCACCGACGACGCAAGTGTGCAGTCCGCGGAAAAAAATGGCTTTCACCTGGTGGACATCCGCGTCACCAAAGGGAGGTCCCTGACTGGAGTTGCGGAAGATTGGGACGAAAGCCGAATCCGGCCTCCGCGGCGCAGTGATATTCCGGTCCTTAAGGCTCTTGCCGGCAAGAGTCACACCAATACGCGCTTTTACATAGACACCCATTTTGATCGCGCCCGATGTTCCCGGCTGTACGAGGAATGGATTGAAAAGAGCTGCAATGGGTGGGCGCAGGCCGTCTTTGTGGCTTCTCCCGCTGCGAAGCCCGCCGGCTACATCACCTGTCATCTCGATACTCCGGCGGCGGGAAGGGTGGGACTTATCGCAGTGGCCCCCGATTCGCAGGGGCAAGGGTTGGGCGTGGCGTTGTTCACCGCAGCACTCGCGTGGCTCAAGCGCAGGGGTGTGAATCAAGTCTCGGTCGCAACTCAGGGACGCAATATTGTGGCGCAGCGGCTATACGAACGCTGCGGTTTTGCAACCCAGTCGGTGCAACTGTGGTATCACCGATGGAGCACACTCTGACCACGGCCGGCTCCGGCGACTCGCGCCACCATCACCGCCGATCCGGACGACATCGCATCGTAATAGCCGACGAAACGCTGAGGTTCAGCTCCCTTGTACGTTCGCAGGTTATTTGCCCACCGATATGAAACAGGTTGAAACCATAACTCCGCTTCGACCTGAAACTCACCGGACTGGCTGGAGTCCACGGGAACGGAGTATCGAATCTTGTCACCGCCCGACTTGAAGTCGGGATCCGTCATCGCTTCGCCCTGCGGCGCAATTTCCGGAGCGGCCGACACTTTGTCAAAGCCCTCGGGCAGGAGCCTGTTGTCTTTGATGAAACGAACAGCCGTCAAAAGACCGGTCGTCGGAAGGTTGTTGGCGCCAACCATGATGTCCTCGTAAATCTGCACCTGATCCGGCGCGGTGATTTCGGTGTAGTGAGGCTCGAAACGGTTGGCATCGGCGTCGTTGTCGTTGCCTTGAATCGAACCGTTCGCATTCAGTGCGCCCGATTCGAAGACGGTGCGTCCCAGGCGATCCTTGACCGTCACATGCAGCCACGCTCGACGCGAAGGATATGCGGTCGGAAATTTGTGACCACTCAGGTTTCGCACCGAAAGCTCCGCCACGAGGCGACCTGCTGTGACGTCGATTCGATCCAGAGACAGTTGCGCCGTTTCCGACTTGAGATGATCCATTGTTCGATTTGCGGCCGCCTCGAATTCTTCCGGCAGCGCCTTGACCCCCAGGTCGGATCGATAGCGGTTCAGAACGCGCATCATGAAAAAATTGCCGCCGATGAAAATGTGGCGTCCTGCGTCTTCACGCGGTTTGCCCAGAACATTCGTGACCGGCGTGGGCTCGTTGACGACAGGCATATGACAATTCTGGCAGCTCTTCCTCTCGCGAAAGTCGCTGTGCAGCCATTCCTGATAAGGCATTTGCTCCGGCAGTTGTCCAATCGTTTGACCCGATGGATCCAATGCTTTCGTGATGAGTGTGTGGCATGTAGCGCAGAGTTCGGACTGGCGAATGTGATCACTCTCCGTCGGACGATACCCTCCGGACGAAGTCCTCATGACTCGAATCAGTCCATCGTCGATTTTGTACGGGCCGTACTCTTCCCGTTCTCCCCGGTTGCGTTTCGTGTCGATCACAAAGCCGCCGACAAGGCTTTCAGGCGTACCCAAATTGTCTTTCGCAATTTGATGACACAGCGAACAGGACACACCATCCTGTGCGAGCCGATCGATCCGATCGTCTGAATTGAAGTCCAGGCGCGAGAACACTTCGCCGTCACGTCCTTCGAACCTGGATTGAAAGCGCGCCATCGGCATGTGGCACTTGGAGCATTCGTCCTCGATTTCTTTTTTGGAGTTCGGATGATCGATCAACTCACGACGGACTCCGGCCTGCCAGTATGGGTCGCGCGCCGAGTTGGCCATCATCGTTGGACGCCAGGAAAGGCCGATGGAAATATCTTCCCCAGTGGACGTTTGGAGAAGGTTGTGACATGCAAAACATCGATCGGAGGTTTGGAACAGGTCTTTCGCGATCTTCCGATCGCCTGCGGGCGGCAATGCTTTGGGAGTGGAGTAGGACGCAAGAGAGCAACCGAGAATCAGAGCGGCGGCCAGTGCACAGCACCGAAGAGGTTTCATCTTACCAACCCTCCCGCAAACCGCCATCAAACCAATCCCACAGCAGATAGAACATCAGCTGCTTCGATCTGCCCGCCGTATTGTTGACCGGCACGCGAATGCCGAAATTCGCGCGAATGTGCTGCCGCTTGTTGAGCGTCACCTGTGTCTGGGGCACCACATCCCAGTTCGTTCGGGCGCGGGGTTCGAAATCTCGATCGGCGACGAGGTCCATCATCGGTGTCCATGCGCGGCCAAAGCCCCGATTCTGGGCGATTGTCTTGCCGAAATTCAGCCGCGCGTAGGCGGCTCTGGGCGCCTTCTCGGAATTCGTTGGAAACTCGCCGCCGGACTGAATCTGGATGAAGCTCATCCGGGGAAGCACCTGACCAAACGCCGCGAACGTCTCCAGTGTGGTGACGCCGGACCCGAGGTCGCGCAACCGATTCCCGGTTGGTGCGCTCACTTCGCCCTGCACGCTGAGGATCGACCCCGTGCGGTTGTTGCTTGCGAGAACGCGCTTATATCCGAAAACAAGGTCGCCGACACCCCCGATCCATTTATCGTTATCGCGCTTCAGGAAGGTGAAAGGCACTCCGAATTCCAGTTGGTTTTTGACGCCGTATCGCTTTTCATAAAAAATTTCGCTGAACACGGCACCGTCGCCCGTGACGTTCATGTTCGTGGTGATAACGGCCTCGTCTTCCGGAAACGCCTTTTCCGTTGTCAGCGACCTCGGAAAGTTCTGCTCTCCAAGCGGCCATCCGCGTTCGCTGCAGCGGCTGCGCAGGTATTGAGTGACTTTGTCGATTTGCTCGGGCGTCAGCGCTTCGGCAAACGACGGCATGATTTCAGAAAATCCGCGGCCTTGCCCGCCCTCATGAATCGTGGCGCGCCAGTCGAAGGTCTTTTCGCGCGTACTTCCGTTGCAATCGGTGAAATCCGGAAATGTGGAAGGCGGCTCAAAACCCAGCGTCGCTTGCGGCTGGCCCTTTCCGCCCGGGCCGTGACACCCATTGCACGCGGCCTGGAAAATCTGTTCGCCTGTCTCGAGCTTCAAATCGGATGAAGGCGCTTGCGCGAAAGCCAAACCGGCACCCGCCAGGCAGAGTGTTAGAGAGCAAATCACGACTGCGATCCAACGACCCGGCTTGCCTGAGAACGACTTCATAGAGGAGTGGAAATATATGACCGGTACGTGCGGTGAATCTACAAGTTATTCGAGTGTGTTTTGTGGGGCGTTCAGAGGGTCTTTTCAGGTTCGGGAAAGATCTTTTCCGCGCCAGGAATGATGGACTCGGCGAATCAAAACGTTTTCTGCCGACCCGAGACGATTTCATCGGCGATGGAAAAACCCTACAGAGCAACCAGGAAGGGTTTCTTCGTCCCGGAAGACCTCGTTGCCGCGCGTCACGAAATCTTTTCGCCCGTTCAATGAATCGTTTCAGCGCCGGGAATAATCATTTGCGCCGTCGAAAAAGTTTTCTGAATTGAACATCCCTGCACGGCCCTGATCACAAGCAGTTTAACCAGCCATGACAAGACCTTTTCCGCGGCGGAAGAAAGCCTGCGTCGTCGCTGAAAAGACTTCATCGTTCAAATCGAGGATTAACGCCGCCGCGCAGAAGATCCTGCTTACACCGGACAAGAATGGTTTCGCGATCGAATAGGCCGACGCCGGCGCCCCAAAACACGGTCACTTCAAGCGTTCGATTTTTGCGCCGACTGAACGGAGTTTGTCTTCGAGTTTTTCATAACCGCGATCGAGGTGGTAGACGCGATCCACAAGAGAGTAACCATCGGCAACGAGGCCGGCGAGAACGAGTGATGCGCTGGCCCGCAGGTCGGAGGCAATGACGGTTGCGCCGGTCAACTTTGTCTTTCCCGCAACGATGGCCCGGGAGCCATCGAGGCGGACGTTTGCGCCCATCCGCATCAACTCGCTGGCATGCATGAAGCGATTCTCGAAGATGTTTTCGTGGATCAACGAAATCCCGTTGGACTGCGTTGCCAGCACCATGTATTGCGCCTGCATATCGGTTGGAAACCCCGGAAATTCGAGAGTTTCAACGTCGGATGGCGCGAGATCGTGAGGTCCATAGACGCTGATAAGTTCCGCACCGACGTCCAGTGCGACGCCGTTCTCACGCAGTTTTTCAACGACGCTCATCAGATGAGCGGGATGAATACCCGTGAGTTCCAGTTCGCCGCCCGTGATGGCTCCGGCAACCAATAACGTGCCGGCTTCGATGCGGTCCCCGATAATGCGGTGCGTTGTGCCCTTCAATTCACGAACGCCCTCGATGACGATCGTGGAACGGCCCGCGCCCTCGATTTTGGCGCCCATTTTCATGAGCAGGTTCGCAAGATCGACAACTTCCGGCTCTCGCGCCGCATTTTCGAGAACGGTACGACCCTCGGCCAGAACCGCCGCCATCATGAGGTTTTCAGTGCCGGTCACCGTGATCTTGTCGAAGGTGATGTCCGCTCCAGTCAGCCTTTCGCAGCTGGCTTCGACATATCCGTGTTCGGTTCGCACTTGTGCGCCGAGCTTTTCGAAACCTTTCAAGTGAAGGTTGATCGGCCGCGCACCGATCGCGCAGCCGCCGGGCATCGACACACGAGCGCGTCCCGTTCGGGCCAGCAACGGTCCGAGAACCAGCACCGAAGCGCGCATTGTTTTGACAAGATCGTAGGGCGCCTCGATCGATTCGATTTTCGGAATGCGGAGGCGCACCGAGTGATCCGTAGCCAATTCGATTTGAGCGCCGAGTTCGCGCAGAAGACGCCGTGTGGTGTAGATGTCGTTGACGTAGGGAACGTTTTCGAGGATCAGTTCGTCGCTTGTCAGAAGCGCCGCCGCCATTGCCGGCAGCGCGGAGTTCTTGGCGCCGCTGATCTGGATCCTGCCTTCGAGTTGTTGTCCGCCTTGAATACGTAGTTTGTCCATCAGCGTTCAAATACCAGTTTGCCAGCCACAAAAGTTTTTAAAACGTGAAAATTGGAATCGAAGACGGTGAGATCCGCGTCGGCGCCGATGTTGATGATGCCTTTACGCTGGAGCCGTAAAGCGCTGGCGGGATTTGCCGTCAGCGCGAGCAGCGATTCCCGAATGGTGAATCCTGTCCATTCGACGAAGTTTTTGAGAGCAACTTCCTGAGTCAACGTGCTACCTGCGAGATGGCCCTCGGCATCGCGGCAAATACCGTCCGTGACTCTCACCCGATCGGTACCGAGCGCGTAGTCACCGTCAGGCATATCGGTTGCGCTGATGGCATCGGTTACCAGAAGAATCCTCTCCAATCGTTTTGCTCGCGCAAAGAAGCGGATTACGGAGGGGTGGACATGAATCCCATCGGCGATAATCTCCGCAAAAATGCGGTCGTCGGAGAGAACCGCGCCGACGATTCCGGGATCGCGGTGGGAGAACGGTCGCATGGCGTTGAAAGTGTGGACGGCGTAGCAGACTCCGCGATCCGCAGCCTGGCTCGATTCCTGGAGCGTGGCGTTGGAGTGTCCCATCGCTACGCGAATGCCGCGAGTCGATGCCCAGGCCGTCACGACTCCATCGGGATCGAGTTCAGGCGCAATCGTCAATAGTCGAATGGATGAGCGCGAGGCCTCGATCCATTCCTGCAACAGGCCGATGTTGGGTGTGGCGATATTCGCGGGCTTGTGGGTCCCTCGTTTAACAGGATTGATAAAGGGGCCCTCGAGGTGGAGTCCGACCGGCTGCGCGCCGTCGAACTCGAGTTCCAGCGTCGAACTGATTCGATCCACGGCGTCCCTCATGGTGTCCGGTGGAGACGAAACCGTAGTCGGCAAAAACGACGTCGTCCCATGACGCGCGACGATCCGGCTCATGGCGTTCAGCGTCTCATGCGTCGCCGTCATGACGTCGACGCCCCCACAGCCGTGGATGTGCGGTTCGATGAATCCGGGCGCTACCGCAAAGGCCGATGCATCCACCCGCTCCGCGGAGACGGGCATCCGAACCACATCGGTCTGACCGAATTCCGCGATCGATTTCCCGTCGATGATGATTCGGGCGGGCGAGAACGTCTCGAACGGTGTGTACAGTGTTCCGGCATCAATCGCGACGACGCTACTCACGTCCGCTTCCCATATGCGCCACGATTCTTCGCAAGTTACCGCCGTTTTCCTTCAGGAGCTTTTCGGCTCCCATCCGATCGCAACCCATTGCCCCCATCACGACCGCGACCTTGAGGTTGTTTCCGGACTGTTCGATAAGTCTCTTCAACTCGTCGTCGTGCAAACCCAATATCTCGCGGAGAATCTGCAGGCCGCGCACGCGCAGCTTGTCGTTCGTCATCGTCACGTTGATCATCCAGTTGCTGTAAGTCATGCCTAAGCGAATCATCAACGTCGTACTGATCATGTTCAGAACCATTTTTTGAGCCGTTCCGGCTTTCATGCGTGTCGAACCTGTGATCACTTCAGGCCCGACGTCCGTGCATACCGTGACGTCCGCGACGCGCGATAACGGACTCTGAGGGACGACCACGATGGCGGCTGTTTTCGCGCCGTGACCCTTCGCGAAATCGAGTGCCGTTTGCGTGTACGCCGTGGCTCCGCTCGCGGCGACGCCGATAATGAGATCCTTGCCGCTGATTTTCTTCGATCTTAAATCGGTCAGCGCCTGCTGCCGATCGTCTTCGATACCTTCCTTCGCCTGCGCAAACGTTTTTGAGCCACCCGCCAGTATCGCCTGAACCCAGTCCGCAGGCGTGCCGAAAGTCGGAGGGATCTCCACAGCATCGAGAATGGCAAGCCTGCCGCTCGTGCCGGCCCCGACATAAAAGACGCGGCCGCCGGAATTGATCGCGTCCACCGCCATATCGACGACCTTCGCGATTTCGGGTATCGCCGTCGATACGGTGGTTGCGATCTGAGCATCTTCGGCGTTGATGATTTTCAAGATACGTTCTGTCGGGAAAAGATCGATATCCACGGAGCGGGGATTTCGCCGTTCGGTGCTCATCTCAAGGGCATACTCACTTTATCCAAAGTTTTAAAACCTCGTGGCGCGGCATATATTCTATTTGCCCACTATGCGTGAAGTCGATGTCCGCATCCGCCGAGCCCAGGGATTAGACGATTATCTTGCATGCGTCGCTTTGCAGAAAGAGGTCTGGGCCTACACGGAACTCGAGGACATCGCTGCACAGCCCATGCTTCTGCTCGGCGACCGCACCGGTGGAAGTGTGCTCGTCGCGCAAAATTCCTCGAATCGTTATGTCGGGTTCTCTTTCGCCATGCCCGGCTGGAAGCGCGATAAGAAATTGTTCTGGTGGTCGCACATGACGGCCGTTGTCGCAGAATATCGAAATCGAAATCTGGGGTTCGAGTTGAAGCTTCGTCAGCGAGAGGAAGCTCTGAATGAAGGTATCGACGTCATCGAATGGACGTTTGATCCTCTGCAGTCGTTGAACGGTTATTTCAACGTCGTGAAACTCGGCGTCATTGTGCGCGAATACGAAGAGAACATTTATGGAGTCACGAGCAGTCCGCTGCATAGCGGATTGCCTACGGATCGCTTTGTTGCGGAGTGGCACCTGAATGCGGATCGCGTAAAGGATCGCGTCGACGCCACCGATCGAAGTGTCGTGCTTCGCGACCTGGACCGACTGCAGCGGATCAACGACGGTGATAGCGAACCGAACCTGTCATTTGTTGGCGGTTCTCTGCTCCTCGAGATTCCGGCCGACTTAAGCGCGCTCAGAACGTCGGATATCGGCAGGGCCCGGCGCTGGCAGGATCACCTCCGTCGTGCGTGCCAGCACTACTTTCATTCCGGATACGCCGTGACAGACTTTGTCCGGCTGAAGGAACCTCGGTTACAAGCCTTCTACGTTCTCGAACGAACGTGACAATGGCTTGTGTGGCGTCCCCGCTAAATCTTTACAGTTTATCCACGGTGCCCCACTCGCTTCGCTCGGGTACTGCGGAGTCGCATGCGCCGCAATGGATCGCTTTACTTGACCAGGCGGACCTCGGCGGTTTTGTAATTGAGGATGATTTTGTACGCTTCAAGGAAATCGTAGCCGACCACACCGGAGACTTCGGTTCCGATCATTTTCGAGACCTGCTTCAAGTCGATGGAGACCACCTGCGGGAACACTTCCGCGATCTTGCCGGATTTGAACGTGACATCCGGGACGCGAAGCAGCGTGCCTTCCACGCCGCCGACTCCGGCCAGCCCGACATCGACTTTTGCTCCGGGCGTACTCTCGTTGACGCCGAGTTTGGCGGCCATCGAGTGCGACAACACCGTTGTCACGGCTCCTGTATCCACAACGAAGTTCCCGTGAAACTGACCATTCACGTCGAGCGGAACAAGAAGCAGATTGCTGAAGTACCACCCACCGAGGGACTCCCCGGCAGAGACCGGCGGCGTGGCTTTCCTGGATAGTTCGAGTCGCCTCCCGGGATAATTCACCGTTACGAAAAAGTCGGACAAGACGGCCGTTCCGATAATGCCGTCCGCGAGCTGCGTCACCAGCGGATCGGTAAAGTTCCCAACAGGCAGGTTTGTGATCTTCACGTCGCCCAAAGTCAAATCATCAATCCTGTACAGCTTGGATTCGACCTTACCGCCGCCGCCGACACCGTGCATGATCGTACTTGTGATCGGGTTCAAACCCAGTTCGCCCATGAGTTTTTCGCTAAGAACGACCTGCGTTGCGCCGGTATCCAGGACGAACTTGTACGGACCCTTTCCGTTGACTCGACCCTCCACAAAGATGAGGTTCAGCATCCTTTGGAACGGAACCGGAAAAGGGGCGGCCGGGGCCACGGTCACTCCGATGTTCCTGCCACCCAGGGCATCCACCATTTCAACGGCTGCTTTTGCCTCGGCAAGCCGATCGGGATCCGGAGGGTCTAATTTGATGTATTGCCGGAGTTCCGCTTTCTGAGCAGCGTAATTCTTCTCGATGCCATAGGCCTCGCCAAGGTACAGATGGAAAATGGCTTCGGCGGGCATAAGTGCCGTGGCTCGTTTGAATTGGACGAGCGCTTCTGGGCTCTTAAGCTTCGCCAGCGCAAGTTTGCCGAGCCCGAAATGAGCGCGAGCGGTCTTCTCGTCCGCCTGCAGGGATTCGCGATAAAGGCTTTGCGCGCGATCGAAATTTCCACGGCGGAATTCGATCTCGCCGCGGAAAGCGATGCTCTCGGCGGTCCGGGGCTGCCGGTTCAGGACGGCTTCGGCCTTTTCGATTTCATCGGCGAGAAGCAGGTCGGCTACGGAGGCGGTGTCGGTGGCCTGAAACCCGCTTCCGGGAAGTACCAAAAATGACGTTAAAGCCATAAAAATCAGTGGCAGACAACTTGACATGACCTTGGTAGCTCCTATACTATCAAAACTTTGCATTACCGAAGTTGAAGGGAACTGAGGATGTCTACGCGATTCTTAACCGCGGATGAATTGTCGGCGCTGGATAAATGGTATGTGATCGACGCAGCCGATCAGGTGCTTGGACGTGTTGCGACGAAGGCTGCCACTATTTTGAACGGAAAACACCGGCCTCAGTACGCGCCATTCCTCGTCAGCGGCGACCATGTGATCATCCTGAATGCCGAAAAAATCAAGTTAACCGGCCAGAAGCTCGACACCAAAGTTTATCGTCATCACACCTTATATCCCGGAGGATTGAGGCAGGTCGCGGTTCGGAAGGTTTTTGAAAGCAAGCCGGACAGGATCATTCGGGAGGCCGTTCTCGGCATGCTGCCGAAGAACAAACTCCGCAAGCGCATGGTGAAACGTCTGAAGGTTTATTTTGGAAATTCGCACCCACATGCGGCCCAACAGCCGGAAACGATCAAGATTTCCTAGAGGGATTTGTTTTGAGTACAACGCAGTATTACGGAACGGGCCGGCGGAAAACATCCACGGCGCGCGTGTTCTTGAGGCCCGGAACGGGTAAAGTCAGCGTTAACGACAAGACTGTCGACGAATACTTCTTCGATAGCGTCCATCGCATGGTCGCTCAACAACCGCTTCAAATCACGGAAACTGCCAGCAAGTTCGACGTTATCATCAACGTTGCCGGCGGTGGAATGCGCGGACAGGCCGGTGCCGTTCAGCACGGCATTGCTCGTGCACTCTGTGATTACAGTACGGAGTTGCGTCAGGTTTTGAAAAAGGCTGGATTCCTCACGCGCGATCCACGCATGAAAGAGCGCAAGAAATACGGCCAGCCGGGAGCGCGCAAACGCTTCCAGTTCTCGAAACGATAGTTGTCCTTGTTGCCAGCTGGGATCGCCTCCCTGCTGGCGACATTTTTTGAGCAATACCCGAAGCGGCAGCGACGGGCGTTAATTGAACACTTTCAAGGAGGTTTATTTGGCGTCGATCACAATGAAAGAGCTTCTGGAAGCTGGAGTCCATTTTGGACATCAGACGAAACGGTGGAATCCGAAGATGAAGCAGTACATCTTCGGTGAGCGTAACGGCATCTACATTATCGATCTTCAGAAGACTCTTCGACTTTTCAAGGAAGCCACTCAGTTTGTCGCCGAAATGGCGAACCAGGGAAAAACAGTCCTTTTCGTTGGGACCAAACGACAAGCACAAGACGCAATTCAAGAAGAAGCCCTGCGTTGCGGTATGTACTTCGTCAACCAGCGCTGGTTAGGCGGTCTGCTGACGAATTTCGCCACAATCCAGAAATCCATCAAGCGGCTCAAAGAGCTCGACTCGATGGCAACCGATGGCCGTTACGAACTGCTTCCCAAAAAGGAAGTCACCAGATTGGAACGCGAGCGCAAAGCGCTCGAAAAGAACCTGTCCGGCATCAAAAACATGCCGGGTTTGCCTGATGCGATTTTCGTGATTGATTCCAAGAACGAGGAAATCGCCGTCGCCGAAGCCCGGCGACTTGGAATTCCGGTTATTGCGATCGTGGATACGAATTGCGATCCCGATTTCGTCGACTACGTCATTCCAGGTAACGATGATGCATTGCGCGCGATCCGGCTGTTTGCGACGAAGATCTCCGACTCGGTGATCGAAGGGCAGCAAATGGCAAAGGAACCGCGGCCCACGAAGTCTGAGGAAGGACCGCAAGCCGCAGCTGCGACGGGAACTGAAGGTCCGTCGGGCTCCCCACGCGAACGTACGCGTGTGCGGCGAGTCGAAACCGCATCGGAAGAAGATTCTGTCGAAGCTCCAAACGAAGCTTCGGCGCTCTTGTAACAACAAAACACAAGCTCAAATTCAAACGGGGGCAAACGGTCTCCGCTGTAGCATTACAGTGGAGATTGTTGCCCTCGATTCGTGTTAAGAGAGGTTCAGGTCAATGGCGATTACTGCAAATCAGGTTAAGGAACTTCGAGAAAAGACCGGCGCCGGCATGATGGATTGCAAGAACGCGCTCAGCGAGTCCAGCGGTGATATGGAACAGGCGATCGTCTGGCTTCGCAAAAAAGGCCTGGCGTCCGCCCAAAAGAAGGCCACGCGGATTGCGGCCGAGGGCATGGTCGGACACTACATCCATCCGGGCAGCAAATTGGGAGTGCTCGTTGAAGTCAATTGCGAAACCGATTTCGCCGCGAAAAGTAACGAGTTTCAACAACTCGTCAAAGAAATCGCGATGCACATCGCGGCGCAGAATCCGCTCTACGTCCGCCGCGACGAAGTCCCCGGCGAAGTTATCGAAAAAGAGAAAGAGATATACAAAGCTCAGGTTTCTGGAAAGCCTGCGCACATTGTCGATAAAATCGCTGAGGGCAAGCTCGAATCGTTCTATCAGATGACGTGCCTGTACGATCAGCAGTTCGTGAAAGATCCGTCGCAGACGGTCGAACAACTCATCAACGGCATCATCGGAACGATCGGCGAAAACATTCGGGTGCGCCGTTTTTCGCGATTCAAAACGGGCGAAGGCCTGGAGAAGCGTCAGAGCGATCTCGCAGCCGACGTGCGAGAGGCGTTGGGTCACTGACGGACGATTAAAGGAGCCTTGGTGGGACCAAAATACAAAAGGGTTCTGCTCAAACTCAGCGGTGAAGTCCTGATGGGCGATCGGGGCTTCGGCATCGATCCTG
>CAZPBY010000072.1:0-35904 GCA_964584785.1 uncultured Solibacteraceae bacterium
GACCGTCGACCTGGCCAACACCATCATCACCCACGATGCCGGCAGCCCGCGCGACGAGATGATCCCGTTCTGGAAAACGACGACGCCGCTGAGCTACATCGGCTGGGGCAAGACGACGCAACTGGGCTATGGGCTTGGGCTGACGATGGGCGCCAAGGTCGCGCATCCCGACAAGCTGTGCATCAACTTCTGGGGCGAGGCGGCGATTGGCATGACGGGCATGGATTTTGAAACCTGCGTCCGCTGCCAGATCCCGATCATGTCAATCCTGTCGAACAACTTCGGAATGAAGACCGAATACGCCGCGATGCAGGCGTCGCACGCGAAGTATCGAACGTGTGACATCTCCGGCAATTACGCCGACTTCGCCAAAGCGATGGGCGGCTACGGTGAGCGCGTGACCGAGCCGGAGCAGGTGGTGCATGCGATCGTCAACGGCATAAGGGCCACGCGTGAAGGCAAGCCGGTGCTGCTCGAATTCATAACGACGCAGGAAGTGCGCTACGCGAGTGTGGGGGCGATGCCATCGAATACCAATCCCGCCGGCGCGGAGTGAGAGATCGACTGATGTTCATCACCAAGACACACATTGACCGGCGGACGTTCCTGCGCGGCATGGGCGCGACGGTCGCGCTGCCGCTGCTCGACGCCATGATACCGGCACGCACGTTGCTCGCGTCGACGGCCGCCAGAGCGGTGCCGCGGCTGGCGTTCGTGTACTTTCCGCACGGCGCCGTCATGAACGAATGGTCGTGCGACGGCCGCATCCTCCAACCGCTGGCACCGTTCGGAAACCGGCTGACGATCGTCAGCGGCATCGAGAATCGCCACGCCTTCGGGCCGGTCCACGCGATCACGCCCGGCACATGGTTGTCCGCGGTTCCTCCGCGCCGGCGCGGTGCTGGGATCAGTGGCGCGACCGCCGACCAGGTCGCTGCGGAGTGTCTCGGTTGCGACATGCCATTGCCGTCGATCGCCGTCGCGACGGAACAGTCCACAAAGATCGCTGCCGGAGCGTGGGAAGGCGAGTACGACGAGAGCTATGGCACGACGATCTCATTTCGTAGGGGAGAGTCTTCAGCTCCGCCCGCGCCTGTGCCGATGGAGTTCCGCCCGAGCGCTGTGTTCGACACGATGTATCATCGCGCCCCGGGCGCAGCGGGCCCCACCGGATCGACCAGCGTGCTCGATCTCGTTGCCGACGATGCCGCGACTTTACGGACGCGCCTGGGGCCTTCGGATCGCTCCGTGCTCAGCGACTATCTGGACACCCTTCGCGATGTCGAGCGCCGCGTGAACACGGAAAAGGAAGCCGGCGTCGAAGAGTCGTTTGTCCACCGCATGGCGCTCATGTTCGATTTGATCGCGCTCGCGTTTCGAGCCGATATCACGCGCATTGCTTCAGTCATGATGGCGGCCGAGGCCAGCTCGATGACCTACAATCATCTCGGCGTGCCCGACTCGTTCCATCTGCTGTCGCATCACCAGAACGATCCGGCGAAGATCGAAAAGCTGGTGCGCATCCAGGCCTTCCACACGCGCATGTTCGCGGCGTTCATCCGAACGCTTGCGGAATTGCCCGACGGCGACGGCAGCATCCTCGATCGCTCGATCGTTCTCTACGGCAGCAACATGAGCGACAGCCACGCGCACGATCACTTCCCCCTGCCGCTGGCGGTGGTCGGCGGCGGCTGCGGCCGCCTGCACGGCGGCCGGCACGTGCTCTTACCCGATCGCACGCCGATCTCGAACCTGCTGCTCACGGTGCTCCGTCGAGCGGAGGTTCCCGTGCATTCCATCGGCGACAGCACCGGTGATTGCGCTGGCCTCTGAACAGTTGCCAGCGGATAGCTTCTCAGTGTTGGCAGCATTCCTTAACTCCGAGCGCAGCGAGACGGGCGCGAACTTCTGTGAGATATCCGACGTTCTCCAGGCTGGTCGGATCGGCGCGTTGGAGCTGTTCGTAAATGGCCAAAGCTTTGCGGCTGGGTTCCAACGCTTCGTGCGTCCGGCCTGCCTCCGCGAGCACTGCGCCAATCTGGCGATTGAGGTCTGCGACATCCCGGCGTGCCTCGAGATTATCCGGATCGGCGGCGGCGAGTATTTCAAATCGATCCAGTGATTCGTGAAGATCGCGCAGGGAGCCTGACAAATCACGACAGCATTTCCAACGGAGCCAACCAATATTGCTGAGGCCATCTGCCAGAGACCTGCTGATCGTTGCGTTATGCTCCCCCGCGTGCGCCAGCGCGAGGCTTTTGAATATCTCATCGCTTTTTAATGCAGTGTCGAGGGCCCTCTGGTAGTACGAAACGTCTCCCGTAAAATTCCCGAGTTGCTGCAGTGCATAGTTAACGTAGGAATACCTGATCGCGAGGCTGCGCTGCCAGGATTCGTCAACCTGCGGACCGGCGTCCACTTGAATCGCGAGAGCCCCCCGTCCGGCGTTTTCGCTGGCTTCCGGCCGTTGCGCGCTTAAAACGCGCCGTTTCCAGCTTCTTCACCGGCATGTCCATATTACGTGTATATTTAGACATAATGTATCCGCGACTGATTGCCGGCAGAATCCAGAAAACCACGAAAAGTGTTCTGCTGCTCGGGCCAAGGCAGACCGGAAAATCGACGCTCATCAGGGGGCTGAAGCCGGATCTGTCCATTAATCTGGCGTTCGAGCAGGTCTTCCTCGACTATTCCGCTCAACCGGATTTGATCGAGAAAGTCATCGTTCGGGCACGGCCGCGAACCATATTTGTGGATGAGGTTCAGCGCATCCCGAGCCTTCTCAACACGGTCCAAGGCATTCTCGATGAAAATCCGCGCAAATACCGTTTCTACCTGACAGGATCGAGCGCCCGGAAACTAAAAAGAGGTCAAGCCAATCTCCTTCCGGGCCGAGTCGTTCAGAATCAACTCGGTCCGCTGATTCATCAAGAACTCGGCAACGATCTTGATCTTGACGAAGCCGTCGCCTATGGAACGCTTCCGGGAGTCGTCACGGAGAAGGACAACGACGCCAGACAAGAGTTGCTTCGGACTTACGCCTCCACCTACTTGAAAGAAGAGATCCAGGCCGAGGCCCTGACGCGCGAGATCGAAGGCTTCGCCCGATTTCTCTTTGTGGCCGCTTCGAAGTCCGGTGAGTTTCTCGACTTTTCGAAGATGGGTTCGCAGGCAGCCATCACTCAGAAGACGAGTTCCCGTTTCTTCGAGATCCTCGAAGACACGCTGATCGTGAACCGGATTAACGCATTTGCCGCTAACGAAACGAGAAGGCTTGTCCGGCATCCGAAATTCTATTTCTTCGACAACGGGGTGCTGAACGGACTCTTGAAGAACTTTAACGTCTCGGAAGACCGCAGAGGGTTTCTGTTTGAACACTTCATCGTGAACCAGATCCTCACGGCCAACTTCGTTTTCGGTGAGCCGGCGCGGCTTTCGACGTATCGGACGGAATCCGGCAGCGAAGTCGATCTGATCATAGAGAAGGACGGCGACACACTGGGCGTCGAAATCAAGTCGGGCGCACGAGTATCATCCGCAGATTTCTCAGGGCTGAAAAGTTTTTCTTCATTGCGTCGCGGACGTGGGAGTAAGCGCTTTATTCTGCTCTATGCGGGAAACAAGTCTTACACGGAAAGTGATGTCGAAGTCCTTCCGTGGCGTCAAGGATTGTCGGAGATTCTCGACTTCATTCGCTGAGCAAACTCGGGGAAAATGAGTTCCGCGTTCGACCAGACTCTCAACTTGAAGAGCTTTTCGGTTCGCACAAGGAGCAAAGTTTGGCCGCAAAAACTAAACCTCTTTGGGAATGTCCGCGCTGCGGGCGGCTGTTTGCCAACAAGAACCAGATGCATGGCTGCACCGATCTGACAGTGGCCGATTGCCTGCAAGGCAAACCGGAGCATCTGGTGAAAACCTATCGAGCCTACGAAAAGGCCATTCTGGATCTGGGTGAAGTTCGCATCCATCCCACGAAAACACGCATAGCGTTTATCACGCGAATGACGTTCGCCGGCGCCAAAATCAAACGCGATCACGTCGAGGCAGGAATGATGCTGCCGTATCCCTCACGCAACCCACGCTTCTATGGCTTCATCCCAAACGGCGCCGGCGGTGTTCACTACTTCAAGTTGTTCAAACCATCGGACGTCGACGGCGAGATTCGAGACGGACTGCGAGAAGCGTATTTGTGCGGTATGCAGCAGCCTGCAACTCCAAAGCTGTCGAAGACCATCAAGACAGCGGAACTGCCGAAACACTCGAAAATGTCGAAGACATCGCCGAAGAAGATCTTCTATGTGCACTTTAATAAGGACGGATTTGACGCCGGCAGTGCGGCGATGCGCAAGGCCGCACACGAAGTTCAGGGACACTGGGACAATAACAGAGTCGCGAAACTGAGCGGCTTTATGCCCGATGTCTTCGTGCTTTGCCTCGATCGCTTGCCCTCGCTCGTGCGCGGTCACGCGTCGTGGTTATGGTCCAGGAAGGAACGCCAGTCGATCCCAATGATCTTTGTGGGTGGTGAACCCGAGAAAACATTGATCGCCAAACATCAGTTTCCCAAAGCCTTCTTTTGTTCGGCCGAAGAAGTTCTTTCTATTCTCGATCTGCTGCCGTGACTTCGTCTCGCGTCGAATGATTAATGACGGATTGACTGACGTCACGATGACGAGACGTTTCATTCAAAGCGCGTTGAGCAACAGCCCTGCTTCGCTTCCATTATGAAATCCTGCAAGCGATCAATGATGGAGCGCGGCGGGAAATTCAGCCGCCGCATTGAGCAGATGACATATCCGCTGTGCAGATGTGAAAGCGTTCCGTCCAGACGTCGCGGCACACGGTTTAGTTGCCACAACCACGCGTTCAGTTGTCACGGCAACGCGCTCACCGGATGTTTCAGGGCTGAAAGTCTTACGTCGAGTCGTTACGGAAACCCTCAAAGCTCATATAATCTTGCCAAACTCGTGAGGCGAAACGGATGACACCCGAGCGCTGGCGCCAGATTGAAGAGCTCTTCTACGCGGCACGCGAGCACGACGAGCGCGATCGCTCTCGCTTTCTAGAACAGGCATGCCGCTATGACCCGGACCTGCGGCGCGAAGTCGAGTCCTTGCTGGCGCAACATGCGGGGGCGCTGAGCATTCCCGCTTTGGCGGCGTTAGCCGGAACAGGAATCGAGTTCATTGGCCATTACCGCGTCACAGTCAAACTCGGCGAAGGCGGCATGGGGACCGTTTACCGCGCGACAGATACGCGACTGAACCGTGACGTTGCCATCAAGGTTCTTCCCGACATTTTCGCCCGCGATCCGGACCGGATGGCAAGGTTCCGGAGAGAGGCGCACGTGCTGGCTTCTTTGAATCATCCGAATATCGCCGCGATTCACGGCCTCGAAGACCATGCTTTGGTCCTGGAATTGGTGGAAGGCGAGACGCTCGCTGAGCGGATTTCCAAGGGTGCGCTTTCGTTTCCTGAGGCTCTGGAGATTGGCAGCCAGATCGCAGCAGCGCTGGAGTACGCCCATGAGCAGGGGATTATCCACCGCGACCTGAAGCCGGCGAATATCAAAATCACACCGGAAGAACGCGTGAAGGTCCTCGACTTCGGGCTGGCGAAGGTTCAGCCGGCCGCCGCAGCGGCGGAACACGTCGTTCATGCGAACTCCATCACCAGGACCGGCATGATCCTGGGAACTCCGGCTTACATGGCTCCCGAGCAGGTGCGCGGAGACACACTCGATCGTCGCGTGGACATCTGGGCGTTCGGCGTGGTCATGTACGAGATGCTGACGGGTCGTCAGCCTTTCGGTGGTTCGCAGAGTGACGCACTGAGCGCTGTGCTGACGTCGGAGCCGGATTGGCAACTTGCGCCACGGAGAGTTCAACGGCTGCTTCGTCGAACCCTGCAAAAAGACCCCAGGCATCGATTGCGCGATATCGGCGACTGGCAGGACCTTCTGGAATCCGACCAGGCAGCAACGCCGCACGCAACCGTCTCCTGGAGATGGGTTGCTGCGGGCCTTGCGTTGGCAGTCCTGCTCGGCGCGAGTTTGGCGTGGCGATTAAAGCCGGCGTCCCAGTTGCGCGGAGCGATGCTCACGCGACTCACGACCGACTCGGGGCTGACCACCGATCCTGTGCTTTCTGCCGACGGCAAATTTGTCGCCTATGCTTCCGACCGCGCCGGTGAAGGCAATCTCGATATTTGGATCCAGCAGGTCGCCGGCGGCGAACCTGTTCGTCTGACGCACGACCCAGCTGACGAGTCGGAACCGGCGTTTTCGCCGGACGGCAGCATTTTCGCGTTCCGTTCCGAACGTGACGCGGGTGGCGTTTATGTCATCCCGAGCCTAGGAGGTGAGCCCCGTAGAATTGCCGACGGCGGCAGGCGTCCGAGGTTTTCGCCAAGTGGTACCGAGATCGCTTACTGGATTGGTCAAAAATCGGATTACATCATTTTCCCCTCACAGGTTTACATCATCGCCGCAAATGGAGGGGAGCCGCGGCAAATTCAGTCCGGCTTTACACTCGCCCGCACGCCGGTATGGTCGCCGGATGGCAAATATCTTTTGTTTCTCGGCTATCGCGGACCGCAAGATCCTGCCGTCGACTGGTACACCGCGCCCGTCGACGGAGGGGAAGCGGTCCGTACCGGAGTTCATGACTTGCTGAAGCCTTCCGGTCTCGCCGCCTGGCCAGACGTTTATTTCATTCCGGCTGTGTGGACCGGTGCCGGTAACGACGTGTTGTTCTCGGCAACACTGGGCGACAGCACCAACATCTGGCAAGTTCAAGTTCCGCCGGTGGTCGAGTGACAGGGGCAGCCACGAGGCTGACATTCGGAACCGGGATTGAATCCAACCCATTTCCCGCCGGCGACAAATTGGTTTTTTCAACCCTTACCAAAAACATCGATTTGTGGGCTCAGCCCGCGGACACGATTAAGGCTACGGTCAACGGAACGATGGAGCGGCTGACCCAAGACCCCGCAGTCGATTACTATCCCGTACTGTCTTTCGACGGAAAAACCCTCGCCTACATGTCCACTCGTTCCGGCAATACCGACATCTGGCTGCGAGATATGCAAACCGGCCGGAAAACTGTTGCCGTTGCCCAGGTGGGCTTCGCCCAAAACCCCCTTTTCGTTCGTGACGGTTCCAAATTGTTTTTTGGTGGCACGAAGATCGGCGGTCCGTGGTATTCGCTCCCGGTTGCGGCTGCCGCCATCAGCCGGCCCAGCGACCGAAAAATGCTTTGCGATCAATGCTGGCCCATCTGGGACATCACCGCCGACGACAAATGGCTGCTCTACGATCAAAAACTCACCAAGCTCATCGGTCTTCGCGACCTGACGTCGGACCGAACGGTCGAGCTTATCCGTACCACCAACCGAACCATAGGACGTGCTCGAATTTCCCCAGACAATCGCTGGGTGGCGTTCAACAGCAGCTTCAAAGTCTTTCTTGTTCCGCTTCGTGTTGGTGTACCGGTGGAGCAGGAATCGTGGATACCTCTCGCCGCCGAGGATCAATATTATTCTGGCCATCCACAGTGGTCTCCCGATAGTCGAACCGTCTACTACTATTCCGATCGCGACGGCCACTACTGCATATGGGCACAGCGGATCGATCCCGTTTCAGGCGGACGTGATGGGGATGCGTTTCCTGTGGTTCACTTGCACGACGTTCGCCGGTCGTTATCGGGGATTTCAACCTCACAGATGGGGATGACCGTCGCTCGCGAGCGGATCATTCTGAATCTCAGCGAGATGACCGGCAACGTCTGGATGACTCAACCTGAACGCAAATAAAATGACCGATTAAGAAGAGGAATCGTGGACAGACGTTCAGCCATAACAGCTCTGACATAATACGCAGCATGCCGCTCGCTGCAGGCACGCGCTTTGGAGCCTATGAAATCATCGCACTGATCGGCGTTGGTGGAATGGGCGAAGTGTATCGAGCGCGCGACTCGAAATTGAAACGCGAAGTCGCGATCAAGATTCTTCCCGAGGGTTTGGCTGCCGAGCCCGAGCGCATTTCTCGCTTCGAACGTGAAGCCGAACTGTTGGCTTCGCTGAACCACACCAACATCGCGATCGTTCACGATTTTCAAGAAGCCGACCGGCGTCACTTCCTCGTTATGGAACTGGTTGAGGGAGAAACGCTGGCGGACCGCTTGAAACGGGGGTCGTTGCCTTTCGATGAAGCGCTTCAGGCTGTGCGGCAGATTGCCGAAGCTCTCGAGGCGGCTCATCAAAAGGGAATCATTCACCGGGATTTGAAACCAGGGAACATCAAGATCGGCTCGGATGGAAAGGTCAAAGTCCTGGATTTCGGGCTGGCCAAGATCTTCGTCAAAGATAGCGACTCGGTCAGCACCTCAAACTCACCGACTCTGATGAGCGCCACTGCGGGCGGCGTCATCCTGGGCACCGCCGCTTACATGAGTCCCGAGCAGGCGCGAGGCAAAGCCGTCGACCAGCGCGCGGATATCTGGGCGCTCGGTTGCGTGATCTACGAGGCATTGACCGGCAGGCAAGCGTTTGCCGGCGACAACATCTCCGACACGATTGCCGCCGTTATTCGAAGCGAACCCGATTGGTCCGCTCTTCCGCAGGAAACTCCGCGACGCATCCGCACCTTGCTCGAGCGATGTTTGCGCAAGGATCCGCGACAACGTCTTCATGACGCCGCTGACGTTCGTATCGAGTTGGACGACGTCTCCAGGGATAGTGAAGTTATTGCAAGTCCGCCTCCGCAAACCGGATCGAGGCAATTGCTGCTCGTTGGAATCGCGCTGGCTGCCGGTTTGGCCATCGGGAGCACAATCTGGTGGCTGCGCGCTCGGGCATCGGCGCCATCCGAAGCCATTCATGTGTCCGTCAACTTGTCGAGGGATGCGCTTTCTATCATGGGCAGTGCGTATCAGCCCTTTGCGGTTTCGCCCAACGGCAAATGGGTCGTCTATAACGTCGTCCGAAGTGGAAAAGTGCAACTCTTTCTGCGTTCGATCCAGGAGTTTGACGGAAAGCCGATCGCGGGAACGGAAGGAGGGGTCGGTCCTTTTTTCTCACCGGACAGTCAATGGATCGGTTTTGGTTCCGGCAAGGAGTTGAAAAAAGTTCCGGTGAGCGGCGGCTCGCCTGTCGTCATCTGTAGCTGTTTGAGTTTATTCCTGGTAGGAGCGTGGGGTACGGACAACCGAATCCTGTTCGTTCCGGAGTTCAACCTGGGCATTTGGACGGTGTCTGCCGAAGGCGGCACCGCTCAGCAGCTGCTGAAGACCGATGAAGCGCAGGACCGCATTGCATACACGTACTTGCAATTGCTTCCGGAGAATAAAGGCATTCTGTTGGCGTTCGCGTCGGCCCAGACGATGAACGCCGACGACGAAAAAATCGCGGTTCTGGAGCCGGGTGCGACGGAGCCACGCATCATCATGCAGGGGGGCAGCAATCCGCGCTACCTTCCAACCGGACATCTTATTTATGTTCGCAGCGGTTCGTTGCTGGCCGTCGGATTCGACCTCAAGCGTCTGGCTCTGACCTCAACGCCCATGACGGTCGTCGACGGTATCGAAAGGAGCATCGCCGGAGACTCCCAGTATGCCGTCTCCGAAAACGGAACGTTGGTTTACGAACCGGCGACGGGTGTCGAACTGAGCGGGCGCTGGCGCTTTGTCATGGTGGATCGCAAAGGTACGGTTCGTCCCATTTCCGAAAGACGCGGCGCTCCTGCGGAGTTCTCCATATCCCATGACGGCAAATACATCGCTGCGAGACTCGTCGCCGTCAACGACGATATTTGGACGTACGATCTTGCGACAGGAACGCCGACCCGATTGACCTCCGAAGCCCCGGACGAGCTTTTCCCTCAGTGGACGCCCGACGGATCTCGTATTGCGTATTCGACGTCCACAGGAAAAATCTATTGGCAACCGGCAGACGGTTCCGCGCCACGCGAGGAACTCTCTCACGGCGACTATCCTCGACAAACGGGTCCGTTTTCACCCGACGGCAAAACGTTGGCGTTCGTTGAAACTCATCCCGTGCGTCAAGGAGACATCTGGCTGATGTCACTTCAGGATCGAAAAGCGCAACCGTTTCTGGCAACGGACGCCAATGAATTCAGCCCGCAATTCTCCCCAGACGGACATTTCCTCGCTTACGTTTCCGATGAAACCGGACGTAACGAAATCTACGTTCGTCCGATCGGCTCCGCCGGCGGACGAAAGCGAGTCTCCACAGAAGGCGGAAACCGGCCCGTATGGGCTCGAAGCGGAAAGGAGCTGTTCTTTATGAGAGGAAACAAACTCGCATCCGTCGCTCTCGATGCGCAGGCCAACCCGATTGGCCGCGACCGCATTCTCCTGGACGCGCCGAAATTAGACGACCTTGTTTTTCCTGAAGGGCGCCAGTATTTCGACGTTATGCCGGATGGTGAACATTTCGTCATGGTGCTCAGCGCGCCATATCCGGCCCCCACGCACTACAACGTGATTCTCAATTGGTTTACGGAGCTTCAACAACGTGTTCCTGTGAAGTAGTGAATTCGATTTCCTCGGGACTCATCAATGGTGGATGCTCATGCGCGCCCCACTGATGAAGGCAAAGCAAGACCGTGCCATCCGAGTCGCGAAGTTGGCCGAAGTAGTCATGGTCGGGGCGCGTCTGGCCGAAGAGGGACTGGTACCATTCGAAGCTACGAGCGACGTCTCTGACTCCGATGATCGTCCACGTGCGTTTCATGCACCGATGATACCTGTAATTTCCTGCCCGAAGCTGACTTGATTTTGAACGCAAAACCGTGATTCGACAGCCACGGCAGCGACGAGAAACTCTCTCTTACTTCCAAGCTCAACAGCTTGGTTGCCCCTCAGGGTCACTAAAGAGGAAAGTTCAGCGGCAAAGAAGAAAGTTCAGCCGCAAAGAAGAAAGTTCGGCCGCAAAGAAGAAAGTTCAGCCGCAAAGAAGAAAGTTCAGCCGCAAAGAAGAAAGTTCGGCCGCAAAGAAGAAAGATCGGCCGCAAAGAAGAAAGTTCAAAGACCAAGTCTCCGAAAAGAGGGTGTCCGGCGCTGTGTTCACGGATCGCGGTCGAAGTCTCGGTCAAAATTGCAGGCGAGTTACGTTCTCCATATAATCCATTCAAACTGAAACGGCCAAATCATGACACCGGAGCGATGGCGGCAGATTGAAGCTCTCTACTATGCGGCAAGAGACCGCGATCATGGCGACCGTCCGCGATTTTTGGACGAGGCCTGTGGCGATGACCGCGAACTGCGGCGCGAGGTGGAGTCTCTGCTCGACCAACCTCGCCTGGACGGGATGAGCGATCTTATTTGGAGATTGGCCGCGCCGTCGCGGGAACGGGCCGAATTCATCGGCCACTACCGCGTCACCGCCAAACTGGGTGAAGGCGGCATGGGAGAGGTCTACCGCGCCACGGACACGAAACTGAATCGCGAAGTGGCGATCAAGGTTCTTCCGGAAGTCTTCGCCGCCGATCCCGACCGCATGGCCCGGTTCCGTCGGGAGGCGCAGGTACTGGCTTCTCTCAATCACCCGAATATCGCGGTCATCCACAGCGTGGAAGAGCGCGCGCTGGTATTGGAACTGGTCGAGGGTCCGACTCTGGCGGAGCGCATCGCGAAGGGTCCGATACCGCTGGATGAAGCGCTGTCGATCGCCGGGCAGATCGCCGAGGCGTTAGAGTGCGCGCACAACAAAGGCATTATTCACCGGGACCTGAAGCCGGCAAACATCAAGCTCACGCCCGAGGGACGCGTCAAGGTACTGGACTTCGGGCTGGCGAAGGCTGTGCCTCGCGTGGGCACGATCGACGCGGTTTTGCAGAGTTCCGTCACGACGACCGTGAGTGAGGCCGGAGTAATCATGGGCACGCCGTCCTATATGGCTCCGGAGCAGGCGCGGGGCGAGACGGTAGATCGTCGAGCGGACATCTGGTCATTCGGCGTCGTGTTGTACGAGATGCTGACGGGCCGGCAGTTGTTCGGTGGCTCGGGGATCGACGCCATGACCGCGGTGTTGACCCAGGAGCCGGAATGGCAGCATGTGCCCCCGAAAACGCAGCGGCTGTTGCGGCGGTGTCTGGAGAAAGACCCCAAGCGTCGATTGCGCGACATCGGAGATTGGGCGGAACTGCTTGAAGGGGAGACGCGTCCGACAAGGCGGACCAGGGAAGACAAAGCAGTCTCTGTCACTTGGCTGCGCCTGCCCCAAAAGCAACTTCGCAGTCTGGGCATCGTGTTGGGCATATTGTTGCTGGTTGGCGGCGCGATCGCCTATGCGTGGTGGCAACGGGCGGACGGTCTCAGCCAGCCTCAGATCAAATCACTCGCGGTGTTACCGCTTAAATCACTCGATGCCGGTGAGAATTACTTAGGGTTGGGAATCGCGGATGCGGCTATTAGCAGAGTCAGTCAAACGGGCAGGCTCATTGTGCGTCCGACGAGTGCAGTCCGCAGATATCTCAATGAGGACACCGATGCGCTCACTGCGGCGAAACAGTTGGGGGTCGATTCGGTGCTCGAAGGTTCGTTTCAGCGCGCGGACGACCGCCTGCGAGTGAGCGTCAATCTTTTGCGCAGTCGAGACGGCGCGTCGTTGTGGACGGACAGATTTGAATTACGTATGGCCGATATCTTCACCATTCAGGATACGGTCGCGCAGCAGGTCGCTTCCCGCTTGCGCCTGCAGCTGGATGCGTCGCAACAAGCGCAGCTGACGAAGCGTTACACTTCAAACCCGATCGCTTACGAGTTTTATCTGATAGGCGCTTACGCCTATAACCAGCGCATGTTTAAGGGTGACCCTCTTCCCTACCTCGAAAGGGCAATCGATCTTCTCAAGAAAGCGATCGACGCCGACCCAAACTTCGCGCTGGCCCACGCCCAACTGGCATACGTCTACGCCACGAGGGCGGCGTTTTTTTCGCAGCCAGCGTGGGTAGCGCTCGCGAACGAGGAGATCAAGCACGCGGAGGAACTCGACCCGCAGCTTGCGGAAACTCACCTGGTGCGTTTTCAGCTTCTGTATAGTGAGTTTGAAGGTTACCAGGGAGAAGCTGCTGTTCGTGAAGTACAGTTGGCGAACCAACTCAATCCGAACGTCGGTCACGGGGAGTTGGCTTACCTTTATAGCCATCTCGGACTCGAAGACCTCGCCGCGCGTGAGCTCAAACGCGCGTTCGAAATTGATCCGACGAGCGATGAGCTCAATGGGCACGCCCTCCTGATGTATGAAGTGCAGTCGAACTATGATGGATACGCCGCAAATCAAAGTATTCGGCGTACGGGCAGGAGTGAAGCCTGGTATTTCATGGGTAAGGGCCAACTGGATAAAGCGCAAAGGACGCTTGACGAATGGCCAACGAAGCAGCCCAGCAATCCCAATCTCCCTGGGCAGTTCCGGCCAACGAAGGCTCTGCTCTTGGCCGTTAAAGGAGATTTTCGTGCCGCGGAAGCCGAGATTCCGCTCATCCGTCGCGAGCATCCCCTCAAAGATCCTCTCTATCATCACGCCGCTTACGACATCGCCTGTATCTATGCACTGGAAGGGAAGAGCGATCAGGCCGTCCAATGGTTAAGAGAAGCGGCCGTCGCCGGTTACCACCTTTATCCACGCTACCAGCGTGATGCTTTTCTGAACCGCATCCGGCAAGCGCCGGAATTCATCCAGTTCCTGGCCGAGATGAAAGCGGAGAATGATCGATACCGGCACGAATTCTCATAGCACCGAACACACCGGAATGTTTTGGACTCTCGCGCTGCCTCACGATCACTCTGTTCGCAATGCCATAACCGGCTCAATCTTCATTGCGCGTCGCGCAGGGAAATAGCAGGCGGCGGCCGCAACAGCGATGAGCAAAAGCGACACGGCCGTGAAAGTCAACGGGTCGGTGGCAGTCACACCGAACAGGAGACTGGAGCCAGCCTGTCCCACCCACAACGCTCCCAGGAGGCCGAGCATCAGGCCCGAGACACTCAGTTGCAGCCCCTCGCGAACGATGATTTGGAAAATGTCGCCAGGACTTGCGCCGACCGCGACGCGAATACCGATTTCCCGTGTACGCGTCGCCACGGAGTAGTGGATGAGACCGTAGATCCCCACAGCGGCCATCAGTAGCGCCACGACGGAGAAGCCGGTCAGAAGCGAGGTCTGGAAACGACGCTCGGTGAGGTAAGTTCCGAGTTGATCGGCCAGAGGTGTGACCCCATAGATCGGCGCATTCTTCTCCACACGCCGGACAGCCGCTCGAAGTGCCCCGGCGATCGTGAGCGGATCGTCCGACGAGGTTCGTATAAAAAGGTCCACGCTTTGCGGAGCATTCTGCGCGAGCGACTCGAACATCTGCGGGATGGTTTCGCGCTCCAGCCCCTGCCGGCGCATGTCGCCCACGACGCCGACCACCGCGTACCACGGGCGGTCCGAGTCGGGCGGGCCCAGTTTGAATCTTCTGCCCACAGGATCGCGCCCGAGCCACAAGCGTCGAGCCATCGCGTCATTGATGATCGCAACTTGCGGAGCATCGGGCCCATCCTCAATGGAAAAGGAGCGACCCCGGAGCAACGGCGTCCCGAGCGTTTTGAAAAAGTCCGCGCTGGCTTCGTCTTTTCGTAACCGAAGACGCTCGGAAACCGGCCCGTCGTCCCGTTCGACCGTGACGAGCTGTTCTCTGCTGTTGGCAATGAACATGTCGCCGATGAGGCCGGCGCTCTCCACACCCGGAACCGCCTGAATCTGATCGAGCACGCGTTGGTAAAGATCGGTCCGTTGCGTCAGGGCGCTGACGCTCGCCGGGGTGGAGAGCTCCATCATCAGGACACGCTCGGGCCTGAATCCCGCATCAATGCTGTTCACGTACCACCAGCTTCGGACGAGCAGACCGGCGCTGACGAGCAAAACGATCGCAAGCGCAAACTCCGCCACCACGAGGGCGCGGCGGATTCTACGCGTGGTCACTCCGCCTGAAACATTTCTGCCACCTTCGCCGCCAGAGGAACGCATGTCGCGGCGCAACGTCGCAACAGCAGCCGCGAGTCCCACCAGAATTCCCGCGAGTACAGAGATGGCCAGGGCCCAGCCGAGGGCCCGAAGATCGAGGCCCACCTCATTCAGACGCGGCAAGTTGCCGGGACCGAACGAGCGGATGAGGCGAATACCGGCTAAGGCGAGCAGTGTGCCGATCAGTCCCGAGAGGGTGGCGAGCACGACGCTTTCGGTGAGGAGTTGTCGCACGATCCGTCCAGCGTCGGCACCAAGCGCAGCGCGAATCGCCATCTCTCTCTCGCGGCCGATGTTGCGTGCCAGCGAAAGGCTGGTGACGTTGGCGGCGGCGATCAGGAATACGCAAAACACGGCGCCGCCGAGCATCCACAACGACAACCGCGATTGGGGTCCGACCACGTAAAGACTCAATGGGACGACGCTGATGCCCCGGTTCCTTTCGGCCACCGGCAACTGATCGTTGAGGCCGCGGGCGATTGCACTCATCTCCGACTGGGCATGATCGAACGTTACGGCCGGTCGAAGCCTTCCAACGACGAACCACGTCTCAGCGCCACGCACGCTGCGGCGGGTTTCCCAATCCTCAGACATCGTGTACACGTCTGCATCGAGCGTCGCGATCTGGAAACCGGCCGGGAGGATGCCGATGATCCGGGAAGGCCGCCCGCCGAGCACGATGGTCGCGCCAACGGCATCGTTCGAGCCTGCGAAACGCGCTTGCCAGAAGCGATGACTGATCAGGACCAGCCGTTGCCGCTGCTCGGCTTCTTCGCTCGACCAGCTGCGTCCTTGCTCTGGCTGAACGCCGAGGAGTGGAAGCAGGTTGGACGAGATGCTGCCGCCGACGATCTGTTCCGCGCCATCTGCGGCCGTCAGCGTCGTGGACACGGCATCGAAGACGGCGATGTCCGCGAAGGCCTGATTCTGACTCCGCCACTGTTCGACATTCCAGCACGCGGATCTGCCTTCGCGAAGGTTCTGCGTCGGATCCTCGGTCCATAACATGGCCAACTGCTCCGGGGATCGATAGGGAAGCGGCCGCAGCAGAACGGCATTCACGACGCTGAAGATCGCGGTGTTGCCGCCGATTGCCAACGCCAGCGTCAGCAGCGCGACGGCGGTAAAAACCGGATTGCGCCGAAGCGATCGCAGTGCATGGCGCACATCACGCGTCACATCATCAAGCCAGGGAAGCCCTCGCTGATCGCGCATCGCTTCCATGGCCTGCACAACGCCCCCAGCCTCGAGACGTGCGGCCCTGAGCGCATCTTCAGTCGAGCCGCCGTGGCGCAGCATGTCTTCGCGGGCCAGCTCTAAATGCGACCTGAGCTCTTCCAGCATTTCGGAATCACGCGGGTTTCTCCGGATCGTTCCCCACAAACGACGCGTCCACTCGCGCACCGATGTCATGGATTCCTCCAATAAGTTCAGCCCTGCTCACGAAGGACCGCATGCATGATGGAAACCGTGCGGTCCCACTCCGCCCGCTGCTTTGAAAGTTGCCGTCGTCCGGCGGCGGTGATGGCGTAGAAGCGCGCTTTGCGGTTGTTCTCGGTGACATCCCACTCCCCGCGTACGAACCCGCGCTGCTCCAGCCGCATCAGGCTGGGATACAGCGTACCCATATTGAGCCGGACGGCGCCCGAGGAGACTTGCTCCAGACGCCCGGCAATCGAATACCCGTGCAGCGGTCCCAAGGTATCCAGCGTCTGCAGAACCATCAGGTCGAGCGTACCCTGCAAGACATCCGTTTTATTCTGCTCTCTATTAGCCATGCCAATGGAATAACGTATTTCCATTTGGATGTCAAATAAAAGAGGCGATGTGCCTGTGCCATAATTGGGCGTGGGACGGAACAGAACGGCGTGCCTTCTCATCGTTATGCTTGCTGTCGCATTGCCCGGCGAGGTGTCGCAGGCAAGCGAAACGATGATCACGAACGTTACTGTTCTGGACGGGAGCGGTTCCCCGGCGCGCCCCAATTCCACCGTGGTTATCGCGAACGGAAGAATAGCGGAGATTCGCTCAGGGACTGTTCCGGGCGCGCGGCGCATGCCGGTAATCGATGGACACCGCGGCTTTCTGGTGCCCGGCTTCATCGATATGCATGCGCACCTCATGTTTCCCCGGTGCGAGCCGCAAAAGAACGGAACGCTATTCGATCGTGCCGTCTCCGAGCGGATGATGTCCGTCCTGCTGGATTTCGGTATCACGACGGTTCGAAGTCCAGCCACTCCGACAATCGAGGGCCTGCAACTGCGCGACGATCTGAATGCCGGACGCGTCCGCGGTCCGCGCGCGCTGGCTTCCGCCGAACTGATCAACGATCCCACGCTGACCGATCCCCAACTCCGGCAGATCGTACGCGATGCCCTTTCCTTCAAGCCCGATTATTTCAAAGTGTATGCGCGCCTGAACCCATCGGCGGTCGCAACGGTGATCGAAGAAGCGCACGCGCACGGCATTCCCGTCATCGGCCATCTAGGGCAGACATCCTGGCTGGAAGGAGCGACGCTGGGAATCGACTATCTGACCCACGCTGCGGATTGGTCCGAAAAGACTGTTCCCGAGAACAAGCGTGACGACTATGCGAGGGCGGTCCGTTCGCGCGGCCCCATCCGGGCTCGCATCGATTGGCTGGAGATGCTCGACTTGAACTCGGCACCCGTCCGCGAGATGGCGGATGCGATCGCGAAGCATGGAGTCTCCATTGATCCAACGTTGATTGCATATGACACGAAGTTCGGCGCGCCGAACGGCGGCCGCTATCGGACCGACCGGTTCGTTGATATCGTGCCGGAAATGTTGAACGATTGGAAAACGTGCACCGACATTACTAGAGATTGGACCGCCGAAGATTATCGACGCTGGGCGCAGAGCTACCCCAAACTTCAAGCTCTGATGGGGTTGCTGCGTGATCGAGGCGTGACCCTGACCACGGGGACCGATTTAACGAATCCCTGGGTTATTCCCGGCGAAAGCCTGCACCAGGAATTTGAGCTTCTGCGCGATGCCGGCTTTACTCCAGCCGAAATCCTCAGAATGACCGGCGAGAATGCTGCGAACGCTCTCCATCGATCCGACATTGGTATGATCCGAACGGGCCGAATGGCGGATCTCGTCCTCCTGGATGGAAACCCTCTAAAAGACATACGCAACACCAGCCGCATCGTGTGGGTCATGAAGCAAGGAGAAGTTGTTTCGCACGGGCCGGTAACCATCAAGAAACAACAAAAATAACGCATGGCCCTTGAATTGAAAAACGGATTTCTTACAGGCCGGGCTTTGCCCGCTTCGCGGACCAGGCTCCGCCGCCCATTCCGCCGAAGTCCACAGTTCCGGACATCGAATCTCCATCCACCTTGCCGACAAAATTCAGTTCAAGGTTCCGGCCGCCGCCCATGTCAAAGGAGCTGGTGAATTTGATCTCCGGCCCCGAAATGGTTCCGGAAATTGCCAGGTCGCCACGTTGAAAGCTCAGCGTGCCGGTGATTTTTTCGCCTTCAACAGAGAATGTGAACGTCACCGGCATCGGGCCCTGCTGCGTCTCGATCGACGCGTCCCACTTTCCCTTGACGCTCGCCGCTTCCTGCGCCAAAGCCGTCGTCGCAACCACCGCAACCCACAGCAGCACGAGTGTGCGCTTCATGATCTCCTCCCATTTTCGCTTGACGAAAATACAGGATCGCGGCGGGCGTGTCACCGCCGGATTTTCTTTCCAGCAGAAGCCTAGCCGTTTTCGACGCGCGCCTTGATATCGAAGTACGCCGTTTCGATGAGCTTCCTTAGCGCTTCGGCGTTTGTGGCCGTTCCCGGCCTCAGCTTGACGTGACGCATGAACTTGCCGGTGCCTTCCAGCAAAAGGGCCGGATCCGGTAGAGCTGCGCCGTGAAAGAACCCGACGTTGACGTGCGACGTAAATACGTTCACGTACCCGAAGGGCGCATCTCCTAAACATGCCGTCGGACAGCCGTCATGCAAAAGCTCCCGGACTTCGTCCCCGCACGTTCGCATCGCCTCAAACCACCGATGCGCGATGGCTCCCAATTCGCCTGCATGCATTTTCATCCACGCATCGATGGCGGGATCACGCGCGACAGCGCCGTCGAAGCGCAGCAAATCTGTTCGCATCGTCGAGCCACTTTTATTTCAGTTTTGGAGCGGCAGACCTTGAACTGCCGGCCGGTTGCGATGCGAGCGTCAGTGCCATCGTTGCCCAGCTTGTTCCAGCAGCCGAGATGAATTGATCGACGCCGTATGGGAAGCCGGCGTCAAAATACGGCTGGAATCCGGCGGCGCGCGTGCGCACGTACCAGGATCCGTCCCCCAGTTGCGTCTTCAGCAGATACTGAACGCCTCGCTGGTAAGCGGCATCGGAAACAGGCACACCTGCAGTCTGCAGCGCGACCAGTGCGTGTCCGGTGGCGTACGCGTTGCTCTCCATGGATGGAAGATCCGCCCAGCCGCCGTCGGAATTCTGCAAACCCAACACGTCGCGAACACTTTTCCGGATCGCTTCCTTGTCCTTGCCTGCCCACGCCAGACCTTGAAGTTGCCAGAAGCGGTCTTCGTTCGTTCTCGTTTCGGCTTTCGCGAGCCACGCCGCAGCGAGTTGAATGGATTTTTCGAATCCGGCCTTGTCGATCTTCGGCGCATAAAGCTGCAATGCGCGCATAGCGAGCGCGGTCTGGCCGATGTACGCAGAACACAGCGGCGGCCGCTCGTCGCCGACTCCATAGGCCCAACGCCCGTCCGGCATCTGTCGCGACTTGAGATATATGGTAACGGCATCGGTGTCGAGGTCGGGCTTGTAGCGCTCCGCATCCAGACCGACGAGCACATAACCCAGAACATCCGGACCGAAGACGTCCGCAAACGTCTCGGCGCCTGCCTGAGCAGCAAAGTGTCCCTGATGGAGGCTGTCCCGCTGATGTTCGATGTACCCCACATTGACTTTGACCTGCCCGGCAGCGATCGTCTCGTCGACCCGGAAACCGTTCCGCCTCGCCAGCCCCACGGCCATCGCCTCAAGACTGTCGTTGTGGCAGGAGATGCAGCCGGATTTTGAAGTGAAACCCGCGTCGGCGCGCTGAAGCAGCGGAAGACTGCGTTGAACGGCGCTCCGGACGTCGTTTTCGGCAAGAAGTTTGAGAGTGGGAAGTGTGCGGCCGGATCCCGCCGCGCCCGCTTTGACCAGCAGGTCGACGATCGGGGTGGAACCATGAACTTTCGCCATGTCGAGCACACTCATGCCGGAGTCACCGGATCGGGCGTGTTGGCTTTTCGCGTTGACGTTGGCGCCGCGCTCGATGAGCAGTTTTACAATATCCGCCGGCAAGAGGTCGCTGGTCGCCGCATACATGAGCGGAGTACGACCTAGCGGATCCGCCATGTTCACATCCGCGCCATGATCCAGCGCGAGCCGGATGGCATCGACGTTGGATGTTGCAGTGAGCGACTGAAAGAGCGCGACGATAAAAGCGTCCGCTTCGGGATTCTTCGCGACAAGCATGTCCGTACACTTTGAACACTTCATGAGCACCGAGATTCCCAACGCGATCGTGGAAGCGGCTTTGACGTCGGCTCCGTGATCGATCAACAACTGCATGCTCTCCGCGTCCCCAGCCAGCACCGCCTGAACCAGCGGCGAGGAATCGGACGCCGGATTCTTGGTTGGATTGGGATCTGCGCCGTGATCGAGAAGCAACTTGACGATCGAGGCACCGGCAGGACGCCCCGCCGCAATCATCAGTGGAGTGCGGGAGTTGTCCGAGCGGGCGTTCACATCCGCTCCGTGAGTCACGAGGACGCGTGTCTTCTCCAGGTCGGTTGCCGCCCACATCAACGCTGTCGCATTGACGTCGTTCCGCGCGTTGGGATTCGCGCCCTTTTTCAATAACTGTTCCAACGTTGCCGCATCCGTGTAGAGGACCGCATACATGAACGGTGTCGAACCTTCCGGTCCTCGCGCATTGAGAAGCTTTGGATCGTCGGCGACGGATTTCATGAAGGTTTGGCGGTCACCATTTCGCAGGGCTTCGACCAACGAGAGCGCTTTCGAATTCGTTGGAGGCAGATCGGCTTCGTTCGACAGCGCCTCCGGCCACTCCGCGCCTTGATCGATCCATGCTTTGATGGTGTTCACCTGGTCCGATCCCAGAGGACCGGTCGGCGGCATCTGCAAACCATATTCGGAACCAGTGATCCGGTGATACAGAAAGCTGTTCTCACTGCTGCCCGGAACAACCCGCCGAAGGCCGTTCATCAACGCCGAGCTCCGGCGATCGAGCCGCAGCCCATTCATCTGCTGCGCTGATCCGTGGCACCCGAAACAGTTCTGGCGAAAGATCGGTAAGACGTCGCGTCCGAAGTCCACCTTGCCCGGAGCTTGCGCACGCAGTGTTGCCGTAAATAAGGACGTCCAGAGAATTGCCGATACTACGTAACGTCGAACCATTTGATCCTCCCCAAAGGCGCGAGATGTGCAGGCCGGTAATTGTCGTTAGCGGAGTCTAAGACGGGGCTCTATGGAAGGCAAGCAATGGAATGCCAATCGCCGGAAGGCGGCGAAACCAGCCGCCGCCTGTCTCTGAGGTGTGCCGCGCTTCGATACTGCGCGACATCAAAAGCGCTCGTTTAGCGCCAGTACGGTCTGCCGCGGGCGCGTCCCGGAGGAAAGTTCCGGTTGTCGATGTGAAGCGAAGAAATCTGGTCGTTCCAGCTTAGAGAGCCGCGGAGTGAGACCCTGGCCAGATCCGGCACATCGCGATCGAAGACGATGCTTTCACCACGGAAACCGACGTCTCGAAACACCGTCACTCGGGTATTGCCGAAGATGCGGATGGATGAAACGCGATCGTTCAGGCTGCTCACCGCGCCAAGATCGGAAATATCGCCGCCGTCGAAGCATTCCGACCGGCCGCGGAAATCCGAGTTTTCGTAAATGCAGACGCCTTCGCGGATGTCGCGGTTGTTTTCGTTACGTTCATCGCGGCCGAACGGTGGTTGAGGATAGCCGTATCCGCCGTTTCCGTAGCCGCCATTTCCGCCGATGACGCGGAAGGACTGGATCCTATCGCTCCAGGTTCGTCCGCCAAAGACGTTCCGCAGTCCCAGATCCGGCACGTCACTACGGAACTCCGCGGAGGCTCCTTCAAACCCTTCGTGGTCGTAGACGATCACGCGCGCTCGTCCGAAAACCCGCACTGAGGAAATACTATTGCGGTCTCTTCTCATATCCGCCAGTTCGTCGCCGGGCGCGTAGCACTTTTCCCATCCTCGATAGTGGATGTCCTGGTAAAAGCAAACACGATCCCTGTCGCGCTCGTTTCGACCGAACTGTGCGGCGGCGTCGCCGGGGAGAAGAATTGCCGTAAACGTCAATGCAGCTGCGGCAATCGTTAAGAGTTTTTTCATTGCATCCTCCTCGCAAGAGCATAGACGGAGGCCACGCTCATTGGTGTTGACTTTCTTTAACTCATGCAGCAGTGTTATTTCGTTTAAAGCCAAAAACCGAGCATTAATCGTCACTTGGGGGTGAATGATGTCGCAAAGAGTGTATCGACTCGTCCCGCTCGTCCTGATCCTCGCGGCAGCGGCCGTCTGGGGCACGGTGAGCATTGGGGGACAATCCGGAGGCAGCGCTCCATATTTCCCCAGCGTCGCCAAAGGGGATTGGCCGGCTTACACCGGTGACAGTACGGGCGCTCGATACTCGCCGCAGAGCCAGATCAACGCCGAAAACTTCAACAAACTCGAAGTGGCGTGGCACTTCAAAACCGATAATCTCGGAACCAAACCGGAATTCAAGCTGGAGGGAACGCCGCTGGTTGTTAAAGGCATCATGTATGCCACCGCCGGTACTCGGCGGGACATCGTCGCACTCAAAGCCGACACGGGCGAACTCATGTGGGTGCACGCAGAGTTCGAAGGGCCGCGCGCTGTGAACTCGCCGCGGCAGCTTTCGGGACGCGGCCTGTCTTATTGGACTGACGGCCGCGAGGAACGAATCATTTACGTCACTACCGGCTACAGGCTCATCGAACTCGATGCCAAAACCGGTAATCGAATTCCGGGTTTCGGCAAAGATGGCATCGTCGATTTGAAAATGGGTCTCGTCACCGGTACCGGACAGCAGATCGATCTGGAGAGCGGCGAAGCCGGTCTTCACTCCGCTCCCCTCGTCCTAAGCGACCGCATCGTCGTCGGCGTCGCCTTCAAAGAAGGGATGACGGTTAAAACGCACAACAATACTAAAGGTCAGGCGCGCGCGTTCGATGTGAAGACCGGCAAACTGATCTGGGCGTTCAACACCATTCCGAAAAAAGGCGAGTTCGGATACGAGACGTGGGAAAACAATTCCGCGGAAGTCAATGGCAACACCGGAGTATGGACTCAGATCACGGCTGATGAAGAGCTCGGACTCGTTTACCTTCCGGTGGAAACGCCGACATCCGATTTCTATGGCGGGCATCGTCCCGGCAACAACCTGTTTGCTGAAAGTCTTGTGGCTGTGGATCTGAAGACCGGCGTGCGGAAGTGGCATTACCAAATCGTTCATCACCCGATTTGGGATCATGACCTTTCTTCGGCGCCGTTGCTGGCGAATGTCACGATCGATGGGCGGCCGCGAAAAATTGTCGCACTGCCAACCAAGCAGTCCTTCCTTTTCATGTTCGATCGCGTAACCGGTGAGCCGATATGGAAGATCGACGAAAAGCCCGTGCCGCAATCGGATGTGCCGGGTGAAAAAACCTCTGCGACGCAGCCGATTCCGTCGAAGCCGCCTGCTTACGCGCGAACGTTCGTGAAGGTGCCGGATGATGTCATCGATTTCACTCCCGAGCTGCGTCAGGAAGGTTTGAAGAATCTCGAACGCATGCGTTGGGCTAACACTCCGTACATGCCGTATATCGTCGGCAACGACCGCGTTGTGGGAGCGCTCAACATCGGCAATACGGGCGGAGGCACCAATTGGCCGGGCGCTTCGTTCGATCCGGAGACTGGAATCTTCTATTCACAGGCGGCAAACGCCGGGTTGACCAATGGGACGCTGCGCACTCCACCTTCAGGCTTCTCGGACATTCGGTACGTGGCCGGACGTGAAGGAACCGAGTTCCGCGTTTCCGAAGGTCCGGGGTTTGGAAGTGCCGCAGATTATCCCGAGCCTCCGCGTGGCGGCGCAGGACGTGGCGCGGCTCCGGCGGCGGCTGCTGCAGCCCCTGCGCCTGCCGCGGCAGCTGTCAATCCCTTGCAGGTTGGTGGTCTGTCGATTGTGAAGCCGCCGTACGGCGTGCTTTCCGCGATCGACATGAATAAAGGTGAGCTGTTGTGGATGGTGCCGCATGGCGACACGCCCGACAACGTTCGCAATCACCCGATTGTCGGGCCCATTCTCGCCGATTATCTGAAGAAAAATAATCTGCCGAAGGCGGGTCAGCAGGGAAGCCTGGGCGTGGTTGTGACGAAGACTCTCGTTGTTGTTGGCGACCCGGCGATTACAACGACACCCGAGCATCCGCGCGGAGCGATGCTGAGAGCGTATGACAAGAAGTCAGGTAAAGAGGTTGGCGCAGTCTGGATGCCGGCGCCTCAAAGCGGATCGCCGATGACGTATAGTGTGAACGGCCGTCAATATATTGTCGTGGCGGTCAGCGGCGGGAATTATTCCGGTGAGTACATCGCGTTCCGGCTTCCAAACAGCGAGGTGCCCACAACCGCCGGCCGCCAATAAACTGTGACATCGGGAAGCCCGCCGCGGCGGGCTTCGCCGATGAATACCTATGGTGAGGTACGGATGAAATCTCGGGTTATCGCGTCAGCAATCATGGTTCTCGCTTTAATCGGTGCCGCCTTCGCTCTGCAGACCACGCGTTCGGTTCGTGATGGCGTTTATACTCAAGCCCAAATGAAACGAGGACAGGCCGCGTTCCAGGAAAACTGCGCGGTCTGCCACGGCCAGGATCTCAGTGGAGGCGAAATCGCTCCTGCGCTGTACGGCGGTAACTTCATGTCGGACTGGAATGGACTGACGGTGGGTGACCTTGCCGAGCGCATTCGCAATTCCATGCCGCCGGATAATCCGGACAAGATCAATCAGCAACAACGCGTCGACATCATCTCTTTAATCCTCAGTTCGAACGACTTTCCGGAAGGACAGAAAGATCTGGATACCCGCGTCGAAGTATTGAAGCAGATTAAAATCGAGCCGAAAAACTGAGCTGAAATAGCGGTTTCTGCGTCGAAGTGCAGAAATGAAGCTTACTATCGCCGCTGCATTGCTTTTCTCCACGCTGACAGCGTCCGTGGCTCAACAGACGTTGCGGACCGACGTCAACCTTGTTTCCGTTTACTTCACGGTTCGCGATAACAAGGGAAGGCTTGTCACTAATCTCACCCAGGACGCCTTTAAGGTCACGGAGGACGGGCGCGCGCAAACCATCAGTCACTTTGAGCAGCACAGCGATGTTCCGCTGAACGTGGGCGTTCTTCTGGACACCAGCACGGGCCTGGCGCGAACCTTGAATCTCGAAGCGGATGCCGCCTCGAGCTTCTTTCACGCCGTGATGCGGCCGCGAGATCTTGGATTTGTGACGCGCTATGCCGCAGCCATCGAGACGCTGCAGGTTCCGACCGAAGACAAACAGTTACTGGCCGACAAGACGCAGATCATCACGAAGAACGGCCGTCCCGATCCGCCTTCAACGTCATCGAGAACCAACATGCCAGGTATGCCGGGCCCCGGGCGCATTCCCTTTCCGACGACTCCGATGCCGAAACGAACCGCGCGGCTGTATGACGCCGTCGGCGCCACAGTCGGCAAGTTTCTTGCGGATGAATTCGGGCGCAAGGCTTTGGTCATCGTGGCTCTGGCCGACGATGCGGGCAGCGAAGCATCTTTGGAAGACTCGCTGAAGACCCTCAAGCAGAACGACGTGATAGCGTACGTGCTGGAGGTGTCGCACAACGCTCGGGGAGACGGTGACGATTGCGACATCATGCACATCTTTCGCGAGACCCCGCGCAACCGTATCGCACGGCTCGCCGAGGAAACCGGCGGCCGCGTGATTCGCGTCGAAGGCTTCGACAAAATGCGAAAGGCGTTCGAAGATGTCGCCGATGAACTGCATCAACAATACAGCCTGGGTTATACGCCCACCAATTCGGGATGGGACGGCGGATTCCGCCGGCTGGAGATCAAGAGCGCCAAGGGCATGAAAGTCAGCGCCCGCGACGGGTATTACGCGACTCGACGGAACTAAGTGGTGGTGCTGTCGCCCCGGCTTCAGCCGGCGCGTGCAGGTCACTGTCCGGAAAAGCACCAGATCAGACCCACGGTGGCGCAGAACGCGCCGGTGAGGGCCCATGCGGTCAGCATTTGATGCTGGATCAACATTCCGCCAAACGCGGGAGTGATGATTTGCGCGATCGACATCAGCGACTGTGTCATTCCCAACCCCACGCCCTGACGCTTTTTGCCGACGGCCTGAGTGATCATCGTCGCCAGCGCCGGCCGCACGACGGAGCTTCCGAACGCAAAGATCGCCATGACCATAAGCAGCGCGGGGATCCCGTCCACCATACCCAGCAGTCCCAAACCGACGACCATCGAGATGAATCCCGCAGGAACCAAACGAGCTTCGCCCATCCGTTTCACCAGATGACGAATCAGCCCTCCTTGAATAATCACACCGGCGAATCCTAAGAACGCGAGAACGTATCCGACCTCCCTCGCCTGGAACGGCAGGCCGCGCCAGGTGAACCGCCGTTCGGCGAACAGGGCGAAGCCGGACATGAACAACGCAAACGTGAATGCAAAAGCGGTGAATTGGAGCAGGAGTCGCGAGACTGACGGATCCCGAAACACGCTCCACGTTCGAGTCAAACTGATTTCCTCGGTGTGTTCGTGTTGAGTTTCCGGAGGGACGGGCGGCTTCCCCGGCAACAGAAATAATGTTGCCAGAATGCTTGTTGCCGAGAGACAGGCGGCGAGGACGATCGGGTAAACCGGCGAGTAGTGCGCGAGGAATCCGGATACCGCGGGACCAAACAAAAACCCGACTCCGAACGCGATGCCGATCAAGGCAAAGGATTGCGTGCGCTTGGATTCTTCGGTCACGTCCGCGATGTACGCCTGAGCGACGGTGATGTTGCCGGCGGTCAGTCCGTCGATGATCCGCGAAACAAAAACCGGAACGAGAGAATGCGACAGCGCCAGCAGCACGAAGCCCGCAAACGTGCCGCACTGACTGAGCAGCAAAACGGGCTTCCGTCCAACCTTGTCGGAAATCTGTCCGAGGATCGGTCCGGCGATCAACTGGCATCCGGCGTAGCTGGAAATCAGGAGCCCCACGACGAACGGCGTCGCGCCGAGACTCTCGGCATAAAAGGGAAGCAGCGGAAGAATGATGGTCAAACCGAGGATGTCGACGAGGATGATCAGGAAAATCGAAGCGAGCGGCGACCGTTTCATCGCTATGAAGTCGCGGGCTTCTGAAGTTCCTGGAGCGCAGCGGCTTCGCTGTCCAACACCTGCAGGACGGTGTCGACGCGCGAGTATCGCAGCAGGTCGCGAACTTTCGAGTTCGGATTCACAATCTTCACCTGCCCTTTGTGATCGCGAATGCTCAGAAATGTGGACACGATCTGCCCGAGGCCGAAACTGTCGAGGTAACGGATATTCTGAAGGTTCAGAATGAACAACCGCTTTCCATCATTCGTGAGCGCGCGCACCGTTTGGTGAAGAACGGTTCCATCGGCGATTGCCGAGTCGCCCGAAAGATCGAGCACAGTAACCTCGCCGACTTCGCGCTTTTCGATCTTCAGGGGCACCGTATCCTCCGCTTCGTGACACCAATTCTACTTGGCGGCGGCTTTTCTTAAAACCTGGATTCGCGGTGCGCGACTTTTGGGACTGTCGAGACCGAACGAGCGGGCGTCTCCGAGTTGATCACGAACGTATTTTTCGGTGTCTTTCACGGCGGCTTCGAGCGCTTTTTCCTTTGCGACAAAACTCGTCCAAACGATCGACGCGGACTCCACATCGAATTCCCACAATCCAACCACGCGGCCGCGATCGAGAATCGCGTGATCGGGCAGGTCGAGCAGTGCGCTGCCGGGCTTGTTCCCGGGTTCTTTGATGATCTCGCGTTTCGAATCGTTCGTGTCGAGGAGCATGTTGAGATCGCGACGCAGCAATGCCAGCGAGTCGATGCCGCCAACCAGCGCGTACTGAGGTTTGGACGGCACCTTGAAACTCGAAAGCTTTTCGCGATCGTCGGCGAACATCAGCCGATCGCTGCCTTCTTCGAGCGGCACCAGTTTCAAAGGTTCGATCGCGGCTTTCGACTCTTTCACGCCGAGTCCGCTGAATTGTTGAAACTCGGCGACAGTCGCCGGGCCGATCCAACGGAAGTAGCGGCGGCCGAGTTCGACGTAAGCTTCGGGGGCGGTCAGTTTGAAACGGTCGAGAGGGTTGGGCCGCCAGAGCGTGTACTGGTATCGCTGTTGATCGAGGCGTCCGTTGATCGGTATCCGCCGGATTTCACCCATCACCTGAAGTTGTCCGAGCGCGAGCGGCAGCGTGGTGATCATGCCCTTCTTCTTGCCCTCTTCGCCGAGGTTGCGCGACGCATTACCGGTGGCTTCGCGGATATCGTCGGGCGTCATCGGACCCTTGGCCAGCGCTTTGACCACGGCCTCGCAGAGCTTGTCGACTTCCTTGTCCGTCACGCCCAGCTTGTACGCCGTTTTCATTTCTGCTCTGCTGAAGGTCTCGCCGGCCTTCAGGCCCAGCGCGAAATCGTTTGCCGGCAGGACGTAAGTGCAACCGCGAGCACTGGGCAGTTCGTGGATTTGAAGCTTCGCGACGGCCTGATCCACTGCCTCCCGTCCGATTCCGCCGCGGGAAAACAGCGTGAGGTACGGGGCAACTCCGCCGACCGAGCGCGCCCACCCGGCGCGCTCGAGTATTTCTGAAGCGCTTTTACCCTGAAGACCGCCATCCAGGCCCTGACGATGAGACCACCACGCGCGAATTCGGGTTACTTCCATCAAACCTCCTATTGTCAATGCGCGGCTATGTTACCTGGATTGGGTCGAAGGATCTTCTTCAGAATTGCTTTCTGCGAGGCATTGTCCGAGCCGTTCCTGGCACGCAATGCAACGCGCGATGTGGGCGTGCTCTTCTTCCGTCAGGTCTTGCGGCGTGATTGAAGCGTATGCACGGAGCCGATCGAGCGGAACGTGCGGCCCTCTGGACATAGAAAGAAACGTTAGCATCCCGTGAACGAGTGTCAATTACCCTTCGAGTACCACTTTGTGATCTATAATTCTGGCTCTTGTAAAGGATGGAACAGGTTATGGGCAATACAGTCGCGGATCGGGAACTGGAGTCGTTTCAAAACGAATTCAAGCGCGTACATGCCGAAATCTCGAAAGTGATCGTCGGGTACAGCGACATCATCGATGATGTGCTGATGACGGTCCTGGCGAAGGGCCATGTGATTCTGGAAGGCGTTCCGGGTCTGGGTAAGACGAAGCTCATTCAAACGCTCAGTTCCGCGCTGGATCTGAATTTCTCCCGTATTCAATTCACACCGGACCTGATGCCGGCGGACATTCTCGGCACGAACGTCGTTCAGGAGAACGAGCAAGGCGACAAGTTTCTGGACTTTCAGCCGGGCCCGATTTTCGCGAACATCATACTTGCCGACGAGATCAATCGCGCCACGCCGAAGACTCAATCCGCTTTGCTCGAAGCGATGCAGGAGAAGACGGTCACGGTCGGCAAGCAAACGTACAAGCTCGATCTTCCTTTCGTCGTCCTGGCGACGCTGAATCCGCTCGAACTCGAAGCGACCTATCCGCTTCCCGAGGCCCAGCTCGATCGGTTTTTTCTGAAACTTCGGATGGATTATCCCAGCGTCGACGACATCCATACCATTCTCGACCGCACGACTTATCTGGATGAAGCGCCGATCGAGCACGTCTGGAATGCGGAAAAGATCATGCGCCTTCGGGAAACGGCACTCGCCGTCCCGATTTCGAACGCCGTTCAGGACTACGCGATCCGGATTATTATGGCAACTCAGCCGAGCACGCCGTATGCCCATGATCTGACCCGGAAGTATCTTCGGTACGGGTCGAGCCCGCGCGGCGGCCAGTCGCTGATCGTCGGCGGGAAGGTTCGCGCGCTGTTGAAGGGGCATTCCGAAGTTCATTACGACGATATTCGGGACGTTGTGCTGCCGGCGTTGAGACATCGCGTGATCTTGAATTTTGAAGGTGAGGCCGAGCGCATCGATCCCGATGTCATCCTCAAAGCTATCGTCGAAAGCGTCCCCGAAAAGTAAAGTAGAGGAACTATGGACTTCAAACTGAATCAAAGACATTCGAACGGCATCACGATCCTTGATCTTGGCGGTCGCATCACCGCCGGTGACGCGCTGGTCGTGCTTCGTCAGGCGATCCGTGATGAGGTTGCAAGCGGCCATCACCAGATCCTTCTGAATATGACCGACGTTTCTTACGTCGACAGCAGCGGGCTCGGCGAACTCGTGATGGCGCTCGGAACCGTGACTCAAACCATCTGCGCTTCATGCGGCGCCACCGTTTTCAAAGACGAAGACGGACAATGGGACGCCTGCCCGCAGTGCAAGGGCAGGGATCGCAAGCCGTGGGGACAGATGAAGCTTTCCAATCCCGGCCGTCAGGTCACCGATCTGCTGCAGTTCACCAAACTCAACACGGTTTTTGAAGTCCACGAATCCGAAGAGGACGCGCTCCGGGGTTTCCATAATTAAACGTACCGTCACGAAGCCCGTCGCTGCGGTTCTGCACATTGTCGCGATAACGACAGCGCGCTCAGAACCCGGAGCGCAGCGACGGGCTCCGTGACGACACTTCTGAATTCACTCCACATGAGCACAGTTCCAAATAAAGTCATCTATTCCATGATCGGGGTCAGCAAGTATTACGACAAGAAGGCTGTCCTCAAGGATATTTACCTTTCGTATTTCTACGGCGCCAAGATCGGCGTGATCGGACTGAACGGTTCGGGCAAAAGCTCACTGCTTCGGATTCTCGCGGGTGTCGATCAGGAGTTTCAGGGAAAGACAACAGTGTCTCCGGGCTTCACGATAGGTTTCCTGGAACAGGAGCCCCAGCTGGATTCCACGAAGACCGTTCGCGAGATTGTCGAGGTGGCAGTCCAGGGCACGATCAACCTCCTCAAGGAGTATGACGAAATCAACGCCAAATTCGCCGAGCCGAAGTCCGACGACGAAATGAACGATCTTCTCGATCGTCAGGGAAAGGTTCAGGAAAAGCTCGATGCGGCCGGCGCCTGGGATCTCGATTCCCGCCTCGAGATGGCCATGGACGCGCTTCGTTGCCCTCCGCCCGACACGTCGACGTCGATCCTTTCGGGCGGTGAAAAACGCCGCGTCGCGCTGTGCCGTCTGCTGCTCCAGAAACCCGACATCCTACTCCTCGATGAGCCCACGAACCATCTCGACGCGGAGTCCGTCGCCTGGCTCGAGCATCATATTCAGGCTTACGAAGGCACCGTCATCGCCGTCACGCACGACCGCTACTTCCTCGACAATGTCGCCGGCTGGATTCTGGAACTCGATCGAGGCCATGGAATTCCGTGGGAAGGGAATTACTCATCCTGGCTCGAACAGAAAAAGAATCGGCTGGCACAGGAGGAGAAAGCCGAGACCGACCGGCAGAAGACATTGCAGCGTGAACTGGAGTGGATTCACATGTCGCCCAAGGCGAGGCACGCCAAGGGGAAGGCGCGAATCAATGCTTATGAAGCATTGCTCAACCAGGAAACGGACCGCGGCGTTCAGGAACTGGAGATCTATATTCCACCCGGTCCGCGGCTCGGCCAGGTTGTGCTCGAAGCGGAGGGAGTGCGAAAGGCCTACGGCGACCGGATTCTGATGGACGACATGACATTTCGATTGCCGCCCGGCGGCATCGTCGGTGTGGTCGGACCGAACGGCGCCGGCAAAACCACACTGTTTCGCATGATTACAAATCAGGAGAAGCCCGACGGCGGGAAGATCCGGACCGGCGAAACGGTTAAGCTGGCGTACGTCGATCAATCACGCGAGACGCTGTCCGCCGAAAAGTCGGTGTGGGAGGAAGTCTCCGGAGGTCAGGATACGATTCCGCTTGGATCACGACAGGTCAACTCCAGAGCTTATGTCGCGCGTTTCAACTTTTCGGGTTCGGATCAGCAGAAGAAAGTCGGGACTCTTTCAGGCGGCGAACGGAATCGAGTGCATTTGGCCAAGATGCTCAAGGAGGGCGCCAACGTCATTCTTCTCGACGAACCGACGAACGATCTCGATGTGAATACGCTGCGCGCTTTGGAGGAGGCGCTCGAGAATTTTGCCGGATGTGCGGTGATTATCACCCACGACCGGTGGTTCCTGGATCGGGTTGCCACCCATATTCTCGCGTTCGAAGGCGACAGCCGCGTCTACTGGTACGAAGGCAACTATTCGGACTACGAAGCGGACCGCCGCGCCCGGCTCGGCGCGGCGGCAGAGATTCCACATCGCATCAAATACCGCCAGCTGACGCGATAACTACGGCGTCCGCCAGACCAGCTGGCCCCCGGCGTCGAACATCACGATCGAGGACGGCGTGTTTTTCTCGATGATTCCCCCCGAACTGACATGCGATGCCACCAGTGTGGTGCTGCCCACCACGACGCGGCTCTTTGCGTTGGGATCATAGAAATTCAGGCTTGGACCGTAGTTATCCACATGAAGGTCGGCCCGTGCCTTGCCGTTTTTATCGAACAGGACCAGGAAGACGGATCCGCCGCCGTCCGTCACAAGCGACGCGCGTTCCTCACCCTTCGAATCGGTCAGGATGAAGGCTTCGGCGCGTATTTTGCCTTCCTGAGGGACCTGGGCCGTAACGCGCGTGCTCTCGGGAAATCGTGTCGGCTCCGGACCGACTGGCGGGCGCGTCTGAGCCTTAAGGATGGTCGCTGTCGCAATGATGGCCATCATGAGAATAAGCCGCTTGTACGTGTGCTCCCGGCGTTCGAGCCTGTCGAGCCGTCTCGTTAATTCGCGAATGTCGTCCATCAATGCACCTCGATGCAGGGAATTTATCTTGGGCTTTTAGGAATTTCTACCTGAATGAGAGTCGATTCGTCCAGCGAAGTCCTTTGAAACCGCGCGGAATCAAAACTGCTATCAACGGGCATTCCTGCAAGGAGACCGTCCTATGCGAACGCGAAAGAACGCCTTGATCAAACCCGAACACATCTACAGCAAGCCCACCATGTGTCTACACTGCCATCTCATTGTAGAGATGATTCATGCTCGGGATGCCGATCCCGTCAAAGGTGCCTGGAACTGTCCGCGGTGCGGGCATGTATACCCATTCCTGCACTGGAAAATTCGCAGACAGACACAGCGAAAGACGCCGCTCGCCGCTTGACCGTTCATATCCCATCATGGGTCGAAAGACCGCCTGACGGATCATTGGAGCGCTGAAGAACAATACGAGCAAACATCGCGAGTGACGCAGCCCAGGGCTGCGTCAGCCTTTCCAGCGCGCTCCATCCAACGTACGTCCATCCGGGGCTGAGGCTTCGCATGGACACGCCGCCGGAGACGATGTATCGAAAAGGCATCTGCAGTTCGATTTGCCGAATCTGCCACGCGGGGAATTCCCGTTCGAATTGGGTTCGATCGCGTTGAAACAGTATCCACGGCAATGCGCCATTTGCGCCGGAAAGCGGTCCGGTGGATAGAAACTCCCACTCCCTGGTCCGAGGATCAAAGGGCTCGTGATGCAACCTGCCATAGATAACAGACGACCATGGCGTTACCCAGGGCTCGATCATCACTATCCGTCCGCCGGGCCGCACGCACCGGGCGGCCTCAGCGAACAGGCGCCGGGGTTGAGGAATGTGATGAAGGACATCCACCATGACGACGGCGCGCAGGCTGCCGGAGTCCAAAGGCAGCGCGGCACCGTCCATGACGAGATCGATTTCAGGTGTGGGAAAGATTTCGGAAGTGATGAGTTCCGCTAGTCGATCGCGAAGGAATCCTGCCCCCGAGCCCAGCTCTACGACCCGGCCTCGGCCTTCCGGAAGCGAGGCGATGATTTGCCGGTACCAGTCTTCATAAATGCGCCGAAGAAACGGCTTTTCGCGGATGATCCGTCGCCGTGCTGCCGTCAGCCGCGGATCATCCACGTCCATTCCACGCGTCAACGGATGTGTCAGCCATTTTTTAAGCATGCCGGTACGGGAAGTCGTCCGATTCCGAAATTTCTTTGCCGGTATACTAACCCGCGTGATCGGTCCATACCTCGATCGAATACGCGATTTCTATAACGACGCGTCACCGGAATCCACCTGGCTCGGGCGTTTCTACCGATCACTGCTGGCGAAGTATTACCGGCACATCATTCCTTCCGACGCCACCATTCTCGAAGTCGGCTGCGGCAGCGGCTACCTTCTCGCTCAACTGCCGAATCGCGACGTCACGGGAATCGACATTGCCGAAAAACAGATCGACGCGGCCAGAAAGCGCGTTCCTCACGGCAAGTTTGCAACTGCAGCCGCGGAACTGATGTCTTCATCCGGAGTGCTGGACCGAACCTTCGATTACATCATCCTCTCGGAGACCGTGAACTTCAGCGCGGACGTCCAGCTGTTGCTCGAGAATCTGCATCAATTCGCCGGCCGCCAAACGCGTCTGGTTCTGAATTTCTACAACACGCTCTGGTATCCCATCCTTCGGCCCGCGACGATCCTTGGTTTGAAGTCGACGCAGCCGATGGCGAACTGGCTCAGCGCGTCCGACGTTCGAAGCCTCCTGGACCTCGGAGGCTGGGAACTGCTGAATCAGGAATCGAGAATACTGTGTCCAGCCCCGCTGTTTGGCGTCGATCGTTTCCTCAATCGTTTTATGGCTTCGTTGGTTCCGTTCTTCTGCCTGACCATCTTTCAAACCGCGAGACGGCGTCCCGCCGCAGGATCGGAGCCCCAGAGTGTTTCCGTCGTTATTCCCGCCAGGAACGAAGCCGGCAATGTCGAGTCGGCGCTGCAGCGCGTGCCGGTGATGGGATCGCAAACCGAAATCATCTTCGTGGAAGGCGGATCGACGGACGATACATGGCGCCGCATCGAGGACGCGCTGAAGAAGTACGCCCACCTGCCCATCAGGGCAATTCAGCAGTCGGGCAAAGGAAAAGGCAACGCCGTGCGCGACGCTTTTGCGATCGCGACGGGCGACATCCTGATGATCCTCGACGCCGACCTCACAACGCCGCCGGAGGAGCTTCCGAAGTTTTACAACGCGCTCGTCTCAGGCCGCACCGAGTTTGCCAACGGTGTTCGACTGGTGTATCCGATGGAGGGCAAGGCGATGCGATTTCTGAACATGTGTGCGAACAAATTTTTCAGCATCGCATTCACCTGGATCATGGGCCAGCCGATCAAGGACACACTGTGCGGAACGAAGGTGCTGTTCAAGAGGGACTACTTGCGCGTTGCGGCCAATCGCCACGTGTTTGGCGACTTCGATCCTTTCGGTGACTTCGATCTCCTGTTCGGTGCGCGCAAATTGAACCTGAAGATGACCGACATTCCAGTCCGCTATCTTGCGCGGACATACGGCGAAACCAACATCCGTCGCTGGACCGGCGGATGGATTCTGCTTCGGATGGTCGCGTTCTCGCTGCTGCGCGTGAAGATGATTTAGCCTCCCCTCACGTAGTGCAGCCCGCTGATGAACGACCACAGCAAGGCTATGCCCGTCAGGCCAAGGCACACAAATGCGGCGAACAGGTGATCCAGACCTTCCGGCTTCGTTGGATCAGGGATCT
>CAZPBY010000073.1:0-34810 GCA_964584785.1 uncultured Solibacteraceae bacterium
ATTTGGATCTATCCTTTCCTTCTGGGTGGGGGCGGGGGAACGGCCTCCGGACGGGGGGGGGCCCGGGAACGGACGTGCGATTTCGAAATTCCCTCCCCTTCCATATAGAATCCACCGTAATACGCGGAAGGGTTTTCAGAGGTCATCGTCAACGGCCAGGTCGTCTTCGAAAACGGCGCCATGACCGGCGCGCGTCCCGGCCGGGTGTTGTATGGTCCGGGGAAAAATTAGCACGACGTCGCCGCTGAACGGCGGCGAGGACAACGGATCTCGTGGTCTTCGTTCAGGTCCCATTCAGATCGATTGAGTAGACTTTTCGCAAACCTTCGGGAGGCATCTGTGAAGCTCAGTAGTGCAGCGGTCGTCGGATTTGCTGGAACCGTTTTGGCATTCGCGTCATACGCGGCGCAGCTTGAGTTCGATTCGGCTTCCGTCAAGCCAAACGCGGCGGGCGACCACCGCATGGTGGTACAGTTGACGCCGGGCGGGCGATTCAGCGCAACCGGTGCGACGCTGAAGGAACTCATTCGAGTTGCAAACGGCCTTCAGGATTTTCAAATCGCCGGCGGACCGCCCTGGACATCTTCCGATCGGTGGGACGTTCAAGCGAAAGCCGATGCGGGTATTGCGCAGAAGCAGATCAACGAAATGCTCAAAAACCTCCTTATGGAACGGTTTCAATTGAAGGTTCACCGCGAATCCCGCAAAGGGGCTGTGTACGAGCTGATCGCTGCGCGAAATGGCCCGAAACTTCATGAAATGCAATCCGACGGCGAAGCCGGTCACGATTCTTCGCGCACCGATCAACACCAGAGTCACGGTGCAGGCAGTCACGGCGGAGGAACGGGAATGACGATGCCGCAGCTTGCCGAAATGTTGTCGAATATTGTCGGACGTAACGTGGTCGACAAGACGGGGCTGAGAGGCCGCTACGACGTCCGGCTTTCGTGGAGACCCGATCCCGGACAAACCACTTCATCCGCGGACCATTTAATGCCGGAAAGAACCGAACGCGGGGATTCGTCCGATCCGAACGCGCCGTCGATTTTCACTGCAGTTCAGGAACAACTTGGACTGCAGTTGAGATCCGCCAAAGGACAAAGCGAAGTGTTGGTCATAGACAGCGCTCAGAAACCAGCTCGGCAACCGTAGCATTTAACGCGATGGACGAAAGCGGAGGCGGCGCTCGTCGACGCGCCGCCCTTTCGAGCAGAGTCTTAAGCCCAGACCACGAAGGTCACGACTTGTTCGCCGTTACCGAGGTCTCGCGTAAATCGCTGAAAGCGCCCGCCGCCTGACGAACGCATCAACTGTCCCCACGCTGACGGATGGTCCAGATCTATATTCGAAGCGCCGTGCGAGCTGAAGGCGCTGGTCGTCGAATCGAGATGCGCATAGATGATGTCCAACTCGTCATAATCGTGCTGATTCGGATATTGGTTCGTGCTCGGATCGTTGGTGTAGTCCATACAGGTTCCGAGATTCGGGTTGTCAAAAACCTCATCCTGATGATCGAGTCCAAACGTGTGTCCGATTTCCTGGCACGTCACCAGGTTTCTCCACGCCGGCGTGTTGTATTTCGACGTATTGAAGTACGTGTCATTGAGCTTGACCGTGCCTTGCGAAATGTGACTGCCGCTCAGCCAGATTTGCGCCACGCCTAACCAGCCGTTATTGCCGTAAGTGTTGTTGCATACTTCCACACGGCCAGCTGTCGGACGGCAATTCCTTGGATTGGCCAGGCCGACGACAACGGTTGTATCCAGCACATCGCTCTTACTCCATTCCGACGAGGCGGTCGCCAGATATGGATCCCAATTGGAGTTGACGTTATCACCGAGTTTCACCGTAAAAGGATTATGCGTCCGCGCCCAATGATAGCCTCCCCACGAGTGGTTGGCCTCAACGATCCAATTAAACGGGACAAGGATGAGCGTCAGCACCAGTGCGACTGCTGCCACTTGTGTTGATCGAAACATGAAGATCCTCCCTGAATTGCTCTTTGTGTTGATATCGCGAACACGCAAGTATCGCGCGAGGACATCCCGTTTCGATAAGATTCCCTCGCGGCCCTAAACAATTCATAACTCACCCTTTCAACTCGCGCTGGCGCAGCCACATGAAGATGACGGGCGTAACGATCAGGACATGGAGGAGGGAGCTGATCATGCCGCCGAGAACGGGCGTGGCGAGCGGTTTCATCACTTCCGCGCCTGCCCGTGTCGACCACATGATCGGAAGTAATCCCGCAACCACGGTGGCCACCGTCATGACTTTCGGCCGAAGCCGCAACAATGCGCCTTCCATAACCGCTTCTCGCAAGCTTTCCCGCGTGAGGAGCCCGGTCGCCGCTATCTTGCGGCGCACGGCTTCCTCGAGATAGATCACCATGACAACACCGGTCTGAACGGCGGTTCCAAACAAGGCAATGAAACCGACCCATACGGCTACCGAGAAGTTGTATCCGAGGAACTTCAGCAGGAATACGCCGCCCGTCAGCGCGAACGGGACCGCCAGCACGACGTGCAGAGCTTCCTTCATCGATTGATACGTCCAATACAGCAGAAAAAGAATAATCAACAGCACGATCGGAATCACCAGTTGAAGCCGGCGCTTCGCGCTGATCTGGTTCTCGTACTGGCCGCTCCACTCTAGGTAATAGCCCGGCGGCATCCGAACTTTGCCGGCAACCTCATGGCGGGCTTCATTGACGAATCCGACGACGTCTCGATCGCGGACGTTCATCAGCACCGTTCCCCGAAGCAAACCGTTTTCGCTGGTGATCATCGCAGGCCCGATCACAACTCGAATGTGGGCCACCTGATCCAAACGGACCTGTGCACCATTGCTGCCAGAGACCAGAACATCCCGCAGCCCTTCGATGTCTTCGCGGAAGTCTCGGGCATAGCGCACTCGGACCGGATAACGTTCACGCCCTTCGATGGTCTGGGTCAGGTTCTTCCCGCCGATGGCTGTTTCAATCACGTCCTGAATATCGGCCACGCTTGCCCCGAATCGCGCCGCTGCCCGCCGGTCGACTTCGATTTCCAAGTAAGGCGCGCCTGTAATTCGTTCTGCGTACAAGTCGGCGGCGCCTCGGACATTATGAAGAACCCGCTCGATTTGCTGGGAGATCTTCTCAATGGTTTGAAGATCGCGGCCAAAGACTTTCACCCCGACCTGCGTACGAATACCCGTGGAAAGCATATCGATGCGATTGCGAATGGGCTGGGTCCAGATGTTCGTGATGCCGGGAGTGCGGAGCTTTTCGTCAAGGCGCTGCAAAATCTGATCCTTCGTCGTTCCAACCGGCCACTGATTTCGGGGCTTTAGGGTGACGATAGTCTCCGTCATGTTGATGGGGGCGGGATCCGTCGACGTCTCGGCCCTTCCGATTTTCCCGACAACCATCTCGACCGCCGGGTCCTCGCGGATAATGCGATCCTGTTCCTGCATCAGCTCTGTCGCTTTGGTCAGCGAAACGGACGGATCGGCAATCGGCATCCACATCGCCGTTTCCTCATCGAGCGGCGGCATGAATTCCGAACCGATCGTGGTAGCCACATAAATCGCAAAGGCAAACAAGCCGGCTGCGGTTAACAGCGTCAGGGCCGGAAACCGAAGCGATGTGCGAAGAACCGGACGATATATGCCTTGAAGCACACGCATCACCGGATTCCGGTCTTCCCGATGCAGGCGGCCGCGAATCATAAACGTGCACAACACGGGCACGAGCGTCACCGCAAGAATGGTCGAGCCGGCCATCGCAAAGGTTTTGGTGAAGGCGAGGGGATGAAAGAGCTTGCCTTCCATGCCGGTCAGAGCGAACACCGGGATGAACGCCAGAATGATGATGGTCATCGAAAAGAAGATCGGACGCCCCACCAGACGAGCCGCGTCCATCGTGATCTGCCAGACCTGCGACTGATACTCTCCGTGTTCTCCGAAATACCGTTCGGCATGCCGGATCACGTTCTCGGTCATCACGATGCCCGCATCAACCAGCACTCCAATGGCAATCGCAATTCCTCCCAGCGACATGATGTTTGAAGAAATCTCAAACGCGTTCATGAAAAGAAATGATGTGAGTACGGCAAGAGGCAGAGGGATCGTGACGATAAGAATGCTTCGAAAATGCCAGAGAAAGACGACGTGAGCCAGGGTGACCAAAATGATCTCTTCAATCAACGCCGAACGTAAAGTATCCACCGCGTGATTGATCAGCGTACTGCGATCGTAAAACGGAACAATCCGTACACCTTCCGGCAAACCGGGCTCGACCGCAGCAATTTTTGCTTTGACGGCTTCGATGACGGCTCTCGCATTTGCGCCATACCGGATGAGCACGACGCCTCCCACCGCATCCCTTCCATTTTTGTCGAGCACGCCTCGGCGGAATTCCGGCCCGATCTGGACGGTCGCAACATGCCGCAGGTACACCGGAGTGCTCTGGTGTTCGGTCAACACGATATCCTCAATGTCCTGAATCGACCGGATCAGACCGATTCCCCGAACGACAAACTCCATATCGCTGGCTTCCACTACCTTCGCACCAACGTTGTTATTGCTGCGCTGGACGGCTTCCATAACGGCGCGAATCGGAATGTTGTACTCGCGCAGCTTCAGGGGACTCACATCGATCTGGTACTGCCGGACGAAACCTCCAATGCTCGCCACTTCCGCGACGCCGGGAACGGAATTCAGCTGGTAACGAATGAACCAGTCCTGAAGGGATCGCAGCATACCGGCGTCATACGGCCCGTCAACGGTGTACCAAAAGACCTGTCCGACACCTGTCGCGTCTGGACCCAGCGTCGGCACGACGCCGGCCGGAAGAAAGCTGGAGGCAAGATTCAGGCGCTCCAGAACTCGTGTTCTGGCGAAGTAAACGTCCACGCGATCTTCGAAAATGATGTTGACCATGGAGAAACCGAACGCGGAGGAGGAGCGGACCGTGCGGACGCCGGGAAGGCCCTGCAGATTGGCGGTCAACGGATAGGTAATCTGATCTTCGACCTCCTGGGGACTTCGTCCCGCCCAATCCGCGAAAACGATGACTTGGTTCTCGCTCAAGTCGGGAATCGCATCAATCGGTGTTTTCAGCAACGCCCAGTATCCCCAGCCCGCGAGCAAAGCATAAGCAGTGACGATCAACACGCGATGTTTCAGAGAAAATTCAATAATTCTGTTAATCATTGCCGTTCTCCCTTAAACAGCGTCGAAACGAGTGCGATACGTGGCGATCACCTGCCCGCTGCGGCGTATCTCGACTAAAACGTTCCAGGGTCCTGCCATCGGGATCCTGAGTTTGCCGCTGTACGTGTTTCCTGACGGATTGAGATCCGCGGCAGCGCGCACTTCCGGCATTCCCATCGCAGGCATTGCGGGCATGATGGCCATCACTTTGACTTGAAGACCGGCAACAGGCTGGTTCGAACTGTCTCTGACGGATACGTGAAGCGTGTTTTCTTCGCCTCCTTTCGGCGGTGCCGGTTCAACACGAAATGTGATTTTGAAGTCGGGATTATGCGAATCCGTCCCGGATAACTCTCTTGAGCCGCCGAACATCCCAGACATTTCACCGGTGAGCCGAGATTGCGAATCGATAAGAAATGCTCCATGGCTGACGACGCGTTCGCCTTCCTTGAGGCCTGCGAAAATGGCGTAATCGGCGTCCGTCGCGGCTCCCGTTTGAATGGTTCGACGCTCGAACGCACCGCGTTCGGAAACCACGTAGACGATGCGCTCTTTTCCCGTGTCGATGACGGAAGATCGCGGGACAGTCAACACCTTTTCACTCTGTGCTGTGAATCGCGCCTGTACGACCATTCCGGGTCTGAGCTCCATCTGCGTATTCGGAACTTCGATCCGAACTGGAATCGTGCGGCTTTCAGGATTTCCACTCGGCTCGATGAGCGTGACCCTGCCGCGATAGGTTTTACGAGCGTTATCGTCTGTGAGAATCGTTGCGCTTTGATCGGTACGAATGTGCGTCACGTCGGTTGCGTAAACGTCGGCAACGATCCAGATCGTGGCCAGATCCGTCACTTCCATTAGCGTCTCGCCTTCTTGAACATACTGGCCTTCCGTAACGTGACGCCTTGTGACAATCCCGGCCACGGGCGATGGGATCGCAATGCGCAGCGCGGTCGACGGCGCTCGGCTGAGGCTGTCCATCTGATCGGCGGTCAATCCCCACAGTTCAAGGCGCCGGCGCGCGGCGTCCACCAAAGACTGCGCCTGTTCGAATGCCTCCGCGATCTTGCTGTTTTGCAGCCGATCGCGATTTTCCACTGCAAGTTTGTATTCCTCGGCAGCCGTGACGATCTGCGGACTGTAAATGTAGGCAATCACCTGTCCCTGTCGAACGGCTTGCCCGGCAGAATTGACGACCAGGTCTTCGATGCGGCCTGCAACCCGGGCGCTCACCGCATGCAAGGCAGTCTCGGGGGCCGCGACGCGAGCCGGAGCGATCAATTCGCTTTGAATGGATTTGAACGTTGCTGCCGCCGTTTGAATTCCAATTCGCTGTTGCTCGGCATCCGATAGTTCGACTCGTTCCGCGGAACCGGCCGAAGCTTCCGTTCCCGCAGCCGGCGAAGTGTCCTCACGGCTGGATGCGGGCTCCGGTGGTGTCGCGGGCTGGTACCAGCGAACGGCCAGAGTGGCGATAACGGCCGCCGTAAAAAAGCCGACAAAGAACCAACGAGCGCTCATAACGGCCTCCTCACACGAGGCAGCGCCGCTCCCGTCGCAGCTTCCAATTCGGCGAGCCGCGTGGCGTAGTCTGCGATTGCCGCGAAATACGAATACTCGACGTCCAGCGTCATGTTCTGGCTGTCCAGAAGATTCAGGAAGTCCGTCTGGTCGGTTTGATACGCCGCCAAGGCCGATCGAAATGCCATCTGCGCCTGTGGACGCAGCGTATCTCGGTAGAGGTCGACCAGTCTGGAGGAGGCTTCAGCCCGGACTCTCGCTTCCTGAACCTGTCGAAGGATCGCGGAAAGTTGGACCTGATACTCGGCTCGCACTACGGCTTCTTCCGATTGCGCCTGCTGAATCTCAGAATCATGCTTGCCGCGATTCAGCCACGGAAGGTTGACGGAAAGCTCCGCCATGGCGGCATTGCGGTTTGGCGACCCGCGGGGCATCAGCATGTAACCGGCGGCAATCGTCAGATCCGGCGCGTAGGCCTTGCCGGCGAGTCGCGTTCGCGTTTCCGATTGTTGGATTGTGGCGCGCAGGGCCACCAGCTCCGGCCGATTCTCGGTCGCGAGCTGTTGAAGTTCTGTTGAGGAAGGAAGCGCGTCCGCAACGGAATAATCACCCCGGATTTCCAGGGAGGCTCCGGGATCGCGTCCCATAAAGGTATTGAGAGCGGCCCGCGCAAGATCGGCGTCGCGTTCGAACATCAACAGGTGGTCCACCAAACGGGTGAGCGCCACCTGGGCTTTTAGAACGTCCTGCTGTGGAACCTTACCGACGGTGTATTTGACGCGCGCTGCCGCGATCGCCTGTCTCGCGATTTCCACCTGTTCGTCGTGAAGCCGGAGTTCGTCGTAAGTTCGCAACAGGTCAAAGAAGGCCGAGCGGACACGTCCGGTAATTTCGCGCTTCGCGGCGTCGACCTGCAGCCTGGCGATGCCGATGGCGTCCGCGGCGGCAAGATAGCGAAGTTCACGCTTGCCGGAGCCGGGGACCGTCAGACTCAGCATGAACATGTGCTGCACCCGATTGACGTTCCAGGGTTGCGCCACCGGCACACCCCATCCCCGGTACGTGGCAACCGGATCCTCGAACGCGGTGGATAGCGGAAGCTGCGCTTCCACATTAGCCACCCGTTCCTCCGCAAGCTGAATCTCCCGATTGTTGGACATAGCCTCGGCTTCGACTTCGGAAAGAGTTAGCGGAGTTACGTTTTTGTCACGAAGGTGTTGTATCGACGGCGCGAGCCTGGCCGCCACAGCGAACGGATCCTCGGCGGCGCCGGCGGCGGTTGCGCCAATGACCAACGGCAATAGAAGAAGGCGAAATGAATGCATTGTTCCTCCAATCGAGATACACATTTCCGGCACAGAGCCAGGTTGGTTCCGATCAGGAAGAACGAATCAGATTCTCAGGATTGTTGGAGCCGATTTGTTTCCAGGTGGCGGATGGTTGATGATCAGCAACTGTACTGGAGCCGGCCCGTCTTGTGTGAAATCGGTGTTACCGGCGGGGTAATCCGCAACAGCGGCAAGCGACCCGGGCATTGAGACGGCCTTCGCGAAAACTGCACCGTCGCTGTTCCGTGCGGTTGCGTTGCAACAGGAGTGCGATTCCGGCATCGGAACACGATCGCAATTTCCGGCCATATGCCGGCAACATTCGGCCTCCGTCGCAGACAACGGAACACCCGGCAATAGACACAACGCCTCGGCCGTACAAACCAGAGAGACCATAACGCTGACTGCCAGGCTAAACCGCACTCGCATTGAACTCATTATAAGTCCAGCGCCTGCGGAAGCCCAAAACGATTGTATCCGCTTCATCGGGCCGAGGCTGCCTCGTATCAGTAGGTTTTCAAAGACATTGTTTCATCGATGCTGATGTGTTTCGGTGCTTTCGGATCCGGGCCCGAATATGTCGCGATGATTCTAAAGCCGGCGTCTGTGACCTCGGATGAATAGGCAAAACCGGCGCGAGAGGGGACAGGAATGTCGCCATTCGTTCGCAGTTCATCCAGCGAAGCGTACTTCGAATTCGTCGCCCAGTAGCGCCTCTCGGCATTCGCGATCGCGAGCAGGTCATTCTGTACGCCGGTGGCGTCGATCGTCGTACGCGGCGAAGTTCCACCCGGCGTCACCGATTCGACGTTCTTCATGTACAGATAGAGTCCTGCTCCGACGACAACGATCAGCACAAGAAATCCAAATGTGCGTCCCATATGGTTAAGCCCGGCGGAGCGCGAACTTCGCCCGGTCGTGGATATAGATTTCAGGGCGTCGCATCGACCTCCCGGCAATGGTCTGCCAGTCCGGTCCAAGATGCGGCACCATATCGCCGTCGACGAGTAAGACGTCCGCGTCGCGGCAGCCCGCTTCGAGCGCAGTGGAGTGTCCTTCGAAAACCCACACGGAATGCCCGATGTACGCAAACCCCAAAAGCATTCCGATAAATGGGATGGCTTTCGTGACGTCTTTTTGAAGGGCAGCGAGATCCGTAAACCCGATGACGGCGATGTTCCGTTTCACTTTTGGCGAGATGAGTTTCTCGATGCCGGCTGTCTGTTGGGCGCTCATCGTTCCCGCTGGAGGACAAGGCTGCAATCGGAGCAACCGGCCGGGCGTCACGATCACCACATGACGCCCGGCCTCTGACGCGGATTCGCGGGCCTTACCAAACACATCTTCGATCGATGTGGCCTGATCCACGCCGGGCATTCTCGGTTTGAACAACTCCTTGTTTGAACCGAACAGCTTCTCCAGCATGGGTGAGCCCCGATCTTCACTACTGACTCTGACGTTCGGCGGGCCAGCCATCGGAAAGCGGCTTCGACTTATCCGCCGTGATCTGGATATCGGCGCAGTGGTGATACGTGTATCCGCCGGGGTTATTGAATGCATGTTCCGCCATAAACTGGACGACCTGCAGAATGCACTTCCTGCAATTGATATTCGGCAGCGTGACGTCCGTTTCAAACGGCGGCGCCGGGCTGGTTGGCCGGACATTATGAACGAACAGCCCATCGGCCAGGACGGGAATCTGCGGCGGATCCTGAATCGTAGCCGACACCGACTGCGGTCCACGCTCGGCATCGCGGGTGGTGACTTGCGGATCGGGCGGCAGTTCCGTCGGCGAGTTCACCGCCAGCGCCACACGAAAGTGTCCGGGATGGTAAACCGTCTCCTGCACCTTGATGTGCAGCTTCGAGCCGCCGACAGCCTTATTCACCACATAGCTCGGCTTGCCCCAATCCGTGTTGGAGCCCCCGCACGGCCCCGATTTCTGCGGGTCGCCGCGATCGTTTTCAATCAACCACGAAGCTGGCTCCATCAGCTTGAAATGCGCGGACGTGGTCTGCGCGGCAACGACCAGAGCGGCAATGATAAGAAGTGTTCGGCTGAAATGTTTCACGAAAAACTCTCCTTTGCGTGTCGCTGTTGAAAAGGCGCTCACATTATATAGAAGAGCATTTCATTTGCGGATGGACTTGTTGATATTGAGACTGTCTCTATATAGACTCTCACCACATGGAACCGCTTCATGGCCTTCTCGACATGCTCGTTCTCCGGACGCTGGTCTTCGGACCACTCCATGGTTATGGAATCGCGAAAGCGATCCGCACAAGCTCGAATGAGGCGCTGGACATTGAGTTCGGCTCTCTTTATCCCGCATTAAAGCGGCTCGAACTCAAGGGCTGGATCAGCTCGAAATGGGAAACATCCGAGTTCAATCGTCGCGCCAAGTATTACAAGCTGACCGCAGCCGGCAGGAAACAGCTTCGTCAGGAACACTCGGAATGGATCGACTTCGCATCGGCCATTTCACGCATCATGGGAACTCCGGAGGGTCAGCAGTGAGATTCTTTAGAAAGCTGCGGCACCTTCTGCCGGCGCGGCGGCGGGCGGAAGAACTCGACATGCAGGAGGAGCTCGAGTCGATTCGATCGATGGCAGAACCCAAGGAACTGGGCAACATGGCGCTGGCCGCCGAAGATGCTCGACGCGAATTCACCTGGACGTGGTTGGAACAGGCCGCTCAGGACCTGGGCTACGCCGCGCGCTCCATGGTGCAGAACAAGGCATTCACACTGCTTGCCGTGTTTTCGCTCGCGCTGGGTATCGGCGCCAACACGGCGATCTACAGCTTCATGGATTCGATCCTTGTTCGCCCGCTTCCCGTTCCCGACGCCGGCTCTCTGGTCGTCATGAAGTGGCGCACGCCAAAGGGTTATACCTCGGCATCCTCCAAAGGAATGTCCTTTTCCACCAATGGCGGACACAGCGATGCGAGAGGATACGTCGGAACACAGTTTCCCTTCCCCGCGCTGAAGCTCTTTCAAGACAACGCCGACACCTTATCGAGCGCGTTCTGTTACTTCAAAACACGACTCAGCGTGTCGATTGGCGGCCAAACCGAACTGGTAAGCAGTGAGTACGTTTCGGGAAACTACTTCCGGAGTATGGAAGTTCCTACCGCCGCCGGCCGCCCCATCCTCGATGAAGACGATGCAGCGGGCGCCTCTCCGGTGGCCATCCTGAGTTATCGTCTCGGCCAGGCACGCTTCGGAGAAGTCGGACGCGCCGTCGGGCAAACGATTCGTTTGGACAACCAACCGTTCGAAGTCATCGGCATCGCGCCGCCGGAGTTTTTTGGTGCGGAACCGGGTGAAGTGCCCGACGTGTATGTTCCCATGCACGCCAATCTCCTGCTGCAGCAAGCGCTGGTCAGCGCAACCGTTGGGGAGCAGTATCTGGATCCGAACTACTATTGGATCGAAGTGATGGCACGGCTCAAGCCCGGCGTCAGTATTACTCGTGCGCAAGCGGTGCTGGGCCCGCAATTTCAACAGTTCATTTCAGCAACCAGCACTACCGAGCGGCAGCGTGCAAATCCACCCACGCTGGAAATACAGCCGGGAGGCGCCGGCCTGGACAGTCTGCGTCGTTTCTATGCACAGCCGATCTATGTCTTGATGACCATGGCCGGTTTGATCCTGCTGATCGCCTGCGCGAATATCGCCAATCTGCTGCTCGCCAGAGCCGTGTCACGGCGGCGCGAAATCGCGGTCCGGCTCAGCTTAGGAGCGGGCCGCGTGAGAATCATCCGCCAGCTGTTGACCGAAAGCCTGATCCTTTCACTCTTTGGTGGCGCCATCGGCATCGCATTGACCGGCTATGGCATCCGCCTTCTGACGCTGCTGCTGGCCAATGGCCGGGAGAACTTCACGTTGCACGCGGAAATCAACTGGCACGTGCTGGCTGTTACGTTCGGGCTCTCGTTGATGACGGGATTGCTGTTCGGTCTCGTGCCTGCATTTCAGGCGACGCGAGTGGACGTCCTGCCTGCGCTCAAAGAAACCCGCGCCAACGCCTGGTCGACGCCCAGTCACAGGGGCTGGCAACGAGTGGGTGTTAGCCGTGTGTTGATTATTTTCCAGATTTCGATTTCGCTCCTGCTGCTGGTCGCTGCGGGTCTGTTTGCGCGAACGCTGTCCAGACTTCATTCGATTGAGTTAGGTTTTGCTCGCGAAAATATTCTGTTGTTCAACATCCGTCCGCACGGGAGTGGAATCGAAGACGCTGCATTCAACCGAGTCTATCAAGAGGTGCGAAGTCGTCTGACGCAAATCGCAGGGATTCGTGGTGTCAGCTTTTCGATGGGACCGTTCCCGTCGGGCGGAGGCTCCATGACACCCGTCGTCGTCTCCGGTGCGGAGGCGCTGCCGGTGTCGGCGGATGGGCGTTCCCCGAGTATGTCTGTGGTCTATTCCGTAGGCCCCGCTTTCTTTGACACCTTGCAGTTGACTCGACTCTCCGGGCGCGATTTCAGCGATCGCGACACTGCCGGCGCGCCGCCGGTCGCGATCATCAATGAGCGACTCGCGAGAATCCTGAAACTTGAGAATCCCGTCGGCCGGACGATCATTGTTCACCAAGACCCATTTGAAATTGTCGGTGTGGTGCGGGACGCCATTGCGTTCCAGCTGAAAGAAGAATTACGTCCGGTGGTCTACTTTCCGTATCTTCAAGCGCGTCCAAGCGGCGCAATCACGTTCGAAGTTCGCACGAACGTCCGGCCGATGAATCTCGCGGCGCCGGCGCGTGAAATCGTTCGACAGATCGATTCCCGCATCGCGGTTTTCGAGATGAAGACACAAGCGGACCACATCGATCAATCGATCAGCACGGAAATTACGCTGGCACGGCTCTGCAGCGTTTTCGCTGCTCTCGCACTGAGCATTGCGTGCGTCGGCCTGTATGGGACAGTTACGTTCAATGTGGCGCGTCGAACGAGCGAGATCGGGATTCGCATGACGCTGGGCGCCCGGGCAGGCCGGATTTTGTGGATGGTGTTGCGTGAAGTCCTGCTGCTGGCGGTTATCGGCCTGTCTATAGGACTTCCGCTGGCGCTCTCCGGTTCGCGTTACGTGCGATCGTTCCTGTATGGGATCGAGCCGAATGACCCCGTCACGCTTGGATTCGCGATCGTTTTGCTGCTGGCGTCCGGTCTGGTCGCCGGCTTCATTCCGGCGCGCCGCGCGGCCCATATCGACCCGATGATTGCAATTCGACATGAATAGTGGCTAACGTCTTTTCACGCCGGCGTGCAGCACGCCTTTATGCGACCGCCCCGATGTAGTAGACTCCGCGCCAAACACGCTTTCATGGCCGGAGGAAAAGATGAAGAAGACAGCGATTGTCGCGTTGTGTTTCCTTTGTTTGCTTCTTGGCATTTCCGTTCACGCGCAACAGCAGAGCCGCACCGGAACCGACGGCGTTTTCACGATGGCGCTGATGGGCGACTCGATCATCACTGAAAGACTGTCGCCGTACAAGGAGCCCGAGTTCCTCGGCATGATCGACCTGATCCGCAGCGCAGACGCGGCGTTTGCGAACTTCGAGATGCTGCTCCACGACTACGAAGGCTATCCCAGCGCGCTGAGCGGCGGCACCTGGATGCGAGCGGATCCGATGATGGCGAAGGAAATCGCCTGGGCCGGCATTGACATGGTGGCCCGGGCGAACAATCACACCGGCGATTACAGTCCCGAGTCGATGCGGACCACCTCGAAGTATTTGACCGAGGCAGGAATTGTCTGGGCGGGCGTTGGAGAGAACCTGCAGCAGGCTCGAGAAGCGCATTATCTGGAAACAGCTGACGGCCGTGTCGGTCTCATTTCAGTGGCGTCGACGTTCACGGTTCAATCCGTCGCAGGCAAGCAACGGTCGGACGTCGGCGGGCGCCCCGGGCTCAATCCACTGCGCTTCGACACGCGATATTTTGTCGATCAACCGACAATCGACAGTTTGCGGCGAACGCTGACGAGCCTCGGCTTGAACGCGGGTCAGGGCAACGCGCTCACGTTCATGGGAAATCGTTTCGTCCTGGGACCTGAATTCAAAGTCGAGCAAACACCGAACAAGGAAGACCTCGATGAAATCGTCCACAGTATCAAGGACGCGAAAACGCTTTCCGATTACGTCGTCGTGACGATTCACGCTCACGAAGGAGGAAGGGATCGCACGCTTCCCGCCCCCTTCCTGCCGATCTTTGCTCACGCCGCAATCGACGCCGGCGCCGACATGTTCGTGGGTCATGGCCCGCATGTGCTGCGCGGCATTGAAATCTACAAAGGAAAACCCATTCTTTACAGCCTCGGAGACTTCATCTTCGAAAACGAAACCGTGCTGAGGCTCCCTGCGGATAACTACGAAGGGCTGGGTCTGAGCGCCGAAGATCGCGTCAGCGACTTCAACGCCAAGCGGTATGACAATGACAAGAGCGGGTTCCCGGCGGACCGTCTGGTGTGGGAAAGCGTCATTGCGATGCCTGCATTCAAGGGAGACAAGCTGGTCGACCTCAAGCTTTATCCGATCAACCTTGGTTTCGGCAAATTGCCCGGCCGCCGCGGCCGGCCGATGTTCGCGGACGAGACGCTATCGAGAAAAATCATGGACGATCTCATCCGGCTCTCGAAACCCTTTGGAACGACGATCGATTACAACAACCGGATCGGCTCCGTGAAACTCTCGACCTCGTACGAAGAGTGATATCGGACGGTGCGGACGAAAAGTGGCGCCACGAAGCCCGTCGCTGCGCTCCCGGTTCTGACAGTTTTACCGCCAGTAACGTTGGTGGTAAAGCGTGCAGAACCCGGAGCACAGCGACGGGCTTCGTGACGCTGCCTCCATCCGCTGACACGGAAAGGACAACGTGATTTATCGCATCATTGCGCTGCTCGCGCTGATCACCTTCTTTCCACAAACCGATCAGCGGTTCGACCCGAGTTTGTTCGCGGCACTGAAGTGGCGAAACATCGGGCCCAACCGCGGTGGACGCTCCATCGCAGCGACAGGAAGCGCGAGCCGCCCGCTGGAATACTATTTTGGCGCGACGGGCGGCGGCCTTTGGAAGACCGACGATGGTGGTGTGACCTGGCGCCCCGTGACCGACGGTCAGATCAAGAGTTCCTCGGTCGGGGCGGTCGCGGTATCCGACAGCAACCCGGACATCGTGTACGTCGGCATGGGTGAGACGGAATTCCGCGGCAATGTGATGCAGGGCGATGGTGTGTACAAGTCCGTCGATGGCGGCAAAACATGGGCCCACGCGGGACTCACGGATTCACAGGCAATCTCACGCGTTCGGATTCATCCCAAAAACGCCGACCTCGTCTTTGTCGCAGCGCTCGGGCATCCGTACGGCCCAAACGATGAACGTGGAGTTTTCCGCACGAGGGATGGCGGAAAGACGTGGCAGAAGGTTTTGTTTCGCAACAACCGGGCCGGCGCAATCGATTTGGTTCTCGACCCGCAGAATCCGGACGTGATCTACGCCTCGATCTGGGACGCCTATCGAACGCCATGGTCGCTTTCAAGCGGCGGGCCCGCAAGCGGTCTTTTCAAGTCGACCAACGGCGGCGACACCTGGTCCGAGATCACGCACTCTCCCGGTCTGCCGAAAGGTGTCTTGGGGAAGATTTGCATCGCGGTCTCCGGTGCCGACTCGCGACGCGTTTATGCCAACGTCGAAGCCGAAGACGGTGGGATTTTCGTTTCCGATGATGCGGGGGGCACATGGAGTCGAGTGAACGAAGATCGTGGACTGCGCCAGCGCGCGTTCTACTTTTCACGCACCTACGCGGATCCGAAGCAGCGGGACACCCTATACGTTCTCAATGTCGAACTCTATAAATCGACCGACGCGGGCAAAACGTTTCGGGTGATGCGCGCGCCTCATGCGGATCACCACGACTTCTGGATCGCGCCGAACGATTCGCGGCGCCTTATCGACACGAATGACGGGGGCGCGAGCGTGTCGACGAACGGAGGCGACAGCTGGACGGCGGAAACATACCCCACAGCGCAGCTCTATCACGTCGCGACGACCGTCGATTTTCCGTATCACGTTTGCGGTGCGCAGCAGGACAACTCCACGGCGTGCGTGCCGAAAGACGCGGGCGAAACCTATCGCGACCCCGCCGATCCGCCCGGTAACTGGTTGTACGCAGTCGGCGGCGGCGAGAGCGGCTACGTCGCACCGCACCCGAAGAATCCGAATTTGTTCTTCGCCGGCAGTCAGGAAGCGCTGATTACCCGATATGACCGGAGCACCGGTTTCACGCGGGACATCCAGGTATACCCGCGCTTCTATTCCGGCGAGCCGGCCAAGTCGATTCCGGAGCGCTGGCAATGGACGTTTCCGATTGTCTTTTCGAACCAAGATCCCAACGTGTTGTATGCATCGTCGCAGCACCTGTGGCGGACGGTGAATGAGGGGCAGAGTTGGGAACGCATCAGTCCGGATCTGACTCGCGCCGATCCGAAGACAATGGAAGACTCCGGAGGACCGATAACCAAAGATCAGAACGGCCCCGAGATCTACGCCACGATTTTTACGATCGCACCTTCGCGTCTCGAAGCAAATACCATATGGACGGGTTCCGACGACGGACTCGTGCACTTGACCCGCGACGCCGGCAAAAGTTGGCAGATGGTGACTCCCTCTGCACTTCCGGAATTCAGCCGGATCAGCCTGATCGAGGCGTCACCGCATAAAGCCGGCACGGCTTACCTGGCGGCGAAGCGATATCAACTCGATGACCGGGCCCCTTATATCTTCAGAACCGACGACTACGGCAGAACCTGGACAAGAATCGTCAACGGGATCGCGCCGCAGGACTACGTTCACGCCGTCCGTGAAGATCGAAAGCGCGCCGGATTGCTGTACGCCGGGACGGAACACGGCATTTACGTTTCCTTCAACAACGGCGGCCTCTGGCAGTCGCTCTCGTTGAATCTGCCGGACGTTCAAGTCTCCGATCTCGTCGTGGAGGAGAACGATCTCGTTATCGCCACGCATGGCCGCTCGTTTTATGTGCTCGACGACATCGGACCGCTGCGCCAACTCACGCCGTCTGTCAGCACATCGGCTATGTATCTATTCGAGCCTCGAGATGCTGTGCGGCCGCTCGATCAGGCCGCCATCGATTACGTGCTGAAAACGCCTGCACAAAAAGTCTCACTCGAGATCACAGATTCCAACGGCGTCGTCGTGAAGACATTTGCAGACGCATCGAACAAAGCCGGTCTGAATCGATTCATGTGGGACCTGCGATATCCCGGCGCGACGGTTTTTCCAGGCATGGTCCTGAGAAGCGCTCGCCCCGACCTCGGGCCTATGGCCGTTCCGGGTTCGTATCAGGCTCGATTGACTGTTGACGGTGTCACCCAAACCCGGCCGTTCCAAATCAAGAGAGATCCACGGCTGACCGTGAGCGACGACGACCTTCGCGAACAATTCACGCTTGCGATACAGATTCGCGACAAGACCAGTAAGGCGAATGAGACGGTCATCCTCATTCGAGACCTGAAGAAACAGATTCAGGATCGAATCGACAAGGCGAACGATCCGCAGGTACGTTCAACTGGTGAGGTCGTCAGCCGCAGCCTGAGCGAAGTGGAGGAAGAGATCTATCAGGTTCGAAACCGCAGTCCGCGCGACACGTTGAACTTTCCCATTCGGCTGAACAACCGGATTGCAGCACTTCTTCGTGTCGTCGAAACCGGCGACGCGCGGCCGACCGATCAATCGTACGTTGTCTTCAAGGAACTCTCCGCGGACCTGGATATTCAGCTCGGAAAACTGAACGACGCGCTGAGTTCGGAAGTCACCCGGTTCAACCGTCTGCTTGCCGATCGCAAACTCGAACCCGTCCGCTGGTGAGTCCGTTAGAAATGTATTTTGTGATAGATTCCGCCGAATGAACACACACATCCTGGCGTACCTGCTTTTGATCCCACTCTGGTTTCAAACGCAAAACAACCCGGCGATCGATGCACAGAACGCAGCTTTGCGCGCCATGCTTCAGACGGCTCCCAAACTGCCGCTGCAGCTGACTCCTTTGAAACTGCAGGGCCCGGATCCGGACGGTCTGGCAGGAGTAGTGTCGTGGGTATCATCCGATAAAAATGGTTTGATTTACCTGATCCAGCGCGGCGACAAACTCGATCCGGTCATCGTGCTCGACCGCAATGGAAAGATCGTTCGTTCGTGGGGGAAAGGCATGTACAGCATGCCGCATGGAATTCGCGTCGACGCGCAAGGCAACGTCTGGACGACAGATGCCTCGAGTTCCATGGTGTACAAGTTCTCACCCGAAGGCAAAAAGCTTATGGAAATCGAGGTCGGCGGGCAGCCAGCCCCCTGTCCCGGAAGCTTCTGCAGCACCACCGACATCGCATTCGCACCCAACGGGAATCTCTTCATCGCCGACGGCTATCGCAACGCCCGAATTCTCGAATACACGCCGCAGGGCAAGAAGGTCCGGGAATGGGGCACGGCCGGCGAAGGCCCCGGACAATTCAAGCTCCCGCATTCGATACAAGTGGACGAAAACGGCATCATCTATGTTGCCGATCGCGAGAATGGACGCATCCAACGATTCGATCTCCAGGGGAAGTATCTCGGTGAATGGAACAAGTATGGCAAGACCTTTGGACTGAAGCTCGACAAGGACGCGATTTGGCTCTCGTCGATACCGCGCGGCCCGAACGGCGTTCCAGGATGGTTGATCAAACTCGACCGCAAGACGGGCAACCTGTTGGGTTACGTCGACTCCATCGCAAATCATGGCGTCGACGTCTTGAGTAACGGCGAAGTGATCTCGACCTCACCTGCCCGCGGTGAAGCTCCTCAATGGTTCCGCTTGAAAAAATGATCGCGAAGCCGGCCCTCCCGATCCTTTTGTTCGTTTCCATGAGTTTCGCCGCGCCTGCCGTGACAACCCTTATCGGAACGGGAACCGGCGGTTACTCCGAAACTCAAGTCAACAATCCCTACGGCCTCGTGATCGGACCGGATGGCGCCTTGTACTTTTGCGATCTCGACAATCAACGCATCAGGCGCCTCGACCTCCGAACGAAGAAGCTGACGACTCTCGCTGGAAACGGCGAGCGCGGCTACCGGGGCGATGGCGGACCGGCGGTTGATGCCGCACTGAACATGCCTCACGAGCTTCGATTCGATCGCACTGGCAACATCTACATCGCCGAGCGCGACAATCACGTCATTCGCCGCATTGATCGCGCGAGCGGCGTCATTTCCACCGTCGCCGGAACAGGAGTGGCGGGTTTCGGTGGAGATGGTGGCCCGGCAATCCGGGCGCAGCTTCGGCAGCCGCATAGCATCGTGTTCGATCGCGACGGGACGCTTCTTATCTGCGACATCGGCAATCAACGAATCCGGCGGCTTCATCTCGATACGGGAATCATCGAAACGTATGCCGGCACCGGCGATGCGAAACCCACACCCGACGGCTCCGCCGTGACCGGAACACCTTTGAACGGACCGCGCACTCTGGCATTGGCTTCGAATGGCGATTTGTATCTCGCGCTACGCGAAGGTAATGCGATTTACCGGATCGATGCGGGCACACAGAAGATGTATCGCGTCGCCGGGACCGGTGAGCAGGGTTATGCAGGCGACGGCGGTCCGGCTCTGGCCGCCAGGCTGGGCGGACCCAAAGGTATTGCGCTCGGCCCCGGCAACAACGTCCTCTACGTCGCCGACACCGAGAACCACGCCATTCGACAGATCGACCTCAAAAGCGGAATCATCACGACAATTCTGGGAACAGGTCAACGTGGAGACGGTCCGGAGACTAACCCGCTTCAGTGCAAACTGTCCCGCCCTCACGGTGTCTTTTTCGCGGATTCGACGTTGTACGTCTCCGACAGCGAGTCGCACCGAATCCGCATTGTGCGAAATTGAGCTACTGGGATTTCACTTCGAGGATCAACTGATCGCCCACAATGGATATCCACTGAGCGACAGCGATACCCCGCACGGACCGCGTTTTTGGGAAAGTACACTTGAGGGACCCCGCAGCCACACCTGTGCGGGTTTTCATTTCGAAGGTGACGGACGTAGGCGCCTGGCCGTCCTCGTCGCGCGCCGTCACGGTGTAGTTCAGCAAGTCCTGGGGATCTGAAACGAGCGGGTAACGAACGGCGCCGCCATCACCTGGAAACCAAACGCAGTAGTCTTTACCGGGTGTCGTTTTCGAAGATTCAAGGCTGAACAGCTTCCCCTCGGACAAAACCTGGGCACTGGCGATCCGGCCTCGCCAGATTTCCGGTGTGAAGCGGATGCGGAATGGATCCCGGCCCAGATCGATAATCCGGTCGTCCGACTCGGCAAGTTGCCACGCCGGCGGCCGCTCGTCGTTGACTTCGGGCGGTGTGGGAGTAGTCAAATCTTCGATCGTGTGTTTCGTATCGTCGCCGTCGCCAAACGACAACCTCACGGTGGACGACGCTTCCCTTCCGTCGGACAGAATGAAATACGCGGACGCCCCGAAAGCTGGCGTCCGGACTTGACTCCGGATGCGAGGATCGCGCGGCATCGTCGTGGTTCTGCAAATCAGGAAATGGTACGTTACCGAGTCGCCACCGACCGACTTGCAATCCCAATGGTCGACAACATCGGTCGCGTACTTTTCCCGTTCCGCCAATCGCGGAGGCTCGAGGCTGTAGATACTTTCGTCGTTCTGACGGCTGATCAGGAAGAGGTACGGCAGATCGAAGGCGTAAGCCTCTGTTTGCGAGTTAAAAAAGACGCTCACCGGAGCGTTGACGTTGACTTCAATGTTCTCGGATGCAATCGCACCATGATTGTATGCCTCGATGCTTTCCGTCACTGGAAACTTTGTCGTCAACTGAACCGGCCCGCGCTCTCCGCGGCAAATGCCTTTAAACAGGAAAACGGATAAATCGCTCTTCACCTCTTCGAAATTGCTGCGATACCAATCGCCCAGTTCGCGTTTCTCGTTAAAGAACGCCACCGTTCGCCACTCGCCGTCCCCGTTGACGAACTCGGCGCACTCGATCGGCTGAGCACTTTCGAAGACACGCTGAAGATCCGAGTCTCTGAACTTGCCGAATACGGCGCGTAGTTGAGTGAAGAATCGCCGCCCATACTGCGCCGGTTCGGCCGGAGGCTGAATTTGCCGCTCGCGTTGTCCGTAGCCGTTAACGTGACTGAAAATCGCAATGGTTGTGGCAAGAGCGCACAAAACGCGGATCGCTCTCATGAACATGTTCCCCACAGTTTACACGCCGGACCTGTTGCGGATGTTAACTGTTGTTAAAAGCCGGTAAAATCGAATCCATGCCGAACTTGATGAAAGCCGCATTAGCGGCGGTGCTTGCGCTGTCTGCCTCAGGGACTCTTCACGATGCCTTCAATTCCCAGAAGTGTTTTCAGTACACCGCCCAGATTTCCGGATTCGGTGAACGATGGCCGGGTTCGCCCGGTCACCAGAAGACACGGGACCTTATTCATCAGGTGTTGAAGAAAGACGGCGGACAAGTGGAAACGGACGACTTCACGGCCACCACGCCGCGCGGTCCTGTGGACGTGCACAACATCATCGGCAAGTTCAATGTCACCGCGGATGCGAAACAACCGGTATTCATACTGGCCGGCCATTACGACACGCTGTTCACGAAAGGCTTCATCGGTGCGAACGACGGAGCGTCCAGCACCGCAATCCTGCTGTCCTTCGCGGACGCCCTGGCCGGGCAAAAAACCAAAATGCAGATCTGGCTGATGTGGACCGACCTCGAGGAGGCCATCGAAAACTTCGTCGGCGATGACGGCCTTTACGGCAGCCGCCACTTTGCTCAAAAACTGGCAAAGGATGGAAGAGCGCCGCAGGTTCGCGGGTTCTTTCTCCTCGACATGATCGGCGACAAGGACCTCGGCGTTTGCCGGGAAACCGGCTCGACAGCTGCGCTTCAAAACACGATCGCGCAGGCCGCGAAGCTTCTCGGCTACTCGCGCTACTTCTTTCAGTACGAGTGCGGCATCATCGACGATCACCGGTCCTTTTTGGACGTCGGAATTCCGGCTGTCGATGTCGTGGACGCCAAGTTCGGCCGCATGGGTCCGGCATTCGATGGAATGGGCGAATTCCATCACGCCACTACCGACACCATGGACAAAGTATCGCGCCAGAGTCTCGAGATCGTCGGACGCACCATCCTTCAGACCATCGAACTGCTCGACAAATGACAAATGGAGAGTCGTGCTACGCTACCCCAAATGACGTCGATGAAGCTGGACAGCCGCACGGTTGAGACCAGCGCTCAACTCATTCTCGAAGTTGCCAAAGCCGCCGGCGCCCACCTGGACCTGACGGAAGTCCTTCAGGCCTTGATCACGAAGCTGGATGCTCGCATCCACTTCGACGCAATCGCAGTGTTCGTTCTCGATGGAGAGAACGTTCGATTGCACTCGCTGTATGCGGACGGCTACCGGTCCGGCGAATCGACGCAGTCGCTTCTTTCCAGAAAGGCCGCGGAACTGAATGTCGATCCTCCTCGAAAACGAATCCCGGTTCAGGAACACCATATCAGCGTGATTCTGAAGTCGCATCAACCGTACGTCTGCGCGAACGTTCAAGCCGATTTGCACTTCGAGAGCAACAACACCATGTTGAAGTACGGCATCCATAGCTTCGTCAGTCTGCCGTTGATCAATAACGGCGAATTGAACGGCGCGGTGGCGTTTCTTTGTAACGAGACGCGTGCCTACTCCAGCGAAGAAGTGCAACTGCTTCAGGATGTCTCGGACATCGTGTCGATTGTGGTATCGAACGCGATGGCGTACGAAGAAATCACAACCCTGAAGGAACAGCTGCAGCTGGAGAACCGCGCCCTTCAGGACGAGATCGTCCAGCGAGCGATCTACGAGGAGATTGTCGGATCGTCCACTTCGCTTCAGCAGACTCTCACGTCCATCGAGAAAGTTGCTCGCACCGATTCCACTGTTTTGATCACCGGAGAAACCGGCACGGGCAAAGAGCTCGTCGCGCATGCGATTCATCGCCGGTCACCTCGGTCATCGCGCGCTCTCGTGAAAGTGAACTGCGCGGCTCTGCCCGCGGAATTGATCGCAAGCGAACTGTTTGGTCACGAGAAGGGAGCATTCACCGGGGCGCTGCAACAAAGGATCGGTCGGTTCGAGGCCGCCAACGGTGGAACGATTTTCCTGGACGAAATCGGCGAACTGCCTGCGGAGATGCAGATCGCTTTGCTGCGCGTCCTGCAGGAGAAGGAATTCGAGCGAGTCGGCGGCAACCGAAGCATTCCCACCGACGTCCGGGTGATCGCCGCCACAAACAGAGATCTCGAACGTGAAGTCGAAGAGGGACGCTTCAGGATGGACCTTTATTATCGGTTGAACGTTTTCCCGATCCAGGTTCCCGCCCTTCGCCAGCGCTCCGACGACATCCCGATCCTCGTCGACTATTTCGTCAGCCGGCTTGCGAAACGGATGGGCAAACAAATCCGGCAAATCGACAAACGGACCCTCGACACCATGCAGGCGTATTCGTGGCCCGGCAATATTCGAGAGTTGCAGAATGTCATCGAACGTGGTGTGATCCTCGCGGAGGGCGACGTCTTCCGGCTGCCCTCGGGTTCGTTCGGCCGAAACGTCCGGACGGAATCGCAGAGCGTTGCGGACGACGAGCGATCCCGTATTGAAAACGTTTTGAAAGAAACGCGCGGCCGGGTTTCCGGTTCGGATGGCGCTGCGGCGCGTCTCGGGATTCCGGCATCCACCTTGGAATCGCGAATTCGGAGCCTGAAGATCAACAAGCATCAATATCGCGGCGGGTCGTTATAATGGTCCCCCGCGTGCTCAGCTCACTGAGTCTGGCAGGTGCACTTTGCTGAAGATCACAACTGTTCAAGAGAACGAGAAGTCACACCGGATCCGGCTGTGCGGCGACTTTACGAGCGAGTACATCACTGAACTTCAACGATCGATTGCCGAGTCCACGGAAGCGTCCGGCGACATCACCATCGATATGGCCAACGTCACCTTCGTCGACCGCGAAGTCATGGTCTTCCTTTGTGCGGCTCGGTCCCAAAACATCAGCATCGAAAACGTTCCCTCCTACGTCCGGCGCTGGATCGAACAGGAAAAACGGTGCGGATCGTCTACGTTCAAGAACTGCTCCGACAAGTAGCTCCACGGTAAGTTAAACCACCGGGAGTCCGGCACTTCGACCGTCCTTTTCGAATCCCTCATTTTTTTTGGCACCAGCCTTGCACTTTTAGCTGACGTTTGACGCATGTAGAAATGGAGGAGCGATGATTTACGAAGTGAGTTTGTTGGTCTTTCTGGGGATTCTCTTCGTGTTCAGCCTCACCCTGATCGTCGACTCCATCAGACGCGCCCTAGGAGAAAGGCGGAGGAATCATGCTTTACATGTTTAGGATCTACGCGTTCGTCACAGTGACCGTGTTCGGATTTGCCGGCATTGCAATGCTTGGGCTCAAGGTTTGGGACGAGACCCACAGTTACGCTCGCGCTCGTTTCGCGATGAAACGGATCGTGGCAGGGACTCGCGAAAACGTCGCGAATTCGCGAATAGGCTCGCAGTCTCATGAAGTACCGCTGTCTCGCGTCGCGTGATTCCAATGGTTTACCGACTGGCAAGAACCTTGCTTCGTTGAGGCCAGGAGGAAAAACGAGATGAGAGTTAGTAAAGCAGTTTTGGGATTCATGGGATTGATTACGCTTGGGACGTCGAGCTTGTTCGCGCAGGTTGAGGTGCCGTCGCAGGTCAGCATTCAAGGCACGGCATTGATCACCAAGAAAACGAACGACACGACGCCGACCAACGAGGTAGTCAAGACCGGAGGATTTCTCCTCGGGTATTCGTATCAATTCAATTCGTGGGCTGGTGTCGAGGGCAACTATGGCTACACACGAAACACTCACAATTATGCCGGTCTGACGCGCACGTCGCTGCAGGCGGACTTTCACGAGCTGACGGGCTCGTTCGTCGCGCACATACCGTCGAAGGTGAAGAACGTCCGCCCCTACGCCTTGGCGGGAGCGGGAGCGTTGATCTTCGATCCGACAGATAAAATCGTCGTAAATGGTGCCGAGCGCCAGACTCGCGCGGCATTCGTGTATGGCGGCGGCGTGAACTTCGACGTCACGAACAACTTTGGTATCAGGACCGAATATCGCGGCCTGCTCTACAAGGTTCCCGATTTCAGCTTGAGTAATCTGAATCTGGATAAATTCACCCACCTGGCACAACCCTCCGCTGGGTTCTACTTCCGCTTCTGACCCCTCCAGCGGCGGCACGAAGCGAACGGGCTTCGTGCCGCCGCTTTCACAGATTGCCAAACATGAACTGCGTCGCATGATCGCTGGATGGCGGCCGGTCATTCTCGCTCGAAATCCAGGTGCGGACATCGAAAGCGGTGTTGGACATCTGGAGCGTTCGTCGTCGAAGTTGACTGCGGTTGCGGGTTCCTGAATGCAAAACGTGCCCGTTAAAGAATAGGACCGAGCCGGCAGAAGCTGTCACGACGACTTGTTTGGGATGGACGAACGCCGGGTCCGACGTTTTCCGGTTCGGCCATTCGGCATGGAGATGAGAACCCGGCACCACGCGTGTGGCGCCGTTCAACGGCGTGAAATCGTCCAGAAGGCAGATCGCCGTGGCGACATAGTAGACATCGCCGTGGCCACTCGACCGCCAGTCCATGTGCAAACCCTGCTCGCCAAACCCAGGCAACGGCTCTCGGCCGTGCGGAACGCCGCAAACGAATCGGCGCTTCAGGACATGATACGTGGCCGCTAGAATGCGGGGATGCAGACTCACTCGCCACATGGGCTCGATTCCAAGGAGATCTTTAATGTGGCGCGTTCCGGTCTCTTTCTGGTTTGAAGTTCCGGCAGGCAGTTGCTCGGCGACTGCACGATCGAACAACTGACGATATTGCGAAAGATGGTCGCCGGAGAGGAGGTTTTGGAGAACGACGAAGCCCTGCTCATTGAGAGCTCGCCGTTCGTCGTCCTTTAAGGAAGTCTCCGTCACGCCGAGGCCGGCGAGCGCCTGCTCGACACTGTCGATCATGACGAGATTGTAGTCCAATCGCAGATCGCGAATCGGATTCGCCAATGAAAACGATCAGTGACAATAGCGATGCCGATTCGCGATTTGCGAATGGCGTTCAGTATTCGAACCTACTTCGCGGCGATTCGAATCCCACCGCCGAAGGTATCCTGTCCGGCCTTCCAGCGGTGAACGACCTTCATTGTCGCGAGATCGATCGCGGCGATGTCGCTCATGGGTGAAACCATGACATAGAGCATCTTGCTGTCGGGCGAAAAGAGCGGGAATCCAAGTCCGCCGACTTCGACGCTGCCGACGAGTTCCTTCTTCTCAGCGTTGATGATCGCGACGTCCTTGCTATCGCCATGCGTCGATGCGGCCCACTTCCCGTCCGGAGAGACCGCCATACGACCAGCGCCTTTGCCGGGTGTTTGGATGGTCTTGATCAGTGTGTCTTTGCTGCTGTCGATGACGTTCACCGTGCCTTCGATGCCGTTGTTTCCATCGCAATGAATCCAGACTTCGCCATTTGGCGCAAAAGCCACGCCAACCGGACCGCCGGGCACGTCGATGACTTTCTTGACGGTGTCGGTTTTGCCGTCGATCACAACGACGCGATTGTCGGTTCGATGGGGGTAGTAAACTTTGTCGGTCTTGGGTTGAACCTGCAGGTAGTGTCCGCCTTTCAACAGCAGGTCGACCTTCTTGATGATCTTTTTCGATTTAGTGTCAAAAACAACGACGCCGGGCACATCCGCGTTCTCGACGCCGATGTAAAGTTTGCTGCCGTCCGTGTTGAGTCCCATGCCGTGAGGTGACGCACTGTCGTCGAACGACACACCCTGCAATTGCGGGCCTCGCTGTCCGCGGCCTTCTCCGCCGCCTGCTCCGGCCACTTCTGCTCCGCCCCGCTGACCGCGTCCGCCGCCGCCGCGAGCGGCTGCGGGCTGCGGAGTGCGTCCATGGAAGAATGCCGTCTCGATCTTTCCTTTCTCTTCGAGAGTCGGACCCAGGATCACAACGTGTGCCGCCTGCGGCACAGAAGCGTAAATCGTCTTCCCGTCGGGTGAAATCGCCGCTTCATGCGGTTGGTTCTGTGCTTTGAATTTTTGAATCGTTTCGCCGGTCGCGGGGTCAATTTCATTCACGCTGAAGTCGCCGTGGCCCAGCGCGATGATCGTATGTTTTTGTCCGTAGATCGCGATTGATGTCAGCAGTATCAGACACGTTGCCAAAACGGCCTTGCGCATAAACGGTTTTCTCCTTGTTTGTGGCGTTATTCGTATCTCAACAGAAACGGCAGGTCAAGACCGGCGCTAACAATTACTTATTATTGGTTCCGCACGAACGATCGGACTTCCTGAACCGCTTTGAGAGAAGGATCCGCGTCCGTCCACATTTCTGCCAATTCGCGGTATGACTGCCCCGCGCGCGAATCATTCAGCATCGTCAGAGAACGCGCGAGGCCCAGCATGGACATGGCGCGCTTCGGTCTTTGTTTGAGCGACCCCTCAAATTGAATCGCGGCCTGGTTGGCCTTCTTCGAGCTGAGAAGGACCTCACCGAAGAATTCGGCTGCGGGTTTAACAATGCCGTTGATCTCCGCTGGAATCTCGTTTTGCGCTTCGAGATCGACCGCCTCCGACGCCAGACGCTCGGCGTCAGCGGACCTCCCTGCATTGAGTGCACTCCTTGCCTCAAGCAGCCTCTGAAGAACCCTCGTGGTGGACGCTCGCACCCGGCGCTGCGCCGCCAGGTCCGACTGAATCAGGGTTTCGAGCATCGATGCGAAACGCGAGGCGCCTGCGCCGTCATTCTTGTCGAGTGAGGCCAGACCTCGAGCGAAAAGGACCTCGGGGATCTGTGTAGTTGCGGGTACCGAAGACAAGGAATCCCAATCACCTGTCTCCACCGCAAATCGAGACGCCATGACAGCGGCTTCTTCATTCATCCCGGGCAGACCCGACAACTTTGCCGCCTGCAACATCACCGACAACACTTCTCGCGCTTTCGAATACTGCCCCATCTGGAGCTGCGCGTACTGCAGGTACTCGAGACTGTGAAAGTCCTTCTTCGCGGATGCGTCGAAAGCCGTTTGATTGGAACGCACGACATCCGGCCACAACCCAAGCTGCGCGTAGATGTGCGATGGCATGTGCATCGCATGAGGGCTCGCACCCGTTCCTGCGATGCGTTCGTACTTGCGGGCGATCTGCAGCGCCTGCGCCGCATGCTCCGGATCGTCGTCAGTGTGCATCAGATAATGAAGCGCCCCGGGATGCTCCGGATACTTTTCCAGAATTGCATTCAGGATTGCAGCGGCGCTCTCTTGCTTTTGCGGGTAAGTGGCGTCGCCGACACGCCTCGTGCTCAGGAGTGCGAGGACGTAAAACGCAGCGGCTTCGTAATCCTGCGGATAATCCATGGCGATCCTTTTCATCGACTCCGCAAAGGCGAAGTCGCGGCTGTCGCGATCACCGTCGTCGTAGAGCGTCTCGATGGCGCTCAGATACGCCTTCTCGCGAGGCGTCGCCGCTTTGGTTGCTCTCGCCGCACGCGTCGGAGCCAACTTCGCCAACGCGCGACGCGCACCGCCAATGTCCTGTTGATTCCAGAACGGGTGGTTGAACGACATCGCCTCGCCCCAGTACGCCATGACGAAGTTGGGATCGATCTTCTCCGCGGCGCGAAAGTGTCCCGCCGCGACATCATATGCGGAGCCGTGGAGCGCGATGATGCCGAGGATGAACTCCTCGTGAGCCCTTTCATTGCCGGTCGCAGCGAATTCCAGCACTGGACGAGTCTGCCCAGCCAGGAGCGAGTACGTCAGGAAAACTGTGATCAGTCGCCGCATTCTTTTGACGGAAGATACACCGCTTTAATAGACTGCCACCGCTAACATTGCCAAGAACAAAAACGGCCTCGAAGGAATCTCGGCCAAAAAAGTAAGGTGGAGGAGGCTTCGATGAGGAATTTCGTTCGTTTTGCGATTCTGTTCTCTCTTGTCCTTTCCGTTCTCGCTTCCACGGCGATGGCGCAACTCACCAACGGCAACATCAACGGCCGCGTGGCGGACAGCTCGGGCGCCGTGGTACCCGGCGTCTCGGTCACGCTGAAAAGCCCGGCTATTCAAGGCGAGCAGACGGCCGTCAGCGATGAAGCAGGCAATTATCGATTCATCCTTTTGCCTCCCGGTGGGTACTCGCTCAAATTCGAGTTACCGGGATTCAAGACGTTGATTCGTGAAGAAGTCATCGTATCCGTCGGCAAGACGACAACGATCAATGCCGGGCTTGAAGTGGCAACTTCTTCCGAAACCGTGACCGTCACGGGTGAGTCGCCCGTCGTCGACGTAACTGCGGCGACCATGGGCGTGAACTTCGATCAAACGGTGTTGAAGAGCGTTCTCGGACCGCGCGATCAGTGGGCGGTGCTCGCAACAACTCCCGGAATCCGCATGACAGGCGTCGATGTCGGCGGATCGCACATGGGCCAGTCCACGGGTTACCAGGCGTACGGCATGTCCGGTCAAACCTGGCAGACCGTCGACGGCGTGATGGTGACCTGCTTCTACAACGACTTTGGCGCAGTCGCTGAAGTCCAGATCTCTTCGGCCGGCAACTCCGCAGAGATGCCGACGCCGGGTACAAATCTGACGCAGGTTCTGAAGACCGGCGGCAATCAGCTCCATGGTGAGGCTTACCTTGATTACGAAAACAATGCGATGCAGGCGGACAATCTCACCGATGAGTTGAAACTCAAAGGCATCACCGTCGGCGACGCATTCGACAAGTATCACGATTACAACCTGAATGCCGGCGGACCGATCAAGAAGGACAAACTGTGGTGGTTCACGTCCTACCGCGACAACTATTCAGGAATTCGTACTCAGGTTCAGCAAAACGACGGAACGATCGGAGGTATTTACTACCTCTATATTAACAACATCATTCTGAAGATGAACTATCAGGCGAACTCGAAGAATCAGCTCACCATGACCCTGCAGTTCAACGACAAGCACCAGCCTGTCCGCGATTCGCAGGGCGCCAGCGCTTACCTGTACAACATGGCGTCGACGTATACGCAGGACGGCCCGTTCTGGATCGCTCGCGGCACGTGGACGAGCGTCCTGAGCAATCGGACGACTCTCGATCTGTCCGCAAACAACTACGGTTACCACATCGTCACCCACGCAAACGTCGAGCAGAGCCGCCGGACGGATCTAACTACCGGGTTTATTCGCGGAGGCTATCCCACACATACGCTGTTCCTCAGAAACATGTGGGAAGGCTCCGGCAACTTGAGTTACTTCACGCCGGCGTTGCTGAATGCGAGCCATGGTTTCAAGTTTGGTTATGGCTGGAGAGATCATGGCAATCGCCAGCTGGCTCAAGGCGCCGTCGGTGATCCGGGTACTCCGGGACATGTGCAGCTGTTTTATCGAGACAATTTTAAGACGCCGGACAGTTTCACCACTGACGACGCGCCATACACGAACCGGCCCTCCGTCCGGCAGAGTTGGTTCTTCGCGCAGGACAAGGTTCAAATCGGCCGCAGAATGACATTGAATCTCGGCTTACGATTCGATCATCAGGATAACTACTATGCGGCGGGTGGCAACCTTGGCACCGGGCCTTTCTCGGTGAAGTCAGACTTTCCTCGCACCAGCGCTGTGGTTTTCAACAATCTCGTGCCGCGTCTCGGCTTCGTGTATGACGTGTTTGGCGATACCAAGACAGCTTTGAAACTCAACTACGGACGATATGCCGAAAACTCTTACGGCCTGTCGAGTTCGGCAGTGCCGGGGCTTGGCATTACAAAGACCTACACCTGGGATGGTGTTTTCCCAATCACGCCGGCTTACGTCGCTTCACTGCCTGCAAGCCGCTTGCAACGTCAGACCGGCCAAACGAACCCTGTCGCGATCGATCCGAACATGAAGGACCCCTACGTTGACGAGTACCTCGTCGGAATCGACCATGAGGTGCTTCCGAATTTCGGCATTCACGCGGGTTTTGTCCGAAAGCTCGAACACAATGCGACCGGCACGATCAATCGCGCAATTCCGACGTCGGCGTACCAACCAGTCGCGGCGATCGATCAAGGAAAGGACGGCGTGCTGGGCACCGGTGACGATCGGCCGATCACGGTGTTCGAACGCACGATACCTTCTGCAACGGACACGTACCTCTCAACGTTCATCCAGGGATCGAACTTCACTTCATTCGAGTTCAGCGCTACAAAGCGAATGTCGAACCGATGGCAAATGATCACCGGCTTCGATTGGACCAAACGCAATCTGTCTCAATCCATCACCTACGACCCGAACACTCTGGTTTACGGCGGCAGAACGCATACGCCGCTGTGGACCTACAAGGTGCTGGGATCGTACGATTTTCCAAAAGATTTCAAGGTATCGGGCAACTTGCAGCTTCAGAAAGGCGACCCATACAACAGGACGATCAATATCACCGCCGCAAATCTGCCGGGCAGAACCAATCGAGCTTTAGCCCAGGGAACAATATCCAATCTTCAAATGGATCCGTCCGGCACGTACTACCTGCCGACGCTGCCCCTTCAGAACCTGCGCGTGGAGAAGACATTCACCATCCGCGAGAACCACAAGCTGAACGGCGCTATCGATATTTTCAACGTGATCAATGCCAACACGATTCTCAGCGTTGATAGCCTGAGCACGACGGTGGACACCAAGGACCTGCAAGGAAACCCGATTACTGTTCCCCGGTTCGGCCGCGCAACCTCGATCCTTCAGCCCCGCATTATGCGCATCGGCGTCCGGTATACGTTCTAGCCGAGAGTAAAAAAAAAGCCCCCTCCGGGTGGAGGGGGCTGAGTTAGAAAACCAACGCGAGCCGCGTTGGCCTTCACGTTGTTATTTGTAGGCCGTCGCATTACCTGAAGCCAGCGGCTTCTGGATGGTGGACGGCACCCCGCCATTGTTGATGGATGGATCGATACCCCAGGAGTCCGAGTACCACAATCCTCCGGTACTCTTCTGTACCTGGATGGCCACCAGATCGGTCGCGCCGTTGAGACCATCGGTAAGCGTGACATTCATCATGTTGCCGCTGTCGATGGTCGCTCCGGTAGCCATGTCTTTAAGGGTCACCTTGCTGCTGAAGGACACCACATTCGCTCCTTTCATCGTCAGTTCGGAAATCGCGTTGCTGGTGATGAGGTAGGTGTGCACCGCGGTGTCAACGGTACCGTCGGGCTTGTTATAGCTCTTCACGAGCACGGTCACCTTGCCCTGCGGGTTGGTGCCGCTCTTGTTGTATTTCACATCGGCTTCGAACGACGTCCGATAGTTCGGGTCGACGGCGTCCGCCGGCGCGTTGGCAAGGTATCCGCTCGAGGCCGGATACGACGTACCTCCCGCCGTGAAGGCAGCATTCTGAACGGCGCCGCCTCCCGTGAAGGAACTCACCAGACCCGGCTTCGATATCGTGACGATCTGATCGTAAGCAACGTTGTTCAAGTAATACTCGCCGCCAACAATCACCGCAATTTCAATGGACGTGATATCGACAGTCTTGCCGATATCGTATTGTGCGAGAGCAGACGCCGTTCCCACCGTCTTGTCCGTCGGCGTTACCAGGCCCACCGGGAGATTCGACGCGTTTGGAATCGCATTCCAGCTCGTCGACCCATTGGTACGAATGGCGAACGTGACTTTGGCTTTCGTGATGTCGCCGGTGCACGACGTCGATGTATCGCGAATCGTCGCGCTCATAGCCAACGATGCCGTACTGCTGGAAGGTCCTGTCGTCCAAACAAACAGAGCCCCCGTATACAAAGCGGCGTTCTGCAGCGGTCCGACATTCGAGTCGGGCTGAATGTTGATGTTTGTACTCGTAGTGGCCGCCGCCTGAGTCGTCGTACCCGCATAACTTGCGCTTACGGTCGCCGCGCCAGGCGTCTGATTGAGTGTCAGCGCGCCGATGTACTTCCCATTAGTGTCGGTTGTACCGTTCACGCTCTGAGTTCCGACGCTGATGGAGACAGGAGCGCCCGCAATGGGTAGACCGCTGGTTGTGTCTGTCAGCGTCACGGCCAAGGCATTGCTGGCGCAATAGAAATCCTGGGGCGTGAAGCCACTGAGATCGAGAACAATGGTGGTCGGCCGCTTCATGATGACGCCGGTAAGGTCGGTCGCTGTTGCAACGGTGTAGTTGTTACCGCCGTTGCCGTCGTTCACCGTGTATCCCGGCATAACCATCATCGTATGACCGGTGCCGACGCTTGCATTGTCGTACCGCTCGGAATGCCCGGTGACTGAATCGTTAGGTTTCAACCCCACGACATCCGGGATTGCAGCCGCACTCATTGCTCCATCGTAAATTTTCGAGTTGGTCTTGGCCTTGATGGTTAAAGACGCCTGGCCGATGGTGATCGTCTTATCGGCCTGTGCCGAGTTGTAGTTGGTGTTGCCCGCAAACGAGCCGCGCACCGTATAGGTACCCGCGTTGACCGGCGGTCCCGACAAAGGCGAACCGCTAACCGTCGGCCCGCTGTAGTAGGCCAGCGTGGCCGCAGGAGAACTGATGACTTCGGCCGGGCTGCCAACGCCCGTGACCGTCGCGGATGCCGGCCATGCACTGCTTGTGTACGTTCCACCGGACCATGTGACGTTCACCGTTGGAGTCGCCGGATCGATTTTGATCGAGTTGCCGGCGGTTCCATTGATGAAGTTGTGACTGCCGTCACCGCACGTGACGGTGAAGCTCGTTGTGCCCACATTCACCGGCGCGCCGGGACCAGGCGTATATGCAATCGAGGGAGTCAGACCGTCTGAGCAACTCCCCGTGCCAACGTACGCGCTGCCCTTGTAGAGTCCAGTGATGGGATTTGCCGTTGCCGTCGCTTGCTTCTGGTCGATGACATACGAACCGTTCACCAACTTGATATCGAAGTTAGTCTGCGCTGGACCGCCCACAACGGGGACGATCGTTGTCGTACCAGCGCCCGGTCCAGCAGTCGCCGGACTGTTCGAACAGGTCAAACTCCCGGTGTAGACTCCGCTGACCGAGCAGGCCGAAGGCGAATGCGAAGCGGTGTCATACGTTGAAGAACCGCCGCCCGCCGTGGCCGTCACCGGCGCCAGATTGATCTTGATGCTCTTCGTCACGAAGGCATCAACATAGTTGACTCCACCATCGCTGCACGTTGTGGTGAATGAGGTCGTGCCCGCGCTGATTGGCGCGCTGACGCCGCTGTAAGTGATCGTGCGCGTCAGGCCGGCAGGAGTACATACGCCGTTACCGGGGTGCGTCGATCCGTTATAGGTCTCCTCCACATCGGTCGCCGAAACGCCGGCATTGATCTTGGCAATCGTATAGCTGCCGGACTTCTTGGTGATGGTGAAGTTGGGATTCGTTGCGATGCTCGCATAAATCGTGGTCGTACCGGCGCTCGGACCCACAGTCGCTGGACTATTCGCGCAGGTCAGACCACCCGTGTAGGTGCCGGTGACGTCACAAGCCGACGGCGTCTTCGTAGAACCGTCATAGTCGGATTGACCGCTACCCGCCGTCGCGGTAATCGGAGCGGGATTTATTTTGATCTGCTTCGGCGTCGACGCATCCGTATAGTTCACGCCGCCGTCGCTGCATTTCGCGGTAAATGTTGTCGTACCGGCGCCGACGGGAGCCGTGC
>CAZPBY010000074.1:0-32332 GCA_964584785.1 uncultured Solibacteraceae bacterium
TCTGGAATCGTGCGATATCTCCGTCGACGTTCAGATCCATCGGCACCCAGCGCGTAGTGGCCGGGCCTCCGAACATCGTTGCCGCCAGGTCGGGCAAGACCGCACGTTGCGGCGGAGACGCTTTATCGTCGAGATAATAGCGTACGAACTTCCACGCTTGTTCTTTGCTGGGCAGATTACCTACCAGCGCCAGATTCAGGCCCTCGACCGCTACTGCCCCCACACGCCCCGAATCGACGTGGACGAGAATGATGTCGTCGCAGTGCCCTGAGGAGAACGGGACTTTCTGAGTAGCACACGAGCAACTCACATGACACGCGCAGGTGTCGTAGTATCTGCCGCGCACGCTATAGGGCGTCGCAGACTGTGCCCCGGTTTGTTGTTCAAGCTCCGGCTGCATTTTGTAGGCGAGTCCCGTCATCGCGGATGGCCAATGGGATGCGCGAACGGCAATACCCCCTAACGTTGCGGTGAGGAAGATCCGTCGGTTCATGCGTGCCTCCCTATTTTGTTGATTCCGGTTGGTACTGTGGGTGAAATCGCCTTAGTTTCTCTTTATACCGCGGAAGCCTATATCTAAACCCTAAGGGAAACAATCCCAACTGTGCGGTGTCTTCGCAAATAGCTTCGGACGGACCGGCGCGAAGACCTTTTACGACGGAGGACAATTCGTATCAAGGTCGCAAAATTCTCCTCCGCCTCGAATGTCCCGCATCCTTGACGTCCGCGATTTATCTCAGAGCGGTCTCCAGCATCGTGGACGCGTCTGTTTTTTCGTCGCGATACTTCACGATGACCGGAGCGTACAACGACAGGTGGTGCTGGGCGGCAAACTCTCCGGAGGCGGGACGTGAACCGGGAACAAGCACGGCGCCTTTCGGGATCATGAGAGGCTTGTCCGCCGAGCGGCGGTAGGTTTCACCACGCACAAGGTCAAACACCACCGTGCCGCCGGTCAGGATCACGCCGGGCGCGAGCACGGCGCGCTCGCCGATGATGACGCCTTCATAGACTCCACAGTTTCCTCCGATGAACGCGTCGTCCTCAACGATGATCGGAAGAGCACCCGGCGGCTCGAGCACGCCGCCGATCTGCGCTGCGGCGGAAAGATGAACGCGCTTTCCGATCTGCGCACATGAACCCACCAGCGCGTGGGAATCCACCATCGTGCCTTCGTCGACGTAGGCGCCGATGTTGATGAACATGGGCGGCATGCAGATCACGTTACGGCCGATGTAAGCGCCGTCGCGGATCGACGAGCCGCCGGGAACCACGCGCACCGCATTCGACGCCGTTAAAGAGTGCGCCGGCAACGTATCCTTGTCGAAGAAGAAGAATTCGCCCGGCACCGAGCGATCCACTACGGCGCCGATCCGGAAGGCGAGCAGAATGCCGCGCTTGACCCACAGGTTGGTCCGCCAGCCCGATTCCGTTTTCTCTGCAGCCCGGAATTCCCCGCGGTTCAGCGCATCGCGAAATTTCTGCACGACCGGCAGACCTTCGCGCCGAGCCTCTTCCGCACTGACTCCCAAGAGCCGTTCGATATCGGCCTGGATACTCATCGTCTCGCTCCGGCAGGTTGGATAAGGCCCACGCCTTCGACAATCTTCTTGAACTTTTCGCGGTTCGCCGTGGACATCGGGACAAGCGGCAAACGATAGTTCTCTTCGATCAACCCCATCATTGCCAGCGCCGCTTTCACGGGAATGGGATTCGATTCCATGAAGTTCGCATTCATCAACGGCAGCAGGCGATAGTGCAGCTCACGCGCACGAACGAGATCGCCCGCCAGACCCGCATCGAGGATTTCCCGCATCATGCCCGGCGCTTCGTTCGACACCACGGAAACCAGGCCGTCGCCCCCCATGGCCACGATAGCCAGCGCGATGGCGTCGTCTCCCGAAAGAACGCGGAAGTTTGCCGGACGATCGCGAATGATGTCCATGATCTGTCCGAGATTGCCCGACGCTTCCTTGACGGCGACAATGTTCCGTACCTCGGCCAGTCGCAGCATCGTCGCCGCTTCGATATTGCTGCCCGTGCGGCCGGGAACGTTATAAACGATGATGGGAAGGTCCTCGGATTCGGCGACCGCTTTGAAGTGTTCGTAGAACCCTTGCTGCGTCGGTTTGTTGTAATAGGGTCCGACGGAAAGAACACCGTCGGCGCCGAGTTTTTTGGCGGACCTGGTCTGCTGAATGGCTTTTGCGGTGGAATTGCTTCCCGCCCCGACAATCACGGGCACACGGCGCCGCGCCTGCTCGATGACGATCGACACGACGCGTTCGGTTTCCGCGGCATCGAGGGTCGCGCCCTCGCCGGTTGTGCCGCAGGGCAGCAGCATGTCGATTCCGTCATCGATCTGAAAATCCACGAGCCGCCGCAAGGCGGCCTCATCGATCGAACCGTCGCGTCGAAACGGGGTCACCAGCGCCGTACCGGTTCCCTGAAATAATCCCTTCGGCATATTCACCCTTTCACAATGGAACGTCATCCATAGTGTAGATCCCTTTTCGCCCTCGAAGCCACCGCGCCGCGACCAGGGCTCCCAGCGCGAATCCGTGACGATTTTTGGCGACGTGACGGAGTTCGATAAGGTCCGCTTCGGAATCGAATCCGACGGTGTGCATCCCCGTCACAAATCCTGCCCGCGTCGACGCAATGTGCAGAGCCGCGGGATCGATCTTGCCGTGAGCCGTTTCGGTCAACACGTGATTTTTACGATCGATCTTGTCCACCAGAATCTTCGCCAGCGTCATGGCCGTGCCGCTCGGACTGTCTGCTTTTTGCCGGTGGTGGGCTTCCTGGATAAAAGGATCGTACTCCGGCGCATTCTGCATCAGTTCGGCCGCCCTGGCGACGATGCGCTGAAAAATATTCATGCCGAGCGAGAAGTTGGAGGAATAAAGCAGGCCGGAGTCCGTCAGCCTTTGCTCGATTCGCGGCAGCGCCTCGAGCCATCCCGTCGTTCCGACAACGATGTCTTTCCGGGCATCAACGGCGGTCATGATGTTGGTCAGAGCCGCTCCCGGTTTAGAGAACTCGATGCAGACATCGACCTCAGCCAGCGCCCCCGCATTCACAGGATTCTTCGAATCGAACACGCATGCGATCGACTCGCCTTGAGCCTTCGCCGCCGCCTCGACTTCCCTTCCCATTTTCCCGTAGCCGATTAAAGCAATTCGCATGGTCATCTTCCTAAGCGCCGGCCGGACCAGGCGGGATTGTTATCTCAACTCTCCGCCGCTGGCTAAGCCAGGAGGCGCCGGACGAGACGTTCATACAGGTCCACGCCTTCCATGAGCTCGCGTTTGCTGATTTTCTCATTCGCAGTGTGCGCATCCAAAATCGAGCCAGGACCAATCAGCAGCGGTTTTCCGAGGTTGGTCAGATAAGGGACGTCGCTGCCGAAGGAAACAACCGTCGTCGAAAAACCGTCCACCACGTGCATCATCTGTGGATCGTTACTGCTGACGATCTCGAGTGCCGCCCGTCCTCCAACGAGTTGGCGCATGCGCTCCTGGATCACATCGCCCTTTTCGATGGTTCGAATCATCACGGACGCCGTGGCCCTTGCCGGCACAATATTGGCGCGCTCACCGCCCTGAAATACGCCGATATTGAATGTGCCGCGTCCGAGAACCGGATCGCTGCCCCAATCCGCGTCGCGGCAATCCGCCAGCACGCGCCACAATCCCTCGATGGCGGATATGCCTTGTTCCGGATACCCGGAATGCGCCGCACGCCCTTCGAAGGCGAGATTGGCATTCAGTGTTCCCTTCTGAGCGCGCGCCATCAAATTCGCCGTCGGTTCGCCGACGACGACGAACTTCGAATCCCATTTCAAACCGTTGGCGGCGCGAGCGCCGGCGCCATTCACTTCTTCGCCGACGACGAACAAGTATGCGAACGACGTTGTACCAGACGATCGCAAACGGTCTCCGGTTTCGAGCATGGCCGCGATGATACCCTTCGTGTCGCATGCCCCGCGTCCGTACAGGTAATCGTCGTCTTCATGAATGGGCAGAATTGGAGGCACGGTGTCGATATGGGTGCAAAGCACCACTTTGGGATTGCCGCCGGCGAAGCCGAGAACATTGAACCTGTCCGCTTCCACCTTCTGACGCTCGACGCGATACCCGGCAGACGCGAGATGCTTCGCTAAAAACTCGCCGGCTTCAGCCTCGCTCCCGCTGACGGAAGGAATATTCATCAGCCGTTTTGTGAATTCGATCGGCGTCATTTTCCGAACGCTCTTTCGAGAGCCCCTTCGACGCGTTCCTGAGAGAACTCCCGCTCACCGCAGAGGAATCGCACGATACCGTCGCGATCGGGAGTCGTAAAGTCGATGCGGTAATCGTTGGTCACTTCAGGCGACCTGAAAATGCGCCGGATCTCAGAGACGTCCGGACCGGCGGCCTGCTTCACCTCTGCGGGCATATTCTCAATCGAACCGAAGTCCCTGACGAGTTTCAAGGCCTTTTTGGGGCCGATGCCCTTCACTCCTTCGTTGAAATCGGTGCCCACCAGCATCGCGAGATCGATCAGCTGCTCGCGCGTTATCCCGTACGTGGCGAGCATTCCCACGGTATCGATCACTTCCGGTACGATCGGGCGCGACACGCCTTTGCTCGGCAGAAACTCCTTCCCGGAGATGGTGAGGAAGCGCAACAGCAAAGGAGCTCCGAACAGCAGGCAGTCGTAATCCTTGCTTGCCGCCGCCCAGACATCGCCGCGCGACGCCATATGCGAGGCTTGAGCCTCACCCTCGGACGGCGCCTGAATGACGGGGATGCCGAGCAATCGAAGCAATTCCTTCGCTTCGCCGATCATGTCGCGGGTCAACCGCGAGGTCATTGTTGCCTTCGAATAAGCTTTCTCGAGATCGCCGTCCAAGACCGCCTGAGCGTGTTCGGCGTCGTATCGTTCCTTGATACTGCGCCGCCGATCGATTTCCGCTCGCTTGAGTGCAGGTGGTTTGCCGTCGAAAACGAAGACGAGCTCCATGCGGTGATCGGCAATCAGCCGAGTTGTCCGATAGAACAAGCCGGAAAGATGCGAGGTGATCCGGCCATGCGAGTCCTGGAGCGGTGTCCCGTCGCGCAGCCGAATCAGCGCGAGAAACTGGTAGAGTTCGCCATTGCCGTCCACGGCGAGGCGGCGAGCCTGAAGCTCTTTCAGCGAAACTTCTTGCTTGATGATGATCGGAGTGAGAAGAACGCCCATCGATGCCGCCGTATAATAGTCGCATATGCCGCTGAGCGAGTCCGAATTTCGACGAGAGAGCGACGCTGCGCTGGAAAAACTGAATCGTTCACTCGATGACGTTGCCGAAAAGTACGACGCCGAGGTGATGTTCCAAAACGGCGTGCTGACGATCGAAGTTGAAGAACCGAATCCCGGCAAGATCGTCATCAGTCCGAACGCACCCGTCCGCCAGATTTGGATTTCCGCCTTGTCACGCAGCTTCAAGCTCGACTGGTCGGGTTCGGGTTTTGTCTGGACGGCGACCGGCGAATCATTGGACGCCCTGGTCTACAGGCTGGTTGCCGAACAATGTGCTTAGGACGAAACCTACTGTTGCGCGGTCCCGCCGGCCACGTGAAACCAGTGCTGAATCGTGGGAATGTCCTTTGTGGCGCCAAGAGCGACCGTGAGTAGAATGCGGGCTTTCAATCCATCGAGGTCCTCACCCGTGATGATTCCGGACTTCAACAACACGTCGGGCAACTCGACGCGGCCTTCCTGAGTTCGGGAAACCACAACCACGATGACACCCGCCTTACGGGCTTTATCAATCGCATCGAGAACGGGCCGCGGCATGTTTCCGCGTCCGAATGCTTCGACGACAATGGCAGCCGCCTTGGTTTCGACCGCATAGTTGATGAACTTGCCTTGATCGCCGGCGACGAGGCGGACCAGGTCGACTTTCGGCTCGACGGTGCGCGCGGGAATCGTCAGCCGGTTGAGAGGAGCATTGTAGAAAATCACATTCCCGTTATCGACCGTACCCACCATTCCTTTTTTGCCCGATTGAAACGACTCGACCGCGACGGAGTGACTCTTGGTGACGTATCGCGCCGAGTTGAGGTCCTCGTTCAACGACACCAGCACGCCCTTATTCCGCGACTGCGGCGCCATCGCCGCGCGGATCGCGTTTTCAAGGTTGCGCGGCCCGTCGGAATCCGTTACCCGTGGCGGACGCTGCGCGGCAGCAAACACGACGGGGCGAGGATCGTCCACAACAAGATCCAGCAAAAATGATGTCTCTTCGAGAGAATCTGTACCGTGCGTGATCACGATGCCGGCCAGGTCGGCGCGAGTCTTGAAGACGTCCTGAACGCGCTGGGCCAAGCGGAATTCGATTTCAGGCGTCATGGACGAACTGCCGACGTTGGTGAAGTCCTCTTCCTCGATTTCGACTTTCCCTTTCAGCGTCGGCACCAAAGCCACCAGGTCCTTCGCGCCGAGACTCTTCGACTGTCCGGTCGCGGGATCGATGCCGCCGGAGATCGTTCCACCGGTTCCGATCACGAAAACGTGAGGAACATTGGAACGAGACTGGGACCACGCCATGATGGAGCCCGCAAACAAAGCGACCGCGACGGCGATAATCGGCTTGTGGTGACTCATAACCGCCGGATTCTAGCACTGCTGAGGTACAATATTCCGTTTTATAGGGAGGGTTTTAGGTGACAGAAATCCTGAAAGCGATGGCCATGTCGGCCTCGATTTTGTTACCGGTCATCATTCTTGTCGTGGTTATCAGCATCGCAGCGGTGAAGCGGGGAGAGATTGCGATGGGCGGCGCACACGGTCATGGCGTCGCTGCGGACGCTTCAGGCACCGCCGCGCTGGCCGCGAAAAAGCCGGGTGCTGTTGTCGTCGAGAATCCCGGGGTTCTGGAGATTCTGGGCCTGGGAACGGCAATATTTGTCGTCGCCGTATTGATTCTGCTCGCCGCGAGTATCGTCGCCCACATGTAAGTTTGTCGCTTTTCCTCACGCCGGAGTGGCAGGAGTTTAGACAGCCGGGGGTAAGCGAGCGCCAGCGAGCCCACCGCCTCCGCAGCCAGCGGGGTGCGAGGACTCCCAGCACCCTTCCAGGGCCCTTCCAGGGTGCGAATTTCAGTGGCTCCGTAGTGCACTGCAACAGTGAACCTGGTAGCGCCGGCTTCAGCCGGCGCGTGCGCGAAGCGCAGGGTATTTGACGGATTCTTGAGGTAACATCAAACACCCTGCGCCTATCGGCGCACGCGTCGGCTGAAGCCGACGCCTACAACGGCGTGCCCATCGGGAATGCTATTCTCGCTCTCGAACGAGCGACGTGGTGGCGAGAATGCCCAGGATCAGCAGGATTCCATCGAGCACCGTGTACGTGGCGTGCAACAAACCGAACGTGCGAAGAGCCGGCGGCGGCGGATCGCGCGGAACAAAGTCCAGAGAGCGGCCGACGGAAACGATCTTCGGAGTGACGGCAGCGAAGAACAGAAGCGAAATGGCGAGCATCGAAACAATCAGCCATTTCGTCTGACCGGTATCCGGCAGCCGGACCACTAGCCACAACGCGAAGATGCCGACCGCCAATTGAACGATCCCCCAGACCTGAAAATATAGCCGATTGAGCTCCGACGACAGATATTGCAGAAGGAAGCGCGCGTCCGCTTCGCCGAGTTTATCTACCGCGGCGGTGAACGCGGAATTCGGCCGGTTATCGAACAACCGGTAAATGGTGTAGAAGTTCTCGGTGGCGACAACGGCCATCCAGATCGTTCCGCTCAGCCACACAGCCATCATAAAGATCGCGAGTTGCCGTTTCACATCATCTCCTGCGAATGAATCCTTTCGCGTTGAGATGAAACCCATCGGGCAGCCCTTCCTCGAATTTCGGCCGGAACCCTTTCACCGGCCATTCCCGATCCGCAAAAACCTCGCAGACCGCGATGCGAATTCGTGGACGGTCCGCGGAATCGAGATAGGTTTCGATCAGCGGCTCTCTCATCTCCTCGCCCAATCCCGCCAGAGCATGAATGGCGGCGATCCGGACATCATCGTCGACGTCGCGCAGAAAATGACGCAGCGTTGCGGCGATTTCGGGCGTGACCAGCCCGTGCATCGACTTGATGAGGCTTGTCCGATGCTCGGGAGACGTGAATTCGCCTTCCCCGACGTATTTCAAGGCGTCCACCAGTTTTGGAACGAGCTCTTCACGCGGAAGGATTTCGGCCAGAGCCTGCACGGGCCACTCCACCTGATGATATTTCTTGATGAAGCGCATGATCGGCTCGACCGCGTCGCCGCCTTTCCCGACAAGCATCTTCACGACGTAACGCTTTTCTTCGATGTCCTGCGTGATGACTTTGCTCGAGATCGTGAAACGCCGCAACAGCGCGTAGAGCGACTCCGGTGTCGACCATTCGGACAGTCTCTCGGCCGCTTCGATACGCGGACCGTCCTCTCCGCCGGTCTCCGTGAGCCGCTTCACCTGACGGTCGATCGATTTCTGTGAAGGCTGATTGCGTCTGAAGAAGTCGAACATCCTGCCTATTCTATACTCAGCAACGAAAACGGATCGACTCGCGCTCCCTGTATTCGCGTGGCCCAGTGAAGGTGCGGGCCGGTTACTCGTCCTGTCGCTCCCGCCAGACCGATCACCTGATTGACGTCCACGACTTCCGCCATTTTCACGTCGATACGCGACAGGTGTGCGTAGATGGTGTAGATACCGAGTCCGTGATCGATCACCACGGTGTTGCCCGTGAAGAAGAGATTCTTCGCCAGAACGACGCGGCCGCGATTCGTGGCGTGGATCGGCGTTCCCGTGGAAGCCTTGAGATCCGATCCGGCGTGCGGCGCGCGCGGCTGCCCGTTGAACACGCGCCGATGCCCGAAGTTCGAGCCTTTCGTCTGCCCGGTGACCGGCGTCGCGAAGGGTTTGGTCCAGAGAATCTCCGGGGTGATCTTCGCGTAAATCTGATCCAGCTCCTTCGCTTCCCGCGCCGCCCGCGATTGATTTGCAGGACTGAGTTGGACGTATTGATCGTCGACCTTTAATTCGGTCGTTGGAAACTTTACAGCCTCGATCTTGAACGTGACGGAACGCCGGTCCGTGTGGCCATCCGCGAATGTGACTTCGACCGCCGCTTCGTGATCGCCCGGCTTCGCATCGACATCGATGCCGACAATGGTTTCCCATTTGCTGCCGTTACGCACCACCGGAATCTTCTTGTCGTTCCAGACCACCTGCATCGACTTTACGCCGGCTTCGTCAGGAAAGGTCATATCGACGATCCGTCCCTGGCCGGCGTTGAACACCGTGAGGAGCAACGTCGCTAACAACATCACAACTCCACTTTCTCCAGGTACTGCGGAGCATGAACACTCCAGGTTTTAAATTCCGACTCGATGTGCTCCTGCATTCCCGCGATCGCTTTCGGTTCGCCGTGAACCAGGAAAATCCGCCGCGGTGGAGCCTCGAATCCGTGCAGCCATCGAAGCACTTCCGAGTAATCACCGTGCGCCGAAAAGCTCGAAACGGAGTGGATCTCGGCGCGCACCGGATAGTCGATTCCGTAAACTCGAACCTCCCGGGCGCCCTCCATCAACGACCGTCCGCGGGTGCCCGCGGCCTGAAATCCAACGAAGACCACCGAGTTCCGGTTGTCGGTGACGCGCTGAATCAGGTGATGAAGGATGCGGCCGCCGGTGGCCATGCCGTTCGCCGAAATGATGATCGACGGAAAGCGATGTTCGTTGATGCGCTTGGAATCCTCGACGTTCCGGACGAAGTGAACGTTGTGCGTCTGCATCGCCTTCACACCGCTGCCGTCCAGGCGCAGCATCTCCTGGTCGTGTTCCTCGCTGTGTTTCGCGTAGATCTCGAACGCGTCGACGGCCATCGGACTGTCGACGTAAACCGGAAGCGTTGGGATGGCATTCGCTTCCTCGAGCTCCCGCAAAACGTACATCAACTCCTGAGCCCGTCCCACCGCGAACGACGGTATCAGCACCGTTCCACCGCGGTGCGCCGTCTCCACGACGATCTTTCGTAACTGCTCCTTTCCGCTGAGCTCCTCCGTCCCCCCGTGAAGCCGGTTGCCATACGTCGACTCCAGCAAAACGTAGTCGGCCGCACGAACGGGTGTGGGATCGAGGATGATCGGCTGATCGTAGCGGCCGATATCGCCGGTGAACAAAACGCTCGTCGTGGCGTCTCCCGTTTCTCGAACCATGACGAACGCGGAACCCAGGATGTGACCCGCAGGCATGAACTCGATCGTCAGATTCGGCGAGAGATTCAACGGCTTCCGATAGTCGACAGGCTGGAACAGCTTCAAGCTCTCGTGAGCATCCTCGACCGTGTACAACGGCAGGGCCGTATCATGCTTCGACAACCCGTGTTTGTTGCGAAACCGCGCTTCTTCTTCCTGAAGATGACCCGCGTCCGGCAGCAGTATCGACGAAAGATCCAGCGTCGCCGGCGTCGCATAAACCGGTCCCCGAAAGCCCTGCTGGACGAAACGCGGGAGGTAGCCGGTGTGATCGATATGAGCGTGAGTCAGGATAACCGCATCGACGGAACCAGGTTCAACGGGAGGAGCTGCCCAGTTGCGAAGGCGAAGGTCCTTGAGACCCTGGAACAGTCCACAATCGATCAGCACGCGCTTGCCGCCGGCTTCGAGCAGGAACTTTGAACCGGTAACTGTTTGAGTCGCACCGAGGAACGTCAGTTGCACCGATCCAGAATACGTGAACTCGCAGTCGCGTGCTACAATCCGCCGCGATCATGAAAGACGAGATCGTTCACGAGCTGACGGACCGCGCTCTAATACGATTCGGAGAAGTTCGCGCGGCGGACCTTGCGGAAGACATTCAGAAGCTCGCCGCGGATCTCGACGCAATTCGCCACTACCCCATCTCCATCGACGATGAACCTTGAAGACTTGACGCTGACGCAGGTTGCCGCTTCCATCCGCGATGGCAGCGTTTCTCCAGTCGAGTATGTCCAGGCCCTGCTCGGCAGGATCGACAAACTCGAATCCGAACTTCATGCCTGGATCACCATCGATCGCGACCGGGTGATTGAAGACGCGGAATCCTGCGAAACCGAAGCGAAAGCCGGACGCTTTCGCGGACCGCTGCACGGCGTTCCGGTCGGCCTGAAAGACATCTTTTTCACGAAGGACCTGCGGACCACGGCGGGCGCGCGTTTCCTTCAAACCTTCACTCCCGGTTATGACGCGGCCTGCGTCACGCACCTTCGACAGGCGGGTGCCATTATCCTGGGCAAGACCGTCACGACGGAATTTGCCACGTTCGATCCGGGACCCACGCGGAATCCACGCAACCCGGAACACACGCCGGGAGGTTCCAGCAGCGGATCGGCGGCGGCGGTTGCGGCTCGAATGTGTCCTGCAGCAACCGGGACGCAAACCGTCGGCTCGGTTGGCCGTCCGGCGGCGTATTGCGGCATCGTGGGATTCATGCCCACTCAGTCGCGAATCAGCCGCGTGGGCATCTTCCCCGTTTCATGGTCGGTGGATCACGTGGGCGGATTTACACGTTCGGTTTCCGATGCGCGACTCCTGCTTGAGGGTCTTGCCGGCGAATCGCTGGAACCATTTCGTCCCGCCGAAACGGTCCGCGTCGGAGTTTTGCGCGGCTTCTTTTCGACGAATGCGTCGGAGGAAACCAGAGCCATTCACGAATCGACCTTGAAGCGTTTGAATCGGCCTCCATTCGTTTTTGAAGAAGCCGTGTTGCCTCCCATCTTCGACTTTCAGTCCGCCATACTGACGACGATTCTCCGCTGCGAAATCGCGTCGGCGCATTCGGGATTTCATCGTTACAATTCATCGCTTTACAGCGCTAAACTTCGAGGCCTGGTTGAGACGGGAATGATCATCGAATCCCTCGATTATCTGCGCGCCCTTCGGCTTCGCCGCGTCTACCAGCGGGAAATGGGCAGGCTCTTCGAAAAGTTTGATGTGCTGGTCTCGCCGGGAGCAACGGGCACGGCGCCTTCAGGTCTCAGCTACACGGGTGATCCCGGCTTCTCCGGTCCCTGGAGTCTGGCCGACTTCCCTACACTCACGCTTCCATCTGCGGTCGCTTCGAATGGACTTCCGCTGGGAATCCAGATAACGTCCCCGTCTATGAGCGAAAGCCTCCTGTTTGCGGTCGGAACCCTGATCGAACAGATTCTGTAGGCGGCCTGGCTCAAGAGTCATCGGCCTTGACGAACCGCCCGTTCGGAAGCCAAGAGTACCCGAGCGCAGCGAGTGGGGCACTTAGCGGGATGCCCGCTCGCTTCGCTCGGGTACTGTTTTGGTTCCTCATTCGGACTTTGAAGCAAAGCCAGGCGCGGCGTATCGTCAATTCTCAATCACCGATCGCCGTTCACTCGCGTCAAAGAGCGTTAATGCTTCGGGAGCACTCGACATGACCTTTCCACCTCGTACCGTTGCCGCGCGGTATCTTGGCGCGTTCATCAGCCTGATTGCGGCGCTCGGCCTGTCGCTGTCGCAGAGACCGATTTTTGGAACCACTTCTTACGCACTGTTTCTTGCCGCGGTGATGTTCAGTTCCTGGTACGGCGGTCTGACACCCGGATTCATCGTCGTGCTGCTGTCGGTCCTGGCGTTGGATCGCTACTTCTCTCCGCCGAATCTCTCCGGCGTGTTGAGCAGGGATGATGTGGTTCACCTCGTCATCTTTCTGGTTGTGGCCGGGCTGATCAATTATCTAAGCCGTAAACGAATCCGCGCCGAAGAAAGGCTTCGAATCAGTCACGACGACCTGGAGCGCCGGATTATCGAGAGGACCGCCGATCTGCAACGGCTTTCGCGGCAGTTACTCCAATCCCAGGACGCCGAACGCCGGCGAACCGCCCGGTTGCTTCATGAGACCGTCGCGCAGGATATCGTGGCATTGAAAATGAACCTCGCGGTGATCCGGCGGTCGGGAGAACTGGCAGGCGAAGCGGGCCGAGCGGCGCTGGACGAGGCCACATCCCTGGCGAACGAATGTATGCGGCAAATTCGCACGGTTTCGTATCTGCTGCACCCCCCGCTCCTCGACGAAGTCGGCTTGTCATCAGCTCTTCAGTGGTACACCGCCGGCTTCCAACAGCGAAGCGGCATCCATACAGAACTCCGGCTGCCTCCGTCGCTCGGACGCCTTCCCGGCGAATTGGAGACCACCGTTTTTCGATTCGTGCAGGAATGCCTGACGAACATCCACCGCCACTCCGGCAGTCCGAGCGCCCGAATCACCGTTCATGAAACGCATGCCGGACTCGTTGTCGAGGTCATGGATCGCGGCCGCGGAATGCCTCAACCCGAGCTCAATGAGATGAACGATTCCGGCGCGCCGTTGGGAGTGGGAATCGTCGGCATGTACGAACGAGTGAAGCAGGCCGGCGGTGAAATGAGCATCGAATCCGGTTCGAACGGAACAACCGTGACGGCGACTCTGCCGCACGAAGGAGTTTCCGCTTGGCGAGTGCCCGCATCCTGATAGCCGACGACCACGCGATCGTCCGCAGAGGTCTCCGGGCGTTGCTGCAATCGCAACCCGGATGGGAAGTGTGCGGTGAAGCGGGCAATGGCAAAGAGGCCGTCGAAAAGGTGTCCGAGCTCAAACCCGACGTCGCGATTGTCGACATCGCCATGCCGGAGTTGAATGGACTGGCGGCCACCCGCCAAATCGTCAAGGCGCATCCTCAAACCGAAGTATTGATTCTCACGATGCATCACTCCGATGAGGTCGTCCACGAAGTCCTGAAAGCAGGCGCCCGCGGCTACGTTCTCAAGTCGGACGCGGATCAGAGCCTTGTAGTGGCTGTCGAAATGCTGCTGCAGCACAAACCGTTTCTCACTCCCGACGTCACCGACGTGGTCCTGACGAACTATCTTCATGGATACGACAGCCTGGACGTGCAGCCCGATACTCACGTCACCGCTCGCGAGCGCGAAATCATCCAGATGTTGTCGGAGGGGAAAAGCAACAAGGAGGTTGCCGTCGCCCTCAACATCAGCACACGCACCGTCGAAACGCACCGCGCCAACATCATGCGAAAGCTCGGCCTCGAATCGCTCGGCGACCTTGTGCGCTACGCGATCCGCCACAAAATCGTCGAACCCTGACAAGCCTGCATTGACGGCACTACGTAAGCGCTTCTAAGTAATCTCCGGTCGCATACCGGTTCAGACTGCAGGTGTCTAAGAGAGACGAGTCTCGTCAATGCATCGTGAATCAGATTTCGTCACGCACCTTGGGCACAACAACCCACCTGACTCAACCTTCGGTCGGAATTTTCTTCAAGTTCGGACCGGACCTGCCGTATAAGCGCTATGCATCTTCCTCCTCCAGAATGCATAGCGCTTCTTTTCTTTCATTGATATTCGCCATTCTGATCATGGCTGCAGATGGTGCGGCTCAAAAGTTCGAGGCAGGAATTCAACTCACCGGGTTGCATTTGCACAAAATCGACGAAGCACCTGCCGGCATCGGGGGCCGGTTCCACTACAACGTCACGCGGCTTCTGGCGATGGATGCCGAACTGATTCACTACCCTGAAAACCCAAGCGGTAACTTCGGTGAAAGCGCTGCACTATTGGGAATCCGCGTGGGCCGGCGCTTCGGTCAAATGGGTGTGTTCGCGAAAGGCCGGGCCGGCGTCATGCATTTCGGCGGGCAATACTTCAAATCGCGGCTCGACGTCCGCACGCATTTCATTGTCGACACGGGAGGAATCATCGAGTTTTATCCCTCGAAGCGCACGATCGTCCGAATCGATTCCGGGGACACCACGATCTACTACGGGCGTGCCCGCCTGTTCAATCGAATCAATCCCGACGCACTCGGCACGGTCCACAATTTCCAGCCCGGTCTGGGCATCGCGTTCGTTTTCTGAGTTATTTCTACATAGCAGGCGTGGCAGGAGTTCCCCCGGCTGAATTCCTGCCACGCCTCCGGCGTGCGGAATCAATTCCGTTTGTGGTAGAGTCCCGTTTCCGAAAATATGTGGGAACACAACTATCAGCCTGTAGCCGACAGCCTTGGCGTGTCGGCGATCGTGGCGGTCATCCCGATTGTGGTGCTGTTCGTGATGCTGGGCGCGCTTCGGAAGCCGTCGTGGATGTCGGCTCTGTCCGCGCTCGGATCCGCCATGATTATCGCCCTGCTCGTTTATCGCATGCCCGTGAAGCTCGCGGTGATGTCGGCCGTATTCGGCGCGGCGTTCGGCATGTTTCCGATTGCGTGGATCGTTTTCTGCTCGATCATGCTGTACCGCCTGGCGGTCGACACCGGAAAATTCGAAATCATCAAGAGTTCCATAGGAGGCCTAACCGACGACCGCCGGCTGCAAGCGATGTTCATCGCATTCTCGTTCGGCGCATTCATTGAAGGCGCGGCGGGATTCGGCGCGCCTGTAGCCGTATCGGGCGCGATGCTGGCGGGTCTCGGCTTCAATCCTTTCTATGCGGCCGGCATCTGCCTGCTGGCCAATACGGCGCCGGTCGCGTTCGGATCCATCGGCACTCCCGTCATTACGCTGGCCAACGTGACGGGTTTGCCGGCATTGGCGCTGAGCTCCATGATCGGCCGTCTGTGCGCAATGCTCTCGGTGATCATTCCCGGTTATCTGATGGTCGTGATGGTGGGCCGTTACAAGGCGATGCAAGTCCTGCCGGCGATCATCGCCTGCGGGCTTTCGTTTGCCGGCATGCAGTTTTATGTCTCGAATAATCTGGGACCGGAGCTCACGGACATCATGAGCTCGCTCACCTGTATCGGTGTCATGACGCTCGTCCTGAAATTCTGGAAGCCGAAAGAGATCGTGCGGCTTGAAGGCGACAAGCCCGTCACTGCCGATTCACACAAGCGTTCGGCCGGACAGGTTTTTATGGCGTGGCTGCCGTATATGCTGCTCGTCGTCGCGGTTCTGACGGTTGGCCAGCCCGGGATCAAGGCGAAGATCAACACATGGACCGATGGCTTCCTGCCGGACTCTGTTCGCGCCGAACCGGTAACGCATCCGACCGCGGCCGCTCGCCTCAATCGCATCGCCGTGCCGCGACTGCACAACCTGATCACGCAGGTCCCTCCTGTGGTGCCGAAAAAGACGCCTTACGCTGCCCTCTTTGAGCTGAACTGGTTGACCGCTTCAGGTACCGCCTGTCTGCTGGCAACCATTGCCGCCGCATTGTTCCTGGGCGTCGGGCCCCGTAAATTCGGCGGAATCTACATGGCGACGTTCAAGCAACTCAAGTTGGCGATGCTGACGATTGCATCGATGCTGGGCCTCGCGTACTTGATGAACTACTCCGGTATGACCTCGACGCTGGGACTCGCTCTCGCCGCCAGCGGCTCCGCGTTTCCCTTCTTCAGCGCGTTTGTAGGCTGGCTTGGCGTGTTCCTGACCGGCAGCGACACATCCGCCAACGCATTGTTTGGAAATCTTCAGGTCGTCACGGCCAACGCGCTCCGCCTCAATCCGATATTGATGGCATCGGTGAATTCAGCGGCGGGTGTGATGGGAAAGATGATTTCAATTCAGAGCATCGCCGTGGCGGTGGCGGCGACGGGAATGACGTCCGCGGACGAAAGCCGCCTGTTCCGGTTCACGATCAAACACAGCATCCTGCTGATGGTGGTGATGGGACTCATCTCAATGATGTTTGCGTACGTGGTTCCGCATTACGTCCCGACGCTCCCACCGAAATGACGAGCAGATTTGGGGACGCACACCGCAGTTCAGGTGTGCGTCCCCGGAATTACCTCTTGCGTTGAAGTTCCTCGTCGATGACTTTGGATATCTCGGCGTAGGGCACGTTGCCGTTGATGAACCGTCCGTTGACGAACATCGCCGGCGTTCCGGTCACGCCCGCTTTAACGCCGTCCGAGAGTTCACTCTTGATTCTCTCCGCGTACTTCGATGTATCGAGACAGCTGTTGAAAGCCGTCATATCGAGCTTGAGCGTGGATGCCTTCTGCTTTAAGGCGTCGATTTCCAGATTCCGGTTGTCCTGGAACATCGCATCGTGCATCTCCCAAAACTTCTGCTGCTCATTCGCGCACAACGAAGCCTCCGCCGCTTTCTGGGCGTGGGGATGAAGGCTGTTGAGGGGAAACTGGCGGAAAACGACTCGAATCTTGTCGGAGTACTTCGCTTCGATCTGTTTCAACGTCGGAAACAGTCCGGCGCAATACGGGCACTCGAAGTCCGAAAACTCCACGATGGTTACCGGCGCGCTTGCCGAACCTTTCGCCGGGAATCCCTGGGTCGCGACGTCGATCCGTAAAGGTTCGAGAAACGTTTCCACCTTGTAATCGTTCTTGAGCTTGCCGATGAATGTCTGGTACGCCGTGTCGCGGCGCTGCTCCATCAGATATGCCCGGATCTGCCGCTGAGCTTCGGCGCCGCTGATGTTGATTCTCGCCTTGTTGGCCTCGTAAAACGCGTTCACGTCCTGGTCGGAGACGTAGGTCACCTTGCTGTCGACTTCCTGCGTGATGAGCAACTCCGACGTGACATTGCGCTTCTTCGCTTCGGCTTCGATCAGCTTGTTCTCGACGATGGTATCGAGAGCCTTCTCGTAGATCGACTGTTCATCCCGCTGGAATCCGATCGCAGCCTGCGTTTTGCGCGTTTCGAGGTTTTGCAGATCCTCGGCCGCCGCCTTCTTCAACTGTTCTTCGGTAACAACGTCGCCATTGACGACCGCCATCTTTTTCGACTGCGCGGCGGCAAAGCCGGCAAACATCGCGATCACCATCGCCGGGGCAATTATTTGTTTAAGCATTTATCGGTCCTCCGGTAAAGCGAGTAGGTTACCACGGAGACACGACCAAACCTGCCAAACGCTCTAGCCTGCAGTAACCCCTTCAGGCAAAAGTATTCCTTTATCCAAATGGCGCGTCACACTGGCGTGACGCGCAGCGCGTTGGTCGTGCGTCACCATCACGACGGTTTTTTTGAATTCGCGATTGAGTCTTTCCAGAATCGCGAGAACTTCTTCGGCGGATTGAGCGTCGAGATCGCCCGTCGGCTCGTCGGCGAGGATCAACGTCGGATCCGTCACGATTGCGCGCGCAATGGCAACGCGCTGTTCCTGACCGCCCGACAGCTGGCGCGGATAATGAGTCAACCGGTCTTTCAATCCCACCAGCGTGAGAGCCGTTTCGACATGCTGCCTGCGTTCGGCTTTCCCAAGCTTCGTCAAAAGCAGCGGCAGTTCGACGTTTTCGAAAGCGGTCAGCACGGGGATGAGATTGAACGTTTGAAACACAAATCCGATCGTGTGATTGCGCCACACGGCAAGCTGCGTTTCCGATTTCTCGGCGATGTTCTCGCCGTTGACCACAATCTTGCCGCCGCTCGGACGATCGATGCCGGCGATCAGATTCAACAGCGTCGACTTCCCCGATCCCGACGGTCCCATCAGGCATAAAAAACCGCCAGCATCGATATCCAGATTCACATCCTGAAGAGCGACGACCTGCGCGGCCTCGCGTTTGAAAATTTTCGAAACGTTACGAATCTCGACTGCGACCATTCCGCTCCTATCTACTGACGACCTTGTCGCCCACTTTCAACTGAGGCAGCTGGTCGCCGACGATGATCGATTCGCTTCCCGTCAACCCCTGCGACACAAAAACCTCCGTCCCAATTTCTTTATCGATCGTGATTGGTTTCGACTGCACTTTACCGTCGCCGATGACGAGCACGGCCTTTCCACTTTGACGGTCGATCACCGCGCGCTTGGGCACGATGAACATCGTGGTCTCCTGCTTTTTCTCCGTCTTGTCCGAGGCTGGAGCCAGGAAGGTGACCCGCGCGTTCATTTCGGGCTTGATGAACTCGTCCGGTTCGAGGAATTTCACCTTCACCTGGACCGTGGCCTTCTGCCTGTTCGCTTCGGGCGAAATCTCATCGACACGGCATTTGTAATTACGGTCCGGAAAAGCGTCCGTGACGGCCGTGCACGGTTGCGATGGCCCGACACGGTTGAAGTCGTTTTGATTGATGTCCAACTCCACCTGAATGTCGCTCAGATCGGCCAGCGTGACGACAAAACCTTTCGCGCCGGTCTGGCCCACGAACGACGTGGTCACCATCTCTCCCTGCTCGACATTGCGCTCGAGAATAGTTCCGGCGATCGGGACACGAATCTCCGTCGCGTCGAGAATCGTCTTGGCATAATCCATCGCTGCTTTCGCGCGAGCGGTTTCCGAGCGGGCGTTCTCGATCTGTTCCTGACGTGGTCCGATTCGAGTCAAATCGTAGGACTTCTGAAGCGACGCCAGACTCGCGCGCGACGTTTCAAAGCGGCCGCGGGCATCATCGAGCGATTGCGCGGGGCTGACGCCTTCTTTCACCAGGTTTTCAATTCTTCGAAGCTGGGCTTCGTCCGTGCGCAGCTGCGCTTCGGCTCGCTCAACTTCATGTTTCGCGCGGTCGATCTCTTCGGGACGCGACCCGCGTTCGAGTTCGCTGAGTCGAGCCTGCGTGGCTTCGTACGCCGCCTTTGCCTGGTCGAACTGCGCACGGTATTCGCGATCCTCGAGCCGCGCGATGAGTTGATCCTTCTGGACGCGATTGCCCTTCTCAACGCCGATCCAGGCGACGCGCCCCATGATTTTCGACCCAACCTGAATTTTGTGATGTGCCACAACGTAGCCGGTCGCGACCAGGACCGCCGCGTCCGACGAACGTTCGACGCGTGGTCGAACCGTATCCACCGCAACCGCGGCGTTCACGCGTTCATAAAGACGGAATGTCAGAAACAGGAGAATGGCCAGAATGACGAGAATCAGCGGGTACTTCAGCGCGGCACTCATCTGCCGCGACTCAATCCGCTGGCTCTTATCAATCTTGAGCTTATTCAGCTCGTTGGAAAGGTTATCCATAATCCGCTACATCGTCCACGAAGCCCGTCGCTGCGCTCCGGGTTCTGACCGCTGCTTTCGATAGCGGTATCCAGTGCAGAACCCGGAGCGCAGCGACGGGCTTCGTGGACGATCTCACACTTCCGTCCGCAGCGCGCGAATGATTTGGGTACGAGCGGCAAACCGGGCAGGAAGAATACCGCCCAGGGTTCCCATGACGCCGGCGAAGACGATGGCCTGCATCATCAGTTGCGGGGTAATTCGAAACTGAAACACCACTTCCGAAAAAGTCGCAAAATTCATCGTCCCCGTCGTGATTCCATTCACGGGAAGCGCGAGCAGGCAACCCACGATGCCGCCGAGCACCGATAGCAACAGCGACTCGAGCATGAACGAGGCCAGTATGGTTCGCCGCTTGTAACCGAGCACGCGCAGCGTTGCAATTTCACGCGTGCGGTACGCCGTGGCGGCATACATCGTGTTCATCACCGCGAAACACGAACCGACCGACATGATGATCGCGATCACATAAGCCAGAACCTTGATCGGTATAGCGGTGCTCGTTTGAGAGGCGAAGTATTCCTTCTGCGTGAAAACGTCGAGCTTCACGCGACGATCGTTGGCGAGCCGATCCTTGACGGCCGGAATCACCGACCGGTCCGCCACGCGAACAAGCAGCGAGCTGTAGATGGGACGATTGAACTCCTGCGCCACCTCGTTGTAATCCGCCCAGATCTCCGAGTCGTACGCGGTCCGCGACGTGTCCATCAAGCCGACCACGTCCCAGGTCGTCCGCCCTATTTTGATTTTGTCGCCGAGATGGGTGTCCTTGAACTTCCCCGACAGCGTCTTGCTGATGACCACCTCGCGCAGGCCCGGACGGAACATCCGTCCGTCCGCCAGTTTGATGCTCGGCCGCAATTCCAGCGATTTATCGGAGATGCCCCGGACAATGACGTTCGTGGCGCCGCCGCCGGTGCGTCCCTGATTGATCAAGACGATCTCTTCGCCGGCGACGGCCGCAACACCATCCATCGTCTCGACAATGCCTTTGATGTCGCGATCAAAAAAGCTGTTGGTTTCTGCCTGCGAACCCTGTCGCAGGATCAGCAGGTTCGTCGGCTCACCCGTATCGACGAAGACGCTCTCGATTCCATGGACCATCGCGAGAATCGAGACAAACACCGCGACCGTCAGGGCGACACCAAAAATGGTCATGGTCGTGCCCACACGGCGGACGATCAAACTACGCAGGTTGTATTTGATGGGAATCAACCGAAACTTACTCCCCGCGCCGCCGCACGGCTTCCGCAATGGGTATGCGCGACGCGTTCCAGGCAGGTAACGATGTGCTGGCGAATGCAACGATGAGCGCGATACCGAGCGACAACAGTATCGTGCTGTTCGCGACGTGGAAGTTCTGCAGAAAACCGCCCGACACCATCTGCATGTCGACCGATCCGAATAGCAGTTTTGCGAACAGCGCGCCGCCGGCACCGCCCGCGGCCGCAATCACAATGGACTCGAAGATGATCATGGAAAGCACGGAACCGGGAGAAAAACCGAGAGTCTTGAGAATGGCGATTTCACCGGTGCGCTCGCGAATGGACATCGCCATCGTGTTGGCGGCCACGAGCACCACGGTGAAGAGCACGATCGTCGAAATGCTCACGATCAGTGTGCGGACATCGCCCCACATCGACGCAAAACCAAGGATGAAGGCCTGCTCCGTTTCCGTCTTGGTCGGCGCAGTGCTGTTTTGAAACATCGTATCGACGGCTTCGGAAATCGCGGGCAGATCGTCCGCAGACTTCGCCCTCACCGTAAACGTGCCGACTTGATTAAAGGGATTGCCGAACAATTCGTTGAAATAGTCGTAGTGGAAATACATCGTCACTTCGCTGCCGCCGCCGTCGACAACACCGCGAATCGTCGTCTCCACGTTGAATGGGAAAATAAGCCCCTTGAGCGTAATCCGGTCGCCCAGCTTCCAACCGAATCGTTTGACCAGTTTCACACCGACGAGCGAGCCGGTCCGGTCGTTGATGAATGCGTCCTTTTGTTCGGGAGATTCCAGTTTGAAGTCCGGATAAACTTCAAAAAACTTCGGCGCATCGACCGCAAATTGCGCGAAGAACAGTGAGGGATCTTTGTACTCGCCGCCAAACCACTGCGTCGCGACGACACTCTCCACACCCGGTACCTGCGCGATCCTCTCGCGATAGGCAATCGGCATCACGTTACCGAGCGACGTCTGATGACGTACAATAACGCGCTTTGCCGATTCCGGCGTTATCGGCGCCGCTTCGAGCGACATCAATAGTGTCCTGAGCGTACTGATCAGAAACAACGACATTCCAATGCTCAGCACGGTCAGTATGGTCCGACGTTTATTACGCAGCGCGTTTCGAATGATGAATGGCAGCAGTTTCATGGCTGGAATTGCTAATTTACGCTCCGAGGCCGGAATACTCAAGCGTGTTGAGACGCGGCCGATTTCTGTAAGATGAACACGATCAAACCAGGGAGCGACGGATGACGGAGTGGCACGGCGACTATGGATTCAGTCTGAGAAATCTAATCGCCAAGGATTTCAGAGTCCGCTACCGCAACATGTCTTTGGGCATTTTCTGGTCTCTGCTGAATCCTCTCGTATTGATGACGGTTCTCACTTTCATCTTTACGAAGATCTTCTCCACTCCACAGGGTGGAAGCTACCCGATCTTCCTGCTTTGCGGCCTAATCCCGTTCAACTTCCTGACGATCACCTGGGCGACCGGAACGAATTGCATTTTGGAGAATTCAGGACTCATCAAGCGGACGCCATTACCGAAAGAGATCATTCCCATCGCCAGCGTGTTGTCGAACTGCCTCCACTTCGTCATTCAGATCGGACTACTGCTGATACTCGTGTTGCTGCTCGGCTCCGGAATTAATCGACACTGGATCTGGCTCCCATACGTGTGGGGGTTTGAGATCGTGCTGGTTTGCGGACTTGTCCTGCTCTGCAGCGCGCTCAACGTTTATATCCGGGACATGCGTTACATTGTGGAAGCGAGCTGCACTGTCTTATTCTGGCTCGTTCCTATCTTCTATTCTTTCGGCATGATTCCGGTCGCATACCAGAACGTGTACCAGTTCAATCCGATGGCCGCCATCGTCTTCGCGCTGCGGATGATCCTGATCGAAGATACGGCGCCGGCCGCATCATTACTCATAAAGCTTGCTTTGAGCTCGTTGCTCGTATTCTTATCGGGCTGGTTTGTGTTTCATCGGGCAAAGCGTCGATTCTACGACTACCTGTAAGTATGAAAGCGATCTCACTGAGTAACGTCGCCAAAGGCTTCCCGCATCAGGGGCGAGCACTGCTACGGGAGAAGTTGCGCTCCTGGACGGCACGAGATAACCAACGGAATCGTTTTTACGCCTTGAAGAACGTCTCTTTCGACATACAACAGGGTGAGTCGGTCGCCATCGTTGGTTCCAACGGTTCGGGCAAGAGCACATTGTTGAGCCTGATCTGCGGACTGACCGTGCCCGACGCCGGCACGGTCGAAGTTCACGGACGAGTCGCCCCGCTCCTCGACCTGGGATCGGGCTTTCACTTTGACCTGACCGGCGTCGAGAACCTGCGCCTGAACGCCTCGCTAATTGGGTTGAGCCGTCAAAGAACGGACGAACTGTTCGATTCCATTGTGGAATTCTCTGAGCTCGCCGATTTCATCGACGAACCTTTACGCACATATTCCACGGGCATGGTCATGCGCCTGGCTTTTTCGATCGCCATGCACCTGGATCCCGACATACTGGTGGTCGACGAAGTCCTGGGTGTTGGCGATCAGGCGTTTCAACAAAAGTGCTTTGACAGAATCATCGGTTTCCGACGAAGCGGTCATACACTCCTGCTGGTGTCGCACTCGTCATCCACCCTCCGTCAAATGTGCTCACGCGCCGTTTGGCTCGACCATGGAAACCTGATCGCTGAAGGAGAAGTCAATGCGATCCTGGACCTGTACGAGCAACGTGTGACCGCCTACTGACCGCCTGTCTGGCGGATACCGCGTTCAAATAAGCACTGGCATCACGAAAGTTTGACATGCAAGTCGACCGCACTTATGCTTTTCGGCTCGCATGTTCAATCTGAGCTCGACTCCACTGGTTAGCGTCATAACTCCGTCTTTCAACCAGGGCCAGTTCATCCGAGCTACGATCGAAAGCGTACTCAATCAGGACTACCCGAATCTCGAGTATGTGATCATGGATGGCGGGTCAACGGATGAAACAGCCGCGGTCGTGAAAGACTACGCAAGCCGCTTGACGTTCATTTCAGAGCGTGATCGAGGGCAGGCGCACGCCATCAACAAGGGTTTTCGCCGGGCGCGCGGCGAGATATTCGCCTGGCTCAACTCCGACGATCTCTACCTGCCGGGAATGATTCGAACCGCGGTGGACGGTTTCAGGAAAAATCCGGACGCAGGCGCCGTTTACGGTGAAGGTTACCAGATTGATCGGGAAGGACGTGTCGTGTCGCGGTTTCCCTTCACGGAACCCTTCAATTTGTGGAAGCTCGTTCACCTGTCGGATTACATTCTTCAGCAGACCGTTGCTTTCCGGAAAGAAGTTTTGGATGACGTAGGCTACCTTAACGAGGACCTGCACTATGTCATGGACTGGGACATCCTCATTCGTGTCGGTATGAAGTATCGTCTTCATTACATACCGGAATACATGGGGTGTTTGCGCGAGTATGCCGCCGCCAAAACATTTGCCGGCGGCTCTAAACGAATACGTGAATTGCGCGGAATGCTCCGTCACTATACGGGAATGGCTTTACCGCCGGGTTATGTGGTCTATGGCCTCGACACCCATCATCGAATCTGGTGCGATACTGTAGAACGCAATCTGCCCACCTTCAGACCCATTGCAAAGTTGTTACAGCAAATGATCCGATACCCGTCGTTGTGGCTGATCGGCAACACCGTGCGGCACGCCCAAGGACTTTATTCCGATGGCTGGGCAGGCCGCAGCCTTGAATATATGCTGCCCACCGGCAACGGACCGTTGGTGATTGAGGGAGAATTGCCCGACTGGAAACGATTGCGCGGGCAAAAACTGCGTGTTCGTGTGAATGGCCGAGTGATGGGCGACTTTGACGTTCAATCAGGTCCGTTTCAACTGGTAGTGGAGATTCCGGAAGAGTTTCAGAAGCGCGCACTGGTCGTGAAAACAACCGCGGCGCGTTCGATCGCCGCCTTGAGCGATTCCCGCCGTCTCGCGTATAAGGTCATCTCGATCCACAGATCCGTGAATAACGCGAACGAGCCTAAACCGCAGCCGTACTTCGCAAAGGCTGGAGCCTGATTGAACGTTGTGAATCCGGCTCAAATCCGTCTGCTCCTGATTCTGCTTTTTCTCCACTGCCTTTGCGGGTGCAATCCAAACCTTCCGTCGAAGGTTGAGAGTATCGGAGAGTTGTCCAATCCGCTCCTGGAGGTTCGCGGGATCTATCCTGACGGCTGGATCGGCGAAAACGCCTCGTGCATTCTCCAGCAGCCTGCCGGCGCGGCTTTCCTTTCGATTCGCGGTTCTGTGCCGAAGGCCGGAGCGGAGGAATTTCAAACTGAACTGTCGATCTCGATCGATGGTCGCGAAGCAGTTAGTCATGCTTTGACGCCGGGAGACTTTGAAATATCCACACCAGTTCCTTCAGGAGCCGGCACAAGGAAGGTGACGCTGGCCTTCAGTCACTCGCAGATGCTGCCGGGAGATGGGCGCCTTGTGGCTGCGCGGTTGACCGCGATGGGTTTTGAATTTCATCGCACGGGACCACCGGAAATCTCTTTGAGCGCGCGTATCCGTTTGGGAAACGGATGGGGAGGTGTCGAGTCTTTCGGCGGTGAGACCTTCCGGTGGGTGGAGAACGACGCGTACATCAAGGTCCAAACACAGGAAGAACCCAGCGTCCGGCTTACTGTCCTGGTCGAGGCAGGGCCGGGTGTCGGCGACAACGGCTGTGTGCTTAAGGTCCTCGACCGGCAGGGACAATTGGTTGCAGCTCAGTTCATTCGCGGCCGCGTAACAGCGGAGTTCCATCTTCCGACGGATCCGAAAGCAATGAATGAATTTCGTCTTCACGTCGATACCGGAGGTAACCGCACAGCCTCCGATCCACGGGTACTCAATTTCCGGATTCTTAAGATCGAATGACTACGGCGCCCGAAAACCGGCGTAGTTGATGTGAGCGGACACCGGCCGGCCGTCCGGATCAGCTAGACTGGCGGCGCGATCAAATCGCAACCGGATGCGATGATCGCCGATCTTGTCAACTGCGACCTTGAAGGATACGGCATCCGATGTTATCGACTGCCGTGCCACTTCTCTTCCGTCGACTTCAAGCACGCACCAGGAGGCTACACGCTTTCCGTCTAGAACCGGAATCGCCAACGACACGACCAGCGGGTGGGCGCCATCGCTCTGGCGGAGCACGACGTAGCCCGATTCGGCAATCCAACCGTCTTCGTAGATTCCACTGTATTCAAGGGCCGGCCTGGCCAGATCGTCCGGAAACCATTGGACAGCACTCGGCCGTTCAAGCGCGGCATACTCTTCTTCCGACACCAGGGAAATATTCCGAGCGAATCCAACGATTCTTCTGCTATCGGTTAACACGTCCTGTCCCCACAAGCTCATGATTCGGCTGCGAGTCTGTGGGAAGATCAAGCCCCACGTCCCCATATCGAGCGCCACGTAATTCCAGCCGTCGATCAATTGCGGCGGAACGCAGGGCGAAAACAAACGGCCGGATCCACGTCCTTCGGCAGGAAAGGGAAGGCGTCGATCGCCGACTACATTCAGCGGCGGAATCCGATTCGCCTTGTCCCCGTTGAGCGAGGCCGTATATTCCACTTCCATACAAACATGCGAGGAAGGATTGAGAATTCCGAACAACGCGATGCGGCCCAAACCCGCCATCGCACCATCTTTATAAAAATAGTCGGATTCCACGGGATAAATTGAAACCTTACCCTCCGCACTCTTGGTCGATGATCCGTAAGCGGCACCAAACTCGGAATCAACAAACATCAGCCGGTTTTTTTCCTTGTTTCGGTCGGCGATCCGGACGAGAGGTTCTTTGAAGGAGCTTAGGTTTCGATTGAGTACGGTCACTCTCGATCCACTAGTAAGTACGTGCAGGTCGCGATACGTCCAAAGGTCACGACGCGTGGCAAAGCGATTTTGCGAAGGCAGTTCCGATTCTTTCGTCTCGTTCATGTCGAAATACTTCACGTCAAAATGCGAATTTCGTTCAGCTTCAACATGACGAACGATGGGTTCATAATTCTTCCAGTACAAGTTCAAAGCCGTGACTCTCGGTACCCCACTGGCAACTAACACGAAGAAATCCTTGACAGTGAAATAAACGGACCCATGGTACAGAGACTCCAGCTTTCCCAGCGTAGGGTTTTGGGTATCCGAAACCATAGCGCCGTTTTGGCGACTCAGTTCGCTCAATTGAGTAGCCAATCCGTCTCTTGACGCGTAGGGGACTTCCACGAAAGCGCCGATCTTGTCACCGAAACTCAAGAGTATGTAACGCGCTTCGGTCTGTGCCGCCCCGCAGATGAGAGTGCCCACCGTAGCCACGACGAATAGCCTCAAGACAAAAGGACGGGAGGCGGTCAACGCGCTTGTGATCAACACACTCAACGTACCCAACAGGAATGGCTGCAAATACATCGCGATTTTGTAGAGCCCAAAATCAACTCGTAATCTGAAAAGCTCGACACAAGTAATAAACATGACTATCAAAACTGCAGCGACCGCGGATCCGGACCACACATATCGCAAGGCAGCCACCATCACGATAAGAAGGAGAAGGCCGCCAACAACGATTTCAAGATCCAGCAGATACCCGATTTCACGCTGCCCGATAGCCCGAAGTCCCCATAAGTACGCAAATCCGGCGGGAGTGAGGTAGTAAGGAAACACCGATGCTCCGGCCGCGTTCATACTTGTCGTACCAGTAACCACTTGATTAAGAACTGTCGACGCTGCCACCAAAATCGTCACGTTCAGGAAAGCTGCGGCAAACAGCGCAGCGAAAGAGAGCGACACTGCAATCGTCTTGAACTTCAATTTCCTGCGAAACAGAAGTATCGAGTGGTACACCAGGTATGAAAGAGCAACGAAGGGGAGGATCTCCGGGTACAACGCTCCCGCTCCACCCAGTAACAGTCCGGCGATCAGGGATTCGGATAGCGTGCGGGGTTTCTTACGAAGCAGGACGGCGCATGCCGCCGCCAGAACCGCTAATCCCGCCACTTGCCCAAGCAACTGATACATTGTTCCGAGAACCGTCAAAGCTGAAAAACCAAGAGCGATCGCAGTAACCAACGCGGCTCTGCGTTGTTTCCTGCCTTGCAGCACGAGTGCTGCAGTGGACGTTACCAACACGAGGTGGAAAGCCAGTATCAAAGGCATAAACGCCTCAAGCGTAGTTAGACCAGTGACGCTCGAAAGCCATGCCAGCAATTCTTCCACTCCGTGTCGGATCGCACCTGGAATGTAGAATCGCCAGTAAAGAAGGCTCGCATCCCGATCGTTTACAATCGCCTGTGCGTCTGGAATTTCAAACTCTCCATGGTTGAGAAACAACCTGGCGCCGAGCGTGTAATTCGCCATGTCGTCATTGCCATAACTGATCCAGTTGAAGCCAAATCGAAGGAAAGGTAAGCCGACGGTAACAGCGATACTCAAAAGGACAATGCCAAATGGTACTAACCGCCGGAGAGGAACCACCGGCCGCTTGTAGTAAAGAAGCCAGCTGGAAACTATCACCATTATGCCACTCGTTACAGGCCCGCCGTAACGAATCGGGAAACCGAAACAGCTGGCCCATATAACCAACAGAGCCGTGACCACCATGCCAATCGCCGGCGCCAGTAAAGCGCTCTGCAGGAGGTTTCGGCGAGAGTAGAAACCCCAAACCAGCGGCAGCCCGATCGCAAACCAGAACAAAAAAACGGTGATTGTCAATGCCAGTGCCAGCAAACTGTCTTACCTCTCATTTCGAAAGTCCGTGTTCATCAACATTGTGTCCATCGAGCATTCGGATTTTCAACCGTTTGTCAAGTTTGCGGTCTTTGTCTTTGCGTAGTGCGTCAGCTCGTTAAATCAAGATGATTCCAGTCCTGCCCGAGTTTCTCGTTCTTTTAGCTTACGAGACGTGAGGCCCTGACGTTAGGCCACCAAGCCCGTCGTTCTTTGATAAGCTGAGCCGCTCGAAATATGTCGACCGAACCGATGAAGCGGTGTAACGCCTTGTACATCATGCCCGGCATGTATCCTGTGCCCGATTCCAGCCGGCTAGAGATCCTTGCAAAATCGAGGGGATTACGATGAGAGTGTTATCTCCGCTGCTTCGATTTGCGCAGCGCAGGACCCGTTTTCTGCAGCCGGCATTCATGAAGCTGGGTCAGGGCAAGAAGCCCGGACCCGGGCTGCCAACGCGACCGCTTGCAGTTGACCGTCTGCCGTTGAAGCACAATTTACCCACATCACCGCCGCTCATTTCCATTGTTGTGCCCTCGTTCAATCAGGGCGGATATCTGGAGCAGGCATTGCAGAGCATCCTGGACCAGGACTACCCTCGGCTCGAACTCGTGGTCGTTGACGGCGGTTCAACTGACGATTCTGTGCAGATCATCCATCGGTATGCTGATCGCCTTTCCTGGTGGTGCAGCGAGCCGGACAGTGGGCAGGGACAAGCATTGAACAAAGGGTTTTCTTACATCAGCGGCGACGTGCTGGCCTGGCTCAATTCCGATGATCTTCTGCTTCCGGGAACTCTCGCACGCGTGGCTTCCTATTTCGACGCTCATGCCGGCGTCGATCTTGTTTACGGCCAGAGGATACTCATCGACGACCAACGGCATGAAATTGGGCGCTGGATTTTGCCGCCCCACAACGACCGGATTCTGAGCTGGATCGACTTAATACCACAGGAAACGATGTTCTGGCGGCAAACCTTATGGAAACGATGCGGACGGTCAATCGACGAATCGTTTTCCTTCGCGATGGATTGGGAGCTTTTGCTGCGCTTTCGCGAGGCGGGAGCGAGGATGGTCAGACTTCCCTGTTTCATGGGCGCCTTCCGGGTCCACGCTTCTCAAAAGACATCATCAGAAATCCACGATTTGGGGTTCCGTGAAATGCAGAGGCTGCGGACGAAGTATCTGGGTTTTGCCCCTGCTCCCGAGGACATTGCTCTCCATACCGTCCTATATGCCCTGAGGGTACGTGTCATGGAATTAATGTGGCAAGCCGGTGCACTCCGATATGGGTAATCGTCTTCTGACGATCGCTTTTTCAGATCGAACGATTTCTGCGTTCTTTGTCCAATTCTTCGATGACTCTTAACCTGGCTCTGCATTCTCTATCCAGTTCTTCGATAACCGCCAATCGCTGCTGGCATTCGCGACGGAAGTAAAGTGCGCGATCCATTAGAGCGGTCTGCGCCGTCGCAGCCGCGTCGTAGATCAATGGCGCCAATTGGTCGAAAACGCGATCATGCAGAAACAGTACGTTTCCCCAGTCGCCGTGCCTCGTTTGGGCGTTATTGATTTGGACCGCTTCGAACTCATCATGACGCTTGAAAAATGCGAAGTTCCGAAAGCCGAGTTCCCTCAGCCATTGCGCCACTTCGGATAAGCGATATGGGCATGAACCGATAATCTCCGGAAGTTCATCCCAGCATTCGATCACGATCACATCGCTTACCAGACCTCCCATCCCTCGCAAAACCGCGAAGTCGTGACCTTCGGTATCAATCTTTAGGATGCCTACTTCCGATGGAATTGCTCCCTCATGAACCAAAGAGCCGAGAGAGCGGCACGGCACTGAGATGTGACGGCTCCAGCGAACCTCAGGTGTATCGCTGAAGTGTTCCAACGAATGGTAGTAGCTTAGCGCTTGCCCTGAAGAATCTTCAGCTACATGCAGTGTCGCCGATTCGTCCTTCACGCCGACCGCCACTTCAAATATCTGGACCTCCGGGATCGACTGAAACTGCCGTCTCAGCTCATGCGCATTCGGCGGCCAGGGTTCAAAGGCATAAACCTGCGTGCAGCCAACCCTCAGGAACTCCGCGGTGAAGCTGCCCTTCTCAGCTCCTACGTCAATTGCGACTTTGTTTCCGAGATGCTGACAGATTTGTAGTAGCGCAGCGAGCAACGTTTCCTGCTGATAGAATTCCATATCATCATCCCCTGCGTTCAAACACTCCTATGATGCAATTCCCTTCACGCCTCCCGTTCCAACCAGAACATTTGATTCAGACGGTGTGGGACTCCCGGTTGCAGTTGGTCGGACAACCGCTTGTGAGGACAGCGCATAGAACACTGCCACGCATTGCGCCGATGGAAAGCAAGAGCCAAAAGGCCGGAGTTCGTCTCCAGATACAGTGTGGTAAAGCCCATGTCTTCCACGAGGCGCCGCAAGGACCGCTTGTGAAAGTGGAAATATTAAACGGTGTGTTCGAATTAATCCAATACCACACCGGTCACCGTCCTGCCGCCCGCAACCAACCAGAACATGTTTTCACCCGATATGCGTCAAAGTCACGGTCAGGCATGTATCGCAGTCCGCACAGCGCCTGATTGAAAAAAGATCAGGAATGCCGAATCGCATCTCAGTGTCTGTCGCAACCGTTGATGCGTCCCGTTTCCGCGTTAGAATGGATTTCGATGGGTGCTGTATCCTTCTCTATAGACCCGACCGCCGTCAGCACGCTTGACGCCTTGTTGCATTTCAAAGTTTTCGTCGAAACGGGGACTTTTCGGGGCGATTCATTGACAACAGTTGCGCATCTGTTCAGCCGCTCGTATTCAATCGAGGTCGATCCGGTACTTTACGAGCAGGCTAGAAATCGTTTTGCAGGCCGACCGGAAATTGACATCCGTCTGGGTTCCTCACCTGAAGTCTTATCCGATCTGCGGGCCGAAGGCGTTTTGCTTGAAGCAGTTTTGTTCTGGCTGGACGCTCACTGGTGCGACTCGGGAAGCTCGGATGCGACCGGCCAATGTCCGCTGCTTGAGGAATTAGCAGTGATCGGGCCGCTTGACGATCGCTCTGTAATTGCGATTGACGACGCCAGACTCTTTCTCGCGCCTCCGCCGTCGCTAGAAATAGCGCAACAGTGGCCGCCCTTCGACGAGGTGCTCACCGCACTGCGTTCCTGTGCCAATCGCCACCGAATTACTGTGTTTAACGACGTGATTTGGGCAATCCCTGTTGCGGCAGCACGCGACTTCGATGCTTACGCTAAACGGAATAGCGTCGACTGGCTTGCGGTCGCGGAGAAAGCCCGGACTTATGACAGCGTCCTGGCACAGGTTCACGAGAAAGACGCCGAGATCCTCAGCCTCACGGCTGTTTTG
>CAZPBY010000075.1:0-10775 GCA_964584785.1 uncultured Solibacteraceae bacterium
CTGCTGAACTGGTATTGACATGGCGGAGACAGCATAAACGATTGGGCGGGCTGAAGCCCTCGTAACGTCAGTCGTCCTGCCGGACTCGGCTGGTTATTGACCGCTTACCCAGCACTGAAAGCACCGGGCTGCCTTCACCCATCCTCCGGGCTGGGCGCTCGTCACTCGCGAGTTTTCGAAACCAGCGCGCGCGCACTCCGCGAAAATCGCGCCCATTGCGGAATCCGCAGCAGCTTGGGACAACCCCGCTTGACCAGCAGCCACTCTCTACATGTATGCATTTTGGAGTTCTCCACACGCTGTTCGACCTGATCATGGGGCTCGTGCTGCTGTAGTGGATAGGTCGAAGGGTGGCAAAACTCCACCATCAGGAGCTGGGTTGGGGGGTCGGGGAGTTTCGCCGGGAGGGGGGGTTTACCCGGGGGGGGGCACCGGTTCGTTAACCGGTTTCGTTCTTAAATCGGGCGGTCTCGCTGATGCATCGCACGGCCGACGGATGCGGGCTGAAGACGATCACGTTGCGGCCCTTCAAAGCGATCAGCGCTTTGTAGATTGTGGTCGATGTCGGATTCGTCGACGGGATGATCGCGGCGATGACACCGATCGGGCTCGCCACTTCAAAGATCTTTTTCTCCCTGTCCTCACTAACGATCCCGATCGTCTTCATCGGCTGGATCGCATCGTAAACGTCTCGAGCGCAGAAAAGGTTTTTCAAGGTTTTGTGCTCGGCCGTTCCGTAACCGGTCTCCTCGTGCGCCATTCGCCCAAGCATCGCCGCATTCGCGATTCCGGCTTTGGAGATTTCCGCGAGAATGTTCTCAACTTGTTCCGGAGTGAAATTCTCGAACTGTTGGAATGCCTGGTGGGCTGCGGCGGCAAGCGTTCGAGCTTCCTGAATCGACTCTAAATCTTTGTCCATCTAAAGCGCGCCTATCCCGGCGTTGAATCACCAGCGGGCGGCTTCCCGCCGGACCAGGATTTCAGGATTTTCGCGTCGGTCTCTTCGAATGGGCGAGGAATCACGTGGACTGCGATGAGTTCGCCCACGCGTCGAGCTGCGATGGAACCCGCTTCGGTCGCGGCTTTCACGCTTCCGACGTCGCCGCGTATCAGAACCGCGACGTAGCCGTTGAGAAGGTATTCTTTACCGATGAGCACGACATTCGCGGTCTTGCACATCGCATCGGCCGCCTCGACCGCGCCGATCCAACCTCGCGTCTCGATCATCCCTAGTGCTTCGTTCAAGTTAGCTTGCCTCGTGACCGGTGTTCGAACCTACCAGAATCATTTCGCAAAAGCAATTGACTGACTTCTGCCTGCCTCATATCATGCACTCTATCTAGAAGATATGGCGGACTTTGGCATTACGTTCAAGACTGCTCGAGAGTCGAGGGGCCTGACACTCGAACAGGTTGCCACGAAGACGAAGATTGGAACCCGCTTCCTCGAGGCCATCGAGAGCGAACAATTCGAACGCTTGCCCGGAGGCATCTTCAGTCGCGGATTCGTTCGGTCGTATGCGGAAAGCCTCGGTCTCAACGCGGACGAAGTGGTTGCCAGTTTCGACCGCATGTCGAATTACATCGCACCCGCCGTCATTCAGGAAACTCCTCTCTCGACGCCAAAGACGCAGGAATCGGGCGGCAAACTGTTTCCCATTGCGATTGCGATCGGGGTGATCATCGGAATCGTTTTCTATTTTGCGACGCGGCAATCCACGCCGGCGGTCACTGCGGATCAAACGCCTCGCGCGGCTGCTCAGCCCGCACCGCCATCGGATAAACCGCCGGAGACACCTGCGGCCCCTTTACCAGGCGCGACGGCCGCTGGATCCACCGATGTTGCAGCTTCTCCCGCCCCGGATCAAACGCCGGCGACGGCGGAACATCCCAAGGAGGCCCTGGCGCTTGTCCTTGAAGCTCGTGAAGCAACCTGGGTGAAGGTCCTGGCGGATGGCGCCGCCGTGAATCCCGGCGAAGTTCTGCAACCCGGTACGACGCGCCGCTACACCGCACAGAACTCTATTGACCTGATGGTCGGCAACGCGGGCGGAGTTAACGTGAAGGTCAACGACCACGAGGTTCGGTCTCTGGGAAAGGGCGGTCAGGTCAAATCGATAACCATCACGCCTGAGAATCTGAAGGACATCATCGGCTAATCGGTGCCTGCTATAATGGACCGTTTATGGTCGTCGTGTCGAACCCCACTGAGCAGAGCAGCATCGTTGTCCGCGGCGTTCGCGTACACAACCTGAAGAACGTCGACTTTGAAATCCCCCATAGCGCTCTGACGATCGTCACAGGTGTCAGCGGTTCGGGTAAGTCGTCTCTCGCGTTCGATACGGTTTACGCCGAGGGACAGCGGCGATATATCGAATCCCTCTCGGCATATGCGCGACAGTTTCTGGAGCGCATCGAGAAACCGGAGATTGATGAGGTCTCCGGAATTGCTCCAGCGATCGCTATCCGGCAGCGCAATACCGCAAGAACACCACGCTCGACGGTGGGCACGTCCACCGAGATCTACGACTATCTACGACTGCTCTTCGCGCGCGCCGGAACGACGATCTGCCGCAAATGCGGTACGGTCGTGCAGAAGGACACCATTGACCAGATTGCCGATCGAGTGCTGCAATGGCCGGCGGAAACGCGCTTGTACGTTCTTTTTCCCATTCCATCAAACCTGGCCGGCGATCAACTCGCGCTGACGCTCGGCGAACTCAAACGGCGCGGCTTCAATCGCGTTTATCAGAAGGGCCGGGTTTTCGAGTACTCGCAGCCGGAGTCTCTGCTCGACGTCGATTTCAGTGAGACAGCCTTCGTTCTGGTCGACCGTCTGAAAATTGCTCCGGACATCCGTCAAAGGCTGATCGATTCGATCGAAATCTGTTTCCGCGAAAGCAGCGGCGAAGTGATCCTTGAAACAGTCGAAGGCCGGAGAACGCGATTCAGCGAAGCGTTCGAATGCAAAACCTGCGGCATCCGCTACGAAGATCCGGAACCCAAGCTTTTTTCCTTCAACAGTCCGTTCGGCGCGTGTCCCCGCTGTCAGGGTTTCGGAAACACGATCGATCTCGATCTCGACCTTGTGGTGCCCGACAAAAGCAAATCGATTACGGATGGCGCCGTTGAGCCATGGACGAAGCCTCGATACCGGGCTTATCTGAACGACTTCAAAAAGAAGGCTCGATCCATCATTCGAATGAATGTGCCTTTCCGGCAGCTCACGCCAGACGAACGCGGATACGTTCTGAATGCCATACGGGAGTTCTTCGATTTCCTCGAGACCAAGAAGTACAAGCTCCACGTGAGGGTCTTTCTGAGCCGGTATCGCGGCTACACCGTCTGCCCGGACTGCGACGGGTCGCGTCTTCGACGCGAAGCGCGGGACATTTACATCAACGGCAAAAACATCGCCGACGTTTGCCGCATGACGATACAGGCATCCGCAGATTTCTTCGCTCATGTGCAGCTCACGCCCATGCAGGCGGAGATCGCCGAACGCATTCTCTGGGAGATCCAATCGAGGTTGAAGTTTCTGAACGACGTCGGCCTTCAGTACCTCACGCTCGACCGTTTGTCATCCACGCTTTCGGGCGGAGAGGCGCAGCGGATCCAGCTGGCGACCTCGTTGGGATCATCGCTCGTGGGAGCCTTGTATGTTTTGGATGAGCCCTCGATAGGACTGCATCCGCGCGATGGCCAGCGTTTGATCGAGATCCTGAAGCGTCTTCGCGATATCGGCAACACGGTTCTCGTCGTCGAACATGATTCGGAAATGATTCGCGCCGCGGACCACGTCCTCGACCTTGGGCCCGGCGCCGGCGAAAACGGAGGGCACATCGTTTATCAGGGCGGGCTCGATGGCCTGGCCGGTTGTACCGGTTCCCTGACCGGGAAGTATCTGAACGGTGAATTAAAAGTATCCATGCCGAAACAGCGCCGTAAGCCCGGGCAGAAGGCGCTCCGGCTGCGGAAAGCGGCGAGGCACAATTTGAAAGGCGTTGATGTGGATGTTCCGCTCGGCCTCATGACATGCATCACCGGTGTCTCGGGATCCGGCAAGTCGACACTGGTCCACGAGTGTCTTTTCGAAGCGATGCGCGCTGCCCTGATCGGCGCGGATCCCGGACCAGGTGCAGGTACCATCGAAAGCGGTCCGAAGTGGATTTCGGACATCATCCTCGTGGACCAAAGTCCGATCGGCCGCACGCCTCGATCGAATCCCGTCACCTACATCAAGGCGTTCGATCACATCCGCGAAGTCTTCGCCTCGACGCGCGAAGCCGCCGCCCGCGGCTACAACTCGGGAAGCTTCTCGTTCAATATTCCGGGCGGCCGTTGCGAGGTTTGCCAGGGCGACGGAACCGTCACCGTCGAGATGCAGTTTCTAGCCGACGTTGAACTCGTCTGTGAGGAATGTAAAGGCACACGGTACAAGAACAGCGTTCTCGAGGTTCTTTATAAAGGCAAGAACATCTTCCAGGTGCTTCAAATGACCGTGCGCGAGGCGTTGCTGTTCTTCTCAAACGCGCCGAAGATCACCAAAAAGCTGAAGGTCCTGGACGAGGTCGGACTCGGCTATCTTCGACTCGGTCAATCGGCGACGACGCTTTCCGGAGGCGAGGCGCAGCGCATTAAGCTCGCGTCCTATCTCGCTCATGAAACCAGCGAGCGCACCCTTTTCATATTCGATGAACCCACGACGGGATTGCATTTCGACGACATCAACAAACTTCTGGTCGCATTCAAACGGTTGATCGATGCCGGAGGATCCGTGCTGATCATCGAACACAATCTCGACGTGATCAAAGCCGCGGATTGGCTCATCGATCTCGGACCCGAAGGAGGCGACGCCGGCGGCAACGTTGTTTGCGTGGGCACTCCGGAACAAGTTTCGGAGCATCCCGGCTCACTGACAGGTCAGTTCCTGAAACGGGTGTTAACGCCTCTACGCGTCCACGAAGAGGATTAGGCAGCCCTAAATCGGCCTCTGAACTATAATAGGGGCCGAATGAGATACCTTTTCTCGGTCGTTCTCCTGCTCACCCTCAACTCGTGTGCGATACGCTCCGCGCCTCTGCTCCAGTCCAACCACCGGCTCGTCGATCTGCAGCGGGAAAGGGACAAGCTCAAGCGAACCAACGATCCTGTTTCGAAGACAAAGTCGAACATTGTCATTTCCGAGATCCTGCTCGATTTGACGCGCGACGCCGCCAGATCCGGAGACACGGAAGTTTTGGACAAGCATCTCGACGAGTACGTGTCCACGATTCGAGAAGCGCATCAAACGATGATGAAGACGGGCCGGGACGCGCATAAAAGTCCCAAGGGGTTCCGGGAGTTGGAAATCGCTCTTCGGAAGCAGGTCCACCAGCTCGAGGACGTCGGGCGAGCGTTGACCTTCGATCAGCGAGGGCCTGTCGACAAGGCGAAAGAGGAAGCCACACGGCTGCGCGAAGAGCTTCTCAAAGCGCTTTTCGGGAGTCAGAATGCGCCGAGCAATTTTTAAGGTTCTTATTGTCGCGCTGATGCTCGCGATCGGTGCGACAGCCTCCACGAAGGAATACTTCACCGAAGATGAACTCGATCTGGTCAGGGACGCGCAGGAACTGGGCCTTCGCGTTGCGGTGTATATCAATCTCGCGGAGCGGCGGTTGATCATTCTCGGCGTCGCCGAGAAGAGTGAGAAACAACAAGAAAAGGAACGGAAGGCGCAGGAACAGTACGACAAAGAAAAGAAGAAGGCCGGCCCCGCGAAAGGCCCGGCCATAAAACCACCCGTCGATGATCTCGCCTACCTTCACGACTTCACCCGATCCGAACTTATTCGCGGATACATCGAAGCTCTCGACGAAATCATGAGCAACATCGACGACAACTATGACCGCAAACTCGATGTTCGAGGCGCAGTCGAGGACCTGGAGAAGTTTTCGCGAGAGACGCTGCCGTTACTCGAGAAATTCGAGCCCAAAACGGATGCCGAAAAGGCCGCCCTTCGGGACGCGATCGATAAAGCCAAAGATACGAATGCGAGCGCTAAAGACGCATTGAAGAAGGTCCCGAAAACGGAGCAGAAGAAGAAGCCTCCCCGATAGTTGTCGATGGATACTCATCAGCTGGTTCTACCTTTTTTGATTCCGCAGGAAAACTTCGAACACATCTTCTGTTCCGTTCACCGCCAGTTGAAGCCTCGCACGCCGGTCCCCCGGATCGACGTCGAGTTCTTTCCGTTTGCCGGCATCAATCACACCGCTCGACTCAATGAGGGACAGCTGAAAGTGAGGGTCAGCGATTTGTTCGAGGAAGCGCCCCAGGATGTGAAACAGGCGCTGGCGGTCATCCTGCTCGCGAAGTTGTACGGCAAGAAAATCGATGCGTCGATTCATCGGACGTATCGGGCATTTGTTTTGCGTACCGAGATTCAGGAACGCGCCCGGGTTGCGCGGAACGATCGTGGACGCGGTACACGCGTCACGCACGCGCGAGGCCGCCATTTCGATCTCGAGGAATTGTTCGAGCGAATCAATCGATCGTACTTCGGCGGCGGTCTCGCAAAACCGTGTCTGTCGTGGTCGGCGAAGAGATCCCGACATATCCTCGGGCGGTACGACGCGACGTACGACACCATTTTTATCAGTCGCGTGTTCGACGCTCCCCGGGTTCCGGGTTATGTCATCGAATACGTGATGTACCACGAGATGCTTCACATCAAACACAACACGCGCGTTCAGGACTGCCGTGTGTTGGTGCACACGCCGGAATTCAGAAATGATGAGCGCCGTTTCGCGGAGTACGCTGCCGCGAAACACTGGCTCGAGCAGATTTGAAAACCTAGCCGCGCGAAAGCGCCAGCAGTTGTTCGATCGCGCGGACGGCACTCTCACCGGACACCGTGCCGTTGACGTTGAACGTGCCGGAATCATCAATCTCCATCAGACCCAAAGTCAGCACCACCTGAACCTCGCGGTAGAACGTGTGGCTGGGGCCCACGTCCGTCGCCGGAACCGGAGGGGCTGGCGGAACCGCCACCCGAATCAACCGCGCCAGCCGCGCGGCGGCGGCGGCAAATTCAACCCGTGTGATCGCCGCGGACGGATCAAATGAGTGATTCGGCCGGAGATCGAAAAGACCGACACCGACGGTGACAAGGATTTCGGGGAGAGCCCAGGAGCCTTGAACGTCCGTGATCACCTGGGACGTTTGGCGGAACTCCCCAATCTGCGGAAAGTATCGCGCCAGCATTGCGGCGGCCTGCGCGCGAGACAATTCGGGTGCTTCCTGGATTTCACGGAAGATTTTAATGTCCTGCCCCCATCGTCCGATATCGGTCAGTTCGGCAACCTTGGCTTCCAGCGCGTTGTCCATATTTCCCGACCTCTTCAGCCGTTCCAGAATGACGCGTGCTTCTTCCGTTCGTCCGAGATTGGCAAGAGCTTCCGCAATCCTCGTGTCGGCCTCGGCGGGCGAACCGGAGAACTCTCGCTCCTTCTGGAACTCGATAAGAGCCTGATCCCATTTCTTCTGTTTACCGAACAGCTCGCCCAGCTTTTCATGCAGGGAGGGTTCTCGTGGCGCAATTCGAAGGGCTTGCTGGTAAAGGAACTCCGCGTCGGCGAAATGATCCGAGGCTTCCGCGTCTGAAGCGTTGCGAATCAGGTTCTCGGTAGCTACCAGGAGCGCCTTCTGCTTCTTCGGTTCGACATCGATTCTCGAAGGATCCACTTCCAGCAAGCGCGTGTACAGATCGCTCGCGCGCGCATACTCGCCGCGAGAGAAAGCGAATTCTGAAAGGTAGGACAGGACGATGCGGTTGAAAGGCGCGATGTCGTAAGCTTTTTCGAGCTTCGCTTCACCATCGCTGCGCCGATTGTTGTAAATGTCCAGATAGGACTCGAGAATAATCAAAGCGACCTGGGTTGGATTCTTCTTTAAAAGCTTGTCGGCATCTTTCATGAGTTTCGCGTCGTCTTTGCCGGCTCGAAACCGCAACCACAGCTTGTCGTAATCCTTCTCGACGTTCTTCGGCAGAGGCGACAAGAGGGCAGGGTTCTCCGCGACTGCCCGAGGCGGGATGGCAGCGGCCTGTAACAGAAGACCGGCGATGAAAACCGCGATCATTTAGCCGACACGTTCTCCAACTTCAGAAACAATCTCGTCGACGAGGCGATCCAAATTTCTCCCCGTTACTGCGGATACGAGCAACGCACCAGATTCGGACGGACGAAAATCGATGTCGTTGTTCAAGAGGTCCAATTTGTTATAGACCGTCAAACGCGGGTGATCGCCCGCGCCGATTTCCCTCAGGACATCCAGAACGACGCTTTTCTTCTCTTCGTGATCCGGATCGGACGCATCGATCACGTGAAGGATCAAATCGGCTTCGACGACTTCTTCCAGCGTCGCGCGAAATGCGGAAACAAGGAGATGAGGAAGCTTGCGAATGAACCCGACCGTGTCGGAAATCAGCACCGGAAAGTTGCCGCCAAGCTGAATCCGGCGGACAAGCGTGTCGAGAGTTGAAAACAGACGGCTCGACACGAGTGTATCTTCCTTTGAAAGAGCCCGAAACAGTGTCGACTTGCCGGCATTCGTGTATCCGACCAGCGATACGAGCGGCAACTGATCCCGGCGTCGCCGCTCCCGATGGAGTTGCCGGTGTTTGCGGACCTGTTCGATGTCACGGCGCAGCGTGGCGATGCGATGCCGAATCTGTCGTCGATCCATTTCCAGTTTCGTTTCGCCGGGACCTCTTGTTCCGATGCCGCCGCCAAGCCGCGACAGGTAGTCCCGATAACCCGTCAATCGAGTCAGCCGGTAATTGAGCTGGGCCAGCTCGACCTGAAGCTTGCCTTCCCTGGTACGGGCACGCCGCGAAAAGATGTCGAGGATGAGACCCGTGCGGTCGACCACCTTGGTGTCGAGCATTTCTTCAAGATTCTTGTGCTGGCTGGGCGACAGTTCATCATCGACGATAACGAGATCAACGCCTTCAATGAGGATCTGATCGCGAAGTTCTTCCACTTTACCCTTGCCGATGTACGTCGCAGGATCGGGCCGGCGCCTGCTTTGAACGACCTCGTCGATGACTCGCGCGCCGGCCGAACTGGCCAGTTCGCGCAATTCATCGATCGATTGACAGCCTACAAGAATCGCGTTTTCCACGTTAAGTTGAGGCTGGCGCTGGCTGCGGCGGTGGCGGCGGCGCCATCTGCTGTTTTGCAGTCGTCACCGTCGAGATGGCGTGTTTGAAGATGAGTTGCTCCTGATTGTTCGCTTCGAGTATGACGGAGTACTTATCAAATCCTTTGATCTTTCCGATCAATTTCACACCGCTGATCAGGAAGACGGTGACGGGCAGCTTTTCCCGTCGAACAGTATTGAGATAGATATCCTGGATATTCTGAGCCGGTGCTTTGTTTTCCATGATAGGAACTCCCTAAAAAGTTACAAGTTGTCTCACCAACGAGTGGACCAATTTCTTGATTTCGTCACTGTCTCCCGGTCCATCGAACCACGTCACGTTCGCCTGCCTGCGAAACCACGTCAACTGGCGTTTCGCGTACCGTCGGGTGTCACGCTGGATTATACGTATGGTCTCATCCCGCCGGTGACACGAGTCGATATAAGACAATACGTGCCTGTAGCCGATTGCTTCAAACGCTTTCGCATCCCGAGGAACGCCGCTCGCAAGAAGTTGCCGGACCTCGTTGGCGAATCCAGCCTTAAACATTCTAACAACGCGATCGTCGATGCGAGCATATAACACGTCACGCGGCGGATTGAGCCCCACGTAGTGCACTTCGAAGCCTGTCAGCGGATCTCTCGCTTTCTCGTCCAGATGCCGCGTCAGGGGCTTGCCGGTTTCGATACAAACCTCCAGCGCGCGAATGATCTTTGGCTTGTCGCGCGGCATGATGCGTGACGCTGCGTCCGGATCGAGGCGCGTCAACAGCCGATGCAGATACTCCCGGCCCTTCTTCTCTGCAATTGCCTCCAGCCTTGCCCGCAACGATTCCGAACGTTGCGGCCCGCTGAAAAGCCCCTCGATCAGGGCTCGGAGATAGAGTCCGGTGCCGCCGGCGAGTATGGGAATCCTGCCCCGCTCCTTCAGGTCATTCAATACTCCACGTCCCTCCCGCTGATAGTCACCCGCGGTGTAGACCTCCGTCGGTTCCCGGATATCGATGAGATGGTGAGGAACGCGGGCCCGCTCCTCTGCAGCGGGTTTGGCACTACCGATGTTGAGATGACGGTAGACCTGGACGGAGTCGTAGTTGACGATTTCGCCGTTGAAGTTTTCAGCCAGGGAAAGGGCTAGTTCGCTCTTGCCACTGGCGGTTGGGCCGATGATCGCGATGAGAGGGTGCGGAGAACGACTCATTTGTGATGGCTGATTGGTGAGATGGGATTGCGGAACTGACGCCATAGGCTATTGCGGAAATGATCTGTGGCGCGGTCACGCAATTTCATATCACCGTCAGCCATCACAAATGGCTGATTGGTGAGATGGGATTGCGGGACTGACGCCATAGGCTATTGCGGAAATGATCTGTGCCGCGGTCACGCAATTTCATATCACCCGTCAGCCATCACAAATGGCTGATTGGTGAGACGGGATTGCGGAACTGAGGCCATAGGCTATTGCGGAAATGATCTGTGCCGCGGTTACGCAATTTCATATCACCCGTCAGCCATCACAAATGGCTGATTGGTGAGATGGGATTGCGGAACTGAGGCCATAGGCTATTGCGGAAATGATCTGTGCCGCGGTTA
>CAZPBY010000075.1:10875-31874 GCA_964584785.1 uncultured Solibacteraceae bacterium
CCATAGGCTATTGCGGAAATGATCTGTGCCGCGGTTACGCAATTTCATATCACCCCAGCCATCACAAATGGCTGATTGGTGAGACGGGATTGCGGAACTGAGGCCATAGGCTATTGCGGAAATGATCTGTGCCGCGGTTACGCAATTTCATATCACCCGTCAGCCATCACAAATGAATATGGAAAGATGCCCCGAATATCGGGATTTTATCTAGGCCATCGCCAATGAGTTCTTTCTGTCAGAACAACTTCGTGAGTTCGATGCCCGTGTAGTATTTCTTAAGGATCTCGTCGTACGTGGCTCCATCAAGAGCCATTCCGAAAGCCCCGACCTGGCACATCCCGACTCCGTGTCCCCATCCCTGACCGTAAAACGACATTCCGATGAGTTCACCTCGCGAGTTCCTTTCCTCATCAAAATACGCAAGACTGTCACGCAGCCCCAGCAGCGTGCGGAATCGCAGTGCGCGAACTCGTGACCGCCCCGTGGCGCCGATCACTTCCGTTGTGATCGGCCGCTGCGATGGACCACGGTCCACGACCTTCAGTCCTTTGAGCTCGCCGATATTCAGCGGCTTGAAGGCAGTGTCGAGCTCCTGTTTCGTCTTGTGTACCTGCCACATTGCCAGTCGCGAAAACCTGTCCGCGGCCGGAGCGACAAAGTTTTTTCGATAAACGAGCATCTCGATAACACCATCGACGGAGCGAAAATCCATGAGCTCGCCACCGATCCACATGCCCTCCTTCATGGAAAGGCGATCGTCACCGATGCGTTGATAGATCGGTGCGTCCGGTTTCATGGTGAAACTTACAGGAGCGCCGTTGATGATCAGCGTCGCGGTCTGCCCGTCCCATGTTTCAAGCACGCCCTGCTGCCACTCGAAGCCGCCTTTCTTGTCGATCAGCCGGAAAAGCAATTCCTTTTCCGAGATCGGCTGCGCAAAAGAAAGGATTCCCTGCTCCGTCAGGAATTCCATATCCGACGGCGGCTTCACGTTCGGATAAAAGCTCTCGCGAATCCCCGTCGCCTGATCCGGCCCGTATGTCGCATCAGGAGCGGCGGACGGCACAGCCGCAGTCGGCGTCGAAAGGCCGAGGAAGCTTCGAGCTGCGGACAAGTCCGAAACGCGCGCCACCTCCAGAACGGCATCTTTCCAGTTTGCGATCGATCGCGTGGATGAGAACGGCTTGGGCTCCGGATGTTTGTATTCGCATATCACGGAGACGAGATAAGGAAGCTTTTCATCAAAGATGTTCTCGACGTTCTCGGTCCGGCCGCCGCAGGTTGAACTGTAGAGCGCGTTGATCGGACTCCCCTGAAACGTCGCGATGACACCCCGCGTTTCGGTCACGGCCTGGGTTGCAAGTGGATCTTCGGTTCCGGCGCCGAAGTAAACCTGGCATGAATCGGTATTGCAGATGTCGTAACCTTCGCGCCGGTACTGGCCGAGATTTCGGACGGCGTACGTCCGCGCGGCCACGGCCTGTGCCTTGAGCGCTTCCAGTTGTCCGAAGGTTCGGGGGCTGAGTTCATTGGGCACGACGCCCAGAAGGTACTCCTCCATCGGAAGTTCATCGACCACTGTGAAAGTGTTTCGAGAATTTCCAAACACCTCGAGCGTTCCACGGTACGTGCGGTTGTCGTACTCGAGATGGCTCCCGGCCGCATCCAGGCGGATTTTCGATGACATCGGTAGAACCAGAAGCTTGCCGCCGTCGAGTTCGATCAGCATGCGATACTGCAGATCCTCTTTCTTCAGCGTGCTTCCCTTCCCCGCATCCACCGTGACGATTGCCGTAAATTTTGCGGACCGGGTTGGGCTTTGTTCGACCCGGAATGCTTGCGCGGAACGAATGCTCACCGTTGCGGCGTTTTGGTTCAGACCAATCCGAACGGTAGGCTCCAGCTGGAGGGCGGCAATCATCACACGCACAGAGATGACCATCGTCAGGATCGACGTGGCAATGACCAGTGCGCGCTTCGTCATGGATTGATGTTGTACAGAAAAGTGATCTGCAGATCGAGGTGATCGCCGACGAAGTCCGCCGGCATTCTCGGAAACGGATTCGACGCCGTTATCGAGCCGAACGCCGCGCGATCCAGCGGATCCGTTCCGGAATTGGCGGCAATGTGCGGGTTCACCACGGTCCCGCTTTTATCGATAGTAAAAATGATGACGACTTTCCCCCTGCGGAATCTCGCGATCTCCGGAATGAGCGCATACCAGTTGTAGCGAATGCGATTAATCACCTGATTCAGGTATGGATCAAAATTGTAGCCATAGGTCGGGGAAAGAATCTTCGGATCTTCGGTGGAGAAGTCGGGATTTTCCTGAACCGTCGGATTCTGCACTCCGGTTCGAGGGCCCTGCCTGCCCATCCCGGGGAATCGGGGCTGCGACTCGTTCGCAGACTGTTTCATGACTCGATCCGCAAGGTCCTTCAGTGTAAGAGCATTCGGATTGGTGTTTGGCTGCGGCGTCTCGGCTCTTCCGGTTTCTGCCTTGGGCGTGGCGGGCTTCGGGACGTCCGGCGTACCGCCGCCTCCCGCCCGAAGTTCTTCTGTATTGCCGGCCGACGCTTTGGGAGTTCCGTCGAGTCGCGCGTTTTCCGAAAGCGTCATGTCCGGGGTAATCACCGGCGATTCCTTAGGCGGTGGCGGCGGAGGGGGTGGCGGTGGAGTCAAAGCCGCTTGCTGCTGGGGCTCCGGCGCTGGAGGTTGCACCAACGGTTTCTCGGGCTGGGAGGGCCGCGGACGCTGCTGTTGCGGCATCAACAGTTCGGTGACCTGGTTCTTGCTCAGATCGTAATCCTGACCGCCGATGCGGACGAAACGCTTCGGCATCTGCACGAACAGGTCGGGATTCAGCAGGAGAAAGGCAAAAAGCGCGATGTGAAAACACACCGAGATGAACAGCGTTTTTGCACGCTTCGGCTCCAGATCCGGATCATGGTGTAAGCCGAGCTCCATTTTGTTCATTCTAAACTCGAACCAGCGGTTTTAGACCTGTGATTGATTTGTTCGTTTATCGAAATCGCTAATTCCAGAGCCTTCAACCCGTGATCTCCCGTGACACGCGGTTCACTCCGACTAACAACACAGTCGACAAAGGATTGCAACTCCAGTCTTAGTGGCTCCGCTTCCACCGGTTCCAGTCTCCGCTCGGTGATACGTCCCATCCGCAACGACACCACCGAGCCTTTTTGCGATGCGTAATCGATCGAAATGTAGTCGTGCGGCTGAAAGAAGCGAAGCTTCCGCATCCGTTCAGAGCTGATACGGCTGGCGGTCAGATTGGCCACACAACCCGAATTGAATTCGACTCGAGCGTTGGCGATATCCGCCTTCTGCGAAAGGACCGGAATCCCAACGGCGCGAATTTCGCGTACCGGAGATTGAACCAGGTCGAGGACGATATCGAGGTCATGAATCATCAGATCGAGCACAACATCGATGTCGAGACTTCGGGGCGAAAACGCCGCCATTCTGTGGATCTCGAAAAACTGCGGCTTTGTGGCAATCGCGCGCGCCTCCTGCACGATCGGATTGAAGCGCTCCACGTGGCCGATTTGCAGAATCCTGTTGTGCTCACGGGCCGTCGCAATGAGGTTCAAGGCGTCGCCGGTTGCGGCGGCGATCGGTTTTTCGATCAGGACGTCAATGCCATGGCGCATCAAATCGATGCCGATCGCCGCATGATCGGCGGTCGGCACGGCGAGGCTGACCGCATCGACCCGGCCGAACAGTTCACGATAGTCCCGCAGGGCCCGCGTGTTGTTCGCGGCTGCGATCTCTTCAGCCCTCGCCTCCTGAATGTCAACGACACTGTTCAGTTGGACTCCGGGCAATGCGGCATAGATCCGCGCATGATGCTTCCCGAGATGCCCTACGCCGACAACCGCAACGCGCGTCATTCCACGGCTACGATTGCAATTTGATTCGCATTCGCCTCTCGCAAGAGTTCGTCACGATCGATAAGCAGTGTTTTGCGTGCTTCGACGGCGATCGCCGTGGCCCGCAGGCGAGTCATCAGCCGGATCGTCGGAAGTCCGATCACGGGCACGTCGAATCGCAGATCCTGGTTCGGTTTGGCAAGTTTCACAACACGTAAGGGAGTCCGTTCAACCAGCGAGGCCGCGCGCTCGATCACGGCATCGGTCCCTTCCATGGCTTCAAGGGCGATGCAAGCTCCGTCGCTGACCACAACGGTTTGTCCAAGATCCAGGCGTCCCAATTCGCGGGCGATGCGGTGGCCGTAATCGAGATCCCGTTTTTCCTCATCGTTTGGCGCACGTGAGGTCAGAACTCCGGGCTCGGGAAGCAGCGGACGCAGAAAAGATGTCGAATCCAGCAGATGAATTCCCTCTCCCTCCAGAACGTTGGCCACAGCGCCAATCAGCGAGTCGGTATTCTTCGTCGCAAGACTGGCAAGCAACTGGATCATCTTGAGGTCGGGCACAATCGAACTGAAAATCTGTTTGTGCCTGACCTGCCCGGCCATGATCGCGCGGTTCACGCCCTCGGCTTTAAACGTCTTGATCAGCTTTCCGAGCTGGCCGAGCGACAGCCAGTGTACGGTCTTCGCATGTTTCTCGATTTCGGGGAAAGTCTCCTCCTTGATCGCCGCCACGACCATTTCGATTCCCTGGCTGCGCGCGGCTTCGAGGACAAGAAACGGAAACTTACCGTTACCTGCAATCAGCCCGTATTTACTTGATGATTCCACGACTGGAAGACTCTACGAATTCGAGGATAACCTGCACTTCAGGCGGGACCGCCTGTTGACGAATCGCCGCGAGCGCCTGACTCGTGTTGAGCTTTGATCGCAGCAGCAGGCGGAAAGCCGCCGTGATGTTCGCGATCTGCTCCGGAGTGAATCCTTTGCGCTCCAAACCGAGCGCGTTGACGCCGTATGCCTGGGTGTTTCTCTCGCTGACCGTTTTCGAGTACGGAAGCACGTCTTTCGTAATGACGGAATAACCGCCGACATAACCATGTGTTCCGACGCGGCAATACTGATGCACACCCGAGTAAGCACCCACCGACGCGTGATCTTCAATCACAACATGGCCCGCAAGTGTGGCTGCATTCGCCATCAACACGTGATTGCCGATGATGCAGTCGTGCGCGACATGAGCGGCAACCATCAGGAAATTGTGATCGCCGATCTCTGTACGGCCTCCGCCGCCCTTCGTCCCACGGTGGATGTTGACGTATTCGCGGAACACATTGTGCGATCCGATCGCAAGGAAGGTGTCTTCGCCTTTGTACTTCAGATCCTGGGGCGGAACACCGATGACGCAAAACGGAAAGAAGCGGTTATCGGTTCCGATCGTCGCCGGCCCTTCAATCACAACGTGCGAATCGAGCCGGCAGCGATCCCCGATCCGGACCCGGTCGCCGATCCGGCAGTACGGCCCAATGTGAACGTCGGCGCCGATGAAAGCCTCCGGACTCACGATGGATGTGGGATGAATCATGTTGGACTTTGACCAATCGACGAGAGCAGCGTCGCTTCGGCAGCGAGTTCACCGCCCACGTGAACCTGACCGTGCATTTTCCAGACGGTCGATTTCCGGCGCAGAACCTCGACCGTGATGATCATTTGATCGCCCGGAACAATCGGACGCCGAAAGCGCGCTTCGTCGATGCCCATGAAGTAGACGAGGGCATTCTCCAGTTCATCCGGTTTGCGTTCAAGAAGCCCGAGAATCGCGCCGGCCTGCGCCATCGACTCGATGGTGAGAACGCCGGGCATCACGGGTGCGCCGGGGAAGTGACCGTTGAAAAACGGCTCGTTGATGCTGACATTCTTTAACGCGACGATTCGTCTCTGCGGATCGACCTCGACCACGCGGTCCACCAACAGGAAGGGGTAACGATGCGGGAGTACCCGCATGATCTCGGCGATTTTCAGATGCATCTCCCGGTCTCAGGCGAAAAGGGACTGAAGAGCAAAAGGCCAAAGGGGAAAGATTGTTTTTCCCCTCAGCCTTTGCTCGTTTTCTTCCGGTTAAGGCTTTTTCGCTGGATCTGTCGGCTTTGGAGCTGCCGGATTCGCCGGTGCAGGTGGATTCGCTGCAGGCGGATTCGTATTCGGTCTCGGCGCACCCGTTGCCGCAGGCGTCTGCGGTCTCGGCGCACCGGTTGCCGGCGCGGCAACCGGCGCCTTCGAGAGTGGATTCTTTGCAAATTCGTCGTCGATCTTGGGGATCACTTCATCGGTGATGTCGATGGCTTCCGCTCGGAACATGATGTTGTTCGACTCACCGGAAGTGTCGAAGACGATGGCATACCCTTTGTCCTGGGCGTACTTGTCGATAACCTTACGGACGACAGCCGCCACCGGGCCCAGATACTCTTCCTGCAGCTGCCCCATCTCCCGCTGGAAGTCGTCCTGCATCCGTTGAGCTTCGATGTTGACCTGATCCACTTTCTTCGTCAGATCCGTTCTGGTCTGGTCATTCATCACGGCTCCGCCAGTCTGCAATTTGGCCTGTGCGTCCTGGCCTTCTTTCAGCTTGGCCTGAAACCTGTTTTGACGCTGCGTACCTTCAGCCTGCAATTTGTTCGTCGCTCTCACGCCTTCGACATTGCCCGTCAGCGCACGACCGAAATCGATGACAGCCACACCACTTGTCGGTGGTGGAACGGCGCTTGCAGGCGTTGCCGGCTTGGGCGCGGCATTTTGCGGCGTTGCTGCCGGCGTTTGCGGCGCCTGCGCATACACCACCGCCGACAGCAGCAGCGCGATAGTCAGTACGATACTCGCTCTCTTCATCTCATAGCCTCGATTCCAGTACCCGGGAAAAGCGTACTGTTAGAATGTCCTACCCACCGTAAATTTGAAATCTTTCAGCTTGTCGCGCAGCTGGAAGGGCAACCCATTGGCGACACCGAAATAGTCACGATTAACCCTCAACGGATTGTACGCGAAGATCAGGCGGAATGGCGCGTTGATGACCGGCATGATGACCTGAATTTCGGCACCCGTACTTCCGCGGAACAGGCTATTGGTTCCGCTCAGGAAGCGCACACTCTCCGATCGAATGTTGCCCTCGGAATCCACGACCTGCCGCCGCAGTTGGCTCTTCTGGATGACCCACGACCCACCCAAATCGGCGAACGGCGCAAGAGTAATCGGTCCCACCAGGGGTATGCGATATTCGAAATTAAACACACCCTGCGTATCGCCGCCGACCGGAACAATATCATCGAACGGCCGCTTCACCGCATATCCTGTTTCCGGATCGACGACGTCCAACTGGCGCGTGATGAAAGCCAGCGGACTGATCTGGCGGAATTCGAAGCCCCGCACGTCGAAATCACCACCGAGGAAGAACCGCTCGTAGAACGGCACCGAAAGGTTATTGAAGCCTCGAATGTGAGAGCCGAGGAAGCGGAATGCCAGGGTGTTTCGATTCTTGTTGATCGGCCGGAAGTACCGGTATTCGAGTGTCGGCCGGTAATAGCTCACGTTGCCGCCAAGGATTCCACCGGTGAACTCCACCGTCGCGGTGAACGCCCGTCCTTTATGCGGAAACATCGCCGAATCGGTGGTGTTGAAGCTGTACGTCGGAGTGATCTTCCTGGCCCGGAATGTGCTGAAGCTTCCCCCCGTGTCGATGAACTGCTCGCGCTGCTGCGTTCGCACCGCGGAAAAATAGTCCCGAGTGGCGGGGTTCAAGTCCTCCGTCTGCGAATTTTCAAAGGAGTAGTTCAGTCCAAGCCGGCTCCAGATCTTCCAGGGATAACTCGCATACAGGTTGAAGCCCCTGCGGTTCTGCGTGAAATTGAGACGGTTTTCGAAGCCAACACCCGCCGGCAACTGGCTGGGATCGATGCCGAACACTTCGCGGGCCTGATCGTAATTGAAGTTACTGGCGAAGATCTGACCGCCGAGCGAAAGCGGACGGTCATGGAAGTAAGGTTCGGTAAAGCCGAGCACGTAATTCGACTGACGCGTGCCGCCCTGTAAACTCAACGTGAACGTTTCACCGAATCCCAGGAAATTATTCGTTTCGTAACTCAGACCCAGGAAGCTGCCGCCGATGCCGCTGACACCGCCATTGAAGCCGATCGTATTGCGGCCTTTCTCTTTGACTTTGAGGTTGATGTCGACCGTCGGCTGTGTCGGCGACGGCTTTACCTCGGCATCCTCATTCTTGATCTCTTCGAAGTAACCCAGTTGATTCAATCGCAGCAGACTCATGTCCCACGCCTGCGAGTTGAAGACGTTTCCTTCATCCACCATGATCTCGCGGCGGATGACTTTGTCGCGCGTCACGCTGTTACCGGTGAAGGCGATGCGATTGACAAAGAACTGGCGGTCTTCATCGATATTGATGACGAGATTCACCAGCTTGTTCTGTTCGTCGATGTCCTGATTTGGAACCGGTGAGTAGTTGATGTAGCCGTAGTTGCCGTACAGCTTTTTCAGGTTGTCAAAGCCTTTGCGGAGCACCGTGCCGTTGAATACTTCGCCCGGTGTCAACCCCAGGACGGCTTTGATCTGTTCCTCTTTGAAGAGTTTGGAACCTGTGACCTTCACATCGCCGATTCGGTACTGATCGTTCTCCTCAATCTTGATGGTGATGAAATATCGATCGACGCTCTTCTTCCAGAACGGAATCGGCACGCCCCAGGGCCAGGGCGCTTTGATGAACGGAATGGTTCGGTAGATCGTCGACTTCTTTATTTCAAGCTCGGGATCCAAAACGTTCATGCGAGCATAGCCATGCTCGTCATAGAGCATGCGGATGCGCGTGATGTCGTCAGCCAACTTCAGGTCGTAGTACGAATCCTTCCCCATCAATGTGGATAGCGGCCCCGCCTGCTTCACCAGCTTCATCGAATGTTTGATCTTGCCATCGGAAAACACTTTGTTGCCGACGATGTCGATCTTTTCGATTTTGATTTTCGGACCTTCATCGATGGTGAACAGAAGGTTCACCGAATTGGGCGGCACCGGATCCTGGGTCACCACAATCTTCGCGTTCTGATGGCCTTTTTCGGCCAACATCTGCTTCAGAACGTTCTCGGCCCGCTTGATGCGTGTCGGATCGAAGGGGGACTCCTGACCCAGGCCCACTTTCTTCTCACGCATCTTTTCAAGGATTTCGGATCGCGTGATCGAACTGTTGCCTTTGTATTCCACCGAACGAATCGTGGGCTTCTCTTTAACCGAGAAGACGATAATCTTTCCTGTTTTACCGTCCTCTTCGTACGGAGTAATGGTGTCGAAATAACCTAAGCCGTAGAGCCGCCGGATATCCGAGCGGATCGTTTCAATATTAAAAGTATCTCCCTTTTTCGTCTGCAGGTTGTACTTGATGGTATCGGAAGGGATTCTGCGGTTATCACGGATGAGAACGTCTTCGATCCGATTCGGATCGAACGTCTGCAGCGTCTGCGGCCCGGCAACGCTCAAAAACACAGCCAGACCCACTGAAAGAACCGTCATCAACTCCTCCAGCCTGAGAATTTTACTATAAACAGGTTGGAATTAGACTTATGGCCGCTTGTTTGGTAATCAGAGGCATTATTTAAACCAAAGCGCCGAAACAATCTGGTTTGAAGGCAAAACCCATTTCGCAGCGACGAAATAAAGAATGTCGACATCGCGGCAAGGAATTCCACGCCAGAGATCATTCGGGGCGGCCTCGCCCAAATTATCCGCAGTCAGGACACGTTTGCTGCCATACATAAGATTCTTTTCCACATCGGAACGACTTCTTTTCGCGAAAACAATTGAGGTTGAAGGCAAAACCAATTTCGCGCGAGGGAATAAAAGAGGGGCGACGTCGTGACGAAGGATTCTACGCCGGAGATAATTTGGGGCGGCTTGCCCCAAATTATCCGCGGCTGATTTTAGATGGTGAGGGGCACGCCGACTTCCTCCCGGTTCGCGGCGCGATAGGAAAGGTGGTCTCCTTCGGCAAAAACCTCGACCTTCGGCATATCCTTGAGCTGGCCCTGAATCAACGCTTCCGACAAAGGATCCTCGATATATCGCTGTATCGCGCGGCGGAGCGGGCGGGCGCCGTAGTTTTTGTCGCGGCAAGCCTTGTCCAGAATCCACTGCTTGGCTTCGTCCGTCAGGCTGACTTCGATCCGTTTGTGGACGAGGTTCTCGTTCAATTGGGTGATCATCAGATCGACGATGCTGGCAAGATCCGCATTCGTCAGCGAATTGAAGATGATGATCTCATCGAGGCGGTTGATGAATTCCGGATTGAACAGCCTCTTGACCTCCGTCATCACCGCATCTTCCATTTTGTGCGCCGCCGATTCCTCGCTCGGGCCCTGGAAGCCAAGGCTGGTGTGTTTGCTGAGGAACCGCGCACCGATGTTCGAGGTCATGATGATGATGGTATTCTTGAAGTCGATCGTATTGCCGAGCCCATCGGTCAGGTGACCGTCTTCAAAAACCTGTAGCAGGATGTTGTATACATCCGGATGCGCCTTTTCGATTTCGTCGAGAAGTATGACCGAATACGGATTGCGCTTGACGCGTTCCGTGAGCTGTCCGCCTTCCTCGTAGCCGACGTACCCCGGAGGGGAGCCAATCAGCTTCGATACGGAGTGCTTCTCCATGAACTCCGACATATCGAAGCGAATGAGCGCTTTTTCACTGCCGAAGAGGAACTGCGCCAGCGTTCGCGCCATTTCCGTTTTTCCAACTCCGGTTGGCCCAAGAAAGAGGAAGGAACCGGCCGGCCGATTCGGCGATTTGAGGCCCGCTCGTGAGCGTCGAATCGCGCGAGCCAGCGCGTTGATGGCACGTTCCTGGCTGACGATTCTCTTGTGCAATTCCTCTTCGATGCGCGACAGCCGCTGAAGTTCTTCCTCTTTGATGGCAGTGACCGGAACGCCGGTCCAGCGGGACACCACGTCTTCGATGTCTGCCTTCGTTACAACGCCCATGCTTGTCGTTTCGCTGATGTTGAACTTTTCGCGGACGTGTCGCAGATTCTCGCGCTCGAGTTGTTCCTGATTCTTGTAGTGCTCCGCCTTTTCGAAGTCCTTGCTGTGAATGGCGCTCTCCATCCGCGCAACGATGAACTTGATCCGCCGCTGAATATCCGTCATCTCCGACGGCAGCGTCGCCTGGCGCAGTTTCACGCGAGCCCCGGCTTCGTCGAGCAGGTCGATCGCCTTGTCCGGAAGAAAGCGATCGGGAATATACCGGTTCGAGAGGTACACGGCGGCTTCGATCGCTTCATCCGTGTAGTTCACCATGTGGAACTTCTCGTAGCGCGGCTTGACTCCCTGCAGGATACGAATGGCCTCGTTTTCACTTGGCGCGCCGACTTTCACAGCCTGGAAACGGCGCTCGAGTGAACGATCCTTTTCGATGGATTTGCGGTACTCGGCCGGCGTCGTCGCGCCAATGCACTGAATCTCGCCTCGAGAAAGCGCCGGCTTCAGGATATTGGCCGCATCGAGCGAACCTTCGGCCGATCCCGCGCCGACCAGCGTATGGAGTTCGTCGATGAAAACCACCGTGTTCGGATTGTCGACGAGTTCTTTCATGATGGTCTTGAGGCGTTCTTCAAACTGGCCGCGATATTTCGTCCCGGCAACGATCAGCGAGAGATCGAGCACGAGGATTCTCTTCTCAGCGAGAAACGACGGGACTTCTCCGTCAACAATGCGCTGCGCGAGTCCTTCAACGATCGCCGTCTTTCCGACACCCGGATCGCCGATCAGGACAGGGTTGTTTTTTGTCCGGCGGCACAGGATCTGGATGACGCGATCGATTTCCGCGTCTCGTCCAACAAGCGGATCCAGAACACCGTCCATGGCGGCCTGCGTCAGGTCGCGGGAAAACTCGCTCAGTAACGGCGTTTCCTTTGGCTTGACGAGGGTCTGGCGATCGACAACGGATCGGGCCAGTTCCTCACGAATCGCATTCAGACGAAGTCCACGCTCGTGAAGAATCTCGGCGGCTACGGACTTTTCCTCGCGCAGGATGCCCAGAAGCAGATGTTCGGTACCGATATGACGGTGATTCAGCCGTTCAGCCTCTTCGGCTGCATAAGCAAGAATCCGTTTGCACTCGTTCGAAAGAGGAAGATCGATGGAAGTGGAAACCTTTTCCCGAATGGTGGTCCGGCCTTCAATTTCCTTTCGGATGCTTTCGATGGAGGATGAATTTCGAAGAAAACGATTGGTAAGATTCTTATCTTCCCGAATCAGGCCTAAAAGCAGGTGCTCGGTCTCGATCGTCGTACTTCCAAACTGGCTTGCCTCATAGCGAGCGAAGAAGATCACTCGCCTCGCACGTTCTGTATATCTTTCGAACATAAAATTAAGTGTCTCTCACACAAAAGCCGGAATTAACGGCTGTGCTTGATTTTAGCCGAAGCGCGCACCTCTAACAATAGCTATTCCCGGTGCTGAGCCAGTGCTCCGCCCTCCAACTGCCAGACTTCATCGCATTGGACGGCGAGTTTTTCGTTATGCGTCACGAGGAGGGATGTCAGACCCCTTTCCGCGTGCAACTCGCGAATCATCCGAAAAATCGAATCGGCAGTACGAAAGTCCAGGTTACCGGTGGGTTCGTCCGCCAGCAGTAATTCCGGACAGCCGATCAACGCGCGGGCGATCGCAACTCGCTGTTGTTCGCCACCGGACAGTTCACCAACTTTATGGTCAAGCCGATGGCTTAACCCGACGCGTTCCAACAGCCGTTTGGCGTCCGGTTCGGTGGCGGTTTTGCCGTCACCGCGAATCAAGCGCGGCATCATGGCGTTTTCCATCGCCGTGAATTCGGGCAAAAGATGATGAAATTGAAAGACAAACCCAACGTGTCGGTTGCGAAACCGCGCCAGGTCCGTGCTGTTCATCTTAAAAATCTCTTGACCTTTGAACAGCACTTCGCCCTGCGTGGGCTCGTCTAGTCCGCCCAATAAATGCAGCAGCGTACTCTTTCCAGCACCCGAAGGCCCAATAACAGCTATAAGTCTTCCTTTCGGAATTACAAGGTTTACACCGTCAAAAACCACAACCTCGGACGTCGCGGTCCGATAGATTTTTGTGAGTTCCCTTGTCTCGATGACCGGCTGGCCCGAGCTGCCGTCCGGGTCACTCATAGCGGAGCGCCTCCACGGGGTGAAGCCCGGAGGCAGCGGCGGAGGGATACAACGTCGCAAGAAAACTAATGAAGATCGCGGTGGCGGCAACGACCACCGAATTGAGGGCGCCCGCGTGAAACGGCACGTAGGCGATGCTGTAAACATCCGGTGCGAGGCGGATGAGATGGTACTTATCGGCAATCACACTTGCCGCGTTTCCGACGACGACGCCGATGAAAGCTCCAACCACTCCGATAATCACACCCTGCAGGATAAACACGCGCCGAATGTTTTCCTGCGTGGCTCCCATCGACATGAGGATCGCAATATCGCGGGACTTTTCCAACACCATCATGATGAGCGTCGCGACGATGTTGAGCGCCGCGACGATGACGATGAGGCCGATCGTGATGAACATCACGATCTTTTCAAGTTGCAGCGCCTGGAATATGGATTTGTTCAGAGACATCCAGTCGTCAAAATCCAGATCGTGGCCAAGCTTCGCAACGATCTGCCGGCCGATCTCCTTCGCATCATCGATATTGGCAACCTTGACTTCGATGGTTCGCACAACGTCGTCGACGTGGAGAAGGCGCTGGACGGCGTGCAGAGGTGCATAGACCCACGTCGCATCCAGGTCATACAGACCGGATGAAAAAATCGCCACAACTTTGAACACCCTCGTCGTTGGCATGGACCCGATGGGCGACATCGTCGGCTCCGAGCTGACCACTTCAACCTCGTCGCCCACGAAGACACCGATCTCGTTCGACAGCTCCTGTCCGATAACGATCGAGTCTTCGCCAAAATCCTTGAGACTGCCCTTCACGATATTATCGGACAGAGCCGACATCCGGCTTTCCAACTCCGGAACTATTCCCTTGATCACGATGCCGCGGTTGGCACTCTTGCTCGAAATCAGAACCGTTTGATACAACGACGGCGCCGCCGCGATCACACCACGAACCTGCTCCGCTTCCTTAGCGAGCTCGAGATAGTTTTCTATTCCGCTTCGGTCCCGACGGAGGACGGATACGTGAGCCTGAGCGCCCAGCAGCTTTTTCTGAAGATCTTCCCTGAAACCGGCATTGATGGCGAGCGCGATGATCAGCGCGGCAACGCCTGCGGCAACGCCGACAATCGATATGACCGTGATGAGTGAAATAACGGCCTGTTTACGCTTGGCCCTAAGATAACGAACGGCAACGAGAAGTTCGAACTTCATGGCAACATGGAGTCGCGGCACATACGGCAATCACTCTTCGGCACGCATCAACGGAAACAGGATCACATCGCGGATCGACCTGGAGTCCGTCAGCAACATGGTGAGTCGATCGATGCCGATGCCTTCGCCCGCCGTCGGCGGCATGCCATAACTCAGCGCGCGGACATAGTCTTCGTCCATTTGATGCGCTTCTTCATCGCCGCGCTCACGGGCCTGGAGTTGCGATTCGAAGCGAGCACGTTGATCGACCGGATCATTCAGCTCGGAATAGGCGTTGGCGATCTCCATTCCATTGACGTACAACTCAAACCGCTCGACCAGCGATGGATCGCTCTTTTTCATTTTCGATAAGGGCGACAGCTCAATCGGATGATCGTAAATGAAAGTCGGCTGAACCAGATGTCTCTCTGCCACCGCGTCAAACAAGCTGCCGATCAGATTCCCGGTTGGGGCCTTGGGATCGTACTCGGCGTGCAGCTTCTTCAGGAGCGCCTCCACCTTTGCCCGATCTCTGAGTTCGTCCACGGTGATGGGGTCTTCGGAAAACTTCACGATCGCGTCGTACATACTGAGCCGCGACCAGTTGTTAAAGTCGATCGTGCGTCCGTCATATGAAATAGCCCGCGTGCCGCAGACTTTCTCCACAACCTCGGTGATCATCGTCTGGGTCATTGCCATCAAGTCTTCGTAATTGCTGTAGGCTTCATAAAACTCGAGCATGGTGAACTCCGGATTGTGTTTCCACGAAATGCCTTCATTACGAAAAATCCGGCTCAATTCATAAACACGATTCAGCCCGCCGACAATTAACCTTTTCAGGTGAAGCTCGAGCGCGATGCGCAAGTAGAGCGGCATATCGAGAGCGTTGTGATGAGTTCGGAAGGGCTTGGCCAGCGCTCCACCGGCGATCGGATGAAGCACCGGCGTCTCGACCTCGAAGTAGCCGCGCTCGTCAAGAAACCGGCGGATTTCGCGAATAATGTGACTCCGCTTCACGAACACATCGCGCACTTCGGGATTGACGATCAAATCCACATATCGACGGCGATAGCGGATTTCAACGTCGGTGAGCCCATGCCATTTTTCCGGAAGCGGGAGGAAACTCTTGGCGAGAAACGACAGCCCTTTCGCGAGAACGGTCAATTCACCGGTGCGCGTCCGGAAAAGCGTCCCTTCGGCACCGATGATGTCCCCGATGTCGAGCAGTTGATAGAGCTCGAATTCCCTTCCGGACAGTTGATCTTTCTTGGCGTAGACCTGAACCTTCTGCCCCCCGTCGGATAACGCCATGAAACCGGCTTTGCCGAAGGGCCGATTCGCGAGGACACGCCCGGCTACACGAACCGATACCGGATCGTGCTCCAGATCTTCAGCGGTGCGCGCGCCGCATTGTTCAACGATCTGCGGAATAGTGTGCGTGTAACGGAAGTGCGTTGGGTAAGGGTCGACACCCAATGACTGAATCTGCTGCAATTTCTGTACGCGAATCGGATCGAGTTGTTCCATGGGTTCGAATAAACGGATATTAACCACGAAGCCCGTCGCTGTGCTCCGGGTTCTGTACATTGTGCGAAAAACTGTCAGAACCCGGACGCAACGACGGGCTTCGTGACGATAGCCGGCTATTATTACTTCTGACTGGTGCTCCCCGCACTTCGCGCGTTGCGGCCGTTCTGAGTCGCAGTGAACCCGGCGTCACCCCAACTGCTCACGAACACGCTGAAACCCTGCTTCATCCGTGTCTCCATACCGGCTTTGGGATCGTCCCAGTTATTGGCCGGATAACCACAAGGAACGTTGAACTCCTTGCACGCCGACAGCACCTGCTGTATCGCCTCTTCCCAGTTTTCGTCATCGCGAATCCAGCGGCCGTTCGGATCTTTTGGATCGGGTTTCGTGAACACTCCTCCCAACGTGCCGGCTCCGGGCCATAACACGCCGAGTCCCTTCACGGCCGCAATCTCGCGGCGATGCGCCAATCCCTCCTTATCCTCGATCACGGCGAACGTCACGAGTTCTCCGTTCGAATTCAGAGTGAAAAGGTCCGCGTGGTCTTTATATTCCTTCGGAGTCATGCCCCAAAATGCCGGAGCCGCCCCGTAATCGTCCGGGCGAGTGCCCCCTTTCGACCTGGGCCGCATGGCGGCAAGGGCTTCCTGCATTTCCTTCGCGCTCTGCATATGCGGAAACATCAGGCCGCTGAACCCGAGATTCAGTTCGCGGCTGACGTTCTCGATTCCCTTCTTTGAATCACACCCGAATTTCGGAGCTTTCTGCATCACCGGACGAAGCAGGTGCGGCGCAGGCGATTTCACGAGATCGGCACTCGCCTGCAGGCCTTTCATCAGTTCTGTCCAACGCGGCAGCGGCTGCTCCACACCACCTTCGAAATCGCCGCTGAAGAGATAGTCCATGAAAACCGGCACTTCGACCTGCTTTTCGCTTCGAGTCACGGTCGTACGTTCGGCAAGAGCGAGTTTTGCGATTTGCCCCTGTGTCGCGACATCGGCCGGCGTTAACTGAGCGACAACAGGCGGATGTTTCACCAGTTCTTCGGCTTCACCACAGGGATCTTCCTGCGGCGGAGGTCCGCTGGCCAGGCCTCGGCCACCACGCGCGCCGCGCTGCGGCGGTGTCGCGCCCGGCAGATTGAAAGCGCTGGGAGCATAAACACCGAAAACAGGTTTGTGCTGAAGCAGCGGGTCCACCATGGGATTCAGGTGCTGCCGCCCCCGGGTCTGACCTAGAACGATCATACTTGCCAAACTGACGATGACGAGCGCGAGTACCAGCCTCGATTTCATAGAGTCTCCTTACTTCGACGAATCATTTGTAGGCGGTCGATTTCCGAGCTTCCGGCCGAGATCGACAGCCTTGAACGCTTCGTCGCTGAAACTTTGCATGACAAACACGCTGAAGCCCTGCTTCATCCGGAATTCGATGCTGTTCGGATTCGTTGTGTTGTCCGTCAGAGTCGCCGCGAAAGCCGCCGGATAACCGCAAGCCACATTGAATTCCTTGCACGCGGCGAGCACTTCCCGAACAGCGTTTTCCCAACCAACGCTATCACGCACGCGCTGCCCATCCGGAGTGGTTACGGTGAACACGCCGCCGAGAGTTCCAGCGCCCGGCCACAGAACTCCGATGCCTTTGACGGCTGCGATCTCGCGAACATGCTTCAGGCCTTCCTTGCTTTCAACAATCGTCCAGTTGATGAGTTCGCCGCCTGGATTCAAACCCCACACGTCCGCTTTCTGTTTGTAATCCTTCTCAGACAATCCCCAAACGCTCGGCGCCATCCCGACTTCTTCGGGCCGTGTTCCGCCCCTGGACTTGAAACGCATTGCAGCCAGACCAATCTCCACTTCCCTGGCGCATTCGACACCGACGAACATCAGACCACTCACGCCGGTGTTGAGCTGCTGCATGATGTTCCATTTTGCCTTTTCCACATCCCGGGCGATGCGCGGCGTTTTGATGATCACGGGATGCGTGAGATGATTGTACGGAACTTTCGTAACCGGCCCCATTTCACGCACGCCTTTCATGAATTCCGTAAACGTCGGGAGCGGACCTTCAACGCCGCCCTCCATACTGCCGAACAAGTAATCGGTAGCTTTGTAATCGAGGGCCTTCTTCGCCAATTCCATCGGCGTCAATACGGGCTCACTCGCAGCCTGGTTCGCGTTCGCTCCGCCACGTCCACCTCGACCGCCGCCGCGTCCGGTGCCTCCGGCGAAACCTTCGCCTTCTTCACGAACAGGCGCGGTGTTGCCGCAAGCATCGGGACCAGGCGCTGCCGGAGGAGGAGGCGGAGGCGTGAAAGCCGCCTGCTGCGGAGCGGCGTTGCCCCGCGCTGCTCCACCGCCCGCACCGCGATTCGACGGATAGGCCACGCCGACAACCACCTTCCTCTGCGAAAGCAGGTCCACCATTGGATTGAGGTGACCGGATTTACTTTGAGCGAGGACCATCAGGCTGGCCAACATCGTCACCAAGACGATGGATACGATTACGCGAGATCTCATGCACCCTCCCTATGAGCTATGCGCTATCAGCAGGAACGTGTGCCGACAGCAATTTTTCACGGCATTATTCCAGTTCTTTCTTAATACTGTCCAGTATGCCGTTGATAAATTGAGGAGATTCCTGAGCACTGTAACGGCGGGCGATTTCGATAGCCTCATTGATAACGACATTCTTCGGAGTCTCTTTATCAAACATGAATTCCTGTGTGGCGAGGCGCAAAATGTTTCGGTCAACGACAGCCATGCGATCCAAACGCCAGTGCTCGGCATGTCTTCGAATAATCGCGTCGATCTCCTCGACGTGATCGATCGTGTTGGTCACCAGCCGGTGCGCGAATTCCTGAACCGCCGGCGGTTCCTCCGTGTTCTCCCAAAACGAAGCGGCGATCGTATCTATGAAATCGCGCGTGATGTCCCACTGGAATAACATCTGAAGCGCGTATTCACGCGCTCGGCGTCGAGTACCCATCGATTACTGGTTTCGTCCTGACGCACTCATGACATTTCACGCAGAAGCTGAACCATTTCAATCGCGGCCACCGCAGCTTCGTAACCTTTGTTTTCCGAGTTGTCGCCGGATCGCGCGATCGCTTGTTCGTCCGTGTTTACGGTAATAACTCCAAATGAAACGGGAATTCCCGTTTCGAGCGACACTTGTCCGATACCAAGACTCGTCTGGTTGCTGATGTATTCAAAGTGCGGCGTTTCGCCGCGGATCAGACAACCAATCGCAATCACCGCGTCGTATTTGCCGGACGTGGCCGCCTTCTTCGCAGCAAGTGGAATCTCGAAGGCGCCGGGTACTCGAAAGACTGGAACTTGTTCCCAGTCGACGCCGGCCCGAGAAACCGCCCGTCTCGCGCCGAGCAACAGGCCGTCGACGATTTCCGGATTGAACCGGCTTGCCACAATTGCCAATCGCGGAAGTCGCCGCGTATTCGTCAGACTATTTCCCCTTAAAGTTTGCCGGACGTTTCTCTAGAAATGCTTTCGTGCCTTCCTTCATGTCTTCGGTCGCGCAGCACAGACCAAACAATGTTGCTTCAAGGAACTGACCCTCCGTCTGTGTCGTCTCCATGCCGCGATTCACCGCTTCCAGAGCAAACCTCACGGCCACGGGCGCATTCGCAATGATCTTTCCGGCGATGGACCGTGCAGTGGACAGCAGCTCAGGCTGCGGCACGACCTGATTCGCCAGGCCGATGCGCAACGCATCGGCCGCCGAGACCATTTCGCCCGTGAGCAGAATCTGCATCGCGCGGCCCTTCCCGACGAGTCGCGGCAGGCGCTGGCTTCCTCCGTATCCCGGAATGATCCCGAGCTTTACTTCCGGCTGGCCGAACACCGCATTTTCGGACGCAATTCGAAACGTGCACGCCATCGCGAGTTCGCAGCCCCCACCGAGCGCGAATCCGTTCACAGCGGCAATGACGGGCTTTCCCAGATTCTCGATCGAATCGAACACCTGTTGACCCGCATTCGCGTATTCCCTGCCCGAAACGGGATTCTGAACTGCAAGTTCATTGATGTCGGCTCCGGCGACAAATGCTTTTTCTCCCGCGCCGGTCAGGATCACGACACGAACGGCCTCATCGCCTTTCGCCTGCCGGAATGCGGAGGCGAGTTCTCGAACCGTGGCCGAATTCAGCGCGTTTCGCACCGCCGGCCGATTGACGGTGATGACTGCAATCGAGTCTCGCGTTTCATAAATCAGGTTTTCGTACATTCGTTCAGTCCTCGTCAAAACAGCGGCTTTGGATTCGCCGGATCGCTGTGATCGTAAAAACCACGCCCGCTCTTGCGGCCGTTATGTCCCGCCAGCACCAGACGTTTCAACAAAGGCGGCGGGGCGAACCGTTTCTCTCGAAATTCCTCAAACATGATGTTGGCGATGTAATACGTCGTGTCGAGCCCCACGAAATCCAGAAGCGTGAACGGACCCATCGGATGACCGCAGCCGAGCTTCATTCCTTTGTCGATATCATCCACGCTGCCCACACCTTCCTCGAGCGCTCGAACCGCATCGAGCAAATACGGAACAAGCAATCGATTCACGATGAATCCCGATCGATCCGTAGTTCGGATCGGAACTTTCCCCAAAGCGATCGCAAACTTCACCGCTTCATCGATCACCGCCGGCGCTGTCGTGATCGTGCCCACAACTTCGACGAGTTTCATGAGCGGAACGGGATTGAAGAAATGTAATCCAATGAAGCGGTCTACACGCTTTGTGGCGGTCATCATTTCGGTAATCACCAGCGATGATGTGTTGCTCGCGAAGATCGCATCCGGTTTCACAATCTTGTCGAGCGCCGCATAGGTCTCGCGTTTCAGCGGAAGGTTCTCGGTGATCGCTTCGATAACGATGTCGCAGTCGGCGAGATCCTCGAACTTCGTTGTTCCCTTCAGACGATCGAGAGTTTGCGTTCGCTGATCCGCCGTGATAGTTCCCTTCTCGGCGAATTTCGAAAGCGACTTGTCGATCGACGCCATTCCTTTTTTCAGGAATTCGTCCGCGACTTCCTTGACGATCGTGGGAAATCCCGAAGTCGCGGCAACCTGCGCGATTCCCGATCCCATCAGGCCGCAGCCAAGAACTCCTACTTTTAATATTGGCTTCGCCCTGTCGGGCTCGCATTCGCTCCGCTCATCGAGAACACGTACATC
>CAZPBY010000076.1:0-25489 GCA_964584785.1 uncultured Solibacteraceae bacterium
AAGACAGAGGCATGGGTGGCCGGGACAAACCCGGCCACGACGCTCAAAGTCACTCTCAACGGTGTCGACGTTCTGACTCAGACTTACAACAGGGTGATCAATGACGGCGCGCTCGGCCTTTACAGCCGCGGCGGAGCGACAACCTTCGACAACGTCCTGATCCAGGGCGACGATCCGAAATACACGCTGGGCCCCACAGTCACCACGTCGCCCGTGATCTACGAGCCCACGCGGCTCGTCGATTGGAACGCCGAAACCAGTTCCTACGATTTGATTCGACAGAACAGCGCAGGCTTCCCGGAATTCGTCTTCGAGCGTGAGGATCAAATCGACTGGTACGTGGAAGTGTAGCGCGCGGAAATCCGAGATTTCGAACTGGACAACGACATCAAAGCGCTCACGAACGCCGTATACTGGCAGGAATTTCCCGGGAGTAAACGATGCTTCAAGATTTACGGCATGGGGTTCGCGTGCTTCTGCAAAGCAAGGGATGGACGGTTGTGGTCGTGTTGTCGCTGGCGTTGGGAATCGGCGCAAACACGGCCTTGTTCAGCAGCATTAACGGATTGGTATTCCGGAGAGTCCCGTCGGATCGTCCGGACGAACTCGTGCGTCTGCGTTGGGCCGGCAAGAACGATATGGCGACGAGCCGGAGCGAGTACGGGTTCTCGGCTCCGGAACCCGGGAACGTGAACGTCAGCTCGACGTTTTCATATCGCATCTACGAGCAGTTTCGCGCGGACAATAAGACAATGACCGATATTCTCGCCTGTGCTCCGTTCGGGAGTGTGAACGTCGTTGTGAACAACGAAGCGGACGTCGCGTCGGCGATCATCGTTTCCGGAAATTACTTTCAGGTTCTCGGTATCAAGACGTTCGCCGGACGTCCGCTCATACCGGATGACGACAAGCCATCGGCGGCCGCCGCGGCAGTGATCAGCCATGCGTTCTGGTTGAAGCGCTTCGGCGGCGATCGCAGCGCGATCGGAAAGACCGTGCAGATGAACAATACCGCCGTGACGATCGTCGGCGTGATTCCTCCCGAGTTCACAGGCATTCAACAAGCGGTCGGAACCGCACCGGATGTGACCCTGCCGCTGAGTCTCGACACGCAACTTGGCAGTCCTGGCGGTTTTGGCGGCGACAGCAAGCCGCGAATGGCGGACCCGTCGTCCTGGTGGCTGCAGCTGATGGGACGCTTGAAGACCGGCGCGACATCACAACAAGTGCGCGGGAACCTTGAAGGGATCTTTCGCGAGACGGCGCGCCAGGGTTTCGAATCGTACATGGCGGATTTGAAAGAAGACGAACGCAATGCGTCGCGAAACAAGAATCGCACAGAGATTCCCCAATTGCGTGTGGATTCGGGCAGCCGCGGTATCTACGACGTTAATGCGAACGACACCCGGTCCGCGACGATTCTCAGCACCGTCGTTTTTCTTGTGCTGCTGATTGTCTGCGCCAACGTCGCGAACCTGTTGCTGTCTCGGGCGACCGTAAGACAGAAAGAAATTTCCGTACGGCTCTCAATGGGCGCGACACGAATGCGTTTGATCCGTCAGCTTCTGACGGAAAGTCTGCTTCTTTCCTTCATCGGAGGCGCGCTCGGAATTGTTGCCGGTTACTGGGGCAAACAACTGCTGCCCGGCAACGGCGCTCTCTCGCCGTTCGATTGGCGAATCGTTGTTTTTTCCACGGCGCTGGCACTGCTTACCGGCATGACGTTCGGAGTTGCGCCCGCGTTTCGAACGACTCGCATGAATGTCGGACTCGCGCTGAAGGAAACCAGCCGATCGGTGACCCGCTCGCGTTCGTGGCTCAGCAAGTCGCTGCTGGTTGTTCAAGTCGCGATTTCGCTGGTGCTGCTGGTGGGCGCCGGTTTGTTCCTCACGACGGTGCAGAATCTTCGACGCGTGACCGTCGGTTTCAACACGCAAAACCTTCTGATCTTCCGCGTGAATCCCAGCCTGAATCGATATGACCAGCCGCGGATTTACTCTCTGTATCAACAGATGCTCGATCGGCTCAGTTCGGTTCCCGGCGTTCGAGCGGTGACGCTGTCGAACCTGGCAATCCTCGCGGGTGGCGTTCAAACCACAGGTTTCTATGTCGAGGGACGGCCCGACCCCGGACGCGGCAACAACAACGCGAGCATCTATCGGCTCGTGGTCGCTCCGAATTATTTCGAAGCGATGGAGATTCCGTTATTGACCGGCCGCCGCCTGTTCGATCGCGATAATCCGCAGGCTCCGAAAGTCGCCGTCATCAACGAAGCGGCCGCTCACAAGTTTTTCCCGCATGAGAATCCTATCGGCAAACGGTTCGGCGGCCAGCTGGAGAAGAATACGGAATCCGAAGTCGTGGGCGTTGTGCGCGACGCGAAATACAGCAGCATCCGCGACGCGGCGCCGCCGACAATGTACATTCCATACACGCAAACACGCACCGGACCGACGGCCTTTGAACTGCGAACCGCCGGCGATCCGAACAAGTCGGTGCCGGCCGTTCGCGAAGCGGTTCGGCAGATTGATTCGAACGTGCCCTTGATCGGCATCACGACGCAGATGGAACAAATCGACAATCGATTCGCACAGGAAAAAGTGTTCGCGCAAGCCTACGCGTTGTTCGGCGGACTAGCGCTGCTGGTTGCATCGATTGGACTCTTCGGTTTGATGTCCTACAACGTCGCGCGGCGAACGAACGAAATCGGCGTGCGGATGGCGCTCGGCGCAAAGCGTCGGGACGTGGTCGGAATGGTTGTGCGCGAATCGATGATCCTCGTCGCGATCGGAATTGTGATTGGACTTGCCGCAACTCTAGCGGCGGGCCGCCTCGTCGCGACGCTGCTCTACGGCCTGGCCCCAACGGACTGGGTCACGATCACAACGGCGACACTGGCGATGATCGTGGTGTCTGCCCTTGCGGGTTATCTACCGGCACGGACCGCATCCCGCGTCGATCCCATGGTCGCGCTGCGTTACGAATGAATTTGGGGCCCGGGCTCTCGTAAGCGTGATCAATGATGGCGCGCTGGGTTCGAACGACCGTCATGTCTGTACTTGAATTCCTTATCGAAACGCCTGGGTTCGATTTACACTCTTCACCACAAGGCGCAATAACTCCGCTTCTATTAGCTCATGGACACAGCTACCAGTCCTGGTTTTAACTTCGACGATTGCAGTCCTGGTCAATTCATCGGTCCTTACAAAATCGTCCGGCAACTTGGCGAAGGCGGCATGGGCGTGGTCTATCACGCACAGCAGCTGCAGCCAATCCGGCGCGATGTCGCCCTCAAGGTGATCAAGCCTGGAATGGACAGTAAGCAGGTCATCGCGCGGTTTGAGACTGAGCGACAGGCTCTGGCAGTAATGGAGCATCCAAACATCGCCCACGTTTTTGACGCCAGCGCGACTTCCAATGGGCGGCCCTACTTCGTCATGGAGTTGGTTGATGGAGTTCCGATAACGCAGTACTGCGACTCCAGGCGGTTTAGTTTGAAGGAACGCATCGAACTGTTCATCCCCGTGTGCCAGGCCATCCAGCACGCCCACCAGAAAGGGATTATCCATCGCGACATCAAGCCTTCAAACACTTTGGTCGCAGAGCATGAAGGCAAGCCGGTACCCAAGGTGATCGACTTCGGTCTGGCAAAAGCCTTAGGGCATCAACTTGCCGACGCCTCGATGATGACCAATACTGGCGTCGTAGTAGGCACGCCAAACTATATGAGTCCGGAGCAGGCCGATTTGCTGCGCCAGGACGTCGATACTCGCAGTGACGTTTACTCATTGGGCGCCGTACTGTACGAGCTACTCACAGGCACCACGCCTCTAAAGCAGGAATGGCTGGAAAACGTTCCGTACATGGATGTTCTCCAGCGGATTCGCGAGGAAGAACCTCAGACGCCCAGCGCCAGGCTCCTCCATTCCGGGAGTTCGAGTGAAGCCGCCACACAACGGCACACTGATCCAGCGCGGCTGCCGAAGCTGCTGCACGGCGAGCTGGATTGGATCACGATGAAGGCGCTTGCGAAAGACCGGCCGCGGCGATACGAAACCGTCAACGCACTCGTACGTGATTTGCAACGTTATCTCGCAGGAGAACCTGTAGAAGCCGGGCCGCCCTCCGTGAAGTATCGGTTAGGCAAGTTCGTGAGAAGGCACCATCTCGCGTTGGCAACTTTAACGGCGTTCACGACGTTGCTCCTCGCCGGAGTAATGGTCAGTACGTGGCTCGCGATACGGGCGAGCCGCGCCGAGCAAGAGGCGAGAGCGGTCAACGACTTCCTCCAGAATGACGTCCTGGCACAGGCCAGCGCCTATACACAGGCAGGACCTGAAACGAAGTCAGACCCCGATCTCAAAGTACGTACTGCGCTGGACAGGGCGGCGTCCAGAATCGAGGGGAAATTCGCCAGGCAACCGTCAATCGAGGCCTCGATCCGGCAGACTATCGGTAATACGTACTACGGCCTGGGTCTCTATCCGGAGGCCGAGCGTCAGGTCGAGCGTGCCCTGGAGCTGCGGCGGCAGGCATTGGGTGAGACGCACGCCGACACCTTGAAGACGATGGGTAGCTTGACGCAGATTTACGGAATGCAAGCCAAGTTCGTCCAGGCCGAGTCGCTCAACGTGAAAGCGTTGCAGATCCAGCGTCGTGTGCTCGGCGAGGAGCATCCTGAGACCCTGAGCAGCATGGATAATCTGGGCTCGATTTACCGGAGGCAGGGCAAGTATGCGGAAGCGGAAACGTTGTTTACGAAAAGCCTGGAAACGCGGCGTCGTCTCTCCGGTGACGAGAATCCTGAAACGTTGCTGACGATGGGCTACCTGGCCGAGTTATACGAACGGCAGGGCAAGTATTCACAAGCCGAGCAACTCTCTGGGAAAGTCCTGGAGGTCCAGCGGCGTGTGCTGGGCGAGGAGCACCCCGAGACGTTGCTCAGTACGAACCGGCTCGCGGTCATGCATTTTCGTCAAGGTCAATACGCGCGTGCAGCGGATCTCTTCTCGAAAGTTTTGGAAGTGCAGCGGCGTGTGCTGGGTGAGGAGCATCCCGACACGCTCACCACGATGTCCAACCTGGCAACCATGTACGCGAACCTCGGCGACTATGAGCACGCTGAGCCGCTGCGCAGCAAAGGTCTAGAGATAACCGCACGAGTGCTGGGCGAGGAGCACCCGAATACCCTGACCATGATGGCCAATCTGGGAGCTCTGTACCGGGCCCAAGGCAAATACCCGCTGGCCGAGTCGGTATTGACCAGGAACCTGGAAGCCAGGCAGCGCGTTCTCGGCCAGGAGCATCCAGACACGCTCAGCACGATGTCCAACCTGGCGACGACCTATTTTCGCCAGGGCCGCTATTCGCAGGCCGAGCCAATTGCCGAAAAGGTTCTCGAAACCCGGCGCCGCGTGCTGGGCACGCTACACCCCACCACGACGGAGAGTTTGGTCTTGCTCGGCATGATCCAACTGAAGCAGGGAAAGTACGCCAACGCCGAGAGAATCGGTCGGGAGGCGCTGAGCAACTACGAAAAAAACAACTCCGACGAGTGGCGGCGATACAACAGCAGCAGCATCCTTGGCGCTGCTCTGGCTGGTCAAGGAAAGTACCCCGAAGCGGAGCCGTTCCTGTTGTCAGGTTATGAGGGAATGTCGCAGCGGGCATCCACGATACCTTTTGAGAATCGGTCCGCATTGAATGAATGCGGCGAGTGGATCGGGCAACTTTATCGAGCCTGGGGAAAGCCGGAGCGAGCCGCCGAGTGGCGAGGTAAGGTACAAACGCAGAATAACCATCAGTGAGAGGCCCCGTACATGCCAGGGCACACCAGGCAACGGCTTGAAGCCGGCGTCTACAGTGGCGGGCGATTCGACCGCGTGAGGACGAGGTGAACCGGAAGGTAGAACGCGAGCGGAACAAAAATCAGCAGGAGTGCGAAATACATACCGGCCGGCAGCAACGTTTGTCGTTGTGTGCCTGGACCGAAAACGCAGTTTATGTTCAGCGCCGGATCCGTAAACAGGAAACAAACGGTAAGAACCAGCCACGCGACCAGAGTCTGCGCAAGGATGGCGGCTCGGGCGTAGGAAAACTTGTGAACCATCCAGGCCAGCAACACCGGCAAGCCCACGTGAAACAGAGACAGGGCGCGGACTGCTAACGGTATGCGCTGATCGAACATGTACGCCGTCGCGCCGAACGGATGCCGCCCCGTGGCTAACGCGACAATGAAATCAAGAGTCCAGCCAACTCCGTCGGCGACAAACGTGTTGAGCAACATCATGCTCGCCAGCAGCCTGCTTTCCGACCAGAGCGCCAGCACCGTGCCGGCGAATCCGATCTGCGAAAACCAGAGAAAGTTGAATGCGGAATACTGGCGCATCGTGCCGACACTGATAATCACGTAGAGCACCGTCAAGGGAATCTTCAGCCACAGTGAAACAGCGGATCGGGGAGCCGCCGGCGTCGGCATGCCGGTAGCCTACGCCTCGCGCTTTCAGACGAGCAAGTAGTTCAATCGCCGGCGGGTACTGGCCTGAGTTTTGGGACACTACCCGCCGGCGGATCATTTGACGGGTGAAGTAATATTGGATTTAAGAACGAGGCGACCATGCTTACCCAACTTTGGCAGGACATCCGGTACGCGGCACGTGTTTTGATCGCGTCGCCGGGATTCATGATTGCGGCGATCGTGTCGGTGGGTTGCGGGATCGGCATGGCGACGACGATCTTCAGCGAACTCGACAGTTTCATCTTTCGCGCCGTTCCGGGAATCATCAATTCACCGTCGCTGGTCGCGGTTCGTACTCCGATTTCGTTTCCAGCGTATGAGGCATTCCGCGACAAGAGCGATCAATTCGCGGACGTCGCCGCATACCTGGGTCCCGTGCCGATGGCTCGCAACGACAGCCATCCGCCGGTCCGGCTGTGGGGACAGTTCGTGACGCCGAACTATTTCCAGACACTCGGAACGAAAGCTCAGATGGGGCGCCTGTTCGGCCCGGATGAAGCCCGGCGGGGCATTGAGCCTGTTGCGGTCGTCAGCGAGAAATTCTGGCGTGAACAACTGGGAGGATCGCCGGACGTTGTCGGTAAGACCGTTCGCTTGAATGGACGGCTCGTCAACATCATCGGCGTAGCCAGCGAAAAATTTCAGGGCGCGTCGCCGTTGATGAGCGCCGCCGACATCTGGATCCCGCTCACCGTCGATCCGGCGTTTGCGCCCGAACTCGGCGGGGACGTTCTCGAGGATCGCGATCAGAGCCGATTCGCGGTGATCGGCCGCTTGCGCGACGGCGTCGTTCAATCCGAGGCTGAAGCAAAGCTGGACACGATTCTTAAACAGGTCGCAGACATCAAAGTGGACGATCCCGGTAAGCGCGGACGACAGGTTGTGTTCGTGCCCGGCGGACGGCGGCTTCCCGTGCGCGACGTCGATTTGCCCGCACTCATCGCGGTTCCCACCATTCTCGTGGGTCTGATGCTGTGGATCGCCTGCTCCAACGTCGGCACGATGCTCGTTGCCCGCGCGCATGCCCGGCGGACGGAGATCGCGATACGTCTCTCGCTTGGCGCGAATCGAAGCCGGCTCATCCGGCAGTTGATGACCGAAAGCGTTCTGCTCGCGACAGGCGGCGGCGTTCTGGGTTTCCTCATTGCGCTCTGGCTCAAGAACTGGAGCGACCGTTCGATGAAGGACTTCGCTCCAGGTTTCGTGGACTTTGGATTCTCCATCGACTGGTCGGCGCTGATTTTCACATTCCTGCTGAGCCTGCTGTCCGGCGTTATGTTCGGACTCGCGCCTGCGCTTCAGGCAACGCGCGGCGACCTGACGCAGAGCCTCAAGCGCGGATCGACCTGGCGCCTCGCCGGTTTTCGGCGTTTCGGCATGCGAAACATGCTGGTGCTTCAGCAGGTGGCCGGTTCACTGATGCTGCTGCTGATCACCGGATTCGTGGTGCTCGGTATTCAGCGCACGTCGTCCGTCGATCCGGGGTTCGATACACGCAACCTTTATATGATGTCGATTGATCCCCTGCGCGACGGCTATTCGGGGGAGACATCCGAAATATTCCTCACGAAAGTTCGAGATCGTGTGAAGCGAACCCCGGGCGTGATTGACGCGAGCCTCTCCTACTACGCGCCGGCAGGAACGCGAGCATCCTCCGCCGTGGTGCGGACGAAGAGCGACTTCAACTCGCTTCAGCAGGCCTTGAGTACGATTCAGGTCGAGCCTGTCGGGCTTGGTTATTTTGAAACGACCGGCATCCAGGTTCTGCACGGACGCGCGTTCATCGAACGAGATGCGGGCGAAAACAGAATCATTGTCAACTCGACGATGGCGAAACAAACATGGCCGGGCCAGGATCCGCTGGGCCGCGATCTCGAATTGAACGGCAAACACTACGAAGTGATCGGTGTCGCGCACGATCTCAACGGAGGCGGTGTCTTCGATCTTCCGATACCGGGCGTTTTCAAACTGTTCCAGCCCGAGGATTACCGGCGGCCGGCGCCGCACGGAATGGTTTTGATGGTGCGCAGCACGGCCGGCGTGGACGTCGTCACACCGATTCGTCAGGACTTCGCGTCGACGGATCCGGATCTGACCGTTTTCGGAATCTCCAATGTGCAGCAGGAGATTGATCGCGCGCTTTACCTGACGAGAGCGACGATGTTCATCTATGGCGGAATGGGTGTGTTCGGACTGATTCTCGCGGCCGTCGGACTGGCGGGTGTCACGTCATACGCCGTGGTTCAGCGTACAAAAGAGATCGGCATTCGAGTGGCGCTCGGCGCCTCAAAATTCGATGTGCTGAGGCTGGTCACCCGCGAAGGCGCCGCGCTCATCATTATGGGAACGGTGATCGGTCAGACGCTGGCGTTCGGAATGACTCGAGTGTTGAGCGCGTGGTTCAACGCGCTCGGCCAGCTGACGAAGACCAGTACGCGCGATCCGCTGTTGCTCGTCGGTGCTCCGGTGCTGCTGGCAGCTCTGGCGATGATCGCCTGCTACCTGCCGGCCCGCCGGTCGATCCGTATCGACCCCTCCATCGCCTTGAGAGAAGAATAGATTCGGAATCCGGGCGTTAACGGAATTTAGAAAATGGACTCGTCCACTTTCTAAATTCCTCTTTCATTCTTGTTAAGCACTTTTAACAGTCCGGACTCTGCGCAACGTGTCTATACTGGCGGTAAATGACAGCCCCGCGGCCATCTCGAACTTTATACATCGTGCTGGCGGTGCTATTGGTTCTCCTGCCGCTTCTTGCGATTCTCCAGTACCAGTGGATCGGCGAATTCAGCCAGGCTGAGAAACGGCAGCTCGAGGACCGTTTGAATCAGGCCGGCGCGCAATTCGCTCAGGACTTCGACCGGGAACTGCGGCGCATCGTGCTGGGTTTTCAGGTTCGCGGCACGCTCGACAACCCGGAGCTTGCGGACTTCCTGGCCCAACGATTCGATGACGCCACAGCCACCTTTCCGAACCTCGTTCGCTCCGTTTTCGTGGTCCGGCTGAAGGACAATGACCTCGAACTGCAGCGACTCCACGCGTCAAATCACACCCTTGGGTCGACGGAATGGCCGGCCGATCTCTCGGCGCTGCGGGAAAATCTCGAACAGCGCGCCGACGGATCGCGCAATCCTCGCGAGCCGGCGTCACCGGACTTGCAAACTGGGAATAAGCCGGTATTCGTCATTCCGGTGATGGATGCCGGCGGTCCCGATCGGCGCAGCGGACCGCCTTCATTGAACGGACCGCAATTCGGCGGCGGCAATCCGCCTTTCGGCAGGGACGTTCAACGCGGAAACTTCGGCCGCGGTGCTTTACAACGGCCGCCGGGCCCGCAGTTCCGGGGCGCAACGATTGTCGAACTCAACGAAAAGGTTTTCTTCGAAGACTTCATGCCGGCTGTTGTCGCCCGTCACTTTGCGTCCGACGGCGCGGAATATCGCATCGCGATTCTGTCGCGCGGCACGACGCCTCAGATCGTTTACAAGTCCGTCGAATCGCTGAATGCGGATGAGATGAGGTCTCCGGATCTTCGCGTCGCGTTGCTGGTGCCGGAGTTTGGACGCGGCCGCGGGCCCGGCGGCCCGGGCGGCCTGCCGCCCGAGTTTCAACGCGGGCAGCGCGGCCAGCCGATGCCCGGCGGTCCGGTATTGTCGTCAGGATGGGATCTGCTGGTGAAACACCGGTCGGGCTCACTCGATGCCGCCGTTGCATCGTTGCGCAATCGAAACCTCGCGATCAGCTTCAGCGTACTGCTTCTTCTCGCATCGAGCGTCGCCCTCGTCCTGGTGTCGAGTCATCGCGCAAGAGCTCTCGCTCAACTCCAGATGGATTTTGTCGCGCGCGTTTCACACGAACTGCGCACACCTCTCGCCATCATTCGATCCGCTGCTTACAACGTGGCCCATGGCGTGGTCTCGGACGAGAAGGAAGTTCGTGAATACGCCGCAATGGTTCAGGCCGAAGGTCACCGGCTTTCGACGATGGTCGATCAGATTCTGACGTTCTCGCGAACCGAATCCGGGCACGATAGGTATGATATCCGTCCGATCGATGTCTCCGAAACCGTCGAAAACGTCGTCGGCATAATGGCCTCGTCGTTGAGTCAGGCCAACTGCGAAGTAGACCGGCAAATCGCCGGGAACCTTCCGAAGGTCCAGGCCGATGAACGCGCGCTCATGGAGTGTTTGCAAAACCTGCTGACCAACGCGATGAAATACGGCCGGAACGGCCAGATCACGCACATCCAGATCGAAGCTCGGCGCGCGGATTCAAACACAGTTGTGGTGACGGTTGCCGACTCGGGGGCCGGCATCGATCCTCCCGACCTGCCTCACATCTTTGAGCCGTTCTTTCGCGGAAACAACGCTCGATCCGATACTCCCGGCAGCGGACTTGGCCTGAACCTGGTCCGCCGGATGATGGACGCGCAAGGCGGCCGCGTCACCGTGGAATCCGAACCGGGAAGAGGCGCGCGATTCACCCTGCATCTCACGGCGGTTCCGGAGGCAGCGTCTTGAAAATCCTGCTGGTCGAAGACGAAGCCGGACTCGTCCGCACACTCAGCGACCTGCTGGCCCGGCGCGGTTACCAGGTCGAATCGGCGTCGAGCGGCGAAGCGGGGCTCAAGGCCGCTGCCGCGACAAGCTTTGACTTGATCATTCTCGACGTCATGCTTCCCGGCATCGACGGCTTTGAAGTGTGCCGCCGGCTGCGCCGCGGCGGCGTTCGAATTCCCATTTTGATGCTGACGGCGCGCGGCGAAACGTTCGATAAGGTGATGGGATTCGAGGGAGGCGCGGATGACTATGTCACCAAGCCGTACGATCCCGAAGAACTGCTTGCTCGCATCGGCGCGCTGATCCGCCGCGCATCATTTACCGGAGCCAACGATCTGCGCTCGTTCGAGTTCGATGGGAAACGCGTCGACTTCGTGAAATCTCAACTGACTCGCGGCGGAAAGACGATCGAACTGTCGGAACGGGAATCACGGCTGCTGCGATATTTCGTGGAACACAAGGGCGAGATCGTCACCCGGGATACGTTGTTGCATGAAGTATGGGGATATCAGGCCGTGCCGTTCACGCGAACCGTCGACGTGCACATCGTCTGGCTCAGGCAGAAGATCGAAGATGACCCGCGCAATCCCCGTCATATTTTGACGGTGCACGGTCAGGGATACCGGTTCTCGGTTTAAACCAAATCGCGAGTCGGGACGAAGGGGATTCATTTGTGATGGCTGATTGGTGAGATGGGATTGCTGAACCGAGGCCATAGGCCATTCGTTTAGCAATTTCGAATGGCGTATCACCGTTGGCCTCCGTCCAGCAATCCCATCTCACCAATCAGCCATCACAAATGAATCCCTTCGTCGCGTCATCCCGATTCCCGATTTAGATTCCTCCCGGCCGGAGGCCGCGGCCGCCGCGGGGGCCGCCAAAGCCGGGGCCGCCGAGACCCGGAAGGGGCGTGCCTGCCGCGATGAGTTTGTCGAGGGTGGCCTGCTGATCGGCGGTCAACAGTTTCTTGAGCTCGCTGATAAACCAATCGCGTTCAGCTGCCATCTGCTTCTCCGAGGCGCGCAAAGCGATCATCGCGTTTCCGATCGCGGTAGGATCCTGCGGCGTTGCATTGAGCAGAGTGCCGAGCGCCTGCTGCTTTGCCTGAACGTCGGCCATGATAGTCTTCGCTCGATCCTGCCTGGTCGTGATCAAAGCCTGGATCGCGGTGACCTGCGCGTCGGTCAAACCCAGCGCGTTCTTCAATGCCGTCGTCGGATCGGGCCGCTGCCCGGTCTGAGCGCCGCCGGCAGGCGGCGGGCCGCCTGGTCCGATGCCGCGTTGTCCGGGTCCTCTCTGCGCGAATGCCACAATTGCCAGACTCATAATGAGTGCCGTCATTAAAATCTTTTTCATGTTCTCTCCTTTCGAAATCTTGCTCTGTGTCTATTTGGACAGAAGTGCAGCAAATCCTGCAGTTAAAAGATGTAAAACGCGCCCCGACATCAGTGTGACATCACGAAGGCCGTCGCTGCGCTCCGGGTTCTGACAGCTGCGGCGTTATGCGCACAATGTTCAGCACCCGGAGCGCAGCGACGGGCTTCGTGACGTAACCTTCATTACTGCCATCAGTATTCAGTGACATGATCAGCGACTTTCGGCACGCGATACGAATCATCCGATCCAAACCGGGTTTCTCGATAATGGCCGTGGCGATGCTGGCGCTGGGTATCGGCTCATGCACCGCTATTTTCACCGTGGTGAACGCCGTGTTGCTGCGGCCGCTCTCGTTTGTAGAGCCCGATCGACTGGTGCGCCTGTACGAAGTCTCCAATCGCGGCACACGCATGAACGTTCCCGAAGCCAATTTCGTCGACTGGAAGAACGGCAGTCACAGTTTCGAAGGCATGGCCATGTACAGCAACAACATCAATCCGCTGATGGCCGGCAACCAACCCATTCGCGCGCGCGTCGCCGTAGTGAGCGACGGTTTTTTTGACGTTTTTAAAACGCAGCCGTTCATGGGACGCATCACGCAAGACGGAGTCGCCGTCAGTTACGGATTCTGGCAGCGCGTTCTGGGAGGCGGTTCGCTCGACGCGAAGAACCTGCAGGTCTTCACTCGAACGATGGCCGTCACCGCAGTGCTGCCGGCGAACTTCGAGTTTCCCGCACAGATTGAAGTTTGGGTTATGCGGGAGTCTCAAGGCCCATTCAATCCGAGCCGGAGCGCGCACAACTGGAACGTCATTGCCCGGCTCAAGCAAGCCGTGGACAGCGCCACAGCGACCAGGGACCTCGGCATCATCGCGCAGTCGATCCATGGACAGTACAGTGACGTCACGGCCGTGGACGCTGCAGCCGTGCCTCTTCAGGAACAGATGACGCAGAACGTCCGCGCGGCACTGACGGTGCTGCTGGCCGCCGTCGGCGTCCTGTTGCTGGTGGCTTGCGCGAACGTGACGAATCTGCTGCTCGCGCATATCACCGGACGAACGCGCGAACTGGCCATTCGAACGGCGCTGGGAGCACCCCGGGGCTCCATCGTGCGGTTGTTCGTCGCGCAGAGCCTCACGCTCACCGCTATTGGCGGCATTCTCGGCGTCGTGCTGTCGCAGTCCGCCGTAACGGCCTTACTTGCGTTGAGCGATGGAACGCTTCCGCGAATAGATGAGATCAAGCCGGATCTTTGGGTAATGTCGTTTGCGGTCGGGATCTCTCTTGCTGTTGGACTCGCGCTCGGAGCACTCCCGGCGATTCGCAGCAGACGCCTGAATCTCGACGAAACGTTAAAGCAGAGCGGACGATCGCAGGCCCATGGAACGTCGAGCCGCTCCACACGCAACGGTCTTGTGATCGCTCAGGTCGCGATGACCATCGTACTGCTTGTCGCTGCGGGCCTTCTCGGACGAAGCTTCGTTCGCGTCCTGCAGGTCAAGCTGGGATTCCAGACGGAAAACCGGATCGCGATCGAGATGTTGGGCCCCCAGGCGCCGGGTGCTGAAGGGCGCCAGCACCTTGCCGGACGCATCGAGCAGCTGCTGACAAACGTTTCTGCCATGCCGGGAGTCACCGCGGCAGGCATCATCAATCAGCTGCCCTTAAGCGGACGCGGTAGCAACGGACGGTTTCGGATAGAAGGCGGCACGGACAGCGGCACATACTGGCCGAATTACCGGATCGTGTCGCCCGGTTATTTCGAAGCCATGGGTATTCCGCTGATCCGCGGACGATTGTTCAACGCGACGGACGGCGCGTCCACGCCGGAAGCAGCGGTGATCAGCCAGAACGTTGCCAATAACGTGTGGCCCAACGAAGATCCTCTGGGAAAGCGGATCAATGTAGGAAACATGGATGGCGACGAAAAGTTCATGACGATCGTCGGCGTGGTGGGGGACGTGCGGAATGCGCCCGAATCGCCGGTCGGCGGCGAGGTGTACGTGCATTATTTGCAGCGCGGGTATGTTGCCAATCTCACATTGGTTCTCCGTTCGACGAATGCGTTGGAGAGTCTCGTTCCCGCGATCACGGCGGAAATTCACAAGGCGACGCCGGAAGCAACCATACGCACACAAACCCTGGATCAGATGCTGGCTTCGAACATGGCGAATCGGCGTTTTAATTTCGCTCTGCTCGCCGTGTTTGGCGGAACAGCCCTTGTTTTAGCGTTGCTCGGCATATATGGCGTGACCGCTTATTCGATCGCTCAGAGAAGACAGGAAATTGGAATCCGAATCGCTTTGGGCGCCACCGGCTCGGAAGTGTCGCGTTTGTTTCTCGGCGAAAGCTCGAAGCTTGTCGCGACCGGAACCGCGATCGGAATCGCCGGCGCGTTGGCCGCGAACCAGCTTTTGTCGTCGCTGCTGTTTGACGTGAAGCCTACCGACGCCGCAGCGTATTTGCTGGCGATCATTCCGATGTTCGCCGCCGCTTTGCTCGCGAGCCACATCCCCACACGCAGTGCGGCGCGTGTCGACCCCATGGTGACGATCCGGGAGGAACGTTAGCAGCGGTCAGCCTTTCAGCAACACTTTGAGGACGCCTCTCTCTGCGGCCCGCTTAAACGCGGCAGCGGCGTCACGCAATGCAAACGTATCGGCGATCATCCCGTCCACGTTAATACGACGCGCTTTCAACAAGCGCAGCGCGGGCTCGAAGCGTCCGCAACGCGAACCCACCATGGTGAGTTCGTTCACGATGACCGGCGCGGTATCCACCTGCACGGATCCGTGTACGGTGGACTTCATCACCACCGTCCCGCGCGGTCGTGCCATCCCAACGGCTTGACGCAATCCCTCGCTCGAACCTGTCGCCTCGACAACCCAGTCATAGGCGCCGGCCGGCAGCTTTCGGCGGACAACTTCCGTATCGACCCCAACACGTTCGGCGATCCGCAGTTTTTCCTGATGACGTCCGTATTGGTGGACCTTCAAGCCGTTCGCGTTGAGGACCTGCGCAATAAGCAGTCCCAGCTTGCCGTCGCCGAGCACCGCAACGTCCGCGCCCTGGGGAATGCGAACCTGATCGAGAATCTCGCATGCCGCCGCCAGAGGTTCGACGAAGGCCGCATGTTCGGTGGAAACAGATGGCGGAACGGCGTGAAGGTTCGCTTCAGGCAACGTCAGGAATTCACTGAAAGCTCCAGGGTGGTGCACGATGCCGAGAACCGTCCGGTTTGGACAATGACGGCCCAGTCCTCGCCGGCACCAATCGCAGTTGCGGCAGGCAAGATTGATTTCACCTACAACGCGACGGCCCGTCCACGACCGATCGTCCGCTTCAGAGACTTCGCCTACGAATTCGTGTCCGGGGACTCCCTCGAACCCATAGTATCCTCGTTGCAGTTCGAGATCGGTGTTGCAGATCCCCGCGGTCAGCATACGGATCAGAGCATGACCCTGACGTCGACGAAGCATTCTCTGCCGGCGAATCTTCACGGACTGATTGGCTAAAAATACGGCGATCATATCGGCGGCAACGTCAAGCCTCCACCTCGATGGGACGTGCTATGCTCTTGCACAAACTCATGAGCGCTCCCTTGAGGCCACCCGAGTTCGAGGCATATCGGCTCCTCGTCCAGGAGATCAAGGATTATGCCATCTACATGATTGCCGATGATGGCACGATTCTGACGTGGAACGCCGGAGCGGAGCGGATCACAGGTTACAAACCCCAGGAGGTCGTCGGCTGCCATTTCTCTATTTTTTTCCCGCCGGAAGACGCTGCTCAGGGAAAGCCGACACGCCTCCTCGGCCAGGCGTTGAACGATGGGCGCGTCGAAGACGAAGACTGGCGTGTCCGCAAGGATGGCAATCGCTACTGGGCCCACGTTGTGATCACGAGACTGCGCGACGAGCGTGGCAACCCGCGGGGCTTTGCCGCGATCATCCGAGACATCACACAGAGCCGAAACACCGAAGCCGAACTCCGGCGCGCCCACGACGATCTCGAAAAACGCGTTCAGGAACGCATGGCCGAATTGCAGCAGGCGAACATTCAACTCGAAGACGCGAATCGCATGAAAGACGAGTTTCTTGCGACGCTTTCGCACGAACTACGAACACCGCTTACCGCAATCGTCGGCTGGGTTCAGATGCTGCGCGCGGACCTTCTCAATGACCAGCAAAAAGAACATGCGCTCGAAGTCATCAACCGAAATCTCACGACGCAAACCCGATTGATCGACGACCTGCTCAACATCTCCCGAATCGTTTCCGGAAAACTCAAAATCGAACCGCAGGTGGTTCACCCGGCGCCGATCGTCCGCGAAGCCATCGAGTCGGTGCGGCTCTCGATTACGGCAAAGGAGCTCAAGCTGGAAACGGAACTTGACGAGAACGCCGGTCCGATCCGCATCGATCCGGAACGATTCCAGCAAATCGCATGGAACCTTCTGTCGAACGCCGTCAAGTTCACGCCGAAACATGGGTCGATCAAGGTGGTGATGAAACGCTCGGGGAACAATGTGATTTTCATGGTGAAAGACACGGGCGAGGGCATTACCTCCGATTTCCTTCCCTACGTTTTCGATCGGTTCCGGCAGGCGGATTCCTCTCGAGGGCGCCGTCACGGCGGACTCGGGCTTGGCCTGGCAATCGTTCGACACCTTACGGAATTGCATGGAGGCGCAGTCGCGGTAGACAGCCGGGGGCCGGGACACGGCAGTTCGTTTTACGTCACGTTGCCGCTGCCGGGTCCTCAGCACCCGGCGAAAGTGCAGGAGGCGCAGCCCGATGCTCAGACGGAACCGTCGCTGAAAGGCGTGCGCGTTCTGGTTCTCGAAGATGAACCGGACACCCGTGACATGGTCGTGCAGGCTCTTCAGGAAAACGGCGCTCTCGTCGATGGAGCCGGCGCCGCGTCCGAAGCATTGCGGCTTCTCGAAGCAGGTCCGCATGATGTTCTGATCAGCGATCTCGGTATGCCCGGCATCGACGGCTATGCGCTGCTTCGGTCGATCCGATCGACCGACTGTGATTTTCAAAACATTCCGGCAGTCGCTTTGACGGCGCATGCCCGCGAGGAGGATCGTTTGGCGTCGTTCGAAGCCGGTTTTGACGCCCATATCGCAAAGCCGGTCCCTCTTGCGGAGTTGATTCGAACCGTCGCATGCCTCGTCAATCGCCAGGAATAATGGGTAGGCAGAGAGGGAGATCCACATGAAAGCTGTCCGCGTTCACGCATTCGGTTCACCCGAAGTTATGAAAGTCGAAACTGTTCCGGATCCTGTAGCCGGTCCCGGACAGGTCGTGGTCGCAATCAAAGCAGCGGGCGTCAACCCGGTCGACACATATATTCGCGCCGGTACTTACGCACGGAAACCGGTTCTTCCGTATACGCCGGGCGGCGATGCCGGAGGCGTTGTGGAATCGGTCGGCTCCGGTGTGACGACGGTCCAATCCGGCGACCGCATCTACGTGAGCGGCTCCCTGTCGGGGACGTATGCGGAGAAGGCGCTCTGCGACGCATCGCACATTCACCCGATTCCCGAACGAACCAGTTTCGGACAAGCAGCCGGCGTCTACGCTCCTTACGCGACCGCATACCAGTCGCTGGTGCACATCGCCAACGGGCGCGCCGGCGACACGGTGCTGGTACACGGCGCGAGCGGCGGCGTTGGAACAGCCGCCGTGCAACTCGGACGGTCTCTCGGTCTAACGGTTGTCGGAACCGCCGGCTCTGAACGCGGCCGGCAGCTCGTGCGCGAGCAGGGCGCGCATCAGGTGCTGGATCATCATGCGCCGGATTTCAGCGATCAGTTGAGCCGGGTCACCAACGGCAAGGGGCCGGACATCATTCTCGAGATGCTCGCCAACGTGAACCTGGCGAAGGATCTTCAGATTGTCGGTCAACGCGGTCGAATCGTCGTGATTGGAAATCGCGGAACGATCGAAATCAATCCGCGTGACGGCATGGCAAAGAATGCGGCCATCCACACCATGCTGCTCTTCAACGCAACGGAAGACGAACTGCGGCGCATTCACCGTGCCCTGTACGCGGGCCTGGACAACGGCTCGCTGCATCCGGTCGTCGGTCACGAGTTCAAGCTCCACGACGCGCCAAAAGCACACGACGCCATATTGACCGCGGGCGCGTTCGGTAAGATCGTCCTCATTCCGTAATCGCGATGCAGGTATTCGGACATCGAGGAAGCCCGGGGTTTCCGAGGTTCGGCGAAAACACCCGAACCAGTTTTCAAAAGGCACTCGACGCGGGCGCCGCTGGATTTGAACTGGACACACGACGCTGCGCCGACGGAACGATCGTTGTCATTCACGATGCAACGCTCGATCGCACGACCAACGGAAGCGGACGTGTTTCCGATTTCACCTACGACGAACTGAGGGCACTCCAGGCCGGACACGGCGATCCCGTGCCTCGTCTTTGCGATATCCTCGATGAATTCGGGGGACGTTGTACGATCCATGTTGAATTGAAGGAATCTCCGCTGGCCATCGATGTTGCGGGGATGGTAGCGAGTCGAAAGATTGCCCCGCACGTGGTCGTCATCGCGTTCGATCACGACGACAATGACGAAGCATCCTCTTCGAACTGGAATGAACTGAAGTCGATCGCCTCAACTGTTCCGACGGGAGTTCTGATCACGTCTCGTAAACTGCGCCGCATCGGTAATGACGCCTTTCTCGCTGCGGCCCAACAGAATCGAGCCACCGCGATTCACACACCGCGGGATGTCGCGACCGGCGATTTGATCCGCAAGGCACGAGCGTTGGATCTTCCGGTCCGCGTGTGGACGGTCAATGATCCGGCGGAAGCTCTCCGGTTCCGCGAGCTCGGAGCGGAGTGCATCTGCAGCGACGTTCCGCGTTCGTGCATCGAAGCCCTTTCTCGATGAAGATCGTCGACGTTTGCGTCATCGGCGCAGGTGGAGTCGTCGGCAGCGCCATCCTGCGTGAGCTCGGGACTCGCGAACTCTCGATCGCCGGGCTCGAAAAGCACGACGGACCCGCACAGGAAACCAGCGGGCTCAACAGCCGCGTCGTCCATTCCGGATTTCACGAGACCGCTGGAACCCTGAAGGCCCGGCTTGCGCTCGCGGGCAGCCGGATGCTGATCGAGTACGCCGCGGCCAAAGCCATCCGAATACTGCAGACAGGCATGTTGATCGCGATCCCGCGGGATGCCGTGAGGAACGGGCTGTGGCGTGAGGCCGGCTCACTCTGGCACTTGTGGCGCGGAGGCCGTCAGCACCACATCCGCTTCGAATGGATTCTTTCGAAATCCGCCGTTCAGAAAATCGCTCCCGTCGAAGCCGTTGCTGGAATCTTCATACCGTCCGTTTGTGTGGTCGATGTGATGCAGCTCATCGCTTCACTGCAACGCGACGCGGTCGATCGTGGGGCAGAAATACGGTACGGCTGCGAAGTACGGGGCATCGAACGATTCGACGATCATTATGTCATGCAAACGAATAAAGAAGAGATTCGCGCCCGAATCATCGTTAATTCCGCGGGTCTCGGCGCGGCATCCATATCCCGGATGGCCGGCGGACCTGTCCCCGAAGTGCAAAGGATTCGCGGCGAGTATTACGAACTTCGAGGCGGTGTGGAGCGTTGGAATATTCGAACCCTCGTCTATCCGGCAATGCCCGCGAAATCGCCGTCGAAAGGCATTCACTTCGGCCCGCGCACCGACGGACGCCTTTTCATCGGACCGGATGCCGCGGTCTTCGACGCTCCGCCGACTCCCAAACAGGTTTTCCTGCAGGCCGCTCGAAAATTCCTCCCTCAACTTTCCGAAGAGGACCTGGAATACTCATGTGCGGGTGTCCGGCCCAAATACACGCGTCCTGACGGCGTGTCGGATTTTCTGATTCGCGTTGAACACACAGCGCCGACCTTGATTAATCTGATTGGAATCGATTCGCCGGGATTGTCGGCGAGTATGGGTATAGCAACCTACGTGTGGGAACTTTTACGCGAAACATGACGGTACGAAGCCCGCCGCTGCGCTCCGGGTTCTGAGCAACTGGGCTGAACTGTCAGAACCCGGAGCGCAGCGACGGGCTTCATGCGAAAACCTATCGTGGCGGAGGAGGCGGTTGTGAGGTTCCTACAGTCGACCTCTTTCCACCGATATAACCGCCGGGTGACGACTGTCCGCCGGAAGGAGTGGAGAACACGGGGCTGCCGCCGCTGCCGATGCTCGAACCGCCGGAACCGCCGCTCGAACCTGAACCAGACGAACTGCGCCCGCCACCACCTCCGCCACCGGAACCCGAGTCGGCAGTGTAGCCGTTGTTGTTATTAAACGTCACACCAACGCCGCTGTATCGATAGCCATATGGCGACCGGATGCTGTGCAATGGGATGTACGTCAGACCGCCGATCGACGGCGAGTACAGCCAGTACGGATTGCCGTAGGATGCCGCGCTCTGACGGATCGTCGGCGCCAGCGACGCGTTTGCCCGAGCCATCAACGCCGAACGCTGATCGCTGTAGGTGTCGAGACCGGCCACAGCCGTAACGGTTTGCGCCTCCGCCGTTTTTCGCGCGCGGTAGTTGATGTTGTAAGTAACTTCCCAACCTTTTTTGTACGAGACGGGCGGATCGGCGGCAGTCTCGAACTTGCCGTCGATCACGGTCGCAACACCATCACGGAATCGGAAAATTCCAGGGTCGCGAAGATTAACTGCGGTTTGCCCGGTCGTGACACGAATCGGTGTCTCTCTGGTGATTTCGATGACTTCAATGATCGCCTCACCCGACTTCAGGTGAAGCGCAACATTCGTGAGGTCGACGTTGTCCAGCACGACCTCGGCACTGGTCCCGAGCCGCAGATAAGCGCCTGGCGTGAGCAACAGTTCAACAAATCCCGTCGGACCGGTTCGCACCGGCATGTTTGCTTCGACCAGCTGCATGGACTTGACGTTCGTCAATCCTTTGACGTCGTTGACCAGCCCGGCTTTTGTCGCGACGACGTACTGCATCATGAACGCCAGTATCAGAGTCGCCATGGATTCCTCCCGTTGGATATCCTCTAGATATAACTGAGCGGATTCTACAGCGCGTACCGCGGTTGGGCCAGAGAATAAACAACTGTAGAATTAAGCACCATGGCACTTATCGGCGCGAATGAGCTCAAGAAGAAGATGCTGATCGAATATGAGGGTCAGCCCTACAGCGTCCTGGATGTGTTCTTTGCGACCCCTACGGCGCGGGGGGCCAGCACCATGGTCCGAACGAAAATAAAAAACCTGCTGAACGGCGCCGTGATCGAGAAAAGTTTCAAGACGAGCGAGAAGTTCGGCGAACCCAATGTCGAACTATCGACCGTTTCGTTTTTGTATAACGACTCCAACGGCTTTCATTTCATGGACGCCGCAACCTATGAACAATTCACGCTCTCTGAGGAAAACGTCGGTGATGACCGCTACTACCTGAGGGATGGCGTGGTGCTCGAACTGTTCAAATTCAACGGCCAGGCCGTTTCCCTGCAACTTCCCCAGTACGTCGAACTGGCGATTGCTTCGGCCGAGATCGGCGCACGCGGAAACACCGCGGCCGGCGGAGCGACAAAGGCGGCGAAGCTCGAAACAGGGCTGGATGTCCAGGTCCCGCTCTTTATGAAGGAGGGCGAGATCGTCCGGGTCAATACTCAGACCGGCGAAGTTATGGGCCGCGCGTGACGACCGCTTCGGACCCGCGCAGCGAATACTTAAAGCGGCTCGAGCATCGCAAGCGCAGGGTCGTTCACGATGAGCGCGAAGACCGGCAGATCTCGCTCCTCCGCCTAATTGCCGCCATTGCATTCGTCCTCGGCGCGCTTGCCGGCTTTGTCGAACATCTGATCTCCGCCTGGTGGCTTCTCCTCCCCGCAGCCGTGTTCATTGTCCTGATCGGCATTCACGAACGTGTGGCGCGAGCTCTAAGCCGTGCAAGAAAGTCTGTAAGGTTCTATGAAAACGGTCTCGCTCGCATCGAGGACCGCTGGATTGGGCGCGGACAATCGACGGAGATGTTCCGGGACGAGAGTCATCTCTACGCACGCGACCTCGACATTTTCGGACCGGCTTCATTGTTCGAGTTGCTCTGTACGGCTCGGATGCGTTCCGGCGAGGAAACACTCGCCTCGTGGTTGTCCTCTCCGGCCGATCGCGACGAAATCATTGCGCGGCAAAACGCCATCGAAGAACTTCGTGACCGGCTCGACCTCCGCGAAGATCTGGCGATCCTCGCATCGGACCTACGATCGTCCATCCATCCGGAAATCCTGACGCGGTGGGGAACCTCGCCGCGCGTCCTCGAGAACAATGCGGCGCGAGTGCTGATGGTATTTCTCGCGATGTTGACGATCGTTCTCCTCGTCGAGAGCCCGGCCCTACGGCCTTTCATCCTGTCGATCGATGCCGCCGTCGGGCTGTTTTATCGCAAGCGAGTCCGCGATGTGATGGGTGTTGTAGAACGGCCGGAGCACGAGTTGGAACTCCTTTCTCAAATCCTTGCTCGCATCGAGAAGGAGGAATTCAAGTGCGCGAAGCTGGTCCATCTGCGACGGGCACTCGATACCGGCGGCCTTGCGCCATCCCGGCAAATCGGACGGCTGGCCGGCATCTTGAACGCGCTGAACTGGCGACGTAACCAGATGTTTGCGCCACTGTCTGTGCTCGTTTTCTGGGCAACGCAGCTCGCGTTCGCGATCGAAGACTGGCGTGCGAAGTGCGGACCGTCGATCGGACCGTGGATGCGCATCGCCGGCGAGTTCGAGGCCCTGTGCGCCCTCGCCGGTTATGCCTACGAGCACCCGGCGGATCCATTTCCGGAAATCGACGGGACAGGTCCCGTATTTGAATGTGTGGAACTGAGGCATCCATTGATGGCGGGCGATCGCTCGGTGCCGAACTCCGTCCAGCTCGACGTCACGCGTCAGCTGCTTGTGGTCAGCGGTTCGAACATGTCGGGCAAGAGCACGTTACTGCGGACCGCCGGAGTCAATGCTGTCCTTGCACTATCCGGTGCGCCGGTTCGCGCGAAGTCCGTGCGCATTTCGCCATTGGCGATCGGAGCGACACTGCGAATCCAGGATTCGCTTCAAGCCGGAACGTCGCGCTTTTATGCGGAGATCCAGCGCATTCACCACATCATGGAACTCACCAGGGGCGGCGTGCCGGTATTGTTCCTTCTGGACGAGGTGCTCCACGGAACGAACTCGCACGATCGAGCGGTCGGTGCGGAAGCCATCGTAAAGGGACTTCTCGATCGCGGCGCCATCGGTCTCGTCACCACGCACGACCTCGCATTGGCCAAAGTTGCCGAGTCGCTTGGATCCCGAGCGGCGAATGTTCATTTCGAGGATGAAATGGTCGACGGGCGGATGGTGTTTGACTATCGAATGCGGCCGGGCGTCGTGCAGAAGAGCAATGCGCTGGCCCTTATGCGCGCTGTCGGTCTGGAAGTGTAGTCGTATCCTCGACCCTTCGGTACTCCGCTGCAGCCGCTTCGTCGGCGATGATCGTGACCTTGGAATGAAGCCTCAAAATCGACGCAGGCACATCCGACGAAATCTCATCCGTCAGCGTGCGCCGAAGCGCTTCCGCTTTGGACTCACCCGAAGCGAGCAGAACGATCCGGTCGGCGTCCATAATGGTGCCCAGACCCACCGTGATGGCCTGTCGCGGGAGTTCGTTCGCTGAAAATCGATTTTGCATTCCGAGCAAGGTGGAATCCGCCAGATCGACAATTCGCGTCCGCGAATCAAAAGACGAGCCGGGCTCGTTGAACGCAATGTGCGCGTTCGACCCGAGTCCGAGGACCATCAGATCGATGCCGCCGGCTTTGCGGATGGCGCTCTCATAATTCTCATCCGGCGTATAAACATTGGCGCGGCGCACGTTGACGTAATTCAGGAATTCCTTCCAGAGGAACGTCCGCAGCGATTGCGGATGATCCGCGCGCAGCCCGACGTATTCGTCCAGACAGAAGAAACTCACCCGGGAAAAATCGATGCGGCGGTCGCGGTATAAGCGGATCAGCTCGCGATACATGCCCCTGGGAGTGCGGCCTGTGGGAATGCAGAGTAACAGGTGCGATTTCGCGCGAATCGCCTCGCCGACGATGCGTGCAGCCTCCACACTCAGCTCTTCGTAAGTGGGTTTAACCAGAATCTGCACACAATTAAATTAGCACGTTCCCTGCCACCGCGTATCGGATCATGAAGAGTCCGAAGACCAGCCCTTGCCGCCTTCCGTGAAATCCAATCATCGACGAACACGGTTCGGAGAAACGCGTCGCCGGGAGAAATTCCAAGGCGGCCCCAGCCGGTGTAGTAGCATTCGTCGTCAATGAACAAATGGTTTGATATGTATCGGACGATCGTCATGCCCTCACATTGCGATCACTATGGACACATGAACGTCCGGCACTACGCCGCTTTTTTCGATGACGCCGGCTGGCAGATCCTCACCATAGCGGGCGTTTCCCTGACGGACCTTCGGGCTCGCGGCCTCGGGAGCGTCGTCGCCACGCTGACTCTTGACTTCCATCATGAGATCATCGCGGGTCAGCCGGCCTTGATTAAGGGCGCTTTCACGAAGGTCGGGCGAAAGAGTTTTGGTTATGAGTTACGTCTCTTTGAGGCAGATTCCATGACGCACTGCGCCACACAGAAGACGATCGAAGTGTGCTTTGACACGGTCAAGCGGGAGTCCGCCCCGTTCCCGGAGGATGTCCGCCAGAAGCTGGCGGTTATGGTTTAGCATTACGTCACGAAGCCCGTCGCTTCGCTCCGGGTTCTGAACACTGTACCCATAATGCGGCAGCTGTCAGAACCCCGAGCGTAGCGACGGGCTTCGTGACGCAATCTATTGATTCGGCCTCAGCACGAAACGCACTTGTGGCTGTTCTTCGCGCCCAGCATCTCCAGCAGTTCGATAATGTCGGCATACGGCTGAATCCGCTTCCCCGGACCGTTGCGGGCCTCGCCAACCGGTGAACCCGTGTTTTCACACGGCTCC
>CAZPBY010000076.1:25499-31330 GCA_964584785.1 uncultured Solibacteraceae bacterium
CGACAACCGTGGAACCGTTGTTTGCAACGGCGTCCACTTTCGCACCCCTGGACACGAGATAAATGATCATCTCATTGTCGCCGCGCGTGGCGGCATTGTGCAGCGCGGTGACTCCACCCGCCCGGCCACCACCGAAGCTGGCGACCTGCTGCTGGATGTTCTTCAACTGCTCGGCGATTTGCGCCTCGGTCGGAGTCTTGCCGTTATTGGCTTCGGTTGCCGCCTGAACTGCGAACTGTTGAAGCTGCTGAAGGTTTGGACCGGCGCGTTGCGCGCCGCCGGTATCGGCTGCGTTGACGTCGGCGTGAAGCTCTTCGACTAAGTATCGTATGGCGGCCATACGTCCCGGCGGTGCGGTGATGTCGCCGTTGCCGTGAGTTCCGGCTCCGGAAGCCATCAGCAGAGGAGTCACACCATCCGTGCTCGCGATGCTCGGATCCGAGCCGCGGGAGATCAGCAGTTTCATTCCGTCGATATCTCCTACTTCAGCGCATTTCCAGAATGCGGTCGTGCCCGAAGCCGACGCCGATTCGAGCGCGAAGTTGTATTCGGTGTACCAGAGTTCCTTGACCAACCGGTAGTTGGGATCCGCGCCCCTGTCGAGCAGCATTTTCATGAGATCGAGATAAGACGTCTTCTCGTACTTCGGAGAAGGCTGCGGATAGCCGGTATGCCGCGCCCACTGAGTGTTGGCGACACCGTAGAGAGGCGTTGCGCCGTCAACGCTCGCGAGGTTTGGATTCGCGCCGCGCTCGATGAGAACCTTCGCCAGATCGAAGTGGGCGTTAATCGTGGCGAACAACAACGCCGAACTTCGGTCCGCGCTCAGCGCATCGATGTTGGCGCCGCTGTCCAGAAGCGCAATTGCGGCGTCGTCGCTACCCTGGCGTGCCGCGTACATCAAAGGCGTGATGCCGCCTTTATTGTTGCCACCGCCGCGCGCCGCGCCGTCCGCACCGTTCATCGCGGCAGCGGCCTGTTGTTGACCGCCGCCTTGCTGTGCGCCACCGCCGCCCGCAGCCGGTGGAGCCTGACCTCCGCGATTTCCTCGACCGCCACCTTGACCGGCCGGGGCGGCACCGGCAGCCGGAGCCGCCTGACCATTTGCCGGAGGAGCCGCGGCGTTGAAACCACGCTGCGCCGTTACCGGAGCGATAACTGTGGATGCGGCATCCAGGTTGGCGCCGTGGGACGCCAGAAGTTTGACGGCAGCAGCTTGATTGAATGCGGCCGCAAAGCTCAACGCCGTCTGACCGTGTTCGGTTTCCCTGGCGTTCGGATCCGCGCCGCCGTCGAGGAGCAATCGGATGGATTCCGGATCACCGGCGGTGGCCGCCAGCATGAGCGGCGTCAGACCATCGACGGCCGCGATCTTCGGATCGGCTCCGGCTTTCAATAAGCGCGCGATGACGGCCGCACTCCCGGATTTGCCGGCCATGTAAAGCGGCGTGTATCCGCCGAGCCGCGTCGTCGCCTTGAGATTGGCGCCGGCATAAATCAGCAGATCGGCCATTTCGGCGTCGCCTTTCAGGGCCGCCCAGTGCAGAGCGGTCATGCCGTCGCCTTGAGCCGCGTTCACATCCGCGGCCTGCTTCAGCAACGCCCGCACGGTGACGCGATCGCCTTTCATCGCGGCCTCGGCCACACGCGTGTCGCCCGTTGCCGCCGACAGCAGGATGCTGATGGCGAGCACGGCAAGAATGCTCATCGACAGTCCGTAAATCAGGTTTCTACGCATACTGTCCTCCGTTAAATGGCAAGTTCGCCGGTGCTGTCGCCGAAGCTGTCGGTCTCGATGCCGAGCCGGCGCAGCAGCGTGAGGTACATATTCGCGCTGGGTGTTCCATCCGGTGTTTTTAAGTGCAGCCTTCCTTTGAGCGCGCCGCCTGCGTGACCTGCCAGGAAGATCGGACATCGTTTGTGATTGTGCAGGTTGGAATCACCCATCGGAGAGCCGTAAAGAACCAGCGTGTGATCCAGCAGCGACTGGCCGTCGGATTCCGTGACCTTCTTCAGCTTCTCGAGGAAGTACGGCACCATACTGACGTGGTACTTGTTCAGCTGCATGTAACCCTGCAGCCGCTGTTCATTCTCGCCGTGATGCGAGAGTCCGTGGAATCCGCCATTGACGCCGCTTTCCGGGAATGCGCGGCCCGTACCATCGCGGCTGAGTTTGAAGGATGTCACCCGCGTCACGTCACCCATGAAGGCAAGCACCTGCAGATCGAGCATCAACTTCACGTGCTCTTCGAAGGAGTCCGGAACGCCGATCGGCGCGGTCGGCAGCTGCCGCACTTCACCGCTGGCGTTGCGTTCCTCGATTTTCTGAATCCGCCGCTCGATCTCGCGCACGTTTTCGAGATACTCGTCCAGCCGGCCGCGATCTTCTTCACCAACCTTCGCTTTCACTCGCGCGGTCTCGTGCATGACGAAATCCAGCAGGCTTCGTTGACTGGCCCGCTGCGCCGTGCGCTCGGCTTCCGTAGCGCCGTTGCCGAACATCATGTCAAAGACCATTCTTGGATCGCGAATCATCGGAAGCGGCGTTTTGGGAGTCGACCAGCTGATCGTGTCCGTGTAGACGCAGGCGTAGCCGTAGTCGCATCCACCGGCCTGATCCACGCTTTCGATGGACAACTGGACCGAGGGCAACGGCGTGTCCTGGCCGAACTTTTGCGCGTAGAGTTGATCGAACGATACGCCAGCGTACACGTCCGATCCTTCCGTCTGCTTCGGATGCGCCTGAGTCAGGAAGACGGCGCTGCACCGGAAGTGATCGCCGCCCACTTCGTGGAGTTCCCATGCCTCTGCCGCATGCATATCGGTGTTGCTGACGATGGTGAGGTAATCCTTGAACGGCTCAAGCGGCAGGAGGCTGCTCGGCGTCAGGTCGAATTCCTTGCCGTCAGCGGCCGGCGACCAGAAATTCTTTTCGAGGCCGTACTTCGTGCTGCCGGCAGATCCGTGAACCATCTCCATACAGGCCAGACGCGTGACCGGCTTGCCGGCGGGAGTCATCGCGGGCAACATCGACTCCAGATACGGTAGGGCCACGGTGACGCCCATGCCGCGGAGTACCGCGCGGCGGGAAATATGCTTCTTGGTGATGAACATATTGAACTCCTATTGATCGGTCGTTGTCGCTTTGGCTTTGCTCATCTGGAATGCAGGGCTCTTCACGATTCCGAGAACGAGAGAAGAAAAGCGGTTGTTATTCTTTGCCGCATCGCGATCGATCGCACGAATGGTCGGCATGTCAAAGTATTCGACACGGCGGCCGAGTGCATAAGCCATCAGCTTCTCGGTCAGCGTTTGAATGAATTGGTCGGACCGCGCGACGACAGCTTGCCGCAGACTTGCCGGTCCGTCGAGCGGGGTTCCATCGAACATGGCGGTCTTCGTGTCAACGGGTACACCCTTGCTGTGAACGCGAATCCCGTCGGAATTGATTCCAGGCGTGGTGTCCACGGCGCGCCAAGCGCCCGTGACGTCGAAGTTTTCGAGAGCGAGACCGATGGGATCGATCAGCCGGTGACAGTTGTTACACGTGACGTTCGCTCGATGCACTTCCATGCGTTCACGAACCGTCAGCGCTTTGCCTTCGCTTACCGGCGACGTTTCATCCAGCTTCGGTACTGCCGGCGGCGGAGGTGGAGGCGGAGTACCGAGCAGAACGCCCATCACCCACTTGCCGCGCAACACCGGGGACGTTCGATCAGCCACGGATGTCAGCGTCAGAATCGCGCCTTTGCCCAGGAGTCCGCGGCGATAATCGTCGGTCAGCGCCACTCGGCGAAATTCGGGACCGCCGACGTTCGGAATTCCGTAATGGCGCGCCAGACGATCGTTGACGAAAGAGTAGTCCGCTGTCAGCAGGTCGACGGCGTTGTGATCCTCGCGGACGATGCTGTCGAAAAAGAGCTCCGTTTCGCGCTGCATCGCCTCGGCCAGCGTGTAGTCGTAGTTTGCGTAGTAGTGCGCGTCGGGATGCATGTTCAGAAGATCGGGAAGATGCAGCCACTGGCCGGCAAACTTCGTTGCCAGCGCCTCCGATCGCGGATCAGCCAACATCCGGCGCACCTGTTTTTCCAGCACGATGGGATCTTTGAGCAGGCCTTGTTGAGCAACCTTCAACAATTCGTCATCGGGGAATGTGTTCCACAGGAAGTAAGACAATCGCGACGCCAGGTCGACATCCGCAATACGGAACACCTGGCCCGGTTTGACGCCTGCGGGCCGCTGTTCAAGACGGAATACAAAATTGGGACTGACCAGAATCGCTTCCAAAGCCGAACGGATGCCGGCCTCGAAGTCCCCGTTCTTGCGGCCGCGTTCGTAGAACGTCATCACGCCTTCGAGATCCTCGGTACTCGTCGGACGGCGATACGCACGTCGCAACAGGTCCGTGATGATCTTCGTGGCGCACGGAACCTCTTCACTCGCACTGATCGGACGGCACGTGAAAACCCGGCGGCGTGTCGGAGAATCCGAAACGCCTGTGACGTTGAAAGGCCCCTTGATTTCGAATTCACGCAGGTGCGGATAGCTTGTGATTTCGTTGTCGGTGCCGATCGTCGTATCGGAAAGCGTGTGATCGATCGGCATGATGTCGTCGTCGATCAGGTGAGAATGCTTGACGAGAAACGCCGCGGAAACACGATGCGGACCCGCCTGAGCAAACACGCGGCCCGAGTAAATGTTTGTTCCGGTCGGCAGCGATTCGGACATGCGCGAATCGATGTCCTTCAACGCGACCCGTTCGCCGTCGATCGAGAATTCCAGCTGTTCGGTCATTTTCGCGGATAACGGTCCGCCGAAGAGTTGTCCCGTCGGCACCACGTGCAGCAAACCTCTCATATCGTATTCGCCGTCCGCCGGAAAGTTGTAGATGACCGAGATGCCGCCGCGAGTGCCGAACGGAGCGCCTTCCTCATGATCCAGCTGCGACGCCGTTCGAGGAATCTTGTAAACCGCGGAGCCCGGCTCCGCCTTCGGATCACCCAGAGCGTCACGACTGATTCTGGAAGCGGCGCGCATATAACCTTCCATCAACGTCGCGGAGAACGGCTGCGCGTCGGCAATATTGTCGAAACCTTCGCTGACGGTGTCGGGCGGCAGCAGAGCGGCAACGTCCACGTCAACGCCCAGCAGATCCCGAACCGACCTGGCGTATTCCGTGCGTGTCAGCCGCTGAAATGGCCGGCTTCCCGGATTGAGGTTCAACGCTGCGGCTTTATCAATCGTCGTTGAAAGTGTCGTGGCGAATGTCTTCAGAACCTCCGGCGCCGGTCGTGGAGCGCCCACTTTGGGCATTTGTCCGCCCTTCACCCAACGGATAACCTTCTCGGCGAGTTCCGCAGTCTGCTCGGGATGCACCAGATCCAGCTTCGACAGGGCAATGCCGCCGGACTTCAAGTTGTCGTTGTGACAACCCAAGCAGTATTGCTTCACGAGCGCGGTCTCCGCCTCGACGGTCATGCCGGGGACGGTCTGAGGACGCAGTGCGGCCTGTGGAGCTGAAGGTGCTGTTTGAGGTCTCGGCGATGTGGCCGATCGCGTTGCAGCGGCAGGAGGTCGGGTTGCAGCACGCTGCTGCGCCATGTAAGTGCTCACCATCACCATGCCGCAAAGGATTGCGGCGCCAACGGTCACGTTCCGTTTTGTCATGAGCATCTAAACTCCTGATAATACTTGGCCGCATTCTATCCCAAGTGCCAGAAAACAGTGGCCAGTTTTATAGAGGCCGGCCTGGAAAATGGCGGCACGAAGCCCGTCGCTGCGCTCCGGGTTCTGAACAGTTTCCATGATGCACGCACGTTCAGAACCCGGAG
>CAZPBY010000077.1:0-10992 GCA_964584785.1 uncultured Solibacteraceae bacterium
ACCTCTGGCTTCAGTTCGGCAATCCCATCTCACCAATCCGCCATCACAAATGAATTCCCTTCGACAGGTGGCCATAGGTTATTAGCAATCCGTCTTCGATCGACATATGACCTCTGGCTTCAGTTCGGCAATCCCATCTCACCAATCCGCCATCACAAATGAATCCCTTTCGACACGTGCAGGGTTGGCACTCTCGAGGTCCAGGGAAGCGCCTGCTCGAGCGCACTGGCGAGTTGCAGGATGACATGCTCCTGTGCCGGCCTTCCACCGAGTTGGATGCCGATCGGCAGTCCGCTCGAATGCATGACGAGAGGAAGCGAGATCGCCGGCGTACCCATGATGTTGTGGGGAAGCGTGAACTGGCAGAGAGGCGCGAGAATCTTTTCCGATGCCGTTTCCATCGTCACGTCGGACCTGCCGAGGTTGTATCGACCCCAGGGTTCGGAGACCCGCGCTGTCGTTGGACACAACCAGACGTCGTACTTGGCAAAGTATCGTCCAAGCTGGCGGCGCGCGGTATTCAGCGCCGCCAGCGAGCCCAGGAACTGCGCGGGTTTCATCTGACGGGCGTATTCGTAGATCGATAGAACCACCGGTTCCAATGTGTCGGGACCGATGGTGCGGCCGGTGCGCTTCGAATAGGTTTCAAGCCGAAGATCGAAACCAAAAAACCACACGTCGGCCATGGTGCGCATCGCAGCCGGGTCGCATTCCGGGCTTTCCTCGGACACCTCGTGACCCATGTCTTCGAGCAACTTCGCGATGCGTTCGACAGCCTGGGCCACCTCCTTGTCCGTATCCGCATTCATCAAAGGACGTGTGGACCAGCCGATATGCAACCGCGAAGGTTTTTTTGCGGCGAGCGTCCGGTAAGGTTCTTCGGGTTTGGGAATGATGAACGGATCGCCGGGTTGCGGCACGGCGAGGGAGTCCAGCAGTGCGGCGCAATCGCGGACACTTTTCGTCTGCACAAAATTCTGCGCGAGTCCGTAACCGTTTTCGTCCAACATCGGGCCGAAAGAGATACGGCCTCGCGACGGTTTCAAGCCAACTCCGCCGCAAAAGCTGGCGGGGATGCGGATCGATCCGGCGATGTCCGATCCGTGCGCGATGGGAACGATTCCCGCAATGACGGCGGCCATTCCGCCTCCCGTCGAGCCGCCGGCGGAGTAGCCCTTTTTCCACGGAGTCGACGTGTTGCCGTAAAGCGCGCCCTCAGTCGTGCCCGACATGGAATACTCCGGAGCGGCAGACCGTCCGAGAATGTTGAATCCGGAAGCTTTGAGGAGCTGACAGAAATGCGTGTCCACCATTGCGACCATGCCCCTGCACAGCCGGCTGCCGAACTCAATTTTGCGGCCGGCCTCGTGGCCGAAAACATCCTTCATCAGGAACGGCACCCCACGAAACGGTCCGCTGCCGAGCGATGACTCGTCGAGAGCGTCGATTCGATCGGGATAGGTTTCCACGACTGCGTTGACCTCGCCATTGATCGCGTCGATGGCCTTCGCGGCGGTTGCCGCAAGTTCACCGGGCGATACCGCCTTCCTTGCGACGAGCTCGGCAAGGCCGGTCGCGTCGTAGCCGGCATATTCATGGAGTTTCATGATCATTTCTCCACGACGACGGCGCGAATGATCGTGTCGAGTTTCGGAAATTCCCTGGAGAGATACGCGGTTCCTTCTTCGAACAGCTTGTCCTGCTTTCCCGCGCGAATGCCGCCGCCGGATGTTTCGCCATATTCGCCGTAAAGCGAGTCTACGACGTCCATGCCTTCAATGACCCGGCCGAACGGAACGAACGGTTCGACGTCGTGTGTTGCGGAATTGTCGCGCGTGTTGATGAAGACTTGCGTGGTGCGGCCGTTCGCCACGGCAAAGGCATACGCAATGGTTCCACGTGTGTTCGAAACCCGTCGAGGATCGTCGGGAATTGTCCGCGTCCTCCAGATGTTGGAGATCTTCGGATCGCCATTGATTCCGAACTGAGTCCATCCGCGATCTTTGTTGACTCGAAAGAAGCGGGACTGATCGTAATAACCGGCCTGGACGAGGTTGTAGAAATGATCGACACCGTTTGGCGACCACTCGCGGTGAACCTCGACGACGATGTTTCCTTTGGTCGTTTCCAACCGTACGTTGAACGTCTCCGGCGCGCGCCGATTCAGCGCCGGCGCGTCCGGCGTCAGCAGCAGCGAAGGACTCTGCGCTCGTTGAAACAGTACAATCAGGATGGCCAGTATCTTTGTCATCACGATGGGACGGAGGAGAAATTCTAGAATACGTGCGATAATCGGCGCCACACAAGAAGAGGTAGACAATTGGACGCGTTAGAAGCTGAACGGCGTTTGGCCGGGATTACGCTCGCGCCGTATATATTCAAAGCCATGGCTTTGATTGGTGTCCGGCGGAAAAGTGGAAGCAACATGTTCCGGCATCAGATCAGCACCATGGGTATTTTGCTCGACTATAAGTTCATCGATCCCGTTCTACTGAAGGCTTCGGTGATTCATGATCTGTTCGAGGATGCGCAGGGAATGCCGGGAGTCAGCCGTGAGGAGATCGTCCGCCTCGATGGAGATGGTCTTGCCGTTTACGATCTTGTCATGGAAGTCACGATCCGCTGCGTCGATGGAGTGAAGGAACCCAAACCGGTTTATCTAACGCGAGTCATGCAGTCCGCCAGCGATCGCGCCAGAATTCTGAAATTGGCAGATCGCATCAGCAACATTTTTGCGCTCGGTTTTGTGCACGACGACGCGTTTGTCGACAAGTATCTCGCGGAAACCCGCAACTACGTTCTTCCTTATGCTGCCCAGGTCAACGGCGACATGTTTCGCGAACTGTCCGACCTCGTCGAAGACCGCCAGCGGAAACGGATACAGAAACTTCCTTCTTGAGAAGAACGCACAAAAACGTGCGCGTACTCCCGGCTGAATTCCTGACACGCCTCCGGCGGCAAAAACGTCATAAAACGCGCCGGCGTGTGAATTCCACCGCAACCTGACAGGTTCCGTCGGGTTGCGCAGTTGTGCGGAGCACCACGCCACGGGCGACAAGCCGCAGCGCGGGTTTGACGGATGGAGCGATCGAGAGGCGCACCGCGATGAGCAGCTGCGTTTCGGTTTGCAGCGCCCGGCTCAGACGCACGCAAAGACCTCCCGAACTGATGTTGTCGATGCGGACGTTTTCAATCCAGGTTCGACCGGCTGCGTCCCAGCCTCTGAGCCTGGCCGGATACGCGACTTTCAATCTGGAGCTAAACCGGCGTTCTTCGGCCATAACGAAAGCGATGATACCCATGGCGTTCGTCAGGCGCATCGGACGTTACAGCCTTTTACCTGGGGACCGGCGTCCTTTTCGAATTGGGACGGCTATCCCAACCTTGAGACGCCTCTGAACTTATACCTTCGAATGTTCCGGGCGGGAGCCTGCGGGAGCGATACGGGCAAGACCGTGTTGATAGGCGTAGATGATCAATTCCAGCCGGTCGGCGACACCGAGTTTGTCGAAAATGGACGTCAGGTGATGGCGCACGGTCGTCTCTGAAATGAAGAGACGCTCGCCGATGTGTTTGCTCTTCAGACCTTCGCCGAGGAGCGCTACAACCTCGAGCTCACGCGGTGTGAGCGATGCGATTTTCACGGCTTCAGCATCCCTGGGTTTGACGTCGTCTTCATAGAACAACTCTTTCATCACGGTTGCCAGGATTGAACGTCGGACCCAGAGTTCTCCTCCATGAACCTTCCGGATCGCTTTGAAGAGGTTGCCCGCAGGCTCGGTTTTCGACACGATGCCCATGGCGCCCAGGCGGATCGCGCGAACCAGCGGCTCGGTTTGCGTCACCCCCGTGACGATCAAAACCCGTGCCCCTCCGGCCAGGCGAATGATGTCGGGAAGAAAGTCGAGGCTGGTTTCCTCTCCAAGATCGATCTCGAGCAGAATGATGTCCGGCTGCGTACGGGCGAGGTCGAGAGCGCCAATCCGGTTGCCGGCGTGTCCGGTGATTTTCAAATTGGAGTCGTTACCAAACAGCGCGCAAATGGCGTCAACGAAGAGTATGTGGCTGTCAACAATGGCGATTCGGAGATCTTGTGCGTTGCAACTCTTCTGCATGCCGTCTCGCCTCCCTGCGAGAGTACTTTCACGTCCGGGGCGCATCCTCGCATATCGCTGTAATTATGTCAAAAAGATCCGGCTTAAACGCCTCGGTTAAACGGTTTCCCACTGTTTGGCGAGCAATCGGGATGCGCCCAAAAAGACGGCGGCCAGGGCCGTCAGGACCGACAGTTGGGGGACAAGCGTCGCGAGCGTTTGTGCGGCCGTTGCCTGCGGATCCCCATACCAGAACACTTTGAGGAAGCCGTCGAGCGCCCAGCCGTTGAACGTGAAGAGGGCCGTCGTCTCCATGAATTTAGGCATCACGAAGCGGGGAACCATGCTTCCGCCCAGCGCGGACATGACCAGAATGATGACTGTGGAAATACCGCTCAGCTGCGCGCGCGTCTTGCAGAGAGCCGCAAGCACAAGGCCGAAGCCGGCAGCAGCGGCGGCTGTCGGAAGGGCCATCGCCGCGAATCCCGCGACATGAGACGCCGTAAACAAATCGAGATGAAACACGAAAGCCGCCCACAGAAACATGACGGTGATCTGAGTGCAGCCGACGGCGGTCAGAAAGAGCCACTTCGCCATCAGCAATTGCGACATCGATGCTTTGGTTGAAAGCAGACGCTCCAACGTTCCGTTGTCGACTTCATCCAGCAGCGCGCCGCCGGCGCCGGCCATCGAAAACAGCATGAACATGACGCCCACGCCGGCGACGTAATACGCGATCATCGAATGTTGCGGAGCGCGGCTTTCACCGGCGCGAACATCCACGGCGCGAATCTTCAGGAGGGCACCGAGAGGCGAGTTTGAATTGGAGGATTTTCCACCGGCGTTATTCCACGATTGATCACCCCGAAGGAACGGCCGCAGATTTCGCAGAACCTCAGCCTGCTGCGGCGTGAGTCCTGCGCCGAGCGATTCCATCGAAGAGAATCCTTTTTCGATGAGGACATCGGGGGCGAACGTGAACGCCGCAGCCTGAAGCAGACCGGCTATGGCGTTCTGCGCGATGGGATTCGATGCATCGTAGACCAGTTCCACCGAATTCTGCTGCGAGGCGAAGTCGCCGAAAGTCGTCGCGAAGCCTTTCAGAAGGATCACCGCGGCCGGAAATTGACCGTCATGAACGGCCTTGCGCGCCTGGCTTTCATCGCTGGTTTCCGTCACGGCCAGAGCGTCCTGCTTGTGCAACGTCTCAATGAAACGACGGCTGATGTCGGTCTGATCGTGATCCGCAACCGCGACCTTGATCTTGGTCTCCTTCGCTTCGCGATCGCTGGCGCCAAAGATCACGGCGAAGATGGAGAAGAAAATAACCGGCAGCACAAACGTCAACATGAACGCGACCCTGTCACGGCGAAGGTTGAGAAGGCTGATGCGGAGTATGGTCGAAATCAATCGCGTAACTCCCTTCCGGTGAGATGAATGAATACGGCCTGAAGCGTCGGCGCTTCGATGTGGACGTCGACGATCTTTTCGCCCGACGACGCGACGCGAGAAAGTATTGCGGTCAGGTCTGAGCCTACGTCGCGAATTCGATTCTGAATCGTTTCACCCGACTCCAGTTGGAGTGAGACGCGCCGTTCCGTTCCGATGGTGGCGCTGACGAGTTCGTTGAACGTGCCGTCGGCGATCACCCGGCCGTGGTCGATCACAACGATGCGATCGCAGATTTGCTGAGCTTCATCGAGTTGATGTGTGGTCAGGAGCAGGGAAGCGCCGTCACGCCGAAGCCGGTCGAGCATTTCCCAGATTCGCTGGCGGCTTTGCGGATCGACGCCGACGGTGGGCTCGTCGAGCAGAACGATGGGTGGCTTGTGCAGCACGCTGCACGCGATATTGAGACGCCGCTTCATTCCGCCCGAGAAGGTTCCGGTCAACTCGTTCGCGCGATCCGTCAAACCGGTGAATTCCAGAGCCCAGTCGACTCGATCCTTAAGCATCGATGCCGGAACACCCATCAACGATCCGAAGCATTGCAGGTTTTCGGTCGCCGTCAGCTTCGCGTACAGGGCGATTTCCTGCGGGACGATGCCGAGGACGCGATTGCGGTCACCGTCGAGGGCGATCGTGCCGGAATCCAAACGAACGCGCCCCGCAATCGATCGCACCAGCGTTGTTTTACCCGCGCCGTTGGGTCCGAGCAGCGCCAGCCATTCGCCCTTCCGCAGTTCGAGGTTCACGTTGTCGAGCGCTTTGTTGGCTCCGAACGTTTTCACCGCATTCGTCACTGCGAGCACTCTTTTCAAGGTTCCTCCTGACCGGGGGAGTTTATGACGTACCTTCAAACGTGTATCCAACTATTCGGCGATCGGCGGAAATTACCGGGCGAACCGCGAATACAGTCGACGAATAGCAGCGTGGCAGCACGAAGGCCGTCGCTGTTGCTCCGGGTTCTGAACATTCTGCCAAAAGCGGACAGGTCTCAGAACCCCGAGCGCAGCGACGGGCTTCGTGCTGCCACGTAACTCGCTATTCGTCCGTGACGCAGCCGGCGCTGGCGCTTTTGACCAGACGTATATATTTGGCGAGTGTTCCGCGCGTGGCTTTGTACGGAGGTTTTTGCCAGGTTTCACGGCGCTTCGCGAATTCATTCTCGGAAATGTCGACGGTAAGCAGATTCCTTTCCGCATCGATAGTGATGCGGTCGCCGTTGCGAACCAATGCGATCGGTCCGCCTTCCTGCGCTTCCGGCGTGACATGGCCGACGATGAACCCATGCGAACCGCCCGAGAATCGCCCATCCGTAATCAGGGCCACATCCTTGCCGAGGCCGGCACCCATCACAGCCGATGTCGGCGTCAGCATTTCCGGCATTCCCGGTCCACCTTTGGGGCCTTCATATCGAATGACGATGACATCTCCCTTACCGATCTCCTTGTGTTCCAATGCGCGCAACATGTCTTCTTCGCAGTCGTAAACGCGAGCCGGGCCTGAGAACCGCAAACCTTCTTTTCCGGTGATCTTCGCGACAGCGCCATCGGGTGCAAGGTTCCCTTTGAGGATTTGCAGATGGCCGGTGGGTTTGATCGGTTGCGACACCGGGCGCACAATCGTTTGTCCCGGCTTCAGACCGGAAAGGTCACGAACGTTTTCCGCGAGTGTTTTTCCCGTGACGGTCACCGAATCCCCGTTGAGCAGCTTTTCGTCGACCAGCATCTTGATCACGGCCGGCAGCCCTCCGACATTGTGCAGATCTTCCATCACGTAGGACCCGCTCGGCTTGAAGTCGGCAAGCAGCGGCACGCGGTTACTGACGCGTTGAAAGTCGTCGATCGTGAGATCGACCTGGACGGAGCGAGCCATCGCGATCAGGTGCAGCACGGCATTGGTTGACCCGCCAAGCACCGTTACGAGCACCATCGCATTTTCGAAAGCCTCCCGCGTCATGATGTCGCGCGGCTTCAAGTCGATTTCGAGAAGGTTGCGAATGGCAGCGCCTGCGCGAAAGCACTCATCGAGCTTCAAAGGATCTTCGGCAGGTGTCGACGAGCTGTGCGGCAAAGACATTCCCAGTACTTCGATAGCGGCCGCCATGGTGTTGGCCGTGTACATACCGCCGCACGCACCGGCTCCCGGACAGGCGCGACGGACGATGTCGTGACGGCGGTTGTCGTCGATGTTACCGCTGAGGTATTGGCCATAACTTTGGAACGCGGAAATGATGTCGAGCTTTTGGGCGTCCAGTTCGCCGGCCCGGATCGTTCCTCCGTAAACCATCAGGGACGGACGATTGAGGCGTCCCATGGCGATGACGCATCCCGGCATATTCTTGTCGCATCCGGGAATCGAAATGTTGGCGTCGTACCACTGCGCGCTCATGACGGTTTCTATGGAGTCGGCGATCAGATCGCGAGACTGCAGAGAGAAGCTCATGCCGTCCGTCCCCATCGAGATGCCGTCGCTCACGCCGATGGTGTTGAATCGAAACCCAACGAGTCCGGCTGCGGCGACGCCTTCTTTGACTCGCCCGGCCAGTCGCAGCAGATGCATGTTGCAGGGATTGCCTTCATACCAAACGCTTGAAATGCCGACCTGAGGTTTATGGAGGTCTTCATCCGAGAGGCCGGTTGCGTAGAGCATGGCCTGCGAGGCGCCCTGGGATTGGGGTTGCGTGATTTTCGAGCTGTATTTATTGGAAGGCATGTTCGAGTTCCTTGACGCGCTGCTGCACCTCGGCGAGCGTGAAGATCCCGGGCATCGCGTTGCGTCGCAGCAGTTCGCGCATCATTTCAAGGAGCGCGCTGTTGTATGGCGTCGGTATCGCGTGCTCCGCGCCGATTCGCACGATTTCGCCGTTGAAATGTTCGACCTCCGTGGTCCGGCGGTGCATCACGACATCCTGCCACGTGGATGGGTACGTCCTTCGTTCCGGCGGCAACTCCAGCGGATTCGAATATGCAAACGCGCCACGCGCCATCTGCGCGGCGAATTCCTCGGCCACCGGCTCACCAGGTCCCATTTCGATTTCGACGCCGGCAGCACGGATCACCTTAAGCCCCTCCTCCATGGTCGCCGTTAGAAAACTGCGGAGTTCCGGGTCGGTGTACGCCAGCTGCAGCCATGTATCGATCAACGCGTAAAGAGCGTTGTTGAGGTTGACCAGAAGCTTTCCCCACTTCCGAGGCATCGCCTTTTCGTAATACGTGACGCGAAACCCAGCGCGTTCGAGCGCTGCTCCGACCTGGGCAGTGACGTCGTCGACTCCTGCCGGAAACTTTCCCAGCGCGAGAACATCGTTACGCGTGTGCTCGACCACGCCGGGTTCGCTGAATGTTGCGCTGATCTGAACAAGGCCCGCGTAGACGTTCGAAAAAATCGCGGCCGTCCACTCTTCATTGCGTACGCCGTTCTGAAAGCAGAAAACGGGCGTCTGACGCGGGGCGTTTCTCAAATCGTCGAGGAGCGATTTCGTGTGCTGCGACTTGCAGGTCATGAAAAGGATATCGCCTGGATCCCACTGGATTTCGTTCGGCGAATTGACCGCCGTCACACGCGGGTGAAGGATGCCTTTGGCGGTTCTCAACACAAGTCCGCGATCGCGTATGGCCGTCGAGTGAGCGGGGCGTGAAATAAGGATGACGGAATATCCCGCTTGCGAAAGATATCCGCCCATCGCGGTCCCAATTGCGCCCGCGCCCGCCATGATGAAACGCATAGCGGCGAAGGATATCACACGCATCCGGCGTAAAAATTCCCGATCGCCTCCGTGGCGCGCTTCGCGAAAGAGCCGAGGGGCCTGCGCAAACCCACGTTCCGTGAGGGTTTCCGTCGCACGGATGAACACGGTGACGCAAATGCAGCCCGTGTGAAGCCGGTGCCCGTTCCGGGTACCGGATTAATTCCTGGAGGTGTCAGACCTCGAATTCCTGTCAATCTTCCGGCTGAGGTAGAATATCGGGCTTGATGAAGGCCCTTCTCGCAGGCATTTTTTTCCTCCTCTTCGGTGGTCAGTCCGCGGTTCCTGCTGCCGTGAATTTCTTTTCGCCTGCTCAGGACCTCGAAATCGGTCAAGACTCTGCGGAGAAGGCGGAGAAACAGCTCGCAATCATTCACGATCCGCATTTGAATGCGTATCTCCGGGCGATGGGGCTGCGGCTTCAGACGAGCTTGCTGTCCAGGCAACAGCACTATCAGTTCGACATCGTCAATTCCGACGACCTGAGTTCCCTCGGCTTTCCCAACGGAGCCGTTTACGTTTCCATTGGTCTCCTGAATCTCGCATCGAATGACGATGAGGTGGCCGCGATTTTGGCTCACGAGATCGGCCACATCTCTTCGCGCCATCCGACTTCTCAGCTTTCGCGGCAGTTGCTGGTGATGGCGCCGATCTCATTGTCTGCCGGTTTGACGAGTTCGGACGGGTGGAAGGAACATCTGACGAAACTCGGCATCGTGTTCGGCGCGAATGCTGCTTTTCTCCATTACAGTCCCGACCAGGAACGTGAAGCCGTGGAAGTGGCAGTGAAGTGGCTGACGAGTGCGCGGTTTGATCCCAACGCGCTGCACACGGTGATCGGAAAGATCAATGACGCCAAGAAAAAGCACGATGTTCCGCTGCCCGCGTTTTTGTACAACCATCCGTTCAGTGATGTGCGGGAACCGGAATCCGATGCTGCTGCCCGGGTCAGGACCAGCATCGAATTCCGAAGGTTTCATGCGGCGCTCGAACGCGCGGTGAAGGCTGCAATCGCCGATGAAAAAACAGTGGAGCCGAGCGTCGCCAACGACCTCGTCCCGAATCTCTTCACCCATGATTACTATCAGCTGAATTATCCCGAAGGCTGGCAGGTGAGCCGGACCGGCACGAACAGCGCCATTATTGCTCCGGCGGATGGAATCCTGACTTCGACCATTCGAGATGACGTCACGCACGGAGTGATTCTGGACATTCTCGATTTGTCACAGGCCGAGAAGCCGATGACGCTCGATCAGGCTACCGCTCGCGTCATGATTTACCTGCGGCAATCCAACGCCGGTCCCGGAACCGGTCTCCGCCTGGTTCTCAACAGGCTGGGTTTTCCCAGCGCCCTGTTGCCGGCGGACCAAACGCTTCGCGCCGTACCGGGGGCGCAGACTCCGATGTGGATTCACGGTGAGCCCGCCCTTCGCACGGTATTGTTGGGAAAGTCTCAAGCGACAGGCGCGAGCGAACTGGTGTGGCTCGTCACGAGAATGTATTACCAGAATGTTTTCTATATCGTTCTGGTCGCGCCGGAAGAGGAATTTTCCGAGCTCCAACCCCTGTTCGAGCAGATCATCGGCAGCGTACCACTGAGATAAAGCGAAGCCGATGTATCTGCAAACCGGTCACCGCCGCACCATTTTCTGAACGCAGGAACCGCATGCCACCAGCACAACCTGCGCACCCGCCACGGAGTGTTCC
>CAZPBY010000077.1:11002-31065 GCA_964584785.1 uncultured Solibacteraceae bacterium
CCCGGTGCTCGATGGTCCAGTACGACACGCAGAGTCCCGAGTCCACGACGCCGGTGACGGCTTTGATTTGTTTTTCCAACGCCGCCGGCTGGACCACCTCACCGCATTTCCAGTCGATGACGAGATTACCGTTATCCGAAACAAACGGCCGCCCGTTTTTTTCGCGGATTTTGGATGAACCGCCGAACTCGGCGAGTCGATTTGCAATCGCATCGACCGCGAATGGCACGACCTCGACCGGTATTCCCGTGCGCGTTCCGAGGTGCGGAACGAGCTTGGTCTCGTCAACGATGATAACCACCCTCTTCGAGGCGTGCGCCACAACCTTTTCCCGAACCAGAGCACCGCCCAGCCCCTTGATCAAATCGAGCTGCGGGGACACTTCATCCGCTCCGTCAACGGTGAGATCGATGACGGGATGATCGTGAAAAGTGGTGAGGGGAATTCCAAACTCGAGCGCCATCTTCGTGGACGCTTCCGACGTCGGAATTCCGGTTACGCGGAGCCCCGCGCGAACCCGATGCCCCAGTTCGCGGATGAAATGTGCGGCGGTTGTGCCGGTGCCCAGTCCGACCACAAAACCATCGCGAACCTCTTCAAGGGCGGCGAGAGCGGCCTGGCGTTTCAATTCCTCAATCATGAATCAATCCAGAAAACCGGTAACTTTGAGCAGATCGTCCTCGGTCTCGACAAGGAGCTTATAACGGCATTCGGACAAGGTTTGCAAATCGCGTTGGGTATCCGAAACCACGAGCGATTCTTCGAAGTTCGATTCGAATTGCTCGAGTGCCGCAGCCGCGAGAGATCGCTTCGAGAGCGGGCTCGCGGCGTCGCCGGAAACGTTGATGCGGACGTCGGGTCCTTCGACAAGGTCGTTCGCGTAAATCAGAAGCGGCTCCCAACCGCACTGCGTTTGGATCTTCGCTGCCACGTATCGGAAGCCCGAAGAGATAATGACCGACGGAATCCGCGCTGCGACCAGCCGCCGAACAATATCCGGAACGTGACGGTTGATGAGAATTTCGTCGAGGTATCTCTCGATCTCGCGGACGGTCTTTCCGGCCCAAAGCCGCGTGTCGCGACGGCAGAACTCATCGTAGCCGATCCGGCCGGACAACCATTCCTGCAGATAGCCGCATGCCGTGTTTTCCCACACACCCAGCCGTTCGTGGACATACTGCCACGGGCTGGGAGTTTTCGTGAGGGTTCCGTCGAGATCGAATATGACCGAAGAAATCATCTACTTGATCAGGTTCAAAAACTCGTTGCGGGTATTTTGATTGTCTTTGAAAGCGCCCAGCATCGAACTCGTTACCGCGACGGAGTGCTGCTTTTCAACGCCGCGCATGATCATACAGAGATGCTGCGCTTCGACGACGACCGCGGCGCCTTTCGGTCTAATGGCGTCACAGATGGTTTCCGCGACCTGCTTCGTCAGGCGTTCCTGAACTTGCAAGCGTCTTGCGAACATGTCCACCAGCCGCGGAATCTTGCTCAGCCCGATGACCTTGCCGTTGGGTATGTAGGCCACGTGGCATTTTCCGAAGAATGGCAGGAGGTGGTGTTCGCACAGGCTGAAGACCTCGATGTCCTTGACGATGACCATCTCGTCGTAGTCCACATCGAAAAGCGCGCCGTTCAGAATCTCCGCGGAATTCTGCTCGTAGCCGCTGGTGAGGTAGCGCAGCGAACGATCAACACGCGAAGGGGTCTTGATCAAGCCGTCGCGGGTGGGATCTTCTCCGATCTGCTCGAGGATGTTCCGAATAAGATCTATCAAACACTAATTATATCTCAGCGGCTGCCGGAACTTTTTTGCGTAATGCGCGCTCGAGACTGCCGACGAGGGTTTCGGCATTGAAAGGCTTGGACAGATAATCGGTCGCGCCTAGGGAAAAGGCTTCGTTCTCGCTGACAACGTTGGCGTAGCCGGTCATCAGAATCACCGGAAGGTCGGCGTCCACCTTGTGCAGCAGAGTCAGCAATTCGGTGCCGGACATGCGCGGCATCTGGACATCACTGATGACGGCATCGACGTCGCCGGCAGCGCGAACGATGGCGAGGGCGTCCACGCCGGAATTCGCAATCACCGCAGAATGACCTTGCCGGCGAATCAGCTTGGCGCACATCTGCGCCATCGCATTGTCGTCTTCAACGATGAGAACCTTCAGGTGGTCGGATATCACGCTCGAAAGAAAGCAATCGTCATACCAGATCTAACGCATTGAAAACATGGAGAATGGCACGGGCATGGCGCCGTTCGACATGTTTCTGATCGAAACACTGTGTCGAGATAACGGACAAACTTGTGTTACAAAACCGGTTATGCCGATTTACGAGTACAGTTGCGGAAAATGCGGTAAAACGGTCGAAGTCATTCAGAAAATGTCCGACAAGCCGCTCACCACCCACGCCGGATGCGGCGGCAAACTCACCAAGCTCATCTCCGCGGCCGGGTTTCAATTCAAAGGTACGGGATGGTACGTCACCGACTACGCGCGGAAAGGGAAGTCGGACGGCGGCGGAGATTCGTCGAAGGAATCCAAAACTGATTCCACCTCTTCCTCCGCAAAAGAAACAGGCAGCGCCGAGAAGACGACGGAGAAGTCCGCAAAGGAAAAGCCGCCAAAGTCCCCCTCGCACGAGAAATCCAAAAAGCCGTGACGCGGCGTGCCGGATACCTGCGCGCCGAACGCATCTATACGCGCCTCGATCACGCGTATCCCGATGCGAAATGCGCCCTGCATTTTGCCAGTCCGCTGCAATTGCTGATTGCGACCATCCTTTCAGCGCAAAGCACCGACAAGATGGTCAACATCGTGACTCCCGCGCTTTTCCGCAAATTTCGAACGGCGGAGCAGTTCGCCAACGCGGACCAGGCCGAGCTGGAATCGCTGATCCGTCCAACAGGTTTTTTCCGCAACAAGGCCAGACATATCAGGGAAGCGTGCCGAATCATTGCGGAGAAGTATCGCGGGAAGGTTCCCAGGACGATGGACGAGTTGCTGGAACTTCCCGGCGTCGCAAGAAAGACCGCCAACGTGGTGTTGGGTGTGGCTTATGAACTGGCCGAAGGCGTCGTCGTCGATACTCACGTCCAGCGGCTCTCCCGACGACTCGACCTCTCGCGCGAGGTTCGGCCGGAAAAGATCGAACAGGACCTCATGAAGTTGTTCCCCAAAGAGCGATGGATCCAGATTTCGCATCTGCTGATTTTCCATGGCCGCGCCCTTTGTTCTGCGATCCGTCCGAAGTGCGTCAAGTGTCCCATCGAGGATCTCTGCAATTCGGAAGATAAAGATCTGGGCCTGAATTAAACTCGGACCATGCAGAGATCCATCGGCGACGTGATTGTGGGTGTCCTTCAATGGACCGTCGCGATCGTTTCGGTTCTGGGCACGCTCGCGCTGTTCACGTGGATTGCCGTGATGTTTTTGAAAAAGGACAAATGACGCCCTTCGAGATTGTTCAATCGGAACTGGCAAGATACGAGCATCCGTTCTTCGATTTCAGCGCGCGGGAAACGCAAGACGGAGTGGAATTGCTTATTCGTTCGAAAATTGAAAACGTGCTCTCGCCGGAGTATCGACTGCCGCTCGCGGAGCGTGATCTGCAGTCCTCGCAGTTTCCCTGGACGTTTCAGCGCCTGCTCTACGATTGCCTGACGGACTACATCGTCGAGCTGTTTACAAAGTCACCGATGACGGGAAACCGATGACCTTCTGCTGCAGCCGCTCCCAGCGCGATCGAAGGATGCCTTTCCAGCGTTTGTTCTGAGGAGAATCGTCCAGCCGCTTCAAGCCCTGCTCCACGATGAGTAATGCCGATTCGACATCTCCCGAAATCCGCTCCAGGTGGATGGCGGCGCCCTCATATGCCGCCAGACTGAAGACGTCCGACTTCATCAACTGGCGGCAGATGTCCATCGACCTTTCGTGATCTCCGGAGCGGCGGTAAATAATCGAGAGATTCTCGAGGGCTTTCACTCGCACCGGTTCGGGCAGACCGCCGTTCAGTGCCATTTCATACAAAGTCACGGCGCGACGCCAGTCGGGCGTGTTTTCAAGAATGCGCGCGAGCGAGTACAGATCCAGCGGATCGTCGAGGATGGCGGGTTCACTGGTGACACGGTCGCAGGCTTCAACGGTGAGCGCCGCCAGCGAAATGACGTCGTAGATGTTGTGGGTGAAAATTCGCGGCAGGTCCGGAGCGGCCCGGCGTTGCAGGTAATCAAAATAGACTCGCGGGATCATCGATCCCGGAACGTCCTCGCCTCGCACGAAAGCAAGCAGACGTTCGAGCGAGACGAGCCGGCAGCTTCCGTGACCGTTACGCCAAAGACGCCGCGCGGTGTTGAGCAGATCGAAATGCGACATCCGTTCGAATGGAGAATCGAGCCGCGCCAGCGTGAATCGCGTTTCGAGCAAGGGTATGTCGAACGACGCGCCGTTGTAGGTGATGACGAGATCGAAGTCCTTCAACAGTTCGCCCAGAGCGTAGAGCATCGACGGCTCTTCATCGAAGTCGCGGATGAAATACTGAATCATGCGGAAGTCGTTGCCTGAAAAATGCGCGACTCCGACGAGAAACGGACACATTCCGGTGCCGCCATGTACGCCGGTCGTCTCCGTGTCCAAAAAGATGATGCGATCCCGATCGCAGGCCGCGGCGCGTTGTTTCATCAGTTCCATCAAACGTTGAAGATCCGCCGTCGCAAATCGACTCAAACGCACCTTGCCGTGTTCGTATCCGTCGGAATAAACCTTCTGAACGATGTAATGATTTCCATACGGGGTGGACTGAACGCTTCCCGCGGGAAGAACCGCGCGCGTCCGGCTTTCAACGGGCGTGTAGGACAGTGTGCGCGATTTCAAAAACTGCAGTTGAGTTGAGAGCGAAAGATTTGCGGCAGGACTGATTCCGGTCAGATACGGCTGGCGGTCCCGATCGCGAAGTTGTTTTAAAGCCCGCGCGAAATCAGTCATGGAGACTCAGCTTGCAATTCTAAATTTCTCCCAGAATTCTCAACGCGACTTCCTTGGCCATCGCCGCCGGCCCGACACACGAGGGACAGCCGTCTTCGCAGGGGCAGGTTTCGATCAACTGCCGCGTGGCCTGGAGTACCTGTTCACGGATTTCGTACAGGGGACGGGCAAGGCCGATACCGCCGGGAAAGTTGTCGTAGATGAAGATCGTGGGTTGAAACGCCGGCCCGTCCAGACCCGCGTCGACGGCAGAGCCGATGTCACGGCGGTCGCACATCAGGAACGCGCACGACAGTTGTGCCAACGCGTAAGCGAGGCCATACAAGCCGTTGAGTCGTTCGGTCGATGAGTAGGGCAGCGACTCGAAATGATCACGGCGAATCGTCAGCCAATAGGACGTGGTGTGCATTTCCTGCACCGGCAGGTTCAGATCGCCGGATCCAACGTTTTCCGTCGTGAAGAATTTGAGTTTTTTGAAGCCGACAACCTGGTGCGCGACGTGAACCTCGCCGTGGTTGTGCGCATGCGTCGTTTCCATCGTTTCGAGAACTTTCACTTTCGTGTAGGTGATTGCGTCGGTGAAATAGTCCGAATCGACCTGCCGGACGTAGGCGCGACGCTCCGTGATGTCGAGTTGATGGACGTAATACTGCTGTCCCTGGTGGAGATAGATCGCCTTCTCGTGCAGCGTGGAAAACGCGCTGGAGTAATCCACTTCGCCGAGGATCCGCGATTCGCCGGTTGTTTCAACCACGACGAAATTGTCCGAACTCACGCTCCGCAACGAAATCGAATCCGCCGGGTAAGAGTCATTGGTCCAGTGCCACTTGTTTCCAGCCTTGTGGATGAATCCGCGCTCGGCCAGGTATTCCAGGATCTCCGACACGTCGTGGCCGCCGAAACGCTCGTCCGCCGAGAAGGGCAGCTCGAACGTCGCGCATTGAAGGTGGTTGATCAGGATATGAATGTTTTCGGGATTGATCAGTCCCATTTCGGGCGGCTGATTCAGAAAATATTCCGGATGATTCACGATGTACTGGTCGAGCGGTGTGCTGGACGCAACGAGCACGGCAACGGACGTCCCGCTGCGGCGGCCGGCCCGGCCGATGCGTTGCCATGTTGAAGCGATCGTGCCGGGATATCCGACGAGCACGGCCACATCGAGACTGCCGATATCGATGCCCAATTCCAACGCGTTCGTCGAGACGACGCCGCGAATACGGCCGTCCCGCAGCCCGCGCTCGATCTGACGGCGCTCATTCGGCAGGTATCCGCCGCGATAACCCACAACCACGTCATCCGGAACCGGTCCGCGCTCGAGATCTTCCTTGAGATATCGAACGAGGATTTCGGTCATCAACCGGCTGTTCGCAAAAATGATCGCCGGAATGTTGCGGCGCAGGAATGCGGATGCGATGTATTTCGCTTCCTGCACATACGACCGGCGAATCCCAAGCTGCCGGTTGACGACGGGCGGATTGTAAAAGAAAACGTGCTTCTCGCCGTCGCCGGCGCCGCTCTCGCGAATGAACTCGAACGGCTCTCCGGTCAGCTTTTCGGCGAGGTGCTGAGGGTTTGCAATCGTCGCCGACGTGCAGATGAATTGCGGCCGGCTGCCGTAAAACGCGCAAATCCGGCGCAACCTTCGCAACAGGTTGGCGACGTGACTTCCGAACACGCCTCGATACGTGTGCAATTCGTCAACGACGACGAACTGCAGGTTCTCGAACAGCTTCGTCCACTTCGTATGGTGCGGCAGGATGCCTTTGTGAAGCATGTCCGGATTGCTGAGAATGACATGGCCGCGCGACCGGACCGCCGAACGCGCGTCCTGAGGCGTATCGCCGTCATACGAGTAGACTCCGATCTCCTGCTCCAGCGCGTTCGCCCAGCCCATAAGATCGTCCAGTTGGTCGTACGTCAGGGCTTTCGTCGGATAAAGAAACAATGCGCGCGAGTCCGGATTCTCGATGATCTTTTGCAGGACCGGCAAGTTATAGCAAAGCGTTTTGCCCGAAGCCGTCGGTGTGACGATCACGACATTGCGACCCTCTCGGGCGAGTTCAAAGGATTCCCGCTGGTGCGAATAGAGCCGGCTGATACCGCGATCCCGAAGCGACGCACAAATGCGGCGATCCAACGTGGCGGGAAAGTCGACCAGTCGCGGCTCGCGCGGAGCGATGTAGTGGTAGCCGGAAACGGAATCGCTCTTCCGGAGTTCGCCAAGATACTCGCGAAGCGTCGAGAGTTTGGTGAAGCCGGTTTCCTTGAGAGCCAATTGGGAGCCCGAACGCATGGAGTCTTAGATTCCTTCCGGCGGCGGTCAGGTCAGGTCCCCAGCATATCGTCCAGGTGCATTTGACGTTGGACATCCCGACGTTTGACGGTTGACAGTTTTTGGGACGTGGCTCTGAAATATGTCAACTGTCCCAACGTCGGGATGTCCAACGTCAAATGCAGCTAAAAAATGATTTTGGTCCCAAAAAAAAGAGGCAGTCTCGTTGGGAGCGGACCATCGAGACCGCCTTTCGCGCCTATGAGAGGAGTGGGCGAGGGAGAGAAACCAAATTGTATGATTCCGACTCTGCATAAGCAGGATTCTTGCCAAGCTACAGGTCGCGTAAGTCCTAGTGTTCTCGACAAACAACAATTTGAATTCTTGACGATTGTAGCGATTGGCTTCAGTCGATCGAAACACGTGTGTCCAATCGAAACACGGGCTTCGTGCCGCCGGCATCTGGTACATTGCAGAATCGAGGAGACACTATGAAGATCCGGCTCAGCTACGACCGACCATCTCAAATACAAACGGAACTGATGGTTGTCATCATCGATAACGAAACACGACTATTCGATCTCAACGGTTCAACCCTCAACGAAACTGTGCACAGGGTGTCCCGCGATCTCGATCAAAAGCGAATCAAAAAGGAATACTTCGCCGCGCTCGACGAAAAATCTCCGGTGAAGAACCTCGTGGTTTTCTCCACCGCGCTTTCTCCTTCATACAATGCGTGGGAAAACCTCAAAACGTTCGTCGCAAAGTCGATCCGGATCGCCCAGGACCTGGGCCTCAGCCGGATTTCGATCCTGCTGAATACGGACTCGGCTGTTCCCTTCATCGGCAAAGCCGTGGAGGGAGCAATTCTCGGTGGTTATACCTTCGACAAATACCGGAAAGACAAGGCGGACCTCGGGAAGCTGGATATCGATATCGTCGGACTCAAGGCCAATGACGCCCGCAACCGTCATTATCTCGACCGGTACTCGCTTGTTTCGCAAATCGTCAACGAAGCGCGCAGCATGATCAACGAACCGGGTTCGGTTGTTATACCGGACCAAATGGCACAAACCGCGCGCGCCATTGCCAAAGAGTCAGACCTGGACGTCAAGATCTGGGATGAGAAGAAACTTGAGCGCGAGGGGTACAACGGTTTGATTCAGGTCGGGCGGGGCAGCGCGAATCCGCCGCGGTTGATTCGGCTGGCGTATCGCGCAAAGAAAGCGAGGTACCACCTCGCTTTCGTCGGCAAGGGTGTGACGTTCGACAGCGGCGGCATTTCCATCAAGCCGGCTGAAAAGATGTACGAAATGAAAGGAGACATGTCCGGCGGGGCCGCCGTGTTGTACGCGATGAAGGCGATCGGGAAACTCAAGCCGGCCGTGAATGTGACCGGCATCGTGCCGACCGCCGAGAATTTTCCCGATGCGAACGCGCAGCGTCCGGGCGACATCTTTTATGCGAAGAACGGCAAGTCGATCATGGTCGACAATACCGACGCCGAAGGCCGGCTGATCCTGACCGACGGTCTGCATCTGGCCGGCGAAGAAAAAGCGACACACATTCTGGATATCGCCACGTTGACCGGTGCCGTGGTCCGGGCGCTTGGACTCAGCGTCGCCGGAATCATGGGCAACGACCCAAGACTCATTCAAGCCGTCATCGCGTCGGGGCAGAATCAAGGTGAGGTATTCTGGGAATTGCCGCTGCCCCCCGAGTACAAGGAACTCCTCAAGACACCCTATGCGGACCTGAACAACATCGGAGGACCTGTAGCCGGCGCGCTCACCGCAGGTCTCTTCCTTCAAGAGTTCGTGCCGGGCGGCACGCCGTGGGCTCATCTCGATATTGCCGGACCATTCATTCGCGAAAAGGAATGGAAGTATTACGAAGCGGGAGCCACCGCGTTCGGTTTGAAAACGCTCGTCGATGTGGCCGAGCGATTCAACAACATCGGGGACTAACCTCCCCTGGCCGCGCCGAGTTTTCGGTAGCACAACAATATTTGATCGGCGCAGCGCCGATCAAATATTGTCACGCTACCTTAATGATCGGCGCTGCAGGGGAGGTCAACCTCAAAATGCTGGACCAATACCGCGAGGCGCGAGAACGTTATGAATTTCAAATGGGGCCGGCGCGCGGTGCCCTGGCGACGGCATTGGATGCGCTGACCGACGCGCTTGCCCTCGTGGGACAACACGGCGTGTACTGCCGGAGCAGTCGTCAACCGCAGTACCCGTCGATGGACATTCGCATCGTCATGCAGCAGATCGAAGATTCCAAGGCTCTCATCATCGATGTCATGGAACAGTTAAAGAAGAAGTCATGAGCAAACGAAAAGCCGGTCACGTGGACGTCTTCCTGGACTCGGATGGATTTGTCGAAGCGGTCCAGCTTACCGGTCGAACTCTTTACCTGACTTTCGATCGAAGGATCCTTCAGCGGCAATTCCGCGGAGAGGACGTCGCCGTTTCCGATCTCTCCGCGCTTTACAGCCACGTCTCGACCGACGCCATCATCAAAGCGAACCCGGATTGCTATTACTACGATGATCGGCTGGGAACGCTGGTTTTGCGTTCGTTGGGGAACGGTGGATTCGTTGAACCCGGCGACATTCGCAAAGGCGGATTTGGAATGCTGTTCGCCGGCGACGGCTGGGGCGAAGGGTCATCTCGCGAGGTGGCCGCTCTCGCGTTGCTTTACGCCGGCATCGGGATCATCTTTGCGCCGAGTATTGCGCCGATCCATCGTCAGAACCTCATCAACAACGGGATGTTTCCAATCACGGACCCGGTTCTGGCCAGGCGCCTGGCGTCCCGCGAGAGAGTGGACGTGCGTGACATTTGGTCAGCGTTCGACGATCTGACAAAGCGCGTCGTGCGCCATGGCGGACTGTTCCGCTACATGGAAGCCCGGGCTGCCGGGCGCGAGACCGATCCGGCGATCGAAACACTGGCACGCTCCATGACTATCGCTGAAAAAATCCTCGCTCGGCACATGAAGACGCTTAACGCGGCCGTCAAGCCGGGCGACGCAGGCTTCATCAAGGTCGATGTCGGCTTCTCTCACGACTACACCACCGCCCCGGCAGCGGCGATGATTCGCGCCGCTCTCGGCCGCGAGCCACGAATCAAGGATCGCGCGTCGATCCATACCTTTCCGGATCATCTGACACTGGCTCCGAATCTTCCCGGAATCTCGAGTGAGGCGCTCGAAGGCATTCAGGATCTGCGCAACGGTCAAAAACGGTTCGCGGATCAGTCGGGCGTGGTTTTTCATGGAACGGAGTTCGGCGGAAGCACGGGTATTTGCCACACTGTCATGCGCGAAGAAATCGCTTTGCCGGGACAGGTGATCTGCGGAACCGATTCTCACACCTGCTCGGCCGGTGCGCTCAATTGCTTCGCTTACGGCATCGGCAACACGGAGATTGCCTGCATCTGGGAACACAACGAACTTGCGGGACGAGTTCCGCAAACCGTTCGCATCCGGCTGAGCGGCAAACTCCGTGCGTCATGCACCGCGAAGGATGTCATTCTTCACCTGGCCCATGAAGGAAAAGCGACAGGGCTGTTCACCGGCAAGGTGATGGAGTTTGTCGGGCCCGGGCTAAGGGAATTCTCGCTGGAAGAGCAGGCGGTGTTGTCGAATATGGCGGTCGAGTGCAACGCGCTGACTGCGATCATGGAGCCGACGGATTCGTTGATCGACTATTTGATCGAGCGCCGCGGCCTGACGCGGCAGCATATCGAATCGATTTTGGTTTTTCCGGATCGAGAATCGGTCGTCGATCGAACGATCGAACTCGATCTCGGACTGGTGCAGACGCTCGTCGCAACTCCGGGCCATCCCGGCAACGGCGTGCCGCTTGACGAAGTGCGGGGACGCCCTGTGGACGTGGCTTACGCAGGTTCGTGCACGGCCGGAGATATTACATCTATCGCCATGTATGCACATGTTCTGGATGGTCATAAGGTGTTAGTCCCGACGTTCATTCAGTATGGGTCCGAACGGGTACGGGAAGAGGCCAAACGTCGTGGGATCCACTCCACGTTGATTTCCGCAGGTGTCCGGATGATCGACGAACCCGGATGCGGCGCCTGCATCAATGCGGGTCCCGGCGGTCCCCAAAAAGGACAGACCGCGATTTCTGCCACTAACCGCAACATGCCGGGGCGGATGGGAGAAGGCGATGCCTATCTGGCAAACCCCTATGTGGTGGCGGCTTCTGCCGTCAAAGGGGTTATTTGCGGGCCGGAAGATCTATAGAATTCTGTAGTTTTTCAGTACCTAAGTACTACTGCTTAACGACCCACACGAAAGGTCCTCGGATTTCTTACAACTTTCGGGATAATTTGCTTTACAAAGATGTGTCTACCGTTGCATAAAGCGAATGTCGCTATTCGAGACGGCAGGAAGTCACGAGTAACGTTTTACGACCCCTGGAGGAACCATTATGGATGTAAAGTTGACGCAGGACGCAATTGAACTAACCTACATAGAAGAACTTGAGCCGAAAACGGCACCCAGCGGCGGTGGAGAAACGGTCCTACCATTACCGACCGATCTAAAACATCACGGCAAAGACTAGCAGTTGGCTAACTCTTGATTTTAGCCATACCCCGGGAATGTTCACGGCATCCTCAGGGCTGTCGTGTGTCCGCAAGAGCTTTTAGCCGATAGACCGCTACAGACTCATCTGCATATACCCGCCACGTATAGTCCCGAAGAAAACTCTGAGCCAGATAGGGAAAGTATGCCGGCGGGTGGACCAGCGCCGCTCTCGAGGTCAGAATATAGCCGAAGTTCATATCGGATAACGCCCTGCGTAAATCCTCCCCGCCCGGCGTGTCGCCGGCCGTCCTCAGCTTGCTGTTAAGCGGCGATTCCGAAAGCGATTCCAACGGCGGCTTCAAGTAAAACCGGAGGTTTTCCGTATCCACACCCACGACCTTCTGGCCCGGCGCAATGGCTTTATTGATAACCGCAGTCGCGGGAAATCCTCCGAGCGCCCGTTGCAACAGCGACTCGCGGGACTCCAGACCGAGCGCAAACTCGACCGGGAACCGTTCTCGAATGTTCCAATACTTGATGGAGAGAACGGTGGGTTGAAGAATCAGCAGGATCATCAACGCGGCCCCATGGATCGTCCGCGCGAGACGGTTCGAGGCAGCGATCTCCACGCCGGCAACGGCCAGCACGGCGATCACCGGTAATACAACGATGTAGTAACGGCCATACTGAAAAGTCTTCGCCCACATCAGGAAATAAATCGCCGCGATCGTTCCGGCGATCCGCGCCTCCGAACTCCTTGCGATGGCCATCAGTCCGAAGGGAATCAGAAACAACAGCATTGGTCCCAGAGTTCCGGCGGGCAGTGCATCACCAAACCTGGAGGTGTCGAGAGAAAGACGGAACGGCAGCCTCGAAAGCGCCCACAGATTTCTGCCGATTCCGAAATCCGCGGCGTTCATGAGCGTGTTCACCGGTTCGCTTCCCGGACTCTTGAAGATGCCGTTCATCATCGGGAACACGGGATTTCCCGTGTGAACGTACGTCATCAGATACCACGGAATCGCGACGAGCGCCGCCGTTGTTGCGAGCGTCGCCGCAGTCCGGATGCGATCCCGCAACGGCGCTCCGGTCCGGATCAGGATAACCACCAGAACCAACGCGATTCCCATTGCCGCATACATCGCATTCAACTTCACGCCGACGCCACCGCCTGTCAAAAGACCCGCAGCCACTGCCCATCGGCTTTGACGATTCCGGTACCAGTTCAAAATGCCGATGATGGCCGCGGTGACGAAAACCGTAACAAGCAAATCCGTGTGTGCTGTCCCCGTGAGCCAGCTCGTGAGCGGGGTCATGTAAAAAAACGCGGCCGCCCAGATTCCAACGCGGGGCGTAAACATCATTCGTCCGAGACTGTATACGGATGCGATCGAGACCAGGCCGGCGGCGGCCGTCATGATTTTCGCGACGATTTCGCTGTGCAACGCCATGCAAAAAGCGAAAAACATCTCGGCGAGATGCGCAAAGTACGAGTGGAAGAAGTAAGGCAGGTCGATGACGCCGTGCGCTTCGAGATAAATCCGGGGAACCGCGAGATGGTAGTTCAGCGCGTCGTACTCGACCTCCGGGGCGACGCTCCATGTGAGGTTGATCGCGAAAGCGAATGCCAGCAGCAACAGCAGCGCGCGAAATTCCAGATTCGCCCTGGCCACTCTGCTCGTGCGGCACCACTTCCACAATTCGCGCAGTGTCTTGTCACCGTTTTTCAATTCCATCAGTGTCAGGACGGCAAGCAGTAGCCATGCGGTTGCGGATGTGAGCTGCTTTGTCAAAGCGAGAGCCAGGGTCAGGAAGGCCAGCGATGCGAACCCCAGCGGGAATGCGACGGCGATTCTTTCGGCGGGATGCTCCGGAATGCGGACACGGAGAATGGAGAGAACACTGCAGCCTATCAGGACGACAAGAACGCCGACCCAGACGGCGATCAGCGCATCCACCCAGGTGCCGCTGAGAATGGGTATCGCGATCGTTATCGCGCCGATCAGGACCGACCACAGGATCGTTCCGGCGTTCCGATGTATCGTGAGGGAGCACAGCAGGAGAACGGCGAAACCAAGCCACACGACGACGAAGATCACTTCATCGCCGGGATTGTAGGGATGCTCGAGCGATTTGAGAATCGTCCGGACGTAACGCGCGCTGACCGCGACCGTCCACGCGATCAGCAACCACGCCAGAATCGCTTGTCCTTTACCGGACATGAGACGTCGAGCTTGATGCGACTTTCTTCTGCGTCTGCGGAAGCTCTCCGGCGTTGGATTCGAGCCGCGACAAGCGGTAGGTCAATTCCTGGAAATGGCGGGTAACGGAATGCAGAATGAATCCGGCAACGATAAAGACGGCTCCAAGGGAGATCAGCCACATCGCCATCCACGCTCGGGCCGGGCTCGGCGAAGCATCGTTTGAAAGATAGGCGGACACTGCAAACCATCCCGGAATCGCGCCGGCAGCCACGAGAATCAATCCTGCCCCTCCAAAGACGGTGAGCGGCTTGTAGTCGCGGACCAGCGCCAGAATCGTGCTCAGAATGACAAAGCCGTCGTGGAATACCCGAATCTTCGACTGGCTTTGTGCCGGACGCGGCACAAGGTCGACCGGGACTTCCTCGATGCGCAAACCATGCTGCAGCGCTTTGACGGTAAGCTCGGCCTCAACTTCGAAACCGCCGCCGAACAGCGGAACGTCCTGGACGAATCGGCGATTGAAGGCCCGGTAGCCGGAGAGGACATCCGTCAGGTTCGCTTTGAAGATCAAACGGAACAGCGAAGCAAAGAAGTAATTGCCGGCGCGGTTCAGCGGACGGAATTCGCTGTGCGATCCGGCATGCAGCCGGGAACCGACAACCATGTCGGCGCGATCGTCCAATATCGGTTCGATCAGACGATGAACCGCGCGGCTGGGATACGTTCTGTCCCCGTCGACCATGACGTAAATGTCGGCCTCGATTTTCTGAAACATCTGCAAGACGACGAAACCCTTTCCCTGACGGCGCTCGACTCGAACCGATGCGCCGGCTTCACGAGCTCGCTCGGCGGTTCGATCGGTCGAGTTGTTGTCGAACACCACGATCTCGGCTTCCGGCAACTCCCCCTTAAACTCGCGCACAACCTGTGCCACCGTGGCTTCCTCGTTGTAGCAGGGGATGAGAACAGCAATTTTCATGCGGAGCGACATTGTATACTCGTTCCGAGGCTGCTCGCTCAAATCATGAAACTCGGTATGGTCGACCACATCGATTGCGCCCATTTTCTTCCGGCACACCCGAAGTGCGGCAGTCTCCACGGTCATACCTACAAGGTGGAAGTCACGATCGAAGGCGAACCGCGCGACGGCATGATTCTGGACTTTGCGGACATGAAGCAATCGATCCGCAGCGTCCTGGCGGAATACGATCACCACAACTGGAACGACTTCCTGGAATACCCTTCCGTCGAAAATATCTGCGTACTGCTTCATGGCAAACTGAAGCCTCGTCTCCCGTTTCGCTTCACGTTGCGGGTTTGGGAAGGGCATGGCAAGTGGGCGGAGTTATGAGGATCTGCTCGCTGCTGCCGAGCAGTACGGAAATTCTGTACATGCTCGAACTGGGCGATGATGTGGTGGCCGTCACTCACGAGTGCGACTACCCGCCTGAAGCGATGTCGAAACCCCACGTGACGGAAAGCATCATCGACCACGAACGCCTCAGCAGTCTCGAGATCGATCATCACGTGTCGAAAAGCGTCGGGCGCCACGGCAGCATTTATCGTCTCAACGACGCGATGCTGGACTCGCTGAAGCCGGATCTGATCGTCACGCAGGAATTATGCGAGGTCTGCGCCGTGTCGTACTCGGACGTGAAGCGCGCTTCACGAGTCCTGGACGGCGAGACGCAAGTCGTCTCGCTCGAGCCCAACACCATCGGCGAGATGCTGGATACGATTCTTCTCGTCGGCGAAATCACCGGCCGTCAGGACCTCGCAGCGAGGCGTGTCGCGGAGCTTCGCGTCAGGCTCGAAGCCGTGCGCCGGAAAGTGCATGGCACGACGCGTCCGAAGGTTTATGCGATGGAGTGGCTCGACCCGGCTTACTCCGGCGGACACTGGGTTCCCGAGATGGTCGAAATTGCGGGTGGCCGTGAAGTGTTGGGACGGCATGCGCAAAAATCGGCGCGCATTGCACCCGATCAGGTAATCGCGGCGCAGCCGGAAGTGATCGTCCTGATGCCGTGCGGATTCTCGCTCGAACGCACGGTCGAAGAGTATCGACGGACGCCGATGTTCGACGGCTGGCTCGACTTGCCCGCGGTACGCAACGGCGAACTCTACGCCGTCAACGGTTCGGCATATTTCAATCGGTCGGGACCGCGGCTCGTCGACGGAGTCGAAATCCTGGCGTCCATCCTTCATCCGGACCGCGTTCGTTATGAAGGTGGTGGTTACGAAAGGATCGCGATTCATGGCTCGCATTGATCTGTTGAAAGGCTTCCTTGAAGAAAGCCCCGATGACTCGTTCTCCCGGTATGCACTCGCCCTCGAGTACGTGAAGCTCCATCAACTCGACGATGCTCGGCGCGAATTCGAAACCGTTCGCGGAAAAGATCCCGACTACCTTGCCACCTACTACCAACTCGGCCAGCTCTACATCAAACTCGGCTTGAATCACGAGGCGGAAAAGACATTTCGCACCGGCATCACGGTCGCCGTCAAACTGCGGGATGACCATACTCGCAGCGAACTCGAGGCTGTGTTGGAATCGCTGGGCTGATTTCAGTAATCAACAGGAGAACTGAATTCGGTCAGGTGCATTTAACGTTGGACGCTGGACATCCCAACATTTGAGATATCGCGGATGCTGCTTCTGAATATCTCAAATGTCGGGATGTCCAGCGTCCAACGTTAAATGCACCTGGCCGGATCTGCCGTTTTGAACCGGCGTGAAGTATGATCGTCACATCAGAATCGGCCTAAGACCGGAGGTGCTTACAAATGCCGACGTACAAATTCCGCGTGAACGGAAAAACGGCGACGGTGGATTCGTGGGATCCCGATCAACCGCTGCTTTACGTGCTCCGAAATTCGCTGGGCCTGCATGCGGCGAAGTTTGGCTGCGGTCTGGGTCAGTGCGGCGCGTGCACCGTGCTGGTTGACGGCAAGGCGACGCGGTCGTGCAACACGCCGGTGAGTCAGGTGGCCGGTCGAAGTATCACGACGCTGGAAGGGATCGGCAGTCTGGAGAAGCCCGGCGCCGTCCAGTCCGCATTCATCGCGGAGCAGGCCGCGCAGTGCGGATATTGCACCAACGGCATGATCATGTCGGCGTCGTCGCTCCTCCGGCAAAACCCGCATCCGACGATCGACCAGGTGAAACAGGCATTGGCCGGCAATCTCTGCCGTTGCGGAACGCACACCCGCATTGCAAGCGCCGTCATGCGCGCCGCGAAAGCTTAGGAGGCGGTGATGAGCGCAAGCAATCCAGTTTCCCGTCGCGCATTCCTGAAGTCCGGCGGCGCCATCGTTGTCAGCTTCGCGGCGGCCGGCATTTTCCCGAAAAGTCTGATGTCGCAGCGAGGGCAAACGGCACAGCCTGAACTGGACAGCTTTCTGGCGGTGCACGAAGACGGCACAGTGACGATCTTCACCAGTCAGGTCGATGTCGGCACCGGCCTCAGCACCGCTTTCCGGCAGACCGCTGCCGAAGAGCTCGGAATCGCCGTCGACCGCTTCAAGGTCGTCCACGGCGACACCGGAACCACGCCGAACAGCGGCGGCACTGGCGGCAGCAGCGGCATTCCGCAGGGCGCCGCGCAGATCCGGCGCGTCGCGGCGACCGCGCGTCAGGCGCTTCTGGACCTTGGTGCGAAACAGCTGAATCGTCCCGCCGCGGAGCTGACGATCGTGGACGGCATCGTCAAACCGCGGACCGGCAACGCGCCGGGCGTTTCCGTCGCATCGCTGATCGGCGGAAAACGGTTTTCGATGACGGTGAATCCCAACGTCCCATTGAAGGATCCCGCCACGTTCACCGTTGTCGGCAAGCCCGTCCTTCGCGAGGATGTGCCGGCCAAATGCACCGGACGTCACGTTTATCTGCAGGACTTCACGCTGCCCGGAATGCTTCACGGACGCGTCGTGCGGCCGCCCTCCCTGGGCGCGCAGCTTCAGAGCGTCGATGAGGCGTCGATTCGATCGATTCCGGATGTTCGCGTCGTTCGCATCGAAAGCTTTCTTGGAGTCGTCGCGAAGGACGAGTGGGCGGCGGTTCGCGCCGCACGCGAGCTCAAAGCGACATGGAGCGAATGGCAGGGCCTGCCCGGCAGCGAAGGTCTCGATCGATACGTCCGCAGCGCGCCGGTTGAACGCGATCAAACCGTCACGAGCCGCGGCGATGTACGCGCGGCACTCACTTCGGGCTCGAAGCAGTTATCCGCGACCTATTATTGGCCGTTCCAGAGTCACGCGTCGCTCGGGCCGTCCTGCGCCGTGGTCGACTACAAGGAATCCGGAACAACCGTCTGGTCATCGACGCAGGGGGTGTACGGGCTGCGGTCGAATCTGTCGAACGTGTTCGGAATTCCACAAGACAAGGTGCGCGTCGTCTACATGGACGGCTCGGGTTCTTATGGCACCAACGGCGCCAACGACGCTGCGGCCGACGCGTTGATCCTGTCGCGCGCCGCCGGGCAGCCCGTTCGCGTGCAGTGGATGCGTGAAGACGAGCTTGGCTGGGATCCCAAAGGTCCGGCACAACTCATCGACGTTCGTGCAACCATCAATGCAAGCGGCGACATCGATGCCTGGGAGACCGAAATCTGGCTTCCCGGCGGGCCTCAAGGCGAACGGGCTCTCATCGGCGCGGACTCCGCGGGATTGACTCAAGGTCATGGGCAGGGCGCGGGTGCGATGACGTTGAACACCGATCCGCCTTATCCGGCGCCGAGCCTGCGCGTCGTCGCTCACAATCTGAAGGACACGCCGTTGCGACTTTCCAACCTTCGCGCACCCGGCAAGATCGCCAACGTTTTTGCAGTCGAGGGTTTTACCGACGAACTTGCGGTGGCGGCCGGCATGGACTCCGTTGCCTTCCGGCGCCGATTGCTCACCGATCCGCGAGCGCTCGAGGTTCTCGATCGCGCCGCATCGATGATCGGCTGGCAGCCGCGCGTTTCGGGAAGCAGGGTGTCCGCCACGGCGAACCTTCTGACGGGACGCGGCATCGCTTACATGCGCTACAAGCAGGCTGAAAACTACGTGGCCGTGACGATGGAGGTTGCTGTCGAGAGGACGTCGGGGAAAATCCAGGTTCGCCGGATTGTCTGCGCGCACGATTGCGGGTTGATCGTGAATCCGGATGGTTTGCGAAATCAGGTGGAAGGGAACATCGTGCAAACGCTCAGCCGTACGCTTCATGAAGAAACGACGTTCGATCGGTCGCGGGTGACCAGTGTCCATTGGGAGAGCTATCCCGTTCTGAGGTTTCCTGAAGCGCCGCCCGTCGAAGTTGCGTTGATCAATCGTCCGGACCAGCCTTCGTATGGCGCCGGCGAAGCCGCCAGCGCCCCGGTCGCCGCCGCATTGGCGAACGCCATCTTCGATGCAACGGGCGTCCGGCTTCGAACCGTCCCGTTTACGATGGTGCGGATGAAGACCTCATTGCGGTCAGAGTAGAAGCAACCCACGGAGGCGCGACAAAGATTTATTGTGCGTCTGCGAAGATCATTTGGGTCGTCGAGAGAACCATCACGGCCAGGGAGAAGATTCTCTCGATTGCAATGAAGATTGTTGCTGCCGCCGACAAGGTTTTGTCCGAGATGGATCTGATCTTTTCCGCCGGTCCATAAATCGCCGGCGTGAGGGAAACGACCGGCGTTGCCTGAGAAATGATCTTGTTCGCCCCGAACAAAATCATTTCCGTCGCGAAGATAATCTTTTCCGTCATCGAGACGGTCCTCTCGCCGGTCGTTTCTCGCAACCCATTGTCTATGTGCCACTTACGGCGATTCGAAAAGATTTTATCAGAGACTGAAAAGATCTTTTCAGCGAGTCCCAAGGGTTTTTCGTTCCGCATAACTCTCGCCCTCATCAACAAAACCGTCGCCGTCTTTGGCTAAATCGTCGTACTTACGAAGAAAGATGTTCAGTCAGCATCAAAACAAGTCATCCGTGGGCCGGAAATGATTAGGGTGAGCGTTTTCCGCGCACCCCGCTGGGGTGCGGGCCTGTTTTGGTTGTACGCAACCGGGGGTT
>CAZPBY010000078.1:0-13061 GCA_964584785.1 uncultured Solibacteraceae bacterium
TCGCATCGATGAGGCGGAGGTACACTTCGTTGACGAGCGCAGTGGTCTGAAGCGTATGACCTGAGCGTTCCTGACGCATGTATCGGTGGGCCAACTTGTGAAGGCGGGCGTACAGCAGCGGAGTGAGGCGCCCCAGGGCCTCTTTATCTCCGGTACCCCACGCCTGAAGTAACTCCGTGATCTGGCTGGCCGGCATCGGCTGAAACCTAACACATTCCGCTGCCGCCGTGTCGCTTTTTGGCAGTGCATCCCGCCTCCCTCGTTAAGGAACCAAGACTCGACGAGGAGGACGCATGATCGGCGCATCCATGTTGTTCACAGCTCTGCTGTACTCGACCGGTGGCAGCAACGCACAACCCGCGAGACTGACTGTCGTTGTTTTCAATCGGGCTCAAGTACCGGAAGATGTTCTGAGGCTGGCAAAGGCCTATACGCTTCGAATTTTCGCAAGGAGCGGCATCGAAGTGAAGTGGCTGGACGTCGACGGGCACGATTCTATCCATGAAGCGTCGGATTTGAGGGTTGTGGCCATCAATCGCGGCGGGACCTACAAAGACGTCCACGTGCTCGGCGCGACGGTGAAACCAGCCGGCGTTTGGGCATTCTACGATCGCATCGAGAAGTTTGTAGCCGACGCGACATGCATCGAGAGAATGCAGCGTTATCCAGTTGAGGCGAGGGCTCAGGTCCTGGCCGCCGTGATTGCGCACGAGCTGGGACATTCCTTCGAGCTGCCGCATGCGGGCGAAGGACTCATGAGACCCAAATGGATGTCACGCGATTTCGGAAAGCTCGACTTTGAACTGCCGGCTTTTACTTCGAACGAAGCAGCGCAGCTTCGAACTCAACTGTCACTCGCCGTTTCATCACGTTGACTTCAGTTCTTTCTTACCGGGCCCAGATTTTCGTCGAGCCAGGTGTTCACCTGAGGTATGACGAAATCGAAATCGGGCATGTGCCCGCCTTCGAAATACTCGACGCGATGCGGGGCCCGCAGCAGGTGCAGCAGCGGTTCCAGCGTGTTCTTTACCGGACTGTTTTCATCATAACGGCCATGAATAAAGAGCATGGGCGCCTGAATTTTGGGAAGGAAATTAATGGGATTCACTTCGGGTTTCAACTGCAAAAGGAACTTCGGAGCGCCGGCGCCATACGCGACGACGACTTTATAACGCGGCTCTACGCTGGGAAGTATCCACGGCGGACCCGCAGCGCTGCCGTAAAAGAAAGCGAGTTGATTCATCGCCAGCTCGGGCCGGGTGCTCAGGTAATCCAGGCCGCGACGCACTTCGAAGATTTGCGTCTTGATCCGCTCCGCGTATTCCGCCGATTCGATCGGCGGACGCACAAAATTCGGCGAGTTGTCGCGTTCCAGCCAGCCCTGATGGACAACGCCGAACAAGGCGCGTCCGGCGCGAACCAGGCCGATCCACTGTTGTTCAAAAGACTCCGGAATCGTCTTGAAGCGGCCCACGACTCCACCGTCCGGATAAATGTGAACGACCTGAACGGGCTTGGGAAAATGTTTGGGCAAATACAAATACGCAATGACGCGATCGCCGCGCCTTCCGGCAAACGTGATCTTCTCGCGAGTCCAGTCGTTGGCCTCGACCGTCTCGACTGTTTTTGCCCCGAGGGGCGAGTCTTCGTATCGGTAGCCGTCGATCCATTTCTGAACCTGATCTTTCGGAGCGGGAGTGTACGTGGGTATCTCATGTTGAAGCTCAATCCGAAATGCCCCTTGATCCGTCGTTACATTGGGAGCGTTGACAACGCAACGGAATCCGATGCGATCCGAGGTGAAAAACGAAGGAACGGAAGTAAAAGTCAGAGCCGAGTAGTCCGCATCGCCCCAGGAGCCACCTGCCGCCAGAAATCCTTCGGAAGTTTCATTTGCCAGCCATTCGGAGACATTGCCCGCCATGTCGTATGCGCCGAATGCACTCATGCCAAACTCGAGACTTCCGGCTTCGATAGTGCCGGTCGACGCCAGGTTTGCATGATTGGCCGCCTTGCGTGAAAAGCCCCAGGGCATCGTCACATCGGAAGGAGTACTGGTTCCGTTGCGCGCGGTCTTTTCCCATTGAAAAATCGAAGGCAACGTTTTTCCGCGAAAGGCAGCGTAAGCGGCCGCTTCGTACCATGAAATACCGGTGACGGGATGCCTCGCTTTGTCCCTGGGAAAATCCTGATTGGACCAGGCGCGAGGTCCGGGAAGCCGCGTCCGGTCGACAAACTCCCGCATCGCGTCTTCCCACGAAATCTGTTTTCCATTTTTGACGAAAGGATATTTCCAAAATTCTCGCTTGAGGTACCCGCCGGAACTCACGAACTCTTTGTAGTCCTGATTCGTTACCTCGAATTTGTCGATGAAGAATCCATCCAGGCCGGCATCTTCGTCCGTAGGCCGGTTCCATCCGACGAGGCGGTAAGTGCCGCCAGGGACAGAAGTCATGTTGCGGGGGACTTGGCCCGCAGGCTTGAGAGATAACTGAATCCGAATCGGCGGCGTGATCGCAGCCGAGTTCGGGTCTCCCACGGCGAACCCGTAAATGCTGCCTTCAAACGGACTGTAGCCTTCCTTCTCGACGCGAAGGACGTATTCGCCTCTCGCAATCTCTGCTTCCGACAATGGCGTCTGGCCGACAAGCTGAGATCGTGGCTGGTCGGGAGGATCCACATAGTGTCGCAGGAAAACCTTTGCGCCCGGTGGATCGGTCTCCACGGTCAGCGAGTCCGAGATCGCCCTCATCAACCGCGTCAACTTCGGATCCGACGGCAGCAATCTGCGGACATCGACGGCCAGGCTGTATGCGTCGAGAAACTTCCCTTGAATAGCGAGTTGTTCGATATTTGGAACAGCACTCCGGGCACGGCGTTCAAGCAGGGCACGCCACGCGGACCATGCTCCGGCCGTCAGCAGGGCAATGATCAGAATCCACAGCCCGGCGAGGGCATGCCGGCGAGAAATGTGCGTGCCTGCAGAAACGGCGGGCGCGGTAGAACGGTCGGCAAGTATCCGTTGTAAGTCCGCCACGATGGCGTCGAAGTCGGCATAACGTTCATCCGGCGATTTCTTGAGAGCGCTGTCGATGATCCGTTCCAACTCGGCCGGCAGGTCCTTATTCAGTTCCCGCGCCGGTGTATGCGGCTGTTCGATGATCGCGTGCATCGTTTCGACCGACGACTCTTTCTGAAACGGCACCCTTCCGGTCGCCATCTCGTAGAGCACGACCCCGAATGAAAAAACGTCCGACCGCTTATCCACATGCTTTCCGCGCGCCTGTTCGGGTGACATGTAGGCAGGAGTTCTGACGACGCAGTTCGAGGCCGTCAGGTTGGGTTCCGCATCTTCCATGAATTTCGCCAGACCGAAGTCGAGAACCTTGGCATCGCCTTCCGGCGTAACGATGATGTTCTCGGGCTTAACATCGCGATGAACGATCTCGCGACGATGCGCGGCCGCCAGCGCATTCGCGATCTGAATGACCAGCCGCAATAGCGTCGCCAGATCCAACGGCCTTCGATCGATGATCTGGCGCAGTGGACGTCCTTCCACGTATTGCATCGCAATAAAGAAGTGGCCTAGGCTTTCCCCGGCATCAAAAATCGTGCAGATGTTGGGATGTTCCAGAGTGGCGGCCAGTCTCGCTTCGCGAAGGAATCGTGATTTCGAGGAGTCATCCCCGGCAGCCGCCGGCTTCAGCAGCTTCAGCGCAACGGTCCGGTTGAGCGTGATATCGCGAGCGCGATAAACCTCTCCCATGCCGCCTTTGCCGATCAGGGACAAGACTTCGTAATGGCCGATCATGGCGCCGGCCACAGTCATGGTTTGTTGAGCTGTCGCTAGATTTGCCGCAACATCCAGCGCGGGGCGATCGAACAACTCGGGGTTTCGATGCCGCAACAACGACTCTACTTCCGATCGAAGTTCGACGTCCGGACAAGCTTTAATGAGAAACTGTAGCCGGTCGGCCGGCCGCAGTTCCAGGGCAGCCTGGTACAGCTTGTCCACTTCCTTCCATCGTTCCGGAGTCATATTGAGCAAAACACACGTCAGCGAAAATTTTCGACCAACATCAAATCATCAACCGATGAGTCTATCCGCGTATACAGGATGATGCGGCCATCGGAAGAGGCGGTGAGGCCACGGTTGACGTTGCCTAGGTTGCGAGCCGCGATCGTGGACTTGTGGGTTGCGAAATCAAAGTATTGCAGTCGGGCCTCGTTCGACACGCGATCGATGTAGTAAATGCCTCCATCGAGAACCGCGTAGTTACCCAGATACACGCTTTCGATCACCTTTTCCGCAACGCCGCCGGAGGCCGGCACGCGCCAGATGGGGCTGTTGTCATTTTCGACATAGTAGACGTACGAGCCATCCGGCGATTCGATAGACATTCCACCGTTGCTTTTTATCAGCTGTATATCGTGTGAACCGCCGCCTGCGTCGATCTTCCAAATGGCAAAATCACCCCCATTACGGTTCGAGAACATATAGATCCATCGGCTGTCTCGCGAGAAGTTGGGAAAGCCCTCTGCGGCTGGATTCGATGACAGATTGCGGGTTTTTCCTCCGGCCGCCGGAACCAGATACACCTGTGGACGTCCCTCGGGATTACTATGAAACGCGATCAGCTTGCCGTCCGGAGACCATCGCGGATAGCCGGGAAGCCCAGCGCCCGATGTCAATGACGCGGCGTTGGATCCGTCAGGATCGGACACCCAAACCTCCGAATCTCCCGATCGGTTCGATACAAATGCGACTCGATGACCGTCCGGCGAAAATGACGGAGTATGATCTTGTCTCGTCGATGCGATCGCCACGGCAGGCGGCGCGATGGCCGCCGCCCCTGGAGCAGATGTGTCGATGCGCCAGATGTTGATGTCCACGGAACTTCGAACATACGCCAGACGAACCGGCCGTCCGGGCTGGTGCGGGGAAACGACGGGCATCATTCCGTCCTCGCCGACAAAGGGCAGACGAACCGGGTCGCTCGTTCCGGACACTGCGAGTCTCCAAAGACCTCCTTTGGCAGCAAAGAGAATTTCCTCACTGCCGGGCATCCAGGCCGGATAGACGGCATCCCAGGCAGCGGCTGTGAGGCGAGTTGGTTCACCACCTCCGGCGACACCCTTTTGCAATTGAAGGCGGTATAGCTCGCCAATAAACGGAGCTATGTTTCGGCGGAAGACCAACCAACGGCCGTCCGGCGATATCGCAGGATCCGAATCGCCCATGACAGAATTCGGCGAAAGGGTGAGCTGTCTTTTCTCTCCGGACTCCAGTGAGATGACGAATAGCGCCATGGGCTTTCCGTCGCCCGTTGAATCGGTCGCTACGATGCAACTGGAATCCGGACACCAGCCGATCGACACAGCGCGGAGCCACGGAGCTACGGGTGTGCGCAGTTCGGCTAGTTTGCGTTCCGGTCCGCCAAGCGGCGGGATCAGCACCAATTGATTGGGGCCAGAGGCCGACTGAGCGCGCAGGAAGGCGATCCAGCGTCCGTCCGGCGACCATGCCGGGCTGTAATCGTTGCCCGGGTCGCTCGTCAGCCGCAGTTGAGTGCCGACGCCGACCTGCTGAACGTAAATGTCGGGATTGTCCTGCTTCAGTCCGTCCCACGAGAAAGCGACATGATCGCCGTCAGGGGAGAAAGTGGGATGGCGCTCCACGCCGGGTAATGCCGTCAGCGGTACGGCCCGTAGCAATTCGACACTTACCGGTGCGCGCGACGAAAGCCAACGAAAGAGAAAGCCGGCGAGCACGCCCAGTGCGATCAGCGCTGCTGCGGGCCATATCCAACGCTGCCGGCCTGTCTTACTGGGCTGGCGCAGAACTGTTTCTTGAGCGACATCCTCGATCGCTACCTTGAGGTCGGCCATCGTCTGGAACCGGCGATTTGGATCCTTGCGGAGGCACCGCAAGATGATCTTTTCCAGGTCGACCGGAATCGACACTGCGCCGGCGCCGAGAGGCGCCGGCTCTTCGTTCAGAACCCTGGTGAGGATCGTGACGGGCGATTCGCCGGAGAACGCTTTCCTTCCGCTAACCATTTCATAGAGGACTACACCGAAACTGAAAATGTCCGAGCGCGCATCGAGCTTCGTCCTTCGGCCTGCTCCGGCGACATATACGACGGTGTACCGACGATACAATCCGAACGCGTCAGGTGTGGACCCGAGTCTTCGACGATCTTCGCAAGTCCGAAGTCGAGCACCTTGGCATCTCCCGCGGGAGTGACGATGATGTTTTCCGGTTTGATGTCGCGATGGATGATTTCGCGGCTGTGTGCGGCGGCAAGCGCATCGGCGATCTGAATCGCTAGAGGTAACAGGATCTTGAGGTCCATCGGCCGTCCATCAATGACTTGCCGCAGGGAGCGGCCCTCCACCAGTTGCATCGCAATGAAGAGATGCCCAGCGCTTTCGCCGGCATCGAAGATGGTGCAGATGTGCGGATGTTCCAGAGTGGCGGCCAGTCTCGCTTCCCGCAGGAATCGCTCTTTCGATGGCCCGTCTTCCGTGGAGGATGGCTTCAGCAGCTTCAACGCCACTGTCCGATTCAGGTTGGTATCGCGAGCCCGGTAAACCTCCCCCATGCCGCCCTTGCCGATGAGCGTCAACACTTCGTAATGATCGATTGTTACTCCTGCAACGGTCGCGGTTTGTTCTGCGGTAAGAAGGTCGGCCGCAACATGCAAAGCGGGGCGCTCAAACAAGTCAGGATTCCGGTGACGCAACAACGCTTCTACTTCGTTACGCAGTTCGGGATCCGCGCATCGTTCAGCGAGGAACTTCGTTCGTTCGGCTGAACTCAAGTGGACTGCGGTCTGAAAAAGCTTCTCTACTTCTTTCCAGCGGTCCGGACTCATAATGCGCCAAACCTAACACACATGTTTGCCCGAAGCGAAACGCATGTCACATTTCGGCCATGAATCCGGCGGACTCCTCACAACCCCGACGGACTACGCGAAGTTCCTGATTGAAATCGTCTAACCGAAACCGAGCGATCGTTTCCGCCTACAGAAGAGCAGCATCGCCGAAATGATTCGGCCGCATACTCAAGTGGCGATTCGCCGTCCAGTCACGCGCGCTCGGCTGGGAAGTGGTCCACATGGACGCCGACGACATCTCGTGCACGGCGGCGACAACACAGGATTTCATGCCTTTGCCGCCGACTCGCGAAAACGAAACACGAGCTACATCGACGCTCAGATGTCCTCGACGAGGAAGGGCTGGAGACGAAGAAGTCCAGGTCCACCGAAAGTCCGTGCCCGCGATGTAGTGAAGGGCCGTCCCTCCCGCGAGCCTCAATCACACCCGCTAGCCCAGGAGTTCTTGAACCGAGAATACACAATCCGGAAAAGCCTGTACGGAGATGGAATCGGCCGGCTTGAGTGTCAGGCAGGTTTTGAAATTGTTCCCTTCGGGATCGCGGAAGACAAGCAGCACATTCCGTCTCAGATCCCCAATCCAGACTTCGGTCACTCCACCCGCTGCGTACCTGGGCACTTTCACATCTCGATCGTATTTGAGAGTTGTATCGGCGACTTCAACAACCAACAGCGCATCCTGGCCATACGGACGTTTACGCCGGTAAGCGTCCTGCCGAGGTTTGAGAAGAACGACATCCGGTTCCGGTTCGGTGTAGTCATTTAGCCGCAACGGATTTTGCACACTGACAACGGCCCTGTCGCGAAAAGCAGCAATAAACAATTTGTTCGCGCCATTCACGCATCCCAGATGTCTATTACCGATGGGACTCATCACGATGATTTCTCCATCGATGAGTTCCACTCGGTCCTCGGGGCCGAGTATCCCAACTTCCGCCATCCGGTAGTATTCGTCAACGTTGAAGAGTTTCCTGACAGTATCGACCTGCATGCGGTTTTTCCTTTGGCCATGATAACTCCGAGGCAGTTCGAGGGCACCGAACTCTCATTCGATGTCGCAAGCTGTTCGCCACGGTTAAGTCGGTTAGAAATGAATCGTCGAGGATGAAAATTCGCAGAATGGCGCAGACTTCGCGATAAAAGTCGCGTGGTCTTTGTCGGCGGTCCCGGTGTCCGGAGTTCGGGACTCGGGCGCTGGAGTTCTGAACTCCACGCCCTGAGTTTGGAACTTCGCCCGCGATGATCCGAACTCGGCAGGCCGAGTCGCGGACCTGGCGGCCGAGTTCGGAACGACGGACGCGAAGTTCGGAACTCGGACGTCTGAACGGGGAACTCTGCGCCGAGTTCAAAACCCGGCAAGCCGGGTTCGGAACTCCGCGGCCCGAGTTCGGAACCGGAAGCAAGGAGTTCAGAACGCGGAAGGCCGAGTTCGGAACGTGAATGGAGGATTGCAGAAGCCGGGAGGGCGATCAGGAAGGGAAGAAAAAGTCGCGAAAACCCAAGCCGACGGGTGTCGCGGCTGGAACGCATGCCTATGCTGTGGACACGGTTGGGGGCGGAGGCGGCTCCGGCTTAACGACCGGCGCTTCAGCCGGCGCGGTCTTGCTGCGCTGCGTGAAGCGCTTTGCCAGTTCATCGGCCGCGGTCTTGTCCTTTTACGGCGCCGGCGAAACGCTTCCTGTGATGTTCATCTCGTCTTAAGAGAATATCCACAGGGTCTTCGAACGGAAGCGGTTCTGAACTCCTTGAAGAAAGGGATTCCGTCTTTCCCCACTCAACATCGCGCTGAAAGCCGATAGCGGCCAGCATCGAATTGCCGGACATGCGGCAGGCTTCCGCAGTGATTCGGAAGTCGTCGGAACTCCGACGGTGAGGTGAACGAGGCAGTCATATCGATCAACAGCGCCATCATCGAAAGCGTCCTATCGAACGCCTCTGAGAATTTGAGCTTGTGAAGCTGCTCGCCGCGTACAAGCCGGCGGCTGCGCCGTAGACGTTGCTTATCGAGGACCTTAAACGTGACTGGGATCATAGCGAACCCGTGTTGTGTTCTGCTGTGGCCGTTCCGCTTGCGGTTTCAAACAAGCGTCAATTGCGGGATATCTTTGACGTCAAATGCAGTTCTGATTCTCACGCTATACTGATGGTCTATGTCGAAGACGTTCTACCTCACCACGCCGCTGTATTACGTCAATGCGCCGCCACACCTGGGTGGGACTTACACCACGATTGTTGCCGACACCATCGCTCGTTACAAACGCATGATGGGTTTCGACGTAAAGCTTTTCTGCGGAACCGATGAGCACGGCCAGAAAATCGAGCGGTCCGCGAGAGCGCAGGGCACGGATCCCAAATCCCTTGCGGACCGGGTCTACACGCAATATGTCGATCTGTGGAAGCGGGTCGGCATCGAGTTCGACGAGTTCGTGAGGACCACGGAGCCGCGTCATCATGTCAGCGTGCAGGAACTGTACCGCCGCGCGAAAGCCAACGGGTATATCTACAAAGGCGAATACTCCGGCTGGTATTGCGTTTCGTGCGAGGCGTACGCTCCCGAAAGCGATCCGTCCACTCCAGCAAATTGTCCAGACTGCGGCCGAAAGACCGAGTGGTTTTCAGAAGAAAGCTATTTCTTTAAGCTGTCCGATTTTCAGCAAAGGCTCCTGACGCTTTACGAAGCGAATCCCAAATTCATTCGTCCCGAGACGCGCATGAACGAAGTCGCTTCGTTCGTTCGAGGAGGATTGAAGGACCTCTCGATCAGCCGCGCAACTCTGAAATGGGGCATCCCTCTGCCCGACGACCCGGCACACGTCTTTTATGTCTGGTTCGATGCGCTCACCGGGTACATGAGCGGCGTCAGCTTCAATTCGGACAACGCCAAGTTCGATCGTTATTGGCCGGCGGATATGCACCTTGTCGGCAAGGATATTCTTCGATTCCACACGGTCTACTGGCCTGCATTTCTGATAGCGGCCGGCCTCGAGCCCCCGAAGACGGTGTTCGGTCACGGGTGGTGGTTGTTCAAGGACGAGAAAATGTCGAAGTCGCGCGGCAATGTGTTCGATCCTCACGTGCTTCTGGACACGTTCGGTTCCGAATTGCTCCGCTACTACGTGCTGCGGGAGATGGTTTTCGGCCAGGACTGCAACTTCAGCCTCGACGCCGTCATCCAGCGTTCCAACAGCGATCTCGCGAACGATCTTGGAAACCTGCTGAGCCGTACGACGGCGATGATCGCGAAATATCGCGAAAGCCGTGTCCCATCCCCAGGTCAGGCCAAAGGCGACGCCGAAGTTCGCGAAACAGCTACGCGCGTGATCGAGACCTATCGAGCGCATGTCGACGATTACAATTTTTCGCGAGCCCTCGAAAGCATCTGGGAGCTGATTTCACGGGTGAACAAATACATTGTCGAGAACGAGCCCTGGGTTTTGGCGGAGAAACCGTCCGATGCTTCGAAGCTCGATGCCGTTTTGTTCCATGCGGCCGAGTCGCTCCGCATCATCGCCGGGCTGCTGGCTCCGGTCATGCCGTTGACCACCGCGACTCTGTGGCACCAACTCGGTCTCGATGGGAAAGTGACGGACGTGCGATTGAACGAACTCCGTTGGAGCGACGACCTTGCCGGAAAAAAAGTCCGCGGCGGCCCGGCGCTGTTCCCGAGGCTGGACTCGAAAGAGATCTATAAGAAAATGGAAGCCGCTTCCGATGAAAAAGCCGCTGGCTCTGCTACAGCCGCTCCGGCCACACCTTCAGCGGATGCGTCCGGTGCACCTCCGCTGGCGCCGATGATCACCATCGACGACTTTGCGAAAGTCGACCTTCGAGTAGCGACGGTTGTCGAGGCCGAACGCGTGAAGGGTGCAGACAGACTGCTGCGTCTGCTCGTGGACGTCGGGTTCGAGAAGCGCCAAATCCTTGCGGGCATCGCAAAAGCGTACGAACCCGAAATGCTCGTCGGCCGGAAAGTCGTTATCGTTGCGAATCTCCAACCGCGAAAGCTGCGAGGTCTCGAATCGAACGGCATGATCGTGGCCGCTTCGATCGGACCGGAAGATCGACCGGTCCTGACCGGTTTCGCCGAAGATGTGGCCAACGGCGCACGGCTGAAGTGACGCGAGCCGCGATGTTCATCGACTCGCACGCTCACCTCGACGATCCGCGCTTCGATGAAGACCGTGATGCAGTGATGCAGCGGGCCTGGGACGCTGGAGTGCGCAAGATCCTCACGATCGGAAATGGCCGCGGTCCGGACGACATGGGCTGCGGGATTCCGATCGCCACATCGCATGAGTGGATCGTCACCAGCGTGGGGATACATCCTCACGATGCGGCGAAGGCCGAAGATCGGCATTTTGACTTGATGCGAAATCTGGCTTCGAACAACAGAGTCGTCGCGATAGGTGAAACCGGACTCGATTACTACTACGACAATTCACCACGCGACATCCAGCGCGAAGTGTTCAGGCGGCAGTTGCGGATCGCAAAGGAGTTCGAGCTCCCGGTCATTGTTCACACCCGCGATGCCGACGACGATACGGAGCACATCCTTCTCGAGGAAAGAGCCTCGCGCGGTGTGATCCATTGTTTCACGTCAACGGATCGACTCGCCAATGCCGCCGCCGCGATGGGTTTTTACATTTCCTTTTCAGGCATCGTGACGTTTCCGAAGGCTCGAAATATTGCCGAGGTGGCCCGAACTTTATCGTCGGACAGGCTCCTTGTTGAAACGGATTGTCCGTATCTCGCTCCGGTTCCGCATCGGGGTAAACGCAACGAGCCCGCGTTCGTCCAGGACACGGCGCGGTTCCTGGCGGCGTTGCGCGGCGTTTCCGTCGATGCGCTGAGCGCCGTGAGCGCTGCAAATTTCGGCCGGCTGTTCGAGTGTTGAAGTAAAATTGGTGTTCGCCTGGAGATACTCACATTGACACCGCAAGAGATCTACGAACTGGTCGCGCCGGAACTTGCTCTGGTCGAAGAAGAGCTTCGCGGCTACACGCGCTCGGAAATCCGACCCATTTCGGAGATCGGCGAGTATTTGTTGAACGCCGGCGGAAAACGTCTCCGTCCCACGCTGCTTCTTCTGACAGGCAAGATGCTCGGAGAAATTTCTCCGACCACGATCCGCCTTGCCGCGGTCGTCGAATTCATTCATAACGCAACGCTGGTTCATGACGATGTCATCGACGCCGCCGATACGCGTCGCGGCCGTCCGTCAGCAAACTCGCATTGGGGCAACTCCATGACCGTGCTTGCCGGCGACTGGCTCTACATGCAGTCGTTTGCGGTGGCACTCGGTGAACGCAATTTCGAGATTCTGACCACGCTGATCGAGATCACACAAAAAATGGTGGAAGGGGAGTTGCTTCAGCTGACACTGCTCGGCCGGGCGGATTCAACGAAGCAGCAGTTGCTCGACATCGTCGAACGAAAAACGGCATATCTCTTTGCCGGATGCACGAAGCTGCCCGCGTTGGCGATGGGTCTCAACCACGGGTCGGCGGAGAAGCTCGGCGATGCAGGCAAGAATCTCGGCATCGCGTTTCAGCTGATCGATGATCTGCTGGACCTGACTTCCACGCGAGAGGTCCTGGGGAAACCGGTCGCGAACGATCTCAAGGAAGGCAAGCTGACGCTGCCTGTGTTCTACGCGGTTCAGGAAGGAGGCGCGGAACACGCGTCGCGGATTCGGACGGTTCTGGCCGAGCGAAGTTTTCAGTCCGTCCAACCCGGCGATATTTTGCGCGCGGTTCAGGAAAGCAACGGTCTCAATCGAACACGATCGCTCGCGCAGGAACACGCGTCACGCGCTATTCGAACCTTGCGAGAGTTCGAGCCTTCCATCTACCGCGACGCCATACTCGGCATTCCGGAATTCATTTTGACTCGCCTCACCTGAAAGGGTTTCACGAACACCGACGGGCTTCGAGACGGGATGCCGCTGCTACAGGAAGCCATTCAGGGCTTCGTTGAAAGCGGCCGGATTCTCGATGTTGCTGAGGTGGCCGGCATCGGGAATCACCACGAAACGCGCGTCGTCCACCCGGCTTGCCATGATCCGGCACTCCTCGATCCTGGTCACTGCATCAAACTCACCGCAGATCACGAGCGCCGGACATCCCACGCGATCCAGAATGGCGGATGCGTCGTCCCGGTCGC
>CAZPBY010000078.1:13071-29697 GCA_964584785.1 uncultured Solibacteraceae bacterium
GGCAAGGCCCTTAGAGCGAAGATCGCGCTGCCCCGGGTCGTCGTCTCATTATTGGCTCGCACGAGCTGCAAAACGGGCGGGTCGGCGTTGGGTTTCAACAATCGAGGAATCATGCGGTCGGCAAGAATGACGTTACCGAACTGTTCAAGGGCCGCGATCATTTCGCTGCGCCCGTTTTTCTCCGCCTCGTTGTCCGCGCGGGCACGCGTGTCTGCAAGCACGAGCCGCCGGACGCGGTTGGAGTATTTTTCGTAGAAGGGAAGGGCAATGTATCCGCCCATCGACAATCCCACGACGTCGCAATCGTGCACACCGGCCGAATCGAGCAATTGCGCCAGGTCGTCCGCTGCGTCCTGAAGAGTCCAGGGCGAAGTTGCCGGCGTCTTGCCGAACCCGCGAACATCCGGCGCAATAACGCGAAATCGTTTGCGGAGTTCCGCAATCTGCGGAGTCCACATGGTCCGGTTTAGCGGAAACGCATGAATCAGAAGAACAGCAGGGCCGCTGCCTTCTTCGACGTACGACAGATTGACCATGACATCCGTTTACTGCTCGGCATGTTCATATTTGATCCGGATGGCTTCGCGGATCTGATCAGCCGGAAGTCCGGCTTCATGAAGCTTTCGCGCGTCCAGCGCGATGTCCTGACACATGGCTCAGCCAAAGCCGTGATCGTCCGTGAAGCAGTCCAGATTACTCTGATGACCCGCGGACCGCTTGCATCCGCAATAACATTGAACCTGCTTCAGGACTTCGGGAATATCCCGAGCCGCTTGATACGCTTCTCGTGCTCGTCCGGTGAACATCGATGGCGAAAGCGTTGCGTACTTGTTGGGCATGTCGGCGGCCGCGTTCTGAGCGACGGTCTGTTGGTTCTGTGGCGACGGCGTTTCCGAACTTCGGAAAACGAACCACGCGGCGGCGGCAAAAACCGCGATCGCGACGAACATCAGCCAGGTGGAACTCCGGTTTTTACGGCGTTTGTTCTGTTCCTTCTTCTTCAATGGATCTCCTCGAGAGAGAAGTAATGACTGTTTTCAAAACGAAAAAGACTTCCCCTTTCTGCTCGTCGTCCAGCTCTGTTCCGTCGTCCAGCGGCTGATTGATTTCGGAAATGACGTACTGCAGCAGGTAAGGTTCGTTGTCTGTCGATAGCCTGTCGAGAATCGCAGACTCCATCTCGCCGCCGTCTGCCTGATTGATTTTCTCGATCCACGATTCGCTTTCCTGCAGCGCCGATTCGATCATGGACTGACTGATAGCACTCAGTCCCGGAGCGTACTCGGACTCGACGGCCTTAAAAACCATATATGAAAGAAACAGCGAGAGCTCCTGAATCCGTTGATCGCTCTCGGTTGTCAACTCGACGACGAAATCGCAGATGTCCGGCTGTCGCGTGAAAAACCGTTCAAATTCCGTCGCCATCTGGTCTTCGGAGTATTCGCTGACTTCACTGCAGGCTCGCTCAACCGCCTCATTACTGATCATGCGTTTTCATTTTGGCATAACTAACGGCCGGTTGCCGGTGTTATTGCGATGCGTATAATGACCGCGATGTACAAATGGCGGGCATTCGCGACCCTATCTCTGGCGGTATTTGCCGCCGGTTCCAACGCGGTTTGGTATCCCGAAACGCTTGCCGAATTGCGTCGCGAAGCTTTGCACGCCGCAAGAGGGGCTTTCAACCCGCCGCAGTCAACGGAACCTGTGGCGTATGAAAACTCCCTGGTTCTGGCGCCTCTCTATGTCGATTACACGAGCAAGACACCCGAACAACTAGCGGCCGACGCGGCCGACTTGAAACGGAGGATTGGCGGCGCCCCTCACGTGCTGCTGGGGTTCTCGGCATATATCGATCTGAAGTATCCGGATGTCCGGTTGGATCAGCCGATCGGAGAAGCCGATTTCGCTTCCACGGTCGGAGAGGCCGACACCGTTGTCCGCGGGGCGTACAAGAACGGCATCGTGACGCATATTGCGATCACATCCGGCTTCTTTCACGGTCATAACAATCTGCGTTTTCGCGCGATTCGCGACGATGTTCGCAACGCACAGTGGTTCGCCGACGGCTGGATTGCGCCGCCTGCCAATCTTCAGGATCCTCAAAAGGTGCCGGAGGAAGCGTGGATCACGCCGTCGCGCTACGCGAAGCCGCTTCGCGCGCGGATAGAGGAAGGCGCCCGCATTCTCGGACACCACCTCGCAGCGTTGATGGCAAAGTATCCGAACACGTTCGTGAGTCTGAGTGGCGACGCTGAAACGGAGTTCACATTCCTGCGAAATTTCGACGCCAGCGGGAAGCCGATCGGCGATCAGAAAACGTTAATCTATGCGGATTACAGTCCATTCATGGTTGCCGAGTTTCGAGACTGGCTCATCAGTCAACGCTACTCCGGCGATCGATCGCCCAACACGGACGACAACCACGACGGCCACACATTCAACGGTGATTTCAACCAATCGTTCGCCACGTGGCGCCTTCGTTATTATGACAACAGCGGCCCGATCTCATTTTCCGAGTACCTGGCGATGCCGGAGAAGTTGCCGGCTTCCGGCCGCTATGCGATCGCGGCCGGCTTCGACGCCCCACGGACAGAAGTGCCGGACGATCCTCTTTGGCAAAAATGGGTGGAGTTCAGGAAGCAGGTCATTGCGAATTGGCTGAAGGACTTTGCGACCTGGATACGGACATCCGCGGATCCCGAGACGGGATTTCAAATTCCGGCTTCACGCTATTACTCCCATCAAATTCCGGGCGACATGATTTTCGGCCAACGAAACACGGCTCGTTTGAAGACGTCCGCCAGCGATGTCGCCTCGGCCGTTTTGGATCCGATCGGATCGACCGGAGTCACGGCATTTAATGGATTCAACGGCAGAACACATTCGAAGACGGCGACGCCTGGCCTGTACTCCGCGTTGTTCGTGACCAGCGATAACTGGGGGATCATGGAATACAATCCGTCGATCCCCTACGCCAACAGCATCCCGCCAAGCCGAGACATGCGTTACTACATGGACGAACTGCACATGCTGTACAACTATCGGCCCCACGTTCTCATTCCTTTCGCATGGACCGATTACGCCGATCACAAGGCGTTCAGCGTTAAAGGCACCACGTTCGAAAGGGCGCTGCGAAAGTTTGTGCAGGAAATCGGAAATATCCCGTGGACGTCGCCGCGTTCCGCCCGTTTACGTTTGCAGAGTGATCAGTGACGAACCGGGCGGAGAAGACGCGTCGGTAAGGTGACCAGTGTCCAAACCAGTTCAAGGACGCCATGTACCGCGACGCCGACGATGCGGAATGGCAGCAACACAAGCCAGATGATCGGATAGAGCAGCAGAGCCAAAACGGCGATCGGCCAGCACAACACGAACAGGATGCACCAGAGCAGAAACTTCACCATATTTCCTCATACGCAACCGGCGCGGCGAAAGTTCCGAGACTCAGAATCCGCAAAGCCGCGACGAGCGCCATAACCTCAACGGCCGTCACAATACCGCGTTTGCGGGCGATGATATAGTGCCGAAATGCAATGGAGCGACTGGCGCCGCAACATCGGAGAGTTTTTCTATGGCATGGCTCTCGCCGGTTACGAAAAAAAACTGCGCGAGCAGTTCATGGAGCTCAACGATCTGTTTATGCTGCTCTGCTACATGGAACTGGTCGGACTGCCGAATCCGGCGGCCCTGTACCTTCTTGAGGTGTATCCCTACTTTCTCCAGGAGTTCCACGTCTGGCATCGGCGCATGGGCATGGACCATTCACCCATGGGCAGCATGCCCTGCTGCTGACTTCCGAACATGCGCGATCTCTTAAAGAAACGCATTCTGTTTTTCGGCGGCAAAGGAGGCGTCGGCAAGACGACGTGCGCATCGGCGATGGCGCTGGCGGCGAACCGCGCAGGCAAGAAGGTACTGCTCATTTCCACGGACCCCGCGCATTCGACGTCGGATATCTTCGAGCGTCCATTCGATCGTGAGGAGCGTGAAGTGTATCCCGGCCTGATGGGTATCGAACTCGACGCGGACTTCGAAGCCAGGCGCTACGTTGACGGTGTGAAGACGCAGATTGCGAGCATGTTCAGTCCGGCGATCCTCAAGGAAGCCGAACGTCAGATCGAGCTCGCCGCGACGATGCCTGGCGTCGAGGAAGTGGCACTGTTCGATCGCATGAGCCAGATGATCATCGACAGGCTGGACGACTACGACATGATCGTCTTCGACACCGCGCCAACAGGGCACACGCTTCGCCTGTTGCGAATGCCCGAGTTGATGGCTTCCTGGATCGATGCATTGTCGAAGCGCCGGAAATCTCTGCTGACACTCAACCAGAACATCGACAAGATTCGACAGTCGCCCGAAGGCGTCGAAACGGCCGCAGATCCGATTCTCCAGACTCTCGAAGGCAGGCGCGACAAGCTCGAGCAGGTTCGCGCGAGGCTGATGCAACACAACTTTACAGGCTTCGTTCTGGTGCTGATCCCTGAAAGGCTTCCGATTGAGGAGAGCGCTCGAGCAGCCGAGATGCTGAAGGAATCAAACGTGAACGTATGCGGAATTCTGGTGAATCGCGTTCTTCCGGAGAACCTGGACGGTGACTTCTATCACGCACGACGTCAGCAGGAGCAAGTCTATCGCGACGAGATTTCGCGCCGGTTCTCGGAGTATCCGGTCATGTGGATTCCGCAATTTGAAACCGATGTCTATGGCTTGAAAAATCTCGAACGCGTCAGCCGTCTCTTCTCGTCGTAAACGCCATAGCGGGCGTGATACCCAAACTCATCAACGGACGTCAGCCGCCAGTTCGTAGAAATAGATCGCGCCGAGGATGGACTTCCGAAGATCGCCGAGGTGAACGCTTTCATTTTCGGAGTGCGCGTTTGTATACGGATCCTCCACTCCAATCAGCAGCGCCGGAGCTCCGCCCAGAACGGCTGAAAATGGACCGACGAACGGGATAGAGCCTCCCTGTCCGACGTAAACGCATTCACGCCCAAAAGCCCGCGTCAGGGCGGCGTGAGCTTTTTCAAAAGCGGGACCTTCGGGTCTCGTTGTCCACCAGGGCGAAAACTGTTCTCCTTTGAAAGTGACTTCGGCGCCCCAGGGCGCACCGCTCAGCAGAAATTGCCGCAGTTGCTGTTCGGTCTTCTTCGGATCCATATTGGGAACCGTGCGGATTCCCACCTTGCACCACGCAGCCTCATTGATGATGTTCGCCATCGCTGCTCTCGAACTGGCTTGTATGGCGTTGACGGCGATTGAGGGGAGCCGCGACATTTTCTTCAGTGCGTACTCTTTGCCGCCGAGGATCTGCACACCCGGAAGCAACTGCGTCTGCTTTCGAAAATCGTCGTCCGTGTAGTTGAGCACCCGCAGGCTTTCCTCTTCCACCGCGGTGAGGGGAAGAACGTCATCATAGATGCCGGGAATCGCAATACGTCCATGCTCGTCCACCAGACCGGCCAGCATCTTGGATAGCGCGATCACGGGATCGGGGCCAGGGCCTCCCCATGAACCGGAATGGAGGGGATGATCCATCACGCGAACCTCGACCTCCATCGCTACGATTCCACGAAGCGATGTCGTGATTGTCGGAACACCCGTATCGAAGTTGCCGCTGTCTGTGAGGACGATGATGTCGCCTTGCAGCTGCGTCTTGTACTTGACGAGGAACTGCTCCAGATGGCCTGAACCAATTTCTTCTTCTCCCTCGACGATGACCTTCACGTTGACCGGGAGCTTGCCTTCGGTCCGAAGAAACGACGCGATCGCACTCGTATGGACGACGATGCCCGCTTTGTCGTCCGCGGATCCGCGACCAAAAAGACGTCCAGCCTTGGTGATCGGTTCAAACGGCGGCGTGAGCCACTTTTCTTCACGACCGGGAGGCTGAACGTCATGATGCGCGTAAAGCAGCAAGGTGGGCTTGCCTGGAGCGTGGAGCCAATCTCCGTACACGTAAGGATGCGCGCCGTCGATTTCGAGTGTCTGAACATTCTCGAGCCCCTCTTGCTTCAGCAACGACGCGACCGCCCGGGCCGACTCGCGCACTCTGTCTGGAGGAAAGCCGTCAAAGCTCACCGACGGAATCCGCACAAGGTTCTTCAGTGTTTCGACGAAGTCGTCAAAATGTTCTTCGGCGTATTCAGCAGGTTTCATTTCGGAATCTTACTATTCACGAGCGAGGATCACCGCACCCATTTCAGGCGCTGCTTTGGGTTTGCTGAAGGAGATTCGGGTCAGCCGGCCGATCAGTGCGTGGGTCGCGACAGAACCTGACGCGCAGACGTCACAATGTGGACTTCCGACTCGAGACAATGCGGTGTCGACGAGATTCTTCAGATGCGCCGCCGCCGCACGCATGACTCCCGCAGCCGGTTCGCTTGGCCACATGGCGGCAATTTCGGGCACAAGCGACGCGACGTCCGGAACGCCGAGGGAACCGCTGGCCCAGCGGGCGGGAACGTCGCGAATGGATGAGAGTCCAAGCTTTGCGGCGATAAGCTTGCCGAAATCTTCATGCTCACCGATGTCCTGGAATCGAAGCGCGACTCGTATCGATTCACGTCCAATCCAGAACCCACTGCCTTCATCACCGAAATGTGGACCCCAGCCGCCGATGCGGAGCATCGTTCCATCCGGCCTTCGAGCGATAGCAATGGATCCGGTGCCGGCGATGAGCATGACGCCCGGCTCCAGCCCAATTGCTCCAACGTAGGAGATGTATGCGTCGCTTTCAACGCGGACGCGGGCTTTGGGAAATAAGTCTGTCAGTACGCCGGAATAAAAGACCAGCCCCTCACGACGGCCGGCCCCAGCAAAGCCGCCGCAAACGGAATCGATGGAGTGATGTTGGAGCTGAAGGGCGCCATTGCGTATCGATGACGATGCGATGTCGCTGCCGACGGAAAGCCAGTTGGATGGGCCGGACTGGACTCGCGCGATCTCGCGCTCGCCGTCCATCACCAGGAAAGTTGTTTTCGAGCCGCCGCCGTCGATGCCCAGGCAGATCATCGTCTATCCGGCAGCGAGCCGTTTCGGGGATACGCGACTAGCGAGCCCATCCCGGTAATCCACCGGCGCGGCGGAGTTCTTCATCAAGGTCGGTCAGTTTCTGCTGGGCGTCGGCGAGTTCTTGTTTTGCAAGCGCCACTTCCTTTTGAACCTTGTCCAGTTCAGCCTGTTCATCGCTGGCTCGCGTTGCAACGCTGTCTCGACGGATCAGCGAGACCAGATCATTTTCCTTGAGCTGAAGGACCTTCATTTTGTCCTCGGCGCGCTTCACGTCCAGACGGGCCTTCTCGAAGGTCGCGCGCCACCATTTTTCGTCGCGGCCTTTCATGTCCGTGAATCCGGCTGCCATGGGAGGTTTTATCGCCGGCGGCGGGTTGTGCGATACAGCGCGGTCCTCGACTGCCTTCGCCGTTGCCGCGGTCGAGGCGGCGGTGCCGCGCGGTGAATCGGAGTTCAGGACGGTCTTACTCTGGGCGTTCTGCTGGCGCTGCCTTTCGCGCTTGGCGAGGTCGACAACCGACTGCGCGTTTGCCGCACTCGTCATGACGCAAATGGCAAGAACAAAGGAGAGGGTGTTTCGAAGCGTTTTCATTGATTGCGTTTCCCGTTGCTCGCGAGAGCTGGATCCCCGGCCGGCAGAAGAGTTGACGCCGTCGTCGTTGCGGAAGTTGTGGCCGGAATCGTTGTTTCGAATTGTTCTACAGGCTTATCCTTGTAAACGGTCCCCATGAAATCCAACCAGATGGGTAGCGCCGCCCTACCGCCCGTTTCCTTGTCGCCAAGCGTTACTTTTTCGTCAAAACCGATCCAAACACCGGCGACCAGCGATGGCGTGTAACCGATAAACCATGCATCTGTGAAATCGTTCGTGGTTCCCGTCTTTCCAGCGACGGGGCGCTTCAGTTCCTTGGCTCTGGCGGCGGTGCCGCCGGGTTGCTTGACGGTTTCCTGCATCAACTCAACCATCGTGCGAGCCGTTTGCTGGGAGATCACGTCGCGCAACTCCGGAAGGTTTTCTTCCAGAACATTGCCGTCGTAATCCGTCACGCGGCGGATGTACTGCGGCACGACGCGAACCCCGTCGTTTGGGAAGGTTGTGTAAGCGGACACCATCTCAATAAGAGAGATGTCTGCGGCGCCGAGCGCGATAGGTAATACGGGTTCGATCTTCGACGTAATTCCAAACCGCCGGACATAAGGTACGAGATTCTGCACGCCGACGCGGGCAAGGGTTTTGACTGCGGGAATATTGCGCGATTCCGCAAACGCCTGGCGGATAGGAATCGTTCCTTTGAACTTTCCGTCGTAGTTGCCGGGCGAATACGCGCCGAAGCTCACGGGCGCGTCCACTATGGTGTCGTCCAGCGTGAGCAGGCCCATGTCGATCGCAGCGGTGTAAACGAAGGGCTTGAATGACGAGCCGGTTTGACGCTGCGCCTGCGTTGCGCGGTTGAATTTACTTTCGTCGAAATCGTAGCCGCCAACCATGGCCTTGATCTCGCCCGACTTCGGGTCGATTGCGATCATGGCGGATTGCGCCTTCGGCGTCTGCTCGAGCGATACTTCCATTTTTCGATTAGCGGAATTCATCGATCGCACCATAAACAGTGCGACGTCCCCGCGTTTAAGAATGTCGGCGGCCGATTTCACATTCGTCCACGCGAAATCCTGCGGCTTAAGTGTCGCTTCATATTCGCCGATTCGGACCTTCGCTTCGGTTCCGCTCGAATCGAGAATCACACCGGGTACGATGTCGTTCGTTCGGATGGGCAGTTTCCATTCCGGCAGCGCGATCTGCATCAGGTCGGTTCCAGTGGTCAGAACATTCCGCTCGGCTCCGCGCCACCCGTGACGTTTGTCGTACACACGCAGTCCGTCACGCGAGGCGGTGTTGGCGGCCTTCTGCATATCAACGTTCAGCGTGGAGTAAACCTTCAGTCCACCTTCATGCACCGCCGAAGTGCCGTAAGTTTTTTCGAGGTAGCGTCGCAGGTCTTCTACGAAGTACGGAGCCAGATCGTCCGGGCGTTTTTTCGGAGCGAGTTTGATAGGCTTTTTCTTCGCTTCTTCGCCTTGATCGACGGTGATCTTGCCTTCGGCGACCATTCGATCGATCGCATAATTCCGACGCATCAGCGCACGATCCGGATGATTGATCGGCGAATAGAGCACCGGCGAGCGGGGAAGCGCCGCGAGTAATGCCGCTTCCTCAATCGTGAGGTCCTTCAATTCCTTCCCAAAATAAAACTCCGTCGCAGCTGCAAATCCGTATTGGCCGTGTCCCATGAAATGAAGGTTGCTGTACATGGTCAGGATTTGCTGCTTCGTGTAGTTGCGCTCGATCTGGATGGCGAGCATCGCTTCCTGGATTTTTCGCCGTGGACTGCGCTCGGGTGTGAGAAAGAGATTCTTGCTCAGTTGTTGCGTCAGCGTGCTTCCGCCTTCGACAATCCGCCCGGCCATCAGGTTCTTCAGCCCGGCGCGTGCGATGCCGTAGAAATCGATGCCCCAATGCTCGTAAAAATTCTGGTCTTCGACGGAAACAATCGCATCCTTCAATACCTGCGGAATGTCATCCCACGTCACCTGAATGCGGCGCTCGAGAGCGAACGATCCGATCACCTGTCCGTTATCCGCATACACTTCCGTGATCAAGCTCGGACGATAATCTTCAAGTTGATCGACCTGCGGCAAATCGCTGTTGTAAACGAAAAGCACTCCGGCAGTGGAACCGAGCGCGACAGCAAGACAGAGAAGGAAAACGAAAACCAGTGAGCCTAAGTATCTCTGGAGCTGAGACTTCATGCGGCAATTATACCGTAGAGGCGGCGGCGGATATGTACACGTCTATGGATTGCCGGTGCGCATTCAAGACAGCAGTTCATTCACAACTGCAGCGACGTGCAACTGTGTCGTGTTGAGAAACCGAACGCCATTATGTGACTCATTATTAAGGAGAAGAGGAAGTTCGGTTCCGCCGAGGATCAAACCGTCGATGCCTTCGTCGCGTCGCAGCCGGCTCACAATCTCCAGCATCCGGCCGCGGGTCTGTTCCAGGAAGACGCCCTTGACCAACTCACCGAAATACTTTTCGTGAATATATTCCTGTTCACTTCTTGACGGCGGGACGATGCGAATATGAACCTTCGAAAACAGCTCCGGAAAAAATGGAGCGTTCATTGTGAACCGCGTCCCGAAGAGAGCTGCCTTCTGCAGTCGGTAGCCGACGGCCGCTTTGCGCGTCGCTTCCACGATGCTGATCAGCGGCAGGTGAACCCTCTCGCAAAGAGCGTCGAAGACGATGTGCGCCGTGACGGCGGCAAGTACCGCAAAGTTCGCACCTCCGGCCTGCAGCTTTTCGATTTCGCGGGCGAGGTAGTCGACCGCTTCGGCGTGACGCTCCTGCTCGAACATGGTGCGCAACCGGCTAAGGTCCACGCTATTGATGAGTAGCGACGGAGCGGCCTCGGCCTGCGTCCGTTCACGATAGGATGCCAGTATCTCCCGATAATACGCGATGGTCGATTCCGGCCCGATGCCTCCAATGATCCCCACAGTCTTCACGTATACTCCCCTCAGGATGATTGTAATTGAAGCGACGACCGATTCCGACTACCGAACGGGTCGAGTTCTCTTTGAAGAGTATGCGGCCGCGATAGCAGTCGATCTCTGTTTTCAAAGCTTCAATCATGAACTCGAGCACATTCGGGAAATGTACGGTCCGCCGACGGGTTGCTTGTTGCTGGCGAAGCAGGGCAACGAAACTGTGGGGTGCGTCGCGATGAGGAAGCTCCAACCCGACGTGTGCGAGATGAAGCGGATGTACGTGAGGCCTTCTGCGCGCGGTCAGGATGCCGGTCGTCTGCTGGCGGTTTCCATCATCGATCGTGCTCGCGCGACCGGTTACCGGAAGATGGTTCTGGACACCCTAAGTTTCATGACGGCAGCGCAAGCTCTCTATCGATCGCTCGGCTTCAACGATACGACGGCTTATTATCCCAATTCCATTCAGGGCGTCATCTACATGGAGCTCGCGCTGTAGGGCCTGACCTGAAAGTTCACTTCGATGAACAGCGTCACCTCGACCGCCACGCCATGACGTCGCGCCGGTTCAAAGCGCCACTGCTGGAGAGCGAAAACGGCGTTGCGGTCCAGATCGGGATCCAGGCTTCGTCTCACTGAAATCGACCCGACCGTGCCATCAGCGTGAATGATGGCTTCAGCCATAACGATTCCCTCGATCTTTGCTCGCCTTGCGGCATCGGAGTATTCGGGCGTGACGTAACGGGTCACTCTGGGCGGAGTGACGCCGTCCTCGATGCTCGAAACTTTTGGAGCTTCGTCAACAGCCAGCGACGCCATAAACGGCTTTTCAACGACCTGTCCCGCCGTTAACGGGAAAGCGCGGACCGCCAACCATGCGCCGCAAATCAGAACAGCGCTGATCGATGCGCAAGAGAGCAAGAGTCGTGGACCAGTCGTGCGCTCATCCTGAAGCAGAGTCCGCATCCGTGTCGTCAGGTGACGCCTTCGGAGAAATGAAGGCGCCGGCATCAGCCCGCGTTCGTCACAGGCGTCCGCGATAGCCAACAGCGCCTCGATATAAAAGTCTCGCGCGGCCGTCAATCGCACAACTTCCGCGTCGACCACTTGCTCGCGCGCGAGCCTGGTCTCGCTCAGAATCCACCAGATCCCCGGATGAAACCAGAAGCACGCTCCAATGACTTCTTCGATCACATTCGATAGCCAGTCACGACGGACGACATGAAGCAGTTCGTGGCAGAGAATGGCATGCTGCGCTTCTTCGCCGAGTGACAGAAAGGAGGCAGGCAGGAGAATCATGGGCCGTATCCATCCGAACGTCACCGGGCCGGCTTCGTTGGCGGAAACACCGATCTCGACGTCGCTGTTGAGCAGTCTGCAAACGGACAGAATCGACTCCTTTGGAAAATGAAGCGGGATCGCAGTCTTCCGGTAATGCCGAATGCGCAAGGCGCCTGCGATGAAAAAGCCGAACTTCATCACGATGCCGGCAACCACGATCCATCCGAGCAGCGGCCGCAGGAAAGTGAGCTCCTGCGCTATGGCCGCCGCAATTGTGGATGCGCTTGGTGCCGGCTGTTCCAGCACTGCCAATGACAACGGTCCTGCAGGTTGTCTCGCCGGCTGGACGACGGGCAACGCGATACACGCGACGAGCAATGTGTAGCAATAGACGAGATAAAACCGCGGCTGATGGATTGGAAATATCTTCGACAGGACGGCTCCGGCAAGCACGACAACCGAAACCTGAGCGGTCCATGCCAGAAGGTTTTCAAACGTCAAGCCAGGCATCATGCCTTCCTCCTCTTTTTCAGCAGCTGGCTGATCTCATCCAGTTCCTTCTGGTTGATCTTCTTGTTCTCCGCGAGATGCACGAGCAACGGTTTCGCTGATCCGTCGAACACGCGTTTCACGAACTCCTGGACCATATTGCCGACGACTTCCTCCTGCGGCTCGGACGGACTGTACACGTAAGCGCGGTCGCGCGAGCTTTTCGTCAGCCTTCCTTTTTGTTCAAGGATGCCCATCATGGTCATGACTGTCGTGTAGGCAACTTTGCGAGTCTTCAGAAGCTCTTCGTACACGTCTCGCACTGTGGCGTTTCCACGCTGCCATACGATCTTCATGATTTCGAGTTCCTGGTCGGTCAGCACAGGCTTTTTCGTTTTCACGTTTGCCCACCTATCTCAAGTTGAACCGGACTTCCACGTTCAGCGCCATGGCCACGGGCTTTCCGTTTTTTCGGCCGGGCTTGAACCTCCACTTCAAAACGGCTGCGATCGCCTTTTCGTCGAGTCCGAATCCGGCACCCCGGCGAACGTTCTTGATCTCGACTGATCCGTCTTCACGAACGATGGTGTCCAACACGACGGTGCCTTCGAATCGCGCTTTGCGCGCTTCTTCCGAATACTCCGGCAGGATCTGGCTGACGATCACGGGTGGAGTCATGCCGCCATCGACGCCGAACCGTCCGCCGCCGTAGCCTCCGTCTCTTCCTGTGCCAACACCCGGTCCCTTTCCGGGACCGACTCCGTCGCCGTCACCGTTTCCGACCCCGCAACAACCGCCCGGTCCCGACGACGGCGGGCCGGCAACTCCTTCCGGATCCCCGATACTCAGAAGTCTCAACTGCGGCAAAGATGCCAGCTGCGGCGCCACGACGGTCTGCTCAACGACCAGCTCAGGGTTGGGATTCTTCGGCGGTTCAGGGTCCGGAGGTGTCATCTGCCGGTCCACCGGCCGCGGCAATCGACCAAGAGAAGCCGGCTGCGGCTGATGACGGCCACCACCGCCGCCGCCTCCCGTTTCCGCAGGTGGAAGCGTCAGCCGGCCCGGAATGTAGAGCGAGATATTAACCAAACTCGGAGGAAGCGGCTTCCGGGAAACGCTCCAGGGACTTATGGCCATCGCCAGCAGGGTCAAAGTAAAGAAAAACGAGAGGGTGCGCGGAACACCGGCTTTATGTTTCGACCAGATTTCGCCGCTCAATAATAGAGTGTCCTGAGTCATCGCATCCTCCGTAATTAGTACTAATAAAATAGTACTAAACAGCCGGGGCGGTCAATAGGTTCTTGAGACAACCAGCGCTGCGTGACGGAATTACTCTCCGACCTTCAGAACCGCGAGAAAGGCTTCCTGTGGGATATCGACCTTGCCGACGCGTTTCATGCGCCGTTTGCCTTCTTTTTGTTTTTCGAGGAGCTTGCGTTTGCGGCTGATATCACCGCCGTAGCACTTGGCGAGGACGTTCTTCCGGATGGCGGCTATCGTTTCCCGGGCGATGACCCGGCTTCCGATTGCGGCCTGAATCGCGACTTCGAACATCTGGCGCGGAATCAACTCGCGCATTTTTTCGACGAGCGCCTTTCCGCGCTGGTAAGCGAAGTCGCGGTGCACGATCCATGAGAGCGCGTCGACTGCCTCGCCGCCGACCAGAATGTCGAGCTTCACGAGATCCGCGGCTTTGTATCCCGAGAAGTGGTAGTCGAACGACGCGTAACCGCGCGACACCGATTTCAAGCGGTCATAGAAATCGAGAACGATTTCATTGAGCGGCATTTCGTACGTGAAAAGCACGCGGCCCTGTGCCACGTACTCGAACCCCTTCTGAACGCCGCGCTTGTCTTCGACGAGTTTCAGGATCACACCGACGAATTCATCGGAGGTCATGATCAGAGCGGTGATGATTGGCTCTTCGATTCGCGAAATGGCCTGAGCCTCAGGAAACTTCGTCGGATTGTCGATCTCGATGGTTTCTCCGTCTGTTTTCACGACGCGGTAGCGCACTCCCGGCGCCGTCGTGATCAGGTCGAGTTGGAATTCGCGCTCGAGCCTTTCCTGGATGATCTCCATGTGAAGCAGCCCGAGAAATCCGCAGCGAAATCCGAATCCGAGCGCGGTCGAGGTTTCAGGCTCGTAGAAGAACGACGAATCATTCAGGCGCAACTTCTCGAGGGCGTCGCGCAGCCCCTCGTATTGATTGGGCTCGACCGGATACAGACCCGCAAAGACCATCGGCTTGATTTCCTGGAAACCGGGAAAGGCGCTGGCGGTAGGCCGATCGTGTTCGGTAACCGTGTCCCCGATCTTGGTGTCGGAGACGACTTTTATGTTCGCGATGACGTATCCAACCTCCCCGGCACTCAGAATGTCGACCTCGCGCATTTTGGGTCCGAGAACGCCCACGCTGTCGACGCTGTAAACCTGGTTGTTCGACATCAGACGAATCTTCATTCCATTGTGAATTTTCCCGTCAATCAGTCGAATCAGGATGACGACGCCGCGATACACATCGAACCAGGAGTCGAAAAGCAGTGCCTTGAGCGAAGCCTCGGGATCGCCTTTGGGCGGAGGCACTCGTGCGACGATGGCTTCGAGCACTTCATCGATGCCCTCGCCGTACTTTGCGCTGATGCGCAGCGCGTCGTGCGAATCGAGTCCGATGACGGAATGGATTTGTTCGACAACGCGGTCGATCTCCGCGCCCGGCAAGTCGATCTTATTGATGATGGGAACAATGTCGAGGTGATGGTCGAGCGCGAGGTAAGTGTTCGCGAGGGTTTGGGCTTCCACGCCTTGCGAGGCGTCGACAACAAGAAGGGCGCCCTCACAGGCGGCGAGGCTGCGTGAGACCTCGTAACTGAAGTCCACGTGTCCCGGCGTGTCGATCAGGTTCAGGATGTAGTCCTTGCCGTTCTGAGAGTGGTAATTCAGGCGGACCGCTTTCGCCTTGATCGTGATGCCGCGTTCGCGCTCGAGGTCCATGGCATCCAGTACCTGCGCCGACATCTCCCTTTTGGTCAGCGCGCCGGTGATCTCCAGCAGCCGGTCGGCGAGCGTCGATTTGCCATGATCGATGTGGGCGATGATGGAAAAATTTCGGATGTGCGAGAGTTCCGGCATTTAGATATTGCGGTCGCGAGCAAGCATCGCGGCTCCAATGATGCCGGCTTCCGGCCACGACTTTGATTGTACTATCCGGCAATCCGCAAACGATGGGGCCATCGCATGGCGGCGCGCCGTTTCGACGAGAGGCCGCGTCAACGTTTCGCCCGCCGCCATCACCCCCCCGCCCAGAACGATCAACTGAAGATTTAGCATATTGATCAGGTTCGCGCACGCCAGCCCGAGCCATCGCCCGGTTCTTTCGAAAGTTTTTATTGCGGCCTGGTCGCCTTCAGCCGCGAGATTGAAGACCAGTTCGGAGGTCAGTGGTTCCGTCACTCGGTGCAAAGCGCTTTCAGGGTGTTCCTCCATGACCTCGAGCGTCGTCAGACGAATTCCTGGAGCGGAAACGAGGGTTTCCAGACATCCGCGACTGCCGCAACCGCAGGGTCGTCCACCCGGATCGATCACGGTGTGGCCAAACTCGACCGCGTAGCCGGACGTTCCGCGAAATAGTTTTCCGTCGAGGATCACGCCGGATCCGAGTCCGGTTCCCAGAGTTAGGTACGCCATGTGCTGAATACCCACACCGAAGCCGCCGACGAACTCGGCATAGGCGGCAGCGTTGGCGTCGTTTTCGGAGACGACGGGGATATGGACCTCATCTGCCACAAGCTTCTCTACACTGGCGTCAGTCAAGCAGGGAATGTTGGGCGAGGTAACGACGGTCTTTGTATGTATATTTCTCAAACCTGGAATGCCGATACCGACAGCTTCGACATCCGATTTCTCCTGGTAACTTCGGATCAGTGCGGTGAGATTGGAGAGAAAAGTACTCCAGTTGTCGGTGATCGTCGCGATTCGGGATTGTTCGACCAGCCGCCCGCTACCATCGACCAGTCCGGCCTTAATCGTTGTACCCCCAATATCGACGCCTATGTAGTACATATGAATGTGACAGGTAACTGTAGCACATGGCAATCATCACCATTTCGCGACTGAGCGGCAGTGGCGGGCGCGAAATCGCCACGGCGACGGCCGACGCGCTTGGTTTTCAACTGATCGACCGGAGTGTGATGGATTCCGTGATTGGGCAGCAGTTTCCCGTCAGGCTCGAAGAACTGGTGCGGGTCAAACAAGATCATCGCGTCTACGAAGAGATGGTGCGGTCGGCGATCGCCG
>CAZPBY010000079.1:0-27962 GCA_964584785.1 uncultured Solibacteraceae bacterium
ACTCGGGAGACGGATGGTTCCGTCCGATTGACGTCGGAGCAGCGAAATCATTTCGAACTCGCATCCGGAACGCGCGGACGTTCAGGCCAGCAGCTCGATATATGGTCCGCCGTCTACGGCCCGCTCGGGAAGGACGGCTATTTCGAACCCCTGTTCGACAAGAAGAACGGAGAGGTCAATCCCGCCGTTGCGCAGTACTGGAAGGAACACTACGACATTACCTACTACCTGCAGAAGAACTGGCCGACTCTCGGTCCGCAGCTCGTCGACAAGATTCGAATTTATGTCGGCACGATGGATAACTTTCACCTCAACGAAGACGTGAAGACGCTTCAGGCATGGATGAAAACCACGGCCGATCCCCATTACGAAGGCACGTTCGTTTACGGTGAAGGAAAAGGACACTGTTACAGCGGACCGTTGGCCACACCCGAACGGTTAAAGGAAATGGCCGAGCATATGCTCTCTAAACGGCCGGACCATGATACCGGCCAGTGGTGGAAACACTGATCACTCCAACCGTAACGCCGTCATGGGCTCGACGCGCATGGCGCGTCTGGCCGGAAAGAGCGTTGCAGCGAACCAGACCAGAATGATGACGCTGATGACTGCTCCGTACGTGAGCGGATCGCGGCCGCTGATTCCGAACAGGGCGTTCTCGATAGCGCTGCCCATGGCGCCCGCAATTCCCAGCGCCAGTGCCAATCCGGCGACGAGTCCGATGCCAGCCTGAGCCAGCCCCTGGCGCAGGACCATGCCAAGTATGCTGCGGCGATCGGCTCCGAGGGCGATGCGAACGCCGAACTCCTGGGTTCGCTGGTTCACGCTGAAGGACGTGACGCCGTAGATTCCAACGGAAGCAAGGACCATAGCGACAACGCCGAAGATCGTGAACATCGTCGCCAGAATCCGCTGCGGCGCAACGAACGTATCGAGTTGGCTTTTGGGCGTCCCGACGAAATAAAGCGGCAAGTCGCCATCCGCTTTCTGAATCTGCTTTCGCAAGAGGTTCACGAGCGCATCCACGGACTGTCCGGGTCTCGGTTTGACGAGGACGGTCGTGAACTGTCCGACAAGTGGTTCGGGCGGCAATGGCCCTGTCGGGGTGGCGTAAAACGGCACATAGAATCCGGTGTCGTCCACATTGGGATTGTTGAACGGGCCGACCATTCGCACGGTGGAGACAACTCCGATGATGGTGCGCCAGGGACCCTCTCGCGAGCCGTCCGCCGCCGTTGTCCGGAAACGCCGGCCGACGGGATTCTCGCGGCCGTAAAATTTTTCGGCGAAATGTGCGTTCACAATCGCGACCGGTTGCCGGGAATCGAGGTCATCGTCGTTGAACGTCCGGCCCGTCAAAAGCTTCTGCCCCGTGACGTCGAAGTAACCCGCGCTGACCTGTTCGTTATTGGCGAGCGGACGATCGCCCTTCTTCTTGTATCGGTCCTGTTGACCGTCAATCTCTATCGGACTATTCCCGCCAAACGCCATCCGCAAACGACTCGAGAATGCGACAGCGGCAAACTCCGGATCGTCTCTCAGTTGAAGCAGCAGCCGGCCATATAGCATTTTTCGAGACTCGCGCGTGGGATACGCTCCATCCATCAGACCCATTCGCGCCGACATGATTCCGGCCGTGTCGTAGCCGTAATCGATGTGCTGTTGTTTGACGATAGACCGCACCTGCAGAATTGCTCCAATCAGCAGGACGCAGGTCAGCGCAATCTGAAACATCACCAGAGAGCGTGAGATGCGGCTTGTTCTTCGATTGGTGTTGCTGCGGCCACCCTCTCGCAAAAAGGAGTTGGCATCCGCACGTGAGGATATCCAGGCCGGCAACAGTCCCGACGCGACGGCCGCGAGAAGCATCGCCACCACGCTGATGGCAAGCGCAGAGGCCTCGACGTTGAAGGTAATCCATGATGGTGGGGGATTGTCCAGGTTCCGTACCGCACTCGCCAGCCAGTTGGTTGCGCCAAATGCCAGGGCGATGCCGAGGATGGCGCCGATGCCGGCAACCAGCAGGCTTTCGGTCAGCATCTGTCCGATGAGGCGGCTTCGTTGAGCTCCGAGCGACGATCGGATCGCCAGTTCTTTGGCTCGAACGGTCGCGCGGGCAAACTGCATATTCATCACGTTGACGCAGGCAATGAGCAACACGCCCACGCAAAACGCCAGCATCGTCCACAGCGTTCCGCGAAGCGGGCCGCCGGTGAATGTCAAGATGAGCGGCTGGACCTCTGCCGTATTGAACTGCTTGTTCGTTGCGGGGTACGACTCCGAGAGGTGCCTCGCAAAGGTCGAGAGCTCGGCGTTTGCCGTGTCCACCGATACTCCACGTTTTAGGAGTCCGACCAGCGCCGGATTCACAGCGGATGGGTCACCGCGAGGCTTGGGCGGAAATTCGGTGTAAAGCGGAATCCAAAGCTCTTCGTTTGTCGGAAAGGCAAAGCCCTGAGGCATGACGCCGATGATCGTCGCCGGATGGCCGTTGATGCGGACACTCCGGCCCAAAATATTACCGGCGCCGCCAAAGTCGCGCTGCCACATCCCGTAACCGATCAGCGCCACCGTCGGCGCTCCACGGACGTTGTCGGCGGCGGTGAAGTCCCGTCCCATGAAGGGGGACACGCCGAGAATCTTCAGAAAATCTTCGGTCGTGTACGCACCCGTGTATCGGCGGGCGCTGCCGTCGATGGTGACGTTAACGGTTGAACCATTCAGGTAGCCGGCCAACAACTCGAACGACTTCTGCTGCGGCTGGACTTCTTCGTAATCCATCGAAGAAACCAGTCCGTTTACTCCAAACGCCGTCCGGCTTGTGGGATCGATAAAGTTAACGCTCTCCAGCCGATCCGCATTCGGAAAAGAGAAGCCACGCAGCATCACGCCGTTGACGACGCTGAACATCGTGGTCACCGCGGCGATGCCGAGCGCCAGCACGATGGCCGCAAGCGCACAGTAAGACTTTTCTTTGACGAGAATGCGCAGACCGATGCGAAGATCCTGCCCGAAACCCTGAACAATCATGCCAACAATCTCCCTGGTCGACTGCTTACATTACGGAATACGCGTTGAATTTGTTCATTCGATAAATGAAGGTAGCAGGTGAAGGACTCGCCAATCCGAACGTGCCCGTCGTCCTTTACTGGAACAGTTTCAGACGCGTCTGATCCAGATCGTCCGGAGCCGTTGTGGACACGACAAATGCTCTGACGTTGACGGGCAGCCGCATGTAGCCGTACGTCGTGGTCTTCTGGACGATTTCGATCGCACAGGCATTGTCAATCCAGTCGCAAACGTCGTAACCGTTCAGCATTCCATCGGCGACGGCTGGTGAGAAGTAATAGTAGCCCTGCTGGAACAGCGGCAGATCGAGAACGAAATCCACGCTGATGCGATCGCCTGGTCGGCCCGGCGGCAATTGGGTTCCTTCGAACATGGCGTTCGTGCCGGTCACATCTTCGCCGAAGCGGTTTCGAAGAATGAAGCCCACGTTGGGATTTTCACAATCCTGCCGGAACTCGACAGATATGCGAACGCAGATACGATCGCCCTGAACGATCGTCGTTGCGGGATGTCCTTCACTGCTGAATATGCCGATGCCGCACACCGCCGCTTTGCCGTTTCCATGCCGATGATCCGAATTGGCAACTTGTGTAATGAAATTGGGTATTCGCGACCGCGCTTCCGCGGATAACTCCAGGACTGTCGATTCCGGGAGAGCTTTTCCCATCTCCTGATCCCGAATCATGTCCTTGTTGCCGCGATTCACCATCACCGTCAAATACTCCGAAACAATCTCATCGGTTTTACCCTCGAGCCGGACGCGGCCATGGTCCATCCATATTGTTCGTTCCGCCAGATTCCGTACGGCATTGAGGTCATGCGAAACAAAAACGATGGTGACGCCGGTCCGTTTCAGGTGCTGGATTCGGCGCATGCAGCGCTGCTGAAAAAACACATCACCGACGGACAGAGCCTCATCGACGATCAGCACATCCGGTTCCATGTGAATCGCGACGGCAAAGGCCAGACGCACGAACATGCCGCTGGAATACGTCTTCACGGGCCGGTCAATGAAATCGCCGATCTCCGCAAAACGTTCGATGTCGGGAATGCGCTCGCGGGTTTGAGCGTCGGAGTATCCCAGAATCGACGCATTGAGTTTGATGTTTTCGCGTCCGGTGAACTCCGGATTGAATCCGGCGCCGAGTTCGAGAAGAGCGGAGACGCGGCCATGAACCTCAACCTGGCCGGACGTCGGGCGGGTGACACCGGCAATCATGCGTAACAGCGTGCTCTTTCCGGAGCCGTTTTCACCGATGATTCCCAGGCAACAGCCCCGTTCGACGACGAAGTCTACTCCGTTGACTGCCCAGAATGGCTCGTGAAACCGTCGCCTGCCGAACGTCAGCAGTTCTTTAAGGTGATCCGAAGGCTTTCGATAAATGCGATAGCATTTAGAGACCTTCTCCCCTCGAATGATCGACATCACAGGCATATTAGCAGGCCTGTGACACGCTCCCAATGCTAAGATTACCGCTTTGGAGGATGCTCCCGGCGTAGCAATGCTCGAATGGACAGGCGAGAGATATGTGCCCTGGTTTGAAGGCGCCGAGATCGGCTACGAACACCTGCACCGTTACGCCTTCGTAACACAGTTTGTTCGCAACAAAAGAGTACTCGACCTCGCTTCCGGCGAAGGATACGGCAGCAATATGCTGGCCAGGACCGCCAAAAACGTGGTCGGTGTCGACCTGGATGAGCAGAGCATCCAGCACGCCAGAAACAAATACATCCGAGCCAACCTGGAGTTCAAGACCGGGTCCATCATGGACGTGCCTATCGCGGGGCAGTCGCTCTTCGACGTGGTGGTTTGTTTTGAAGCTCTCGAGCACGTCGACGATCACGAGAAGTTGCTTGCTGAGGCCAGGAGACTTCTCGTTCCAGACGGCCTGTTTTTCGTCTCGACGCCGAACAAAACGGTGTACACGGACGACGCTCATTTCCAGAACCCTTTCCATGTTCATGAAGTGTATTTCGACGAATTCCAGGCGGAACTCGAACGGCACTTCCGCCAGGTCAAGATTCTCGGACAGCGCATCTATTGCAATTCGAATATCTGGCCGATTTTTCCGGAAGAACATCCGCAACCGAGCGAGTTCGTTATCGAAAGAACTTCGCAGGAATTCGCTTTAGTAGGGCCTGATAAGCGCGTCCCGATCTATTTCGTTGCGATCGCCTCGAACAGATCACAGACACTCAGCGGATATTTGAGCGTGCTCATCGATGTTTCGAACGCTCTTACCGGTGACCGTGATCAAACGATCGTTCGTCTCAGCGGCGAACGCGATGACTTGCGGAATCAGTCATCGCGCCTCGATCAAGAATTAGCGAAGGCGGAGGATCGCATCGCCCAGGCGCAGCATCGCATCGCCCAGGCGCAGGATCGAATCGGCAGATTGAACGAGATCGTGAAACGCAGAGATCAGCTGCTCGAAAACCAGGATCGTCACATCGGTGAACTGATGAGGGTGTTTCACGAAAAAGAGGCTCGATTCAACCAGGACACGGAATGGCTGCAATCGGTGGTCGCGGATTACAAGAAGAAAGTTGCCGGACGTGAACAGGACATTGTTTTCCTCCAGCAACAACTGTCCGCCCAGATCGCGATTCTGAACGGAATTCATGCCTCCCGCGGCTGGCGGGTTCTGGCATCCTGCTACCGGCTGCGCGATCGTTGGCTTCCCGAAGGCTCGTTTCGAAGGAATTTCACTGCCGCCTTGTTTCGCTTACTGCTCTCGTTTCGGTCACTGGTCACGCCAGGAAGATCCGTCAGCTTGCCGGCGGCCCAGATCACGCAACCTGAACCTGCCGCGCCTCCCGCTCAGGAGACGCCCAAAGTTGACGAGGCTGTCGTGGCTCAGCCGCCGCCACCACCGGTTCCCTTTGAATTGCCCGCTCCGACCACAGAGGAGGAGATTCAGAACTATCAGGCCCTTTCGGAGCGGATTTCAAAACTCCGAAGGACAGAACTCGAGAATATTCACGTCAATCGTCCGGATTTGATTTCCATCGCGGAAGCGGACGTGACGTCCAGCGCGGAGTCCATTTCATTTCCTTCGGAGAACGACGTCCAGGTCTCGATCATTATTCCCGCTTTCAACAAACTAACGTTCACTCTCGAATGCCTGACTTCGGTGATGAGGAATTCGTCCGCTGTGGCCTATGAAGTTATTGTAGTAGACGATGCTTCAACGGATCGCACACAGGAAGTATTACCGTCGATACGCAATCTCACCTGTCTCCGAAATCCGAAGAACCTGGGTTTCGTGTATACCTGTAACCGCGGCGCGCAAGCGGCGCGCGGCCGATACTTGCTTTTTCTGAATAATGATGCGCAGGTTACGGAGAATTGGCTGAAGCCGTTAGTCGATACTTTTCATGACTACAAGAATGTAGGAGCCGTTGGACCCAAGATAGTGTTTCCCAATGGAAGACTGCAGGAAGCAGGGGCGCTGGTTAACCGTGACGGCACATCACGTCTCATTGGTTTCTACGACAGCCCCGATCGTGCGCGGTACAGCTACGTACGCGAGGTGATGTACTGTTCCGGTGGTTGCCTGCTTGTTGACGCCGAGGCTTTCCGGGACCTCAAAGGATTCGACACGAGTTTGGCTCCAGCTTACTGCGAGGACTGGGATCTGGCGTTCAAGCTGCGAGAGCGCGGATTGCGCGTTCTGTACAATCCCGGAGCGGTGGTCATCCATCATCTGAGTGTAACTTCAAACGACATCGATCCGGGTTTCAAGATCTCGTGTGTGGTTCGAAACCAACAGAAGCTCGCGATGAAATGGCAGCGCGCGATCGATGATCTCAATAATATCCGGCTGATCGCCTGGTACCTTCCTCAGTTTCATCCCATACCCGAAAACGATCGCTGGTGGGGAAAAGGTTTTACCGATTGGACGAATGTGGTCAAAGCACGTCCGAACTATGCGGGTCACTACCAGCCACACTTACCCGCGGATTTGGGCTTCTATGATCTTCGAGTCGAAGAAGTCGTGGATCATCAGGTAGAGCTTGCAAAGCGTTATGGCTTGTACGGGTTTTGTTACTTCTACTACTGGTTCGCAGGCAAACGTCTGTTGGAGCGTCCGCTCGACCGGATGCTGGAAGCCAGAGGGACCCACAATCGTTTCTGTATGGCCTGGGCCAACGAAAACTGGACCCGCACCTGGGACGGACTCGACCAAGAAATCCTCATCGGCCAGAACCACTCCGACGATGACGACCGTGCCGTCATTCGCGACATGATGCGTTACCTTCAACATCCCGATTACATTCGCATCAACGGCAAGCCGCTGCTGCTGGTTTACCGGATCAGTCTGTTTACCGGGATTCAACGCACCACGGATATCTGGCGTGAAGAATGCCTTCGTGAAGGACTTGGTGAGATTTACCTGTCGCTGGTCGAGTCTTTCGAAGCCGCGGGAACGCCGGTCGATCCCGTCGCGTTCGGCTTCGATGGTTCTGTGGAGTTTCCCCCGCATCGAATGGGCGCTCCCATGACGCCCGAAATCATGGTGAACCTGGATTACACCGGCTCGGTTCATGATTACCGGGAAGCGGCTCTCAAGTATGTTCAGGCCGAAGTTCCCAACTTCGTGCGCTTCCGCAGCGTCATGCCCTCCTGGGACAATACGCCGCGACGGCAGGATCGTTCTCACATCTTCGAGCACGCGCGGCCGGGCTCGTACCAGGCCTGGCTCGAAGCGATTCTCGACCAGACCCACGAACAGAACTTCGGCGACGAGCGAATCGTTTTCATCAATGCCTGGAATGAGTGGGGTGAAGGCAATCATCTGGAACCGGACAAGCGCTTCGGTCATGGCTTCCTGGAAGCGACGCGTAACGCCCTGGATGCCTCGCTGCTGAGGCGCGACAAGGTGGCCGCAGGATGACGGCCATCGATCCAATGAGTGAGATTGGCATTCCCGGAAGCGACGCTGTTCTGGTCGGTCATCCTTTTTCACACCTTGGCCGTGGTGAGGATATCCGGTCTGCGGTGCGGGCATTTCGCTCGGTAGGAATGAAGGTCCGCCTCAGGGATGTGTATGGTTGGCACGATCCCGACGTCGATATTAAGAATGAACTCGAAGGCATTCTGGTTCAGGAGTTCAGTTCCGGCGTCAACATCTTCCACATTAACGGCGACGAGGTGGATGGTGTCCTTCGCCATCTCGGAACCGACCTGCCGAAGAATGCTTACAACATCATCTATCCCATGTGGGAGCTGAGCAACTATCCGAAACGATGGGCGGAACAGCTGAACCGGTTTGATGAGATCTGGACGGCGTCGAAGTTTACATACGATTCCATTGCCTCTGCGGTAACGAAACCCGTCGTTCATTTGCCGCTGCCCGGGCAGGTTGAGCTCAAGACTTTCCTCGGCCGCCGTTACTTCAAGATTCCGGAAAGCGCCTTCACGTTTCTTTTCTTTTTCGATTTCAGTTCGTTTCTCGAACGTAAGAATCCTTTTGCCGTACTGCAGGCTTTCGAAAGATTGTGCAGCCTTCGTCCGGACGATGATCTGTGTCTGGTCATCAAAGTCAAAGGCGGTGAGATAAAGCCGCAGGATTACCAGAGGTTTTCCGAATACATCGCCGGTTCGAAGAGCAGGTTGATTTTGATCGACCAGTTACTCGGCGACAACGAGATCAAGAATCTCGTTCGCTGCTGCGATTGCTTTGTCTCTCTTCATCGGTCGGAAGGTTTTGGTTTCGGGCTGATCACCGCAATGTTTCTTGGAAAACCGGTTATCGGCACGGCCTATTCCGCGAATGTGGATTTCATGATGGAAAGCAACTCGTGCCTTGTCGGCTACGATCTGTGTCCCGTACCGGACGGAGCTTATCCTTTCAGTGAGGGACAGGTCTGGGCGGAAGCGAAGATCGATCATGCGGTCGATCACATGGCGAAGCTGGCCGCCGACCGGGATCACGCCCGGTCCATCGGCGAAGAAGCAAGCCGGCATGTCCGCGTGAACTTCAGTTTCCGCGCCACCGGACTTCGATACAGCGACCGGATTCGGGAGATCCAGGCGAACCGCAAATCTTCGCTGTCTCTGCACAAGGCCGGTGTGCTCAGAGACTGACGCCATTCGATGTACTTAAAGGGAAAACTCAAGCGACTCCTGTTGGCCTTTCCTCCGGCCGCTCGGCGAATTCGAGAACTGGACGCACTGCGTTATGAGAACAGGGACTTCAGGCGAGATATAGAGAGCCTGCAAGGTGATGTAAAGACGTTGAGCCTTCGATCCCAGGAACTGAGCGCCGAGGTTGAAGGTCTGCAAAGCGCAAATCACCGTGCTTCCGATGAAATCAACCGCTTGCATGGCGAACTTGCCGTTGCTTACGAGCACAAGAACGCGTTATGGGTTCGTCCCGGACACTACTTTTCACCGATTCCTGCCATACAGGATTTGAAATCCAACGAAAAGGAAATCTTCGATGTTCCGGAGGCGATCTGCGGCGTCAATCTGAATCCGGCGGAGCAACTGGAGCTATTGAAGACGTTTCTGGGCTTTTATCGAGATCAGCCGTTCAGCGAAAACAAGGTTGCGGGTCGACGATATTTTTTTGAAAACCCAAGCTACTCCTACATGGACGCGATCATCCTCTACTGCATGATGCGGTATCTCAAACCGCGCCGAATCGTCGAAGTCGGATCGGGATATTCGTCGTGCGCCATGCTCGACGTCAATGAGGTGTTCTTCAATAATACGATTTCCCTCACATGTGTCGATCCGTTTCCGCAGTTGTTGCACAGCCTGATCAAGGATTCCGACCGGCAGCGGACTCGAATCCTTGGCCAGCAGGTTCAAGAGGTCGAGCCGGCAGTTTTCCGCCAGCTCGAGGCCTCCGATATTCTGTTCATCGATTCTTCGCACGTCACTAAAACCGGCGGCGATGTGAATCACATCTTCTTCAAGATACTTCCGCTCCTGGCGAAAGGCGTGGTTGTACATTTCCACGATATCTTCTATCCGTTCGAATATCCCAGGGACTGGGTCTTCGAAGGCCGTGCGTGGAATGAGGCTTACCTGCTGCGAGCGTTCCTGCAATACAACACATCGTTCAAAGTACGATTCTTCACGACATACCTGTTTCATACTCATCGCGAGATCTTCGAATCGCAAATGCCGCTCTGCCTCAAAAACACCGGCGGAAATTTTTGGCTCGAGAAAGTTGTTGGCGACGCCTGAATTTGTCCCTTTTTCCGCACGCCTCCGGCGTGATTTCGAAAAAGAGGTTTCCAAGGTATTCCGACGATCATAATATGGTTCAACGAAGGTGAGCCAAGCTTGAAAAAAGTCCTGACGTGCGTGCTCCTATTCCTGAGTACAAGCTGCGCACACAAGGTCCAAACCCAAATCGTCGCGCCGTCCGCGCCGTCTCTTCCGGCGGAACATCAGGTGGCCTACTTCGAAGGTGTCCGCGCATTTCGTTTGGCGACACCCGAAGGCTATCAACGGGCAGTGATCTCCTTCCGTAAAGCGTCACGGCTCGAAAGGTCCAGTTGCGACTACGTCCTCCACCTGGCCGAATCTCTTTTCTTCCTGGCGAAGTACCAGCAGTTGAATCTCGAGGATTACAGCGACAATGTTGCGGAAGCCAATACGATCCTGCAGTTCAAGAGTGTGGCGCCGGAATGCAACGCGTTCGAATCGTATCTGAGCCGGTTGCGTTCGCTGAGTATGACTTTGTCCGGTGCGCGAACTGTCGAATCGGTGGCGATGATTCGGCACGCCATCGAAGCCGACCCGGACGATCCGTTGAACTGGGTGGTTCTGTCGCAGCTCGATTCGAGGCCGCGACAGGGAGAATCGGTGGCGCCGAGCGAGCACGCCAGGGAATTAGCGACGGATCTGCCTATCGTTCATTACGAACTCGGCAACTACTACTTGTCCGCTGCGCCGACCTATAAGAAGGCGAAAGAGTCATTCGAGAGGGCTCTTGAATTGAGCCCGCGGCATTTCCAATCGATCATCGGCGTGGTGTATTCGCTCTCCAGTGAGGGCGACGACGCAGCGAATCAAGTCCAAACGCTGCTTGAAAGAGCTGTCGAGATTGCGCCGAATTCGCTGAGGGCACGTTTGCTGCTCGGTGATCACTACGCAGGCATGGAGGAAGCCGAGCATGCCGTAGAACAGTACGACGCCGCGGTTTCGGTGAATGGCAGTTACTATCCGGCGCATCTTTCGAAGGGCGTCACGCTTGTGACGGCGGAACGTTCGAGCGCTGCCGAAGCCTCGTTCAACGCCGTCGTTGCCCTCGATGTCAAGACGCCCCACCCGCCCTTCAATGGCGTCGATTTCAATGCCGACGCCCAGGCGCACTATTACCTCGGAAACATCTTTCTTGAACGCGCCGGTCTGGTCCAGGCGCGCGAGGAATACAACGTAGCGATCCGAGATATTCCAAACTACGCCGCGGCGATTTACGGCCTCGGCATCGTTTCTTACCGCGAGGGAAAGGTGGACGAAGCACTGGGCCACCTCGACCGGGTTATCCAGGCGAATCCCCGGCAGTTTCCAAATGCCTACCTTCTACGCGGAGGGATTCGGGCGGATCGCCGTCAGTTTCCGGATTCACTCCGCGATATCAATCTAGCTATCGAAGTCTACCAGCAGCAGGCCGCGGCGCTGGAAGCCAAAGCCCAGTCGGATGAAGCCAGGGGCTGGAAACGCAGGGCGGACGCGCAGCGGCGTCGAAAGGCCCTTATTCAATCCACTCTGGAAAAGGCGATCGAGTCCAAGAAAACCGTCGAAACGCTCATGGGCCGAGGTGGCGCGTAACGACGTAACCACAAATTCACGAACGGAAACGCGCGCTCTCTTGGTATGATCGCGGGATTAACGCCTAAAGCGTGTAATGAGTAATTCACGGTTTCTGGAAAATAATTTAACCAACCGGCCGTGTTTACACGTATTGCGGCGACTCGCGCGATCATTGTTCGGCACGTTCCTCGACTACGCGGCCGGCCGGGCTTTCCTATCCCGGACCACGGGGCCGTTACTCCACTTTGTCCGTGAACGAAGCAACAGGAGCCGTCAATGAATTCGTTGAAACCCATTCTGCTTGTTGAGGACAGTCCGCATGACGTCGAACTGACGCTTGCGGCGCTCCGCGACCATCATGTCGCCAATGAAGTACGAGTTGCTCGTGACGGTGAGGAGGCGATGGACTACCTCTACATGCGAGGTTCTTTCGCGAATCGCGGGGAAGGAGATCCTGCATTCGTTCTGCTCGATCTCAAAATGCCGAAGATGGACGGCCTTGAAACGCTGGCGGCGATCAAGTCGGATGAGAGGTTGAGAAACATTCCGGTGGTGATGCTGACTTCCTCGCGGGAAGAGATCGATCTCGTTCGAAGCTACCAGTTGGGCGTGAATGCTTATGTGGTGAAGCCGGTCGACTTCAACGGCTTTATGAATGCTGTACAACAAATCGGAGCGTTTTGGGCCGTTTTCAATGAGACACCCCCGTGCAACATTTGAAGATTCTTCATCTCGAAGATGATCCGCTTGATGCTGAACTTCTTCACAGCAGTCTTTCGGAGGCCGGAATTCCATGCGAGATCGAACGTGTCGACACCGAATCCTCGTTTCGCGTGGCCCTCGACCGCGGCGGCTTCGACCTGATCGTCAGCGATTTCAGCCTTCCTGCTTTTGACGGTAAATCCGCGCTCGGCCTTGCCCGCGTCCGGGCGCCGGAAATTCCGTTCATCTTTGTGTCCGGTACGATCGGCGAAGACGCGGCCGTCGAGAGTCTCCGCGCCGGCGCGACCGACTACGTTCTGAAGCATCAGTTCGATCGCCTCGTCCCCGCCATCCGGCGCGCGCAGCGCGAGACCGAACAGCGCCGCGAGCGCAAGCGCATCGAGGCGCAACTGCTCAGAATACAGCGCATGAACAGTATCGGAACGCTGGCGGGCGGCATCGCCCACGACTTGAACAACGTTCTCGCGCCTATTCTGATGGCCGTTCAGGTGCTGAAAGAAAAAAGCACCGATGAATCCACACAGCGCATTCTCGATACGCTCGAACAGAGCGCGATACGCGGCGCAAATATCGTCCGGCAGGTTCTGACCTTCTCGCGCGGACTCGAAAGCGAGCAGGCACCCGTTCAACCGAAGTATTTGTTGTCCAACATGGAAAAGATGATGACGGAGACATTTCCGAGGTTCATCCGCATCCAGTCGGACATTCCGAAAAAGCTGTGGACGGTTCTCGGCGATCCCACGCAGCTCGATCAACTTCTGCTGAACCTTTGCGTGAACGCCCGCGACGCCATGCCCGGGGGCGGCGACCTATGCATTCGAGCGGAAAATGTGGTGCTCGACGAAGACTACGCCCGCGTCAATCTCGACGCCAGGCCGGGGCCGCACGTGATGATTGAGATCACCGACACCGGGCAGGGCATTCCGGAAACGATCATCGACAAAATCTTCGAGCCGTTTTTCACGACGAAGGGAGAAGGCAAAGGTACGGGACTGGGACTTTCGACCGTCAGCGCGATCGTGAAAAGCCATCACGGATTCATCAACGTGCGCAGCGATCCAACCAGCGGTACCAGCTTCAAGGTTTTTTTGCCGGCGCGGGAATTCGTCGAGTTGCCCGAAGGCGAAACGCGATTCGAGGGCATTCCACTCGGCCGCGGTGAAATGATCCTTATCGTCGATGATGAACTGGCTGTTCGCGATATCGCCCAGGTCACGCTCGAATCCTATGGGTATCGCGTGGCGCGCGCCGGCAACGGCGCCGATGCCGTCGCACGGTATGCATGGCACAGCGGGGAAATTGAGGTGGTCTTACTCGACATGATGATGCCTGTCATGGACGGACCTGCCACTGTTCGCGCGCTGCGGAACATCAATCCGGATGTGCGGATCATCGCCGTCAGCGGTCTCATGCAGAACAGCCTGAATATCCTCGAGGGAGATGCACCGTCGATCCGCGCGGTGTTGACCAAGCCGTACACTGCCCAAAAGCTCCTCGCAACCGTTGACCAGGTGGTTTCGGCAGGCCGAACGTGAGCAATGACCGAAACGATCATACGCACGACCGGCCTGACGCGTGACTTCGCGAGCATTCGCGCGCTCGACCGCCTGACGTTCGAGGTTCCCCGAGGCATTATCTTCGGATTCCTTGGCCCGAACGGTTCCGGAAAAACCACCACCATTCGGATCCTCCTCGGTCTTCTCGAACCTACGGAAGGCGAGGCGCAGGTCATGGGGTTCGACACCAGAACTCAGGCGGATCGCATCCGTGCACAAAGCGGCGCTTTGCTCGAGCACAACGGGCTCTATGAGCGACTGACCGCCGAAGACAACCTCGAGTTCTACGGCCGCGCCGCGAAAATGCCCGCAGACAAGCGGCAGGCCCGCATTCACGAACTTCTCGAGTTGTTCGGGCTTTGGGACCGGCGCAAAGATAACGCCGGCACCTGGAGTCGAGGCATGAAGCAAAAACTGGCCGTGGCTCGCGCCATGCTTCATCGTCCGGAAATCATCTTTCTGGATGAACCCACCGCCGGCATGGATCCCGTCGCGGCGGCGGGCTTTCGCGATGAACTGGTCGGAATCGTCGCCCGCGAAGGTGTGACGGTCTTTCTGACGACGCACAATCTTTCGGAAGCCGAAAAGATCTGCTCCCGCGTCGCCGTCATCCGTCAGGGAAAGCTCCTCGCCGCCGGCCCTCCCGCCGAACTCCGGGGCAAAGGAGGAGCCTCGCCAACTGAAATCAGCGGGCGCGGTCTCGATGAGACGGTGCTTTCCGTGGTGAGGAGCAAACCGGAGGTCCGAAGAGCTTCACTCGAAGGCGGAAGACTGTACGTGGAATTAAACGACGGCACGGAGATGTCCGCGCTCATTCCCGTCCTGATTCAGGCCGGAGTTCAGATCGATGAGATTGTCAGAGGCCGGGCAAGTCTTGAGGATGTGTTCCTGAAACTCGTCGAGGAGGATTCCGGTGATTGACGACATCCGCACCATGATCTGGAAGGAATGGAAAGAGATTGTTTTGAGCCAGAGCGGTTCTTCAAAAACCACCACTCGGATTCGAATCCTCATTGCGGTCTTCGTCTTCGGCTTCTTTATCCCGTATCGAGGCGGAACGCGCTATATCGAAAACCCGATGTCGCTGATTGTGCCCAGTATCGTGCCGGTGCTCGTCATCATGGGTTTCGTGACCGATGCGTTTGCCGGCGAGCGCGAACGTCACACGCTCGAGACCTTGCTCGCAAGCCGCTTGTCCGATGATGCCATTTTGATCGGCAAGATGATCACCGCGGTTTTGTTCGCCCTGGGGGTGTCGATCGGCATGCTCTTTCTGGGGATGGTCGGTGCGAATGTCTCATCGGGTCATTCCGGTCTTCTGACTTTCCCGGTCGATCGGATCGTCGCAGCGTTGCTGTTCAACTTTCTGCTGTCGCTGGTCGTGAGCTCGGCGGGTGTGCTCGTATCGCTGCGCGCCGCCACGGTGCGTCAAGCGATGCAGACGCTTTCGGTGGGATTCATGGTCGTGTTTTATGGCCTTGTCCTCGGCGTGCCTTTTTTGATTCCAGCAGAATGGAGAGCAAAACTGCTGCGCTGGTTCGCCGGTCAAAATCTGTTTCGCACGGAAGTTCTCGCGGCCGCGTTGTTGCTGATCCTTGCGTTCATCTTGTTTTCCGCCACCCGCCTCCGGTTCCGCCGCTCCCGGTTGATTTTGGATTGAGGGTCCGGCGTCCCAGACATGTCCAATGTTGGAATGTCCAGTGTCCAACGTTAAATGCACATAGCCGGATTCTCTGATTCTCATCTCCATATCCGGCCAGGTGCATTTAACGTTGGACACTGGACATTCCAACATTGGACATATCTCGGATGCAGCTTCTGTGAGTTAAATTTCGGGAGGAGGACTCTTGGGGATGACGATATCGAGGCGGGTCCCCTTGCCCCGTTCGGAAAGAATGTTAAACGTACCGTCGAGGCGGGTAATGCGTTCCCTCATGCCAACGATTCCAATCGAGCGCAAATCCGTTTCCGTACCCCGTTTGATCCCGACCCCGTTGTCCACAATTGAAATCCGCAGGTCGTTTTGTTTGACTTCGAGAGTGATCCGGACTTTCGTCGCTCTTGCGTGGCGCATCACATTCGTCAGCCCTTCCTGAACGACGCGAAAAAGGGCCGCCGATGTCTCCAACGGAAGGTTTAAGCCGTCGACGTTCGAGACCAGTTCGGTTCGGATCTTCGTGCGCTTTCGAAACTGGTCCACCTGCCACTCGAGCGCCGCAAGCAATCCGAGGTCATCCAAAATGGACGGCCTCAGCTCGGATGAGATCCGACGCACGCGCTCGATCGTGTCGTCGATCTGCGAAATCATTTCCTTCATTCTCTCTCGGACCTCACCCGTTCCACCGGTTTTCTTCTTCATGATCCACGCTGCATCGAGCTTGAGAACGGTCAACGACTGGCCCAATTCATCGTGGATTTCACGGGCGACGCGCGTCCTCTCCTCTTCCCGCACCGCCTCGACGCGGGCCGCGAAGTCGCGCAATTGCCTTCCGGATTCACGCAAGCTCGCTTCGGTCTGTTTCTGGTCGGAGATTTCCTGAATCATGAGTGTTGTAGTTGTAGTTGTACTTCCGATTCCATAGGAAACAATTCCATGGGGTGTGCCAAAACAGAAATTGAACCAGCGTTTCCGGTCGCCGTTGATGCCGGTAATCTCGCACATCGACCGCTTGTTGTAACGGAACGCCTGCTCGAGGCATTGCAACAGCTTTGGCCGTTCGGTTTCGGGAACGTGGTCGCAGATGTTCGTCCCCATCAGAGCGCTGATCGAATAGCCCCACATCGGCTTGTTGATGAAACTGATGCGGCCGCGCGTTTCAACGGTCAGGATCGTGTCGGGGGCGTTGTGAACGAGCGAGTACCAGTTCGATAGGGATTCCTGCAGTAATTTTTCCGTATTTCGCAGATCCGAAAGATCAACGACGGTCAGATGGTGGCTGATCCCGCCATCGCCGCGCGATGTGACCAGCGACACTTGTGCCGGGATGGTCCGAGCGCCCACGCACAAGTCGAGATCGGCGACGGCCGGTTGCATGGTACGAGTGGATTCGAGAAGCAGATCGATAAAACGCTGCACATCCTGTCTGGCGACGAACACCGCGAAGGTCCGCCGCCGCAGCCATTCGGAAGCAAAGCCCAGAAGCCTGGCCCCCTTCTCGTTGACTTCGCAGATACGGCCCTGGCGATCGAGAGTGAAAAAGCCGACGGGAGCGACATCGTAGAGATCGTGATAATGCCGAAGCGTCGCGGCATCCGGCCGGCCTGCGGGTTCTCCCGGTGCGGGAGCGACGGTCTTGTAGGTGCTCTCCAGCTGCCGCATCAACGAACGCACCCGATGCGCAGAACGGGAGCGAGCACGAATCCGGCGGGTGCCTTTCATTGTTGCTGTTTCGGACGTAACCTTGGATCAAGATCGATAAGGATGATCACAACCCCATCGATCTTGTTGTCCATCGTTCGATAAGGGCGCATCCTCATCGAGTACCACCGCCCATTGTTGTCTTCGACCTCATTCTCCTGAGTCTCCAGCGAATCGATCACCCGGCTGACCGTCGATCGCAGATCGGCAATCCGAAGGTTGGATTTGATATCCGTGATCGGCCGGCCGATGTCGGTCGGGATGAGGTTCATGACTTTTCCGGTGACCGGAGTGAATCTGCGGACTTTCAGGTCGTTCCCGAGCATGATGATCGGAATATTGACGCTGCTCAGCAGGTTGTTGAGATCGTTGTTCACGCGCGACAATTCGTCGTTTCTGTTTTGCAGCTCCTCGTTCACCGTCGTCAGTTCTTCGTTGGTGGATTGCAGTTCCTCTTTGGCGGTTTCCAGTTCTTCATTGATGCTCTGCAATTCCTCGTTGCTGGACTGGATCTCTTCATTAGCCGAGTGCAGTTCCTCGTTAGTCGTCCGCTGTTCCTCGATGATGGATTGAAGATACTCTCGAGTGGCTCCCAGCTCTTCCTTCAGGTGCGTGTTTTCAATTTCGATTTCCGACGATTTCAGCTTGCCGGCCTTTTTCGACGGGGTTATCGGTCCGGTCCTCACTACGGACGCTTTATGCGCCGTCTTGCCATCCTCGAAAACGACGAGGTAGTAGCGTTCCTTTCCCGGAATGTTCTTGACCGGAAGAATCTCGAAATTCGCAGCGCGAAGACTTCCGTCGAACTCAACGAGCACGCCTTCCTTGCGCATTGTGCCGGTACGCTTGATTCGTTGAAAGGCGAGCCGCAGCTCAAGCTGGAGCCCGCCCTTAACCATCTTTAAGAGGTTGAGGCTGGCATCGCCGGGTGTGGGATCGAGATAGCGTCCGGTCTGGCCGCCGAACTGAACAATCTCGAGGCGGTCGTTCACGACAACGCTGGCCGGCGCAAAGCGATTCAACAGGATTTGGTCGGCGACCTTCTGCAGGTCCACGCGGTTCGAGTGTGCAGCCTCGCCGTGGCCGTCCCCGTGCGGAGCGCCCGGCTCGATTTCATAACGAGGCACGAATTCGATGCTGACTGGAACATCGACCGTTTTCTTCGTATAGATCTTGTATTTCTTGTCGACCGTCGTAAACAGATCGCCGAAGCTTCCCACGGTTTCAGAAGAACCCAAAAACAGGATACCGTTCGGATTCAGGGCGTAATGGAACAGGGGGACAATGCGCTTCTGCAAAACCGGACCCATGTAAATCATGACGTTTCGGCAGCTGATCATATCGAGTCGCGAGAACGGCGGGTCTTTGCCGATGTCCTGCTTGGCGAAAACGCACGCATCGCGAACCATCTTCGCGATCTGAAATCCGCCATCGGCTTTTTGAAAGAACCGTTTCAACCGGTCTGCCGACATATCCATCGCAATACTTTCCGGATAAACGCCGTTCCTGGCTTTCTGAATGATCGCCTCGCTGACGTCGGTGGCGAAAATCTGGATCTGCGTATTCGCGGCCCTCTCGCCGACAAACTCCAACAACGCAATCGCCAGCGAGTAGGCTTCTTCGCCGGTCGAACATCCGGGTACCCAGATACGAATCTGAGAATTGGAGGATTTGTTCTTCAGCATCAGCGGGAACGCTTCTTTGCGGAGAATGTCGAAGGCTTCGGCGTCCCGGAAGAAACCGGTGACGTTGATCAGGATGTCGTTAAACAGGCCTTCGACCTCTTCACGGTTCTTGCGCAGCAGCAGCAGATACGTTTCGAGGTTGTCGATCTTGCGCAGGAACATTCGCCGGGTGATGCGGCGCTTGATCGTTCCGGGCTTGTAGTAGCTGAAATCGACCCGGCTGAAATTGCGCAGCACGGCATAAACTTTGTTCAAGGTTTCGTTCTTGCTGACGGCCTCAGCAGATTCCTGACGATCGTCGCCGGCAAAAATGTGGATGTGCTTCGAGATTCGAGTCAGTTCGCGCGCGATCAGTTCAGGCGGAAGAACGAAATCCACATGGCCGGCCGCGACGGCGCTGCGGGGCATGGCATTGTACTTCGCGGATTGATCGTCCTGCGCGAAGGTGACGCCGCCCATGGCCTTGATCTGCTGGATTCCCATGGTCCCGTCGGAAGCAGTTCCGGAAAGGATGACGCCGATGGCATGACCCTGCTGGTCTTCGGCCAACGACCGCAGGAACATGTCGATCGGCAGGCGGCGGGCGCGATCGGGACTGATCGGCGAAAGATGCAGGACGCTCTCCACTATGGACATGTCGGCGTTCGGCGGGATGACATAAACCTGATTGGGACGGACCGCCATGCCGTCGATCACCTCCATGACGGGCATCCGCGTGGACTTCGAGAGCAATTCCCGCAGAATGCTTTCGTGCTTCGGGGCGAGGTGTTGAACCAGGACGAACGCCATGCCGGTGTCCTCGGGAAGCGCAGCCAGCAATTGTTCAAAGGCTTCGAGTCCGCCGGCCGACGCGCCGACACCCACGATGGAATTCGGGCGTACGTGCGTGTTCGGTTTGATGGCCTGGGCCCGGCGTTCCAGCGCTCTTGCGTCGTCCTTCACAGCGGCGCGCACCTTCAACGCCTTCTTCTTAGTGGGCATGAGAATCCTCCAGGGCGGCGGCCCATCATAGCGTTGCGCGATGTGGTCCGCCTTCTGTCGCGGGTGCTGTCTGGACATGAGCATGTCGCGAATCACGCCGGCCCGATTTAAACGTGAGAGCGCGGAGTCGGCTGCTGGTCGAGCGCCGCAGATAACTCTCATCTCACAACGATGTTGTGCACGATGAGTTCTGATTTCACTATACGCCGATTCATGAAGCGCGCTGAAATTCCCGCCGGACCATCGTTTGGCAACTTCACTTGTCCGGATTCACTTCTCACGTTTAATATCTCGCGATGCGAAAACTCCTGAAAACAGCTTCCATCGTGTTCGCGCCTTTTCTCTATCTCCTCACGGCGCAGACCCAACAACCGGCAGCGGATCTCGTTCTGACCAACGGAAAGATCATCACTGTCGATGCGAGGGATTCCATTGCCCAGGCTCTTGCCGTCAGCGGAGGTAAGATCGTGGCCGTGGGAACCAATGATCAGATGAAGGCCCGCACGGGACCCCGGACCCAGGTCGTGGATTTGCGCGGACGAACGGCGACGCCCGGGCTCATCGATTCTCACGTCCATTTTCAGGAAGTCGATTCTCTTTACTCGATCGACCTCGCAGATCTGTCGATCAAATCCATCGATGATGTGCTCGCCCGTGTTCGTGATCAGGTCCGTACGCTGAATCCCGGCGAGTGGGTCCGCGGAGCTCGATGGGACGAAGGGAAACTCGCCGAAAAACGGTCGATCGTGGCGGCGGATCTGGATAAGGCTGCTCCCAACAATCCGGTTTATCTGACGCACGCCTCCGGTCATTACGGCGTCGCCAACTCCGCGGCGATGCGAATTGCGGGGATCACCAAAGATACGAAGAATCCGGAAGCCGGCACCATCGATCGCGATCCGCAGGGCAACCCGACAGGTGTGCTTCGCGAAACCGCCAAGGACATCGTGACGCGCCTGATTCCCGAGTACACGCGGGAGCAGCGGTATCGCGGGTTACTGAAGATTATCGACGACTTCAATAAAGAAGGCATGACCGGAGAGAAGGATCCCGGTATTGACCAGGCGGAGTGGGATCTTTATAGACAGATCCTCGATGAAAAGAAACTGAACGTTCATGCTTTCGTCCTTTGGACTGGAGGCACAACGCTCGACTCGGCAAAACAGGCGCTGGCGCGGATTCAGGCGCAGCCGAAGCTGCCGGCATCGCTGGGTGACGGCCGGTTGGTGTCCGGCGGTGTGAAGATCTACATGGACGGCGCGGTGACGGCGCACACAGCTTGGGTCTACAGCGATTGGTTCAACGGCACCGATGTGGACAGGGGAAACGTCGGTTATCCGTCCACCAAGCCGGACGTGTATCGGCAGTTGGTTGGGTTACTCCATAACGCCGGTGTTCACGTCAGCACGCATGCGATCGGAGATCGTGCGATCGATTGGGTCGTCGATACTTATGATCAAGTACTGAAGGCCAGGCCCACGCGCGGTCTGCGGCACGGCATCATTCACGCAAGCCTACCCACCGATCATGCGATCGACGTGATGGCCCGCCTTCAAAAAGACTACGACTCGGGATATCCGGAAGCGAACGCGCCTTTCATGTGGTGGCTTGGCGATAACCTGATTCGCTCGCTCGGTCCGGCCCGCGTTTCCCGCATGAAGCCATTCGCGACATTTTCCGAAAAGGGAATTCTGTGGGGCGGCGGTTCGGATTACGGTGTAACGCCATTTCCGGCCCGCTACGGCATCTGGGCGTCGATCGCGCGCAAGACGCTTAGCGGCGCCTCGCCGTTTGGAGCGAAAGAATCCGTCGGCGTGAAGACCGCCTTACGCTCATACACCATTTGGGCCGCGCACCAGTTGTTCATGGAGAATCGGACGGGCTCGCTCGAAACCGGAAAGGATGCCGACATCGCGGTGTGGGATCGCGATATTTACACGGTGCCGGTCGATCAGATCAAAGACATGAAGTGCGAATTGACGGTCTTTCAGGGAAAGATCGTCTACCAGGCCGCGCGCTAGCGTGCCGTCCCAGCTAAATCTTCACAGAGAACCAGGGTTCTCCATTATCGCCTGCATGATCTTTCGTTCAGGAAGACCCGGCACGACACCAGTGACCACCGCTTCGATGACGACTTCACCGTGCTGGTTTGTGAACACCGCCTCGCCTTTGGCACGATTGCGATCGTCGAGCTCGCTGATCGTGAAACGGCACTCTACGGTGTCGCCAATGTACACCGGTTTCCTGAAACGAAAATTCATTCCCGATGCGAGCCAGCCGACCTGTCCGCCGATCTCGGTGAGCATGCTGCCAACTAAAAGCCCGTGGCAAATGCAGTCATGAAAATTCTTGGCCTTGGCGAATCGCTGATCGAAATGCACCGGATTGTAGTCTCTGCTGATTTCGGTAAACGCCGCCGCATCCTGCTCTGTGAACGTGCGGACAACAACAAACGAGTCGCCGCACTCGAGGCCTGCAATCGCCTTCTTTCGCATGTAAGACATCAAGGGTCTCCTTCAATCGAGACACTACCGTTAAAACGGTAGTGGGTCAGTTTGAAAATGCGCACTGATTTCGAAGAGGCTTTTCCCACTCCTTCAAGGCCTTCAAGGAGGGGAAGCCGTCCAAATTACCGAATCTTGGAGTGTTGGAGCAGCGACTCCCCTCCGAAGTTAGGAGGGGAGGTCTGCACCGCAGGTGCAAGACGGGGGTGGTTTGAAACGATGCGCAGCCTCCGTATAGATATCGCGCGAAGCGCAACCGATTTGAAAGGAGCGCTTCGCGGTCTTTGAAAACCACCCCGACTGCTCGGGCTGAAACGCCCTCGCAGTCTGCCTCCTAACTTTAGGAGGGGAGTTGCTCGCCGACACGTTCGTCACCCCGACTCGTCTGCAAGCCGCACCGGTTGTGAGTTTGAGCCGAGCGCGAGTCTTTAATTTGGACAGCTGCGTCCTCGGAGGAGGGGATAAACGCACGTACAAATTCAACCTGACTCACTATCGTCAAAACGGCTGGTTTGGCAAACCGGTGCCGGTTCGGTATACTCACTGCTCTTACATATTGTGCCTGATCCCACCCGAAAGGTTTTCCCAGACAACAATTGAAACAACAATCCGGCCGTCTTGAATATCTCGACTGGATGCGTGGTCTCGCCGTGCTGGTCATGCTTCAGGGACACGCGTTCGATAGTTGGTTAGCGCCGCACTACCGCGGTGGTGAACTGTTCTGGCTGAGCCAGTTTCTTGGCGGTTTTCCCGCGCCGATCTTCTTGTTCCTTGTCGGTGCGTCGTTGGCGCTGGTTCTGGACCGGATGCGGCACAAGGGCGCTTCCACCGTCGACATGGTTCGCCGCGTGTGCAAACGTGGACTGTGGATTCTGATGCTCGCCTATGCGTATCGAATCGAGCAGTATTGGATCTGGAGACCCGCATCGAATTGGAGCGGAATCTTCCGCGTCGACACGTTGAATTGCATCGCCGTTTCGTCCTTGCTCGTGGGCCTGCTTTCAATCGGTTTCAAAACCCGAAGGCAAAACATCATTGCCATGGGCACGCTGGCCGGCGTGGCCGTGTTCATCACACCTTGGGTATACCCGATTCACTCGGGTCTGCCGGGACCGGTTCTCGATTACCTCAACGGCAACGGCCATTCCTACTACTTCAGCCTGTTCCCCTGGATGTCATTTGCGCTAACCGGCATCACGTTTGGATATGCGGTTTTGGAAGCGCGAACGCGAAACGTCGAAGACCGATTCTTCTCCTGGATCGTCGGCGGAGGAATTCTTGCCTGTGCCATTGGTATGGCGATGCCGTTCTTCAAAATTTTCGAGTACGGTTTTTTTGATTATTGCCTAACGAGTCCGCATTACTTCCTTGTTCGTGCCGGCTGGCTGTCGATAGTGCTCTAGGGCGTCTACAGGTGGTGTAAGCTGACGCAAGGCTCGAAGTGGCGTCCCATGCTCGCCTTTGGTCAGGCGTCATTGCTGGTCTATTGGGCGCACATGGAATTGGTTTACGGCAAACCTTTCCATGCCGTTCAACAAGCGCTGGATGTAACGGCCGTTCTCAGGCAGTGCGTATGGCTCGTCGCCGCAATGTTCGTCCTCGCGACGGCCCGCCAGTTTATTTTCGGTCCGCTTCAAAAAAATGCTGGGCGCCTATGGCCTGTGGCTGAGGTACCGGTTCCTGACGCACCGGCGCCGGACGCTTAAAGATGCGGCGCAGTGCTGAGGTGACGTCATCCATTATGGAATACGCGACCGGCGTCACGACCAGCGTCAGGAACAAGGCAAGCAACTGACCCCCGATAACCACGACGGCGACCGTACGCCGTTCTTCTGAGCCCGGGCCGGTGCCCACTGCCAGCGGAAGCATTCCTCCGACCAGAGTAAATGTCGTCATCAGAATCGGGCGCAGTCGATCGCGGTTCGCCTGTATCGACGCTTCATATCGCGGCATTCCCTGCGCCCGCAGGTTGTTCGTCTGATCGACCTGCAGAATGGCGTTTTTCTTCACGATTCCGAACAGCACAAGAATGCCAAGGGCCGAATACAGGTTCAGACTGTTCCCGGTCATCCACAGCGAGAACAGCGCGAATGGAATGGCCAGAGGCAGCGACAGAAGAATGGTCAACGGGTGCGTCAAACTCTCGAACAACGACGCGAGGATCATGTACATGAAGATGACCGAGAGCAGGAACGCCCATAAAAACTCGGTAAATGTTCGTTCCAATTCCTTGCCTCGGCCGGCGATGGTGGTCGTATAACCCGGAGGCATATGGAAGTCGGCGGCCGCCTGTTGTAAAGCTTCGATGCGGTCTCCCAGACCGTAACCCTGTGCGACCGACGCACGCAAGCTGACCTGGCGCTGACGATCGAGACGCTCGATACGGGACGGCGCTCGAGCTTCTTCGAGGTGGACGAGATTGTCGAGCCGTACGAGGCGTCCATTGCGGCCCGGTACGAAGAGAAGCTGGATATTGTCGGCCGTATCGCGATACTCCGCCAGCAGCCGTAGCTGAACATCGTAGTCTTCGTTCACGTTCGGATCGTGGAACCGTGAAACCTGTTCGTCGCCGCCAACCATAAACCGAAGGGCGCTCGCAATCGTCTGAGTGTCCACTCCGAGGTCCGCCGCACGATCGCGATCGATGATCACGCGCAGTTCCGGCTTGTTCAGCTGCAACGACACGCTTCCGTCCGTAATGTGTAACTCGTCTGAACGAGACCGAAGGCTCTCGGCGTAGTCGAACAGCTTCTGGAGATCCGGCCCCTTCAATGCAAACGAAATGTCGACGGGACCTCCGCCGAGATTAATGGTCTGCTGGTTGGTGACCTGTGCGCGGACGTCCTTATACTTTCGAAGTTTCTGCCGCACGACATTCATAATGTCGCGCTGATGGAAGTTGCCTTGAAAGGCTTCGCCGGGATGTCCGTGCAAAAGACCCTTGGCAAGACGGGTCAGCGAGAGCACGCGTTCTTCGTGGGGCTGCAGTGCGAGATAGGCGCGGGCATCGCCCATTCCACCGCCGCCACCCATTCCACCGACGGTCGTCAGCACCTGAACCACGCCGGGGATCTGGCGAAGGTCCTTTTCCATCGCCAGCAGAACGTTGTACTGAGCCGGAATGCTCATGCCCTGATTAAACGTGAAATTGACGCTGAAGGCTCCGTCGTCGATATTGGCGGGGAAGAAGTCCTGGCGCAGCAGTCTGTACATCGGCACCGTTGCGATAATGACAAGCACTGCGACCGTGGCAACCAGCAACCGGTGATGCAACGCAAACCGCAAACAAGCGGCATAAGCCCGGTCGATGTGGCGGTAAAATCCGCGTCGCGATTGGGCCACTACGTGAGTGCCGCCCTGGTGGCTGCGCAGAAGTCTTGCGGCCATCATCGGTGTCAGCGTGAACGACACGAGCAGGCTCACCAGAACCGCGACCGCCGCGGTGATTCCAAATTGATAGAGGAAACGTCCTGCGATGCTCGACATGAACGAGACGGGGACGAAGATCACGACGAGACTCAGCGTCGTTGCCATGACGGCGTGACCGATGTCCGCCGTCGCCGCGCGCGCCGCTTCGAACGGCGCCAGGTGTTTTTCCTCCGTGAAGCGGAAGATATTTTCGAGCACAACGAGAGCGTCATCAATAACGATGCCTACCATCAGAACCAATGCCAGCATCGTGACGCTGTTCATCGTGAAACCCAAAGCCCACATTGCCCCGAACGCGGAAATCAGCGAGCACGGGATGGCGACACCGGCGATCACCATGGCCTGCCAGCTTCGCATGAACAGGAACACTACGAGCGACGCCAGAATGCCGCCGATGATCAGGTGTGTGTTGATTTCGTGAAGCGCGGAGTAAATGAATCCGGACTGATCCTCGACTATCGTGATCTTGACGTCCGGAGGAAGCAGAGGCACGGCCTTGCTCAACGCATCCTTCGCCGCTTCGATCACGGCCACCGTGTTGGAACCGGACTGCCTGCGCACTTCAAGCGTTACCGATGGGACGCCGTCGATCCGGGCGAAACTTCGCTGTTCCTTGGTCCCATCCTCGACGTAGCCGAGATCCGACATCTTGATGGGCTGGCCGTTGATGACAGCCACGACGATGTCGTTGAACGACTTCGGATCCGCCACCCGGCCCATCGTTCGCAGCGTTTGCTCCGTCTTTTCCGAGGTAACGTTACCACCGGGAACGTCCGAGTTCTGGCGAACCAGCGCATCCCGCACCGTCGTGATAGGTATCTCGTAGGCCGCGAGCCTGTCCGCGTCGATCCAAACACTCACGGCGCGATCGAGGCCGCCGACGATTCGAACTTCACCGACACCGGCCGCGCGCTCCAGTTGCAGCTTCACGACTTTGTCCGCCAACTCCGTTATTTCGCGGATGGGACGAGTCGGCGACGAGAGGGACAGCGAGAGCGACGGAGAGTTGTCGCTGTCGAACTTCGTCACGATCGGGGGCTGCGCGTTCAAGGGCAGAAAACGCTGCGCAACGGCAATGCGATCGCGTATGTCCTGCGTCGCGGTTTCAATGTCGCGATCGAGGTTGAAGGTGAGGAACAGATTCGAACTGTTTTGCTGCGAAAACGATCGCAGTTCGGTAATACCCTCGACCGTGTTCACCTGCTCCTCGAGAGTCTGCGAAACCTGCGTCTCCACTTCCTCGGGTGACGCACCGGGAAGCACCGTTCGAACTGTGACACTTGGAAGGTCGACTTTCGGATTGCGATCGACTTGCAGTTTGAAGTATGAGGCGACGCCCACCACAACCAGCGCCATGATGATCATTGCGGCGAAAACCGGACGGCGGATACATATCTCGGCGAGCTTTTGCACAACGACTCCCTGGATCTCGAGCCTCCCACAGCACACTCCCGCCGTGGGTTTACGGCGGTTAGCATACCTTATTTGGATGGGAAATGGGCGGCGGGAAGGGGGCAGTTTGAGAATCCAGGCCTGCCCAAAAATTCAGGTCCGTCCCGAAACTCAGGAGACGTTTTTCTCCGACAGTATTCGCTGCACCACGGCAAGCGTTCGATCGTGAATCACGGTGTTGCTGGCGATCACTCCACGTTGATTTTTGACATCGGACTGCCTGTATTCCAGGGGATCTCCGAAGACGTCCGTCATCCGGCCGCCGGATTCTCTCAGGATCGCTTCGGGGGCGCAGGTGTCCCAAATCTGGGTTTTGTTGCCGAGGTGCAGATAAAGGTGCGTTCGCGCTTCGCAGATCGTGCCGACCTTCAGTCCGACGCTGCCCATACGGATCGATTGGAGTATGCGAAGTTCGTTGGCGATGCGGTC
>CAZPBY010000080.1:0-27892 GCA_964584785.1 uncultured Solibacteraceae bacterium
CGACACTGAGCGTCACGACGTAGAGCATCAACAAACCATTCAGGTTCAAAAGATCGAAAACACTGGTTTTGAGTTCGTTGAGATGCAGATAGTTGATCACCAGTCCGGTGCCGATGATGAGAAGCGCCAGGACATGAAAACCCCGGGTGAATGCCCACGCCGTGCGAGGAACCAGCCAGTTGAAAATGCGTTCGGGATTGAACGCCGCCAGTTTCCAGTAAAGCAGGTTGCGCGAGCCGGGCTTTCGCTTCGGATAACGTTCGAGTTTGTCACGAACGCTTTCGTTATCGAGAAGCAGTTTGTCTTCGAGCGACTTCAGGAATGACTCGATCGTTTCGACACGCACCTCGCCGCCCAACTTTTCGGAAGCAGCGGCCGCGAGCGCCGATGGTGTATGCGGCTCGCGCAGCAATTCGAGAATGGCGGTCTGATTTTCGGTGAAACGGAAATACCGTTTGGTAACCGGATCTTTGACGACTGTGAAATTCTTTCCGAGATGCTGTTGCGAGGAAAATTCGAGGTCGGGACGGAGTGTGGTAGATACGGTCGTGCTCATTTATTAGCAGAGACAACAAGACCCTGCGGAGTCACGAACCCGCAGGGTCTTTGTAGTTTACGCCAGTTTTTCGACGTTCTCAGCCTGAAAACCCTTCGGTCCCTGGGTGATCGTAAATTCGACGTTGTCACCTTCTTTAAGAGTCTTGTATCCATCACTGACGATTGCGGAGTAATGGACAAAAACATCGCCGCCCGTAGCCCGTTCGATGAACCCGAACCCTTTCTTATTGTTAAACCATTTTACTTTGCCTGTTTCTTTACTCATTTAACTCAGACTCCTTTGCCCGATGAACCTGTTCCCGCCTAAACTCGCGACCTGGGACCGAACGCAACTACAACACGCTCCAAAGTTTAGACCGGCGGGCATTATACCCAAAAACCTAGGAGTGTCAACTTATGTGAGAACCCAAATACCACTACAGAATCAGCATGCAATCGCCGTAGCTGTAAAAGCGATATCGCTGCTCGATGGCGTGCGCATACGCCTTCAGAATCAGTTCACGGCCGGCGAAGGCGCTGACGAGAAGCAGAAGCGTCGACCTGGGCAGATGAAAGTTGGTGAGCAACGCGTCCACGATCTGGAATTTGTAGCCCGGGATAATATAAAGGTCCGCAAAGCCTGAACTTGAGCCGATCGCCGAATGTCTGCTGGCGACGTATTCCACCGTTCGGGTCGACGTCGTGCCAACTGCCACGATCCGTCGCTTTGCGGCTCGAGCCGTTGACAGACGTCGCGCGGCATCTTCCGAAATGTCAAACCATTCGGGTTTCAGTTGGTGTCGTCGGGGATCGTCTTCGCGGATGGGCAGAAAGGTACCGATGCCGACATGCAGCGTCAGCCTGACAATTTCCACTTCACGTTCCGACAGTTTTTCCAGAACCGCCGGCGTGAAATGCAGACCCGCAGTCGGCGCTGCGACAGCTCCAGGTCTTGCGGCGAACATGGTTTGATATTCCGCAACATCGGATTCTCTGTCGGGCCGGGAAATATAGGGCGGGAGCGGAACGTGGCCGAACTTGTCCAGCAACTCGATCACATCGGCTCCACTCACCGTCATCAGCCGCAGACCGTGATCGCGAGTCTCGCCGATGCATCCGGCGGCGCCGTTGGCGAAAGTGATCAAGTCGCCATGGCGGATTCGCTTACCCGGCTTGCACAAAACTTCCCAGACATTCGTGGACACGGGATTTGCGAAAAGAACTTCCACCTCACGCGATTTGCCGTCCGCGCGCTCCAACCTTCCGTACATGCGAGCCTTAATCACGCGCGTATCATTGATGACAAGGACGTCGCCGGACTGAAGAAAATCCGGGAGCTGTCTGAAATTCGCATCGACGATCGATCCGTACTGCCGGTTCAGCACCAACATCCGCGACGCGTCGCGCGGTTTTGCCGGTTCGCGCGCGATCAATTCAGCCGGCAATTCATAATCGAAATCCGAAATGTGCATGGAGGTCTATAGTGCTCGAGGGCGGAGATGTACGGATTCGCAAGCGGGGCGCGGATCGCATTCGATGGGGTCACCTGTGGGTCTATCGCAGCGACATCGCCGATAGCCACGCGGAGCCCGGCGCAATTGTTCGCGTGCGTGACGAGCGTGGAACCGTGCTCGGCAAAGCATTCTACAGTTCGAAATCCCAGATCGCATTGCGCGTCCTTACGAAATCCGACATCCCCATCGACGAAACGTTTTTGCGTTCGCGCTTCGAGTCGGCCGACGCATTTCGCGGCAGTATCGGTGTCGATCCGCAACTCAGCCGGCGCGTTTATTCGGAAGGCGACCTTCTTCCCGGTCTCATCGTCGATCGATACGCCGACCGGCTGGTCGTTCAGGCTCTCATCCAGTCCGCCGATCGGCTTCTACCTCTATTAATAGATATTGTTTCCGATCGCTATCGGCCGCAGTCGATCGTCATCCGAAATGATAGCAGGGTCCGCGAACTGGAAGGTCTTGAGCTGAAACAGGAAGTTACCGGCGCGCCCCTTCCCGACCCGGTGATCGTCGACGAGGACGCAAAGCAAATCGGCGTATCCCTTCTCAGCGGGCAGAAGACCGGATCGTACCTGGATCAGCGAGACAATCATCGCGCCGCATCCCGTTACGCCCACGGCGAAGCTTTGGATGCTTTCACCTATGCGGGCGGTTTTGCCGTCCACGTCGCCGACCGCTGCGAACGCGTGGAGGCCGTGGATATTTCGGGGTCGGCTTTGGAATTGGCGAAATCCAACGTTGAAAGAAACGGCATCCGGAACATCCATTGCTTCGAAGCGAATGCCTTCGACTTTCTGCGCCAGCGATTCAAAGACGGTGCCCGCTACGACACCATCATTCTGGATCCGCCCGCTTTCGCCAAGAACAAGGAAAGCCTCGAAGGCGCCTTGAGGGGTTATAAGGAAATCAATCACCGAGCCATGCGATTGCTTCGGCCGGGCGGCATCCTTATTACATGTTCGTGCTCGCACCACGTCACCGAGACCCTGTTCGCAACGATGCTGGCGGACGCTGCGAGGGACGCCGGTTGCTGGCTTCGCGTCCTGGAGCGGCGCAACCAGTCCCCGGATCATCCTGTACTGCTTGGAGTTCCGGAGACTTTGTACCTGAAATGTTTCATTTTACAGGTCATGTATTGACAGCCATATACTCAGATCATATGGTGTTAATCGACTAAGATTAGTGCCAGGAGGAACAGCTATGAAACGCTGGGACCCATTTCGAGACTTGAACTCATTACAGGAACGCATGAATCGCTTGTTCGATGAGGCTGGACGTGGCTGGCGGCCCGAAGAGCCGGCGGCAACCACAACCTGGAGTCCGGCAGTCGATATTTATGAAACGGAAGGTGAAATTATCGTAAAGGCCGAGGTGCCCGGGCTCGAGAGGAAGGACATTACACTCCACCTCGAGAACAACGTCTTGACGCTCAAGGGCGAACGGCGGCTCGAAAAAGAAACCAAAGAAGAGAACTATCACCGGATCGAGCGCGCATACGGCGGTTTCAGCCGTTCATTTTCGATTCCCGCCAGCGTCGATGACGAGAAGATTCGCGCGGACTACAAAGACGGCGTTCTCAGGATCGCTCTTCCCAAAAAGAACCAGGCGAAGCCGAAACAAATTGATATTGGGGGATAACGGACCATGATTCGCTTCGACAAGTTAACGCTGAAAAGCCAGGAGGCCCTGCAATCGGCGGAGGCACATGCCCGCGAGAAGAACAATCCACAGGTTACACCGGAACATCTTTTATGGGCGCTCGTCGACCAAAAGGACGGCGTCGTTCTACCGATTCTTCAGAAACTCGGAGTGAATCTGCAGACTCTAGCCCGCGATCTTTCCGGCGCCGTGGAACGTCTTCCGAGAGTGCAGGGGGAGTCCGAACTCTACCTGAGCTCGGCTTTAACGAAGGTGGTCGACGGTGCGTTCAAGGAAGCCGATCAATTCAAGGACGAGTATGTCAGCACCGAACATCTTCTAATCGCGCTGTCAACGGCAAAGGGCGAGGAGGCTGGACGCCTCCTGCAATCTCTGGGTGTAACCAGGGACGCGATTCTCAAGGTGCTTGTCGGGATTCGCGGAAGCCAGAAGATCACGGATCCAAATCCCGAGGAAAAATATCAGGCTTTGCAACGATATTCACGCGACCTCACCGAACTGGCTCGTAAAGGCCGGCTCGATCCCGTCATTGGCCGTGACGAAGAAGTTCGTCGGGTCATACAGATTCTTTCCCGGCGCACGAAGAATAATCCCGTTTTGATTGGCGAACCTGGCGTGGGAAAGACGGCCATCGTCGAGGGTCTCGCGCAGCGAATTGTTGCCGGCGATGTTCCGGAATCGCTCAAGCGCAAGCGGATCGTCGCCCTGGATCTGGGCGCGATGGTTGCGGGCACGAAATATCGCGGCGAATTCGAAGATCGTTTGAAGGCGGTGTTGAAGGAAATCGAAGAGTCCGGCGGCGACATTGTTCTTTTCATCGACGAGCTCCACACGCTTGTCGGCGCAGGCGGCGCCGAGGGCTCGATGGACGCTTCGAACATGCTCAAGCCGGCACTCGCGCGTGGGGACCTCCGATGCATTGGCGCGACGACGCTGAACGAGTATCAGAAATATATCGAGAAAGACAAGGCGCTCGAACGCCGATTTCAGAAAACATTCGTCGGCGAACCGACGGTCGAAGACACCATAGCGATCTTGCGCGGCCTGAAAGAACGCTACGAAATCCATCATGGCGTCAAGATCAAGGATTCCGCGATCCTGGCTGCAGCAATGCTCTCGCATCGGTACATCACGGACCGGTTTCTGCCCGATAAGGCTATCGATTTGATCGATGAAGCTGCTGCGAGCCTTCGCATGGAGATCGACTCGCTGCCCGTTGAAATCGACACCATCGAGCGGCAGGTCATTCAGCTCGAAATCGAACGCCAGGCCTTGAGTAAGGAAGATGATCGCGGATCGCGCGATCGCCTGTCCGACATCGAAAGACAGCTCAGCGAATTGCGTGAGCAGTCCACGGAAATGAAACTTCGATGGCAGCGCGAGAAGGAAACGATTCAGGGCATTCGCGCGCTCAAGGAACAGATCGAGCAGGCCCACATCGAAGAGCAGCAGGCCGAGCGGCAGGGCAACTATGCGCGAGTTGCGGAAATTCGCTACGGCCGGCTTCAGGAACTGGACCAGAAACTTAAAGACGCGAGCGCCACGCTGGAGCAGATTCAGCAAACCGACCGCATGTTGAAGGAACAGGTCGATGAGGAAGACGTTGCTCGCATCGTCGCCAAATGGACGGGAATCCCCGTTACAAAGATGCTGGAAAGTGAGGTCCAGAAGCTGGTCCGGATGGAGGAACTGCTGGCGAGAAGAGTAGTCGGCCAGGAAGAAGCGCTGAAAGCCGTGTCCAATGCGATTCGACGGTCGCGTGCGGGTTTGCAGGATGTGAATCGTCCCATCGGTGTGTTCATGTTTCTTGGTCCGACAGGCGTCGGGAAAACCGAATCGGCGAGAGCTCTGGCGGAGTTTCTCTTCGACGACGAACGCGCGATGGTGCGCGTCGACATGTCCGAGTACATGGAAAAGCATGCTGTATCTCGGTTGATCGGCGCTCCCCCGGGATATGTGGGCTACGACGAGGGCGGTTATCTGACCGAAGCCGTCCGGCGGCGGCCGTATTCGGTCGTGTTGCTTGACGAAGTGGAGAAAGCGCATCCGGATGTCTGGAACATCATGTTGCAGATCTTCGATGACGGCCGATTGACCGACGGCAAAGGCCGCACTGTCGATTTCAAAAACACGGTCCTGATCATGACGTCGAACGTCGGTGTAGGGCTTTCCTCGAAAACCGTGCGCGACGAACTTCGCGCCCATTTCAAGCCGGAGTTCTTGAACCGCATCGACGACATCATCATCTTCAAGAGCCTCGGTAAGGAGCACATCGCGAAGATCATCGACATTCAGTTGGAGGTTTTGCGGCGGCATCTGGCGGACCGGAAGATCACGCTCGAGCTTTCAAAGGCCGCGCGCGAAGCGCTTTTCAAGGAAGGCTACGACCCGTCGTTCGGCGCGCGTCCTTTGAAACGCGCCATTCAGAAGCTGCTGGCCGATCCGCTGGCGTTGAAGATTCTCGACGGCGAAATTCAGTCCGGTGAAAACGTCGTCGCGGACGTGGACAGCCATGGCGAACTGCGGTTCCAAAACGTCCCCGCCATGGCTTCCTGATGTCCCTTTCTTTCATGCACAGGCTTCGGTATGATTTGGCACTCGCTATATTTGAGTGCTAATTCACATTCACATTCACACCTATTTTGAGGAGGAACAAGACGATGCCTGCAAAGGAGCTGATTTACCGGGATGACGCGCGTGCAAAAATGCTGCGCGGCGTCAATGCTCTAGCCGACACCGTGAAGGTGACCCTGGGCCCCAAGGGACGAAACGTTGTTTTGAATCGTAAATTCGGTTCTCCGCTGGTTACGAAAGACGGTGTCACCGTCGCCAAAGAGATCGATCTGCCCGATCGCTACGAAAACATGGGCGCACAGATGGTGAAGGAAGTCGCCAGCAAGACGAGCGACCTCGCGGGCGACGGAACCACGACGGCAACGATCCTGGCCCAGGCCGTTTTTCGGGAAGGTATCAAGAACGTTACCGCCGGCGCGAATCCCATGGACCTGAAACGCGGAATCGATCGGGCGGTGGAAGCTGTCGTTGAAGAGCTGCAGAAATTTTCCAAGCCGGTAAAGAGCCGCAAGGAACAGGAGCAGATCGCGTCGATCTCCGCGAACAACGACAAGAAGATCGGCGCGTTGATCGCCGATGCTTTGGAAAAAGTCGGCAAGGACGGTGTAGTCACGGTCGAAGAAGCCAAATCGATGAAGACCGATCTGCAATTCGTCGAAGGCATGCAATTTGACCGCGGTTACCTGTCTCCTTACTTCGTCACAAACCCCGACCGCATGGAAGCCGTTCTCGAAGATCCGCTCATTCTCGTTCATGAAAAGAAAATTTCGGTCATGCGCGAACTGATTCCGCTGCTGGAACAGGTCGCGCGCGAAGGCCGTTCCTTGTTGATCATTGCGGAAGATGTCGATGGCGAGGCGCTGGCCACGCTCGTCGTGAACAAGATTCGCGGCACCATCAAGGTCGCCGCGGTGAAAGCCCCGGCTTTCGGCGATCGGCGGAAGGCCATCATGGGCGATATCGCGATTCTGACCGGCGCGAAGTCGATTACCGAAGATCTCGGTATCAAACTCGAAAACGTCAAAGTGCAGGATCTCGGCCGAGCGAAGAAGATCGTCATCGATAAGGACAACACCACGGTGATTGAAGGCTCAGGAAAGAAGGCGGCCATCGAAGGGCGTATTCGCGAGATCAAAACACAAATCGAGGAGACCACCTCCGATTACGACCGCGAGAAACTTCAGGAGCGTCTGGCGAAGATGGCCGGCGGCGTCGCTGTCGTTCGAGTCGGTGCCGCAACCGAAACCGAGATGAAGGAATTGAAGGCTCGCGTTGAAGATGCGCTGCACGCCACAAAAGCGGCTGTCGAAGAAGGCATTGTTCCGGGTGGCGGTATCGCGCTGTTCCGGACGCAAAAGGCGCTCGATAAGCTCATCAAGACCCTCGAAGGCGATCTTCGAACCGGCGCTCTCATCATCCGTCGCGCGTTGGAAGAGCCGCTACGCATGATTTCTGTCAACGCGGGACATGACGGCGCCGTCATCGTCGAACAGGTTCGCGGTGAATCCACCTTCTCGGTTGGTTTCAATGCGGACGAAGAAAAGATCCAGGACCTGGTTCACGCCGGCGTCATCGATCCGACGAAGGTCGTCCGCGTGGCGCTCCAAAACGCGTCATCCATCGCGGGTCTGCTGTTGACGACTGAAGCGCTCATCACTGAACTGCCGGAGAAAAAGAGGGCCGCTCCCATGCCGGGTGGGCCCGGCGGCGGCTACGAGGATTACGACTAATCCTTAGGTGTTTGACCATTTTCGCACGCCGGACGCGTGCCCGGAGAGTAGCCGGTGGTTAGCGAGCGCAGCGAGCGTAACCACCGGTATGACGATTTCAAGAGGATCCGCACCCAACGGGGTGCGAGGATCCCAGCACCCTTCCAGGGTGCGAATTTCAGTAGCTCCGTAGGCCGGTGGTACGCGCTGAGAAAGACGCGCGCGTACCGGCGGCTGATATCCTTTCACGCCGGCGTGCCGCACGCAATCCGTGCCCCAGCGGGGTACGTGGAAATGCGCGCGCCCTCCATGGTGTGCAATTCGCCGCGTTCGTTCCCCCCGGTCCATATTGGTAAGAATCCCTATTGACATCTACTGACCATTTGTATTTACTGTGTATATTACTTAGTAAGGTACTATAATAGATTATAAAGTAACTATGTATGAAATGATTAAGCGTGACGGCAAGGATCAATTCAGCGGCGGATCAGGTCTTTACAGGACTGCGTAAGGAGCGCCGATTCAACGGGTTGCGGCCTGCGCCGGAGACAGGATCTTTTCAGCTACTGAAATGATCTTTTCGACGGCCGGCAAAGTCTTTTCGGCGGCTCGGCCGATGGTTTCGGCCTTCGACACGACTTTCTCCGGGTCGAACAAGGTTTTGTTGTCGATTCCGGCAACGATTTCCTTCGTTAAGAAAATCATTTTCGCGATGGACAAAGGTTTTCAGCCGCGGACAGAGTCTTTCCCGCGGCGGAAGCAGGTTTCTTTGCGACGCAAAAGATCGACTCGTTCGCAAAGAAAAACCGCCGGCGATGCGCCGGCGGTCAGTCGTTCAAAAACAACAACCATTAACTATAGGAGAAACGATTATGTCACAACACATTCGGATTCTGCAGAGTTTCAGCTCGCAGAGCGACAATCGACTCATTGCCACTGCCGGCGCAGTCATCCAGGGATTGACCGGGAACACGGATTTTCCGAATCCCCCGGTCGACCTGAAGACGGTACAGGCGGCATGCGATAGCCTCACCGTGGCCATCGCTGCGAAACCTTACGGAGGGCTCGCGGCAACAGCACACAAGAACAAGGAACGCGCGCAATTGATTGCGCTCCTTCGCAGGCTGTCGTACTACGTCCAGGACGCCTGCGGCGGAGAGGCGGCGAGTGTTCTCAAAACCGGTTTCGCGCCCATAAGCCTGGCTCGCGCTCGCCAGCCTCTGAACAAGCCGACGATCACGCGCATCGACTTCGGCAATACGTCGCAGCTCGTGGTCCGGGTCAACGCTGTTCCCCGCGCGAGGACCTATGAAGTGCGGACGGCGGCTCTGGGCGGCGACAAGGTCTCCGGTTCGTGGCAAGCCGGTGGCCTCTTTACCAATTCACGCTCCATGCCGGTCGGTGGCCTCTCGCCTGGAACGACCTATTCCATCCAGGTTCGAGCGATCGGTGGTTCCACGGGCTACTCCGATTGGAGTGATCCGGTAGCGCATATCTGCGCGTAACGGCGAGTGCAGGCGTCTCCATGCTTTCGTGGTCGGCGCCTGTATTTCCGGGGAGCACATCATGGAAACTCTCGACGAAATCCTCAGAGCTCTCGGACGCATCGAAGGCGAACTAACCGAGATTCGCAAGCTGTCGGCGCGGGTCTCCAGCCTTGAGCTTTGGCAATCCTGGCTCAAAGGCGCATGGGTCGCGTTGGTCGCGGCGTATGCGTATCTTTACAGAGGCGTCTTCGGCAAGTAACCACCATCATGAACACCATCCACCCGGGACGTCCCGTCGCATGACTGGCTGTGTGATGGGACGCCCCTGTCTATCTGCTAAACCCGCGACGTTCCCCGGGATTGACGCTCGAGATAAGCCGCCATCAGGATGCCGCCGATCATCGCAAACAGCGCGTACGTGATCAGATTCGAGATGAATGTTACGGTCAAGGTTAACGCGGAGATCTCGGGAGACGTGATTCGGCGGAAGAACTCCAGAAGCTCGGGAAAATCCTTGAGCATGGTTTCCATCGAGTCGCGCTGAGATGCGACAAACGGCGCGCTGACGATTTTCAAAGGGATCGAGATGAGTGTGGCGATCATGGCGCCGAACAGTCCGCTCGACACGCCGGCGAAGGCGCCGTCACCGTAAGTCAATCGTCTACCGGGTTGCTGTTTGGATAACAAGAGCGTCGCGATCGCGCCTCCGCCCAGCACCCACATACAACAAAAACAATTGCCCGCTGCGATGATCGGCAGCGATGAAAGAATTCCGAGAAATGCGCCGCCCGTCAATGCCGGTCGAACGAAATCCAGGTCGGGCGGAGGTGTGGGTGGCGGCGCCGGTTCCGTTGCTGGAACGTCCGGCGACGGTGGTTTCACGGGGGCCCCGCAGTTCAAACAAAACCGGGCCTGTTCGGGTAGATCGGTTCCGCACTCTCTACACTGCGCCACGCACGACTCCGTACTTGTTCCACATGTCGTGAACGCCCGCGATCACAAACGGAGCGACCGATGCGCCAAGAAAGACGCCGGTGACGCTGCGCAGCCACGAAGAATCGACGGCAAGACGCGCGAAAATGAACTCCAGCGCGGTGGCAATAACGGCGGCCTTCAGAAGCCGGAAGTCCGGCCGTCTTGCAAAGCCGCACGCGATAAAGAAGCCGAAATAGATGGACGCGCAGCGAATGCACACCGGGAGGCTCGTTCCCGCCAGCGCCCACGATCGATCCGGGTCCTGATGACAGATCCTCGAAAAAAACTCGTAAACCGGCCCGAGATGAAGAATCGGCGCCAATATGATCGCCGCGCACCAGACTCCTGCGGCGAGAAAAACGATGCTGCGCGCGCGTTTCATCAGATCACCGCGTGAGGCCGAATAACGTCGGCGCCGCCGAGGTACGGCCGGAGCGCTTCGGGGATGATGACCGAACCATCTTTCTGCTGATAGTTTTCGACGATGGCAATCCACGTCCTGCCGATCGCGAGACCGGACCCGTTCAACGTGTGAACGAAACGAACCCTGCCGCCGCTCGACGGCCGGTACCGTATATTCGCGCGCCGCGCCTGAAAATCGCGGAAGTTGCTGCAGCTTGAAATCTCGCGGTAAGCGCTTTGTCCGGGCAACCATACTTCAAGGTCGTAGCTTTTGGCAGCGCTGAAACCCATGTCGCCCGTTGAATGGATGACCACACGGTATGGAAGGCGCAATCGACGCAGGATTTCCTCCGCGTCGTTCACGAGCGATTCGAGTTCCTTGGAAGAATCTTCCGGACGTGTGAATTTGACCAGCTCGACTTTATTGAACTGGTGCTGGCGAAAGATCCCGCGAACATCTTTACCGTAGGAACCGGCTTCGCTTCGGAAACACGGTGTGTATGCTGTGAACTTTACCGTGAGCCGCTGCTCGTCGATGATGTCGTCACGATAAATATTGGTGACGGGAACCTCCGCTGTCGGAATCAGGTAGTAATCCGTATCGCGAACCTTGAAGAGGTCTTCTTCGAATTTCGGCAGTTGACCGGTTCCAAACAAACTCTTCGAGTTTGCCATGAAGGGCGGAACGACCTCGGTGTAACCGCGCTCGTTCGTGTGGATGTCGAGCATGAAGTTGATCAATGCTCGCTCCATCCGGGCGCCCAGACCGGCCAAAAGTGGAAAGCGCGAACCAGTGATTTTAGTCGCCCGCTCGAGATCCATAATGCCGAGAGCCGGGCAAAGATCCCAGTGAGCTTTCGGTTCGAAATTGAATGGGGGTGGCTCGGCGACTCGCCGGATCTCGACGTTCTCTTTCTCGCCCTCTCCGACCGGCACATCCGCGTCCGGCAGATTCGGGATGTTTGCGGCAAACCGGAACATCACTTCCTCTGCGGGTCCGAGCGCCTTTTCGAGTTCTCCTATTTTTTGAGACACAGCCTTCATTTCATTGCGCTTTTCAGTGACGTCGACCTTTGCTTTCATGAGACGTGCAATGTCTTCGGATGCAGTGTTACGCAACGCCCTGAGCCGTTCGGCTTCGACGATGAGACTTTTTCGCTCACTATCCAGCCTCTCGAACGTCTCTACGTCGAGTGAAAAGCCCCTGTGGGAGAGACGCCGGCGAGCATCTTCCAGATTTTCGCGAAGGTAAGCCAAATCCAACATGGATGTGTGGAAGTCTCCCCCGTAGTTAAAAGCTAAAGATTCTAGAGCAAAAAACGGGTCGTACCAAGCCGTGCGTGGCGGCACCTGATAGCGACTGGTCGGAAAACTTGAGTCTAAACGGACTCACAACCGGTTGACTCAATAGCTGCTAATGCTATGATACTTGGTCGTTAATACTTATTGTGCATACCGATCTTCGAGGTGTCTATGAATCGTAGAGGGATATTCGCCGCCCTCGTTTCTGTGGTCCTCTTTTCGTCCATCGTGGTTTTCCCCCAGCAAAAATCAACTCCTCCCAAGGCTCAGCCGAAAGAAGATCCCAACAGGGCCAAGTCGAAGCAGAAGGAGATTGAAAACAAGACAATGAAGCGGTGGCTTCAGGAGGACGTCGCTTACATCATCACCGATGATGAACGCGCGACCTTCAACCGCCTGACAACCGACGAGGAACGGGAACAGTTTATCGAGAATTTCTGGCTCCGGCGAGACCCCACTCCCGACACCATCGAAAACGAATTCCGCGAAGAGCATTACGAGCGCATCGCCTATGCGAATGAGCGTTTCTCCTCCGGCAAGCCCGGGTGGAAAACCGATCGTGGCCGTATCTACATCATTCACGGCAAGCCGGACGAAATCGAAGACCACGCCGCAGGCGGTACGTACGATCGTCCGTTTGAGGAAGGCGGCGGAACCACGAGCACCTATCCGTTCCAGAAGTGGACGTACCGGTATATCGAGGGCCTCGGAAACAATGTCGAACTTGAATTTGTCGACAAGAGTCTGAGCGGCGAGTATCGGCTGACGATCGATCCGAACGAAAAGGATGCTCTTCTTTATGTGCCGGGTGCCGGCTGCACTATGTCTGAAGAGGATAACGGTTGCGATAAGGCCAATCGCGTGGCCGGCATCGACGGCGGCGATCCAAACAGGCTGGGGACAGATAACAATACGCGGATGCGGTACAACCAGTTCGACAGACTGGATCTCTATTCCAAGATCTTCAGGCCGCCTGAAGTGAAATATAAGGATCTGGAAGCAATCGTTACGACGAAGCTCTCGTTCAATCTGCTTCCGTTCGACCTGAGAATGGACTTTGTGCGAGTGACCGAGGAGACCGTGTTGACGCCGATCACGGTCGAGATTCCCTACAAGGATCTAGCTTTCCAGGAAGCGGAAGGCCTCCAAAAAACTCAGGCACATGTTTTCGCCCGCATCACCGGAGTGAATGGAAAGATCGCGCAGCAGTTTGAAGATCCAATTGAAAAAGTGTTGACGCCGGCGGATTACCGCAGGGCTTTGGAAACGAACGCGAAGTATCAGAAAACGGTTCCACTACGGCCGGGTCTTTACAAACTGGATCTGGTGATCAAAGACACCAACAGCGGCAACATCGGAATGATCAATCGAGGTTTCACCGTTCCTCGTATTCCCGACCAAAAGCTCGCAACAAGTTCGCTGATCCTGGCGGACAGGATCGAAGCTCTCCCTCCGCGGCAAGTCGCCAGCGGTCAGTTCGTTCTTGGAGGCTCGAAGGTCGTGCCGAACGTCACGTCGACTTTTGAACGCAGTCAGAGCATGAGCCTCTGGCTTCAGGTGTACAGCCTTAAAGTGGACGACGCCACACACAAACCTGCGGCGACGATCGAAACGCTGATCACTCGCAACGGCAATGTCGTGAAGAAGATTTCGGAGGATGCGACCGAGTTGTCCGGCGCGGCTCAGCAATTGACTTACGTCAAAACGCTGCAACTTGCAGAATTAGAGCCCGGTGAGTACTCGGTACAGGTTAAAATTACGGATAACCTGACGAAGGAGACAATTGCATCGCCAGGCAAAACAATTTTCAAGGTGCGATAAGCTGATAACTCAAGAGGAGATCCTTTGATGCGACCAGTACGTTGGGGTATTGCGGTAGTGGTTGCGATCGGTTTGGCGGTGATTCTGATGCCGCCTGCCGTCGGTCACGCATCAGGCAATCTATCGTCTATCACGGGAATCGTGCGGGATTCTACGGGCACTCCGATTATCGGCGCTCTTGTTGTTGTCGTCGCGTCGAATCCTGCCATTCCGGAACGGATGTCGTTCACCGACAAGTGGGGTGGATTCACAGTCCCCAATCTCTTCGCCGGTGAGTATGCCGTAAAAGTGACGATGCCCCGTTTTCTTCCCGCGCTGAAGAATGGCATTCAAATCCGAGCCGGTAACAATACGGCCCTTACGGTTAATCTTCAGAATGCATTTGATGTGGTCCGGCGAGTCGTTTCCGGCGAAAAAGCGCAATCCGACGATATCCTGTGGACTCTTCGCAGCTCTCGATCCACGCAGCCCGTTCTGAAATTGGCTCAGAGCGTTCCGGACAACACGAAGACTGCCCCGCTAAGCGATTACTCGGGTTATTTGCAGGTTTATTCGAAAACGGTCGAGACATCCAGCGGTGTCGAGGAGGGTGTCGGGTCCCAATTTGCAGTAACCATGCCGCTCGACGCGAAATCGCGATTCACTTTTGCCGGACAATATAACGACCAGCCGACACAGCCGCGCGGCTTCGGAGCCAATTATCAGTTCACTCCAACGGATCGCCATCGAACCGACCTGGGTATCAACGTCCGGCAGGGCAGCCTCGTCGGCGATCCGGTCAACGGTGAGCTCAAGGAGATCCAACTGCAATACGGCGAGAACTTTCAGTGGACGGATCACATTGTGATCAACTACGGTGCCGAAGCCGGACGCGTCGGAACCCTTTCGGATCGGAATTATCTGCGGCCGCGCTTCGCCGTTTCGTGGGTGCCTCAGGCTCGGACAACAATTACGGCGGGCGCAACCTCGCAAGCTCCGAACTCTGGAAATGATCCGATCCGCGGTAAGGAGTACTTTGATCGTGCCGCTTACATTCCGCCGGCTCTCGAGCGTTACGCGCATACTGAAGTGATGTTGTCACGAGTCGTGTCGGAAAACATGGACGCGTCGGCCGCGGTCTTCAAGGATCAAACGGATACCCAGGCCCTGTTTACCAACTCGGGCGACGGACGCCGGGGAGTGCTCTTCCTGGACAGCAGCAACAGTCCTTCCGAAGGCCTGCGGCTTCACCTGAACCGGAATTTCAAGTACTTCCAGGGTGGTTTGGGCTATACCACGACGACGGGTCTGGCGGTTTCCAACCACACTTCCGCCCGCTTTCCGCATGAAGTTCAAAATGCGTTGACACGCGAACGCTTCCATCTGGTCACTGCGCGCTTCCACGCGGATATCGACTTGACACAGACCGAAGTAACGGCCGTTTACCGATGGGTTTCGGGTTTCTCAGCGACTCGCCTGGATCCGTACCAAAAGGCCGTCGACTTCAACGACCCGTCGCTTAGCCTGACCGTGGCCCAGGACCTTCCAAGTTTCCGCATGATTCCTGGGAAGGTTCAGGCGATCCTCGACGCGCGCAATGTGTTGGAGTACGCCTATACTTCAAAGTCGATGCAGATCTCTCAGTATCCCCGTCTGTTCAAAGGTGGCATCAACATCAAGTTCTAGTTTTTGGTAATCAACTTTAGATTTTTGTAAATGCGCTTCGTAACTTGGTATAAACTCGTGAGCCGCCGTCCCTAAACTCAATGAATTCAGCGATATTATTTTTGGAAGCTCGCATGCCAAGTTTCCATACCGCTTGAATTGAGTGAAAACAATGGGCAGCCGGATCTTCTCTTTTCGATACATTGCCACGGTTCTGCTGACGATCGCCGTTCTGATCCTGGGAGGGCTGAATGTCGACCAAAAGCGGAAGTTTGTGCCTCCCGAAGACGGCGCTTCCTGGATTCAAGGAGAAAACGGTGTCGAGGCGACGTTTATTGATAAAGACGGTCCAGCCGAACGCGCGGGCATACGTCGGGGCGACATTCTTAAGGCCATCAACGGCGAGGCGATCCGCAATGACCGGCACGTCACTCAAATCCTCTACAACAAAGTCGGGTTGTGGGGTAAGGCGACCTATCGATTAAGCCGAAACGGTTCCGAACCTTTCGAAGCGACACTGATCGTCGAAGGACCTTCCGCGCGAGTCAAGCAGCAACGACTGTATCTCCTGATCATCGGACTTCTTTATTTCCTTGTCGGGCTTTTCGTTCTGCTGAAGCGGTCCCGTGCGCCGTTGGCGCTGCACTTTTACTTCGTCTGTCTGACGTCGTTTGTTTTGTACGTTTTTCACTACACGGGTAAGTTCAACACTTTCGACTGGACAGTCTTTTGGTTCGATCAGGGCGCAACCGCATTGCTGCCGCCCTTGTTTCTGCACTTCTGTCTCGAATTCCCGCTGGAGCCTTATTGGGTCAAGAAACGCCGCAGAATCCTATCGTTGATTTACATACCGGGTGCGCTTTTGCTGACGGCATGGGTAGCGTTTCAAACGGGGGTGCTCGGGTTTATTCCGTCGCCGCTGGTGTTGAGAAATTTCCTCGACAATATCAGCGACTTCCACTTCGGTTTGTATTTTGTGCTGAGCGCGGCGGTCCTATTCCGCACGTACCGCACCGTGACGACCCCGGAACTGCTGCAGCAGATGAAGTGGGTCACCCGGGGCACCGCGATGGCGGTCCTTCCGTATTTTTTCCTGCAGTCGGTGCCGCGTTTGATGGGAGTGGTTCCGGAGGGACTTGCGGACGTGGCGGTCTTTCCGTTGGTCTTGATTCCGATTGCGTTTGGATACGCCATTCAGCGTTATCGGCTGATGGACGTCGATATCATTTTCAAATGGGGCGTCACGTATACGTTGGCGGGCGCGGCCATCGTCGGGCTTTATGTCGCGTTTGCATTCACGGTCGGCAATCTGTTGAGCTCCGGTTTCGAGACGTCGGCGACCAGCGTCGTGCCGTTCCTCGCGACCATCGTCGCCGCGTTGTTGTTCGCGCCGATCAAGGATCAACTTCAGATCTGGCTGGACAAGGCCTTCTATCGCGACCGGTACAGCGTGCGACAAACGCTGCTGGATTTCGGCCGGACCCTCGGGTCCGAAGTTCACCTCGATCCCATGCTGGATCGTATTCTCGATCGCCTGAGCCGCGCTCTTTTAGTGAATCGCATGGCGATCTTCCTCGAAGACCCTTCGGATCCGTCGCGCTTTGTAAGGGCACGATCGAACGGCGTGACGATACCCGCCGATGCCGACCTTTCGTTTCTGAGCGCGAAGTCGAGCCGGCCGTACATCTTCTTCGAGACCGAAGTTCATGATCTGAACTACTTCATTCCGTGCCACGTCAAGGATCGCGTGATTGCGTACATCGGACTCGGCCGGACGGAAAATGGGGACTACCTGACGAGCGAAGACGTCGAACTGCTCGAGACGGTTTCCGATTACATTGGAATCGCCCTTGAAAACGCGAGGCTCTATCGATCGCTGGAGCAGAAGGCGACGGAATACCAGAGCCTCAAGGACTTCAGTGAGAACATTATCGAATCGATCAACGTCGGAGTCGTCGTTTCCGACGTTGGAGGCCGGATCGTGGGCTGGAACCGCGCCTTAGAGAATCTAACGGGGCAGAGCCGGTATGAAGTCTTCGGCAAGAAGACGGAGGACATCATTCCGAACATGTTCCTGCAGCGGGTTGCCGAGAACGGCCACTTGTACAAGCAATCATGGAACGGGCTGACCGTGAATTTCTCGGCAACGTCGCTCGTCGACAAGTCCGGTGCGACACGGGGAACGCTGATCATCATCGATAACATCACCGATCGCGTACGGCTTGAAGACCAGCTGGTTCAGAACGAAAAGCTCACATCCATCGGCCTTCTTGCCGCCGGCGTTGCTCATGAAGTGAACACGCCGCTCGCCGTGATATCGAGTTATTCGCAGATGCTGCGCAAGGAAATCACGCCGGACGATTCACGATTCAAACTTCTCGAGAAGATCACGAAGCAGACTTTTCGCGCTTCCGAAATCGTCAACAGCTTGCTGAATTTTTCGAGGACCACGGCCACCGACTTTGCGGAAGTGGATGTCCATACCGTCATCACCGAAACGCTGTCGCTCCTCGATCATCAGTTCAAGAAGGCTCAGATCGGCGTTGAGCGTGATTTTCGAACCGATCACGCCGTCGTGTTCGGCAATTCCGGAAAACTTCAACAGGTTTTCATGAACCTGTTCTTGAACGCGCGTGACGCGATGTCGGACGGCGGTGAATTGAGGATCCGAATTGAAAGCGTCGATTCCAAAGTCGAAATCACGGTACAGGACACTGGCGGCGGCATCAGCCGCGAGAACATCAAAAAGATCTACGACCCATTCTTCACGACCAAAGCCGTGGGAAAAGGAACCGGCCTTGGGCTATCCGTGAGCTACGGCATCGTACAGGAGCATGGCGGGAACATTTCCGTCGACAGCAAGCTGGGACGCGGCACTGCATTCAAGCTAGAACTTCCGTTGCTCAGGAAAGCCGTGAATGTCTAAACGTAAAGGATCGGTCCTCATCATCGACGATGAGGAAGAAATCAGGGAAAGCATCGAACTCCTTCTCACCTCTGAAGGTCTGACGACGGACACCGCCGCGACCGGCGAAGAAGGAATGCGCAAGATCGAAGACAATCAATACGACCTCGTGCTGCTCGATCTGATGCTGCCCGGCAAGTCGGGAATGGAGATTCAGCGCGACATCAAGCGCGTCGATCCTACGCTTCCCATTGTGATCCTCACTGCGATGGGCGCCATTGAAACCGCGGTAACGGCAATCAAGGAAGGTTCCTTCGATTACGTCACCAAGCCGTGGAACAACGAAAAACTGCTCGTCATCGTTGCCAACGCGGTCAAGCAGCGGATGCTGACGAGCGAGAACCTGCAACTGCGGCGCGCGCTGAAGGAACGCTTCGGCTACAACAATATCGTTGGAAAGAGCGAGAAGATTCAGAGCGTCCTCGATCTGGTGACTCAGATTGCGCCGAGCCGCAGCACGATTTTGATCCTCGGTGAAAGCGGAACAGGCAAAGAACTCATCGCGAAAGCGATTCACCTCAAGAGCACTCGCGCCGACAAGCCGTTCGTTCCGGTTAACAGCGGCAGCATGCCCGTCGATCTTCTCGAAAGCACGTTATTCGGGCACGTCCGGGGCGCGTTCACAAGCGCCGTCTCCGCGAAGAAGGGTTTGTTCGAAGTGGCGGACCAGGGCACCATCTTTTTCGACGAGATCGGAACGATCGGACTGGAGACCCAAGCCAAGCTTCTGCGCGTCATTCAAGAGCGCGAATTCATGCGGCTCGGCGGAATCGAGACGATTAAAGTCGACGTTCGAATAATCGCCGCCACCAACGTGGACTTGAAAAAACTCGTCGACGAGGGACGCTTCCGGGAAGATCTGTTCTACCGCCTCAACGTGATCAACATTCAGCTGCCGCCCTTGAGGGATCGAAAGGAAGACATCCCTCTGCTCGTGGATTTTTTCACGAAGAAATACTGCGAGGAAAATGGAAAGCCTCTGTACCGTTTCAGTTCCGAAGCCTTGAAGGTTCTGATGGATTATCACTGGCCGGGCAACGTCCGCGAACTGGAGAACGTTGTGGAACGCGCTGTCGTCCTCTCACAAGACGAAATCATCGGCCGTGATCTCCTTCCGAGCTCCGTGGTTTCACCGTCGTCCAGATACGCCACTCTTTCGTCCTTCGATTTATCGCGCGACAACTCCCTTTTCGACATCATCGATGCGTTCGAGCGCCGGGTGATTATCGAAATGCTGGAGCAAACCTCGTGGAGCCAAACCGAAGCCGCCGACAACTTCCGGATTCCACTGTCAACTCTCAATCAGAAAATCAAGCGTCACGGCATTGAGATCAAAAAGAAGCGCGAGCGTCCTTCGGTCACGTCCGTCAAGTAACCCCACCAGCATTGGCAGTGTTTGAGCAGTCCAACCATCATCTGCTTTCTTCTCACAGGAAAAGAGGCGGCCTCCGTTGACACGCGATCATTTCTGCCGGGATCCGGCGCCCCAATTCAGAATGACGTTTACCGAGGCCGAGGTCTCTTCCGGGACAACCAGGAGGAAGCGTTGGCCATCCGCGGTGACGGCGTACTGTTGCTGTCCCGTTCGGGTGAGATTCGCGTCACTTGTAATCCTGGTTGGGAACAGCGGAACCGGCGTGCCGGGTTTAAAAGTCGAAGAATCTGCCGAAAACACCATAGGTACAGCCATCAGCTTTCCATCCGTTGTTAAGTAGAAGAGTTCTTTACCGTCGTGCCTCCATCGCGGCTGAATACCGCCTCCCGTGGTGAGCGCCACGGGTCCATGCGATTCCGGAAACGACTGGACATAGATTTCGGGTTGGCCGGATTCGTTCGACTGATACGCGACCCAGTGATCATCAGGAGAAAACTGGCCTGCCAACTCTTCAAAGTCCGTGACGGCTATTGCGACCGGCTCTTTGTTCCCCGTGAGCGGCAGCGCCCAAAGGTCCTCGCCGCTCTTTTGCGTAAGCTCGCGGTACAGAATGAACCGGCCGTCCGAAGACCAGTCCGTCGGATGCTTGCTATCCTTGGATTCCTTGAGCAGGACCTCCGCAACTCGGCCGGCGGAAGGCTTCATGTACAGATCGTAGGCTCCATTGCGATTGGAAGAAAAAACGATTCGGCTGCCGTCGGGCGACCATACAGGCACGTTGTCATTGGCAGCATCCGTTGTGAAGCGCGTTGGTATACCGCGAAGAGTCTCGATGAGCCACACGTCGACGTTTCCTTCAGACGTTCGCCACAGAGCGACACGCGTGCCATCCGGTGATAACTGCGGATTTTGCGGAAAACCCAGATCCGGTGTGCCGACGCTTCCTTGCTCCTTGCCGGAGCGGTCAAACCATACAAGCCGGCGAAAACCGACTCCCGGGCCGGTCCGATACAGAATCGTGCCGTTGATGGCGGCCGAAACCGCGGCGGCATAGCTGTCTCTTTCAAAAAAAATCGGACTTGCTATCGGAAACGGATCGCCGGTCAACTTCAATTTCGCTACTTCAAACCGCTGAGCAAATAGCGTCGCCTGGCGAACGAAGAGTAGAAACCCTGAAGGAAGGTAAACCGCATTCGCATCGGCGTCGAGTAAGTGTGTGCTGGGCGCGCCATCGACCGATCCGACGTAAATGCCGCTCGCGCCGGCGTTCCCGACAACGAAGTAGAGAAAGTGTCGATCATCGGACAGAAATTTCGGAAAGCGATGACTGAACTGGCCGGCTTCCAGGCGAGTTATCGGTGTTGGTTCGCCGCCGGCCGCGGGTATTCGATAAAGCGGGCCGGTCGTGGGAGCAAACACGATGGTATCGTCATGACTCCACGAGCCGCCCCGCGGTACGGGCGAGGCCGCCAGAATTTGAGGAGGGCCGCCGCTGATGCCGACGCGCTTCAGTTTGCCATCGGCGAAGAAACCGACCGAACGACTATCCGCCGACCAGAACGGGAACATCGCGCCTTCGGTTCCCTGCAGCATCTGCGCCGTTAGCGAATTCAGCGGCCGAATCCAAATCTGCCCTCTCCCTTCGGAAGACTTGACGAATGCCACGCGGCGGCCATCGGGCGAAATCGTCATCGAGCCCTGATCCGTGTCTGGCGGCAGGCTGATCTCGAGTCGCATTTCCGGAGCTTCGGCTGGAACGTTGCGCAAATAAAGCGCTATAAGAGTTGACGCAATCGCCAAAGCAACCGCCAACAACGCGATCAACGCCACGCTCCGTCGAGTCGTCCGCGATGATACGGCCGGCGCCGACTCATCATCAGACTCTTCGATCATGATTCTCATGTCCGCCGCTTCATGCAGGCGGTGTTTTGGATCTTTGTTTAAGCTCCGGCGAAGCAGCAGACGGAGGACGGATGGTGTCGATTCCGGCAGCGCAGTCCAGTCCGGATCGAGGTTGATGATCGCGCTTAGAACATCCGTCACAGTCTCCCCAGCAAAGGCTCTCTTGCCGGCCAGCATTTCGTACATCACACAGCCGAAGGACCAGATATCGGTCTGCTGGTCTACAAACTTGCCTCGCGCCTGCTCGGGACTCATGTACGGGACTGTTCCCAGGATCACGCCGGGCATCGGTCCGCTCAACATCGTGGGAGAGTTCGTAAGATTATCTGCTGCTTCTCCTACCGCCAGTGGCTTTGCCAGTCCAAAATCGAGAACTTTAACCTGACCATCGGTCGTCAGCTTGACATTGGCAGGCTTTAAATCCCGATGAACGATTCCCTTTTTGTGAGCTGCTTCCAGCGCGTCGGCAATCTGTTTCGCAATTTGCAGGGCTTCCTCAACCGGCAATGGACCGCGCTCTAAACGTTCCTGCAGAGTAGGACCTTCGACCACCTCCATGACAATGCAAAGTACAGAGCTGTATTCTTCGAACTCATAAATTTGAGCGATGTGTGGATGGTTCAAAGAGGCCAATAACTGTGCTTCACGCCGGAACCGCGAGATGCGGTCTGGATCATTCGCAAACTCTTCCGGCAAGACTTTCAGAGCAACATCACGGCCCAACCGGATATCGCGGGCGCGATACACCGCGGCCATCCCGCCAGAACCCAACGGCGCGCGAATTTCGTAGGGACCCAATTGCGTTCCGGAAGCCAGCGGCATACGAGTGGCCGCAGTTTACTGAATTCTTCGCGGCCCGACAATTCGCCGAATGATGCACTGATGCAAGGCCGTTAACGTCCCATACGGTCTCTACTCGCGTTCGACGAGAACGACGACGTGACCCTTCTTGTGTCCGGCCTCCGCGTACCGGTGCGCTTCGACGATCTCGTTCAGGGAATAGCGTCTGTCGATCACCGTCCTGAGCTTTCCTGCTTCGATCAGTTCCTTGAGAAAAGACAAAGTTGCCGGAGTTGCTGCGGCCACTCCACCGATGACTTTCACGGGGCTCGTCATTGAAACCCAGACGCCTCGAAGAATGTCTCGAATAATGGACAGCGTTTGCCCCTCGCCGGCAACCCGGACATAGACGCCGCCTCGCTTGATGGCTTTCAGGCTTCGCGAAAAACCGCTCTTACCGACGGCGTCGAAGACGATGTCATAAACCGGACCGGTTCGTGAGAAATCTTCCTTCGTGTAGTCGACCACATCATCGGCGCCGAGCGACTTCACCAGGTCCAGATTCGTTGTGCTGCACACCGCGGTGACGTGCGCTCCAAAATGCTTCGCCAATTGAACCGTGAACACGCCGACACTTCCAGACGCTCCGTAGATCAGAACGTTCTGTCCGGGCTGGATCCCGGCTTTCTTCAGGAAATGCAACGCCGTGATCCCGCCAAACAGGACCGCTGCGGCCTCATCGAAAGTCATGTTGACCGGTTTGATCGCCATGAGGGCGCTCTCTGGCAGGCACGTGTACTCCGCATGAGCGCCGAACTTGAATCCCGTCGATCCAAAAACCTGGTCGTTGATCGAATATCGAGTTACGGCTTTGCCGACGGCCTCGACTGTTCCAGAGAACTCCAATCCGAGGATGCGCATCCGGCTTGGTGCCGAAAGGCCGTTCATCAACCGGGTAAGAGATGGATCGGCTTTTCGCAACCTCCAATCCGCCGCGCATACCGTCGTGGCATGAATGCGAATAAGGACTTCCTTGTCAGCGGGAGCCGGCTTCTCGACGTCCCGAATTTCGAGAACTTCCGGCGGGCCATATCTGGTGTAGACGGCGGCTTTCATAAGCGCATGAGCTGGTCTCTGGCTTCCACCAACGACTTCACGACGCGATACGCCGCAGATCTCGCTGCGGCGGACGGAGGTTTCAGATCGGGCACCATTATAGTCGTCATGCCCGCCCCGGTCGCTGCGATGACACCGGCATCGGAGTCTTCGATGGCGACGCAGTTTTTTGCCGCAACGCCGAGCCTCCGCGCGGCTTCAATGTAAATGTCCGGCGATGGCTTTCCGTGCGCCACTTCATCGCCTGTGATGATGTGTTCGAACCGGCGTTCCAATCGAGCGGCCTGCAAACTCAAAGTCGCATACTCGCGGTCGGTCGATGTCGCGATCGCGGTAAGGACTCGATGCTCGTCTAAGAAGGAAAGTAGTTCCGTTAAGCCTGGTTTGATCGGTATCCCGCTCTCTGCCACATCCTTGCGCCATAGGTCGACCCACCGATCGCGAAATGCAGCCATCGGAAAACCAATTCCATAATGTTCGAAAAGCGCGGTCTCGCAGGCTGGATTCGGCTGACCGATGAGTGTGAAGTAAAAACCGTCGTCAAGCGTGTATCCATATTCGCGAGCAGCCTGCTGCCACGACCGTTTGTAGATCGATTCGGTGTCGAGCATCAATCCATCCATGTCCAGAATCACCGCGGCCGGCTTCATCGGATTTCAGGCCCGCAGAAGATGGTCCAGTTCTTCGGGATGCGCCGTTCGTCCTCGCGCCTCTTCGACGGTCAGCAGCTTTTGCCGTACGAGCGTCGCGAGCGACTCTTCAAACGAGAACGACCCGCTGGACCGCGTGATCGTGATTTCCTGATGCAAATGCTGGAGCGCGTTCTTGCGAATGTGCTGCCGAGCGCCGTAACTGATCATGAGCAACTCGGCGGCAGGGATGCGGCCTCCGCCGACACGTGGAAGGAGAATCTGCGTCATGACCGCCGATAGGGACATCGAAAGCTCCTGCCGTATGGTGGGTTGTCTTTCGGCAGGAAAGGAGTCGGCGACGCGCGAGATGGTCGACGTGACGTCGCTGGTGTGAAGCGTCGAAAAGACGAGATGGCCGGTTTCGCCGGCGGTCAGAGCGATACGCATGGTTTCGGGATCGCGCATCTCCCCGACGACGATCACGTCCGGAGCCTGACGCAGCGCGGAACGCAAAGCCGTCGGAAAATCCGGGGCGTCCGCTCCGATCTCCACCTGTTCGACGATGCTCAGGTGCTGCGGGTGTTCGTACTCGATCGGGTCTTCGATCGTAATGATGTGCTTCCGATCTCTCCGGTTGATCTCGTCAACCAAAGCGGCAAGCGTTGTCGTCTTGCCGGACCCCGTGGGTCCTCCGACAAGCACCAGACCATAAGGAAGACGCGTGAGCCCGAGAATGTTTGCCGGAAGATTCAATTCCGACAGGCGCGGCGGTCGAGCCGGCAACGCCCGAATCGTCGCGGCGGGCCGCCCGCGCTCGTGATGAAGATTGATGCGAAATCTGCCGAGTCCATCGCGGCGCAACGCGTTGTCGGTGTAGCCGTCCGCGCGAAACTTCTGCGCTGCGTGTGGCGCGAGAACCGCCAAGACGGAATTCTCGATGTCGGATGCCGTCAAAGGTTCCTCTTCCAGGTGCTGAATCTTTCCATGGATTCGGAGTGAGGGCGGAAGACCAACCACGAGAAAAAGATCGCTCGCACCCCGATCGACCAGAGTCTTGAGCCAGCGGTCCAGGCTATTCATCGTCGACGAGTTTATACCAACCGAAACTCCGTGTATTCGTCGCCGAGTCCTTAAGCCCGCAAGGTTCCATTCTTTGCACGGCAGTTTTGCGACGCACCTGCTTGGAGTCGGGCTATGACACCCGTCGGATCCAGGAACTGCTCCGCCACAAAAGCGTTTCAACGACCATGATTGCCATGTGTTCAATGGGCAGTCGCGCCGTTGGCAGCCGGTCCGACAAAGCGGTTTAATTCCAGACCGAACCATGCCGCACTTTCCGCATCCTATTTTTCGCTTGTCTTCCCAACTCTCGGTCGTATCATGAGCCACGCCGTCACCTGGCCGAATTGTTTGCCCGCCAGCACTCGAACTAGCCCGCCCGGCCTAGTTCCGGCATAAAATGCCGTCAGGTGTCGACTACATGTTAGGCGGTTAGTCGAGGTTTAGCGAAATTCGTGAGCTACGATCTCCAAGTCTGGTCAGTATCCCAAGCGGAGTTACCCATCACGTTGCCCGAGCCGGAACTCTGGCGCGAGGAGCGAGTCGTCTGGGTTCGTGGTAACCGGGTCTGGCAGGTCGTCGTGGGTCCACAGCATCGCGTCGATTTCGAAGACATACCTGCAGACGTGCACGCCGTGCTACCCGGTGTGCAGCACATGATTGAACTGTCGCTCGAGCCAACAGTTGCCCCGCGGTCGGCATATTCTCTGCTACGGCGGACCGCGATTTTGCTCGCGTCGTCCGCACACGGAGCCGTACTGGATCAGCAGACCGCTAGCGTCACCACGCCGTCAGGCGTCCAAAGGTACGTGCGGCCCAAGCCCTCCGAAGTTGTCGATATGCTTGAGCTGTCATGGTTCGCGATGAACAATACCATTCGAGCGCGGGCGTGGTTCGATTGGTTTGTTCGACTGCTCGAGCGACAACTTCCCGAAGCTCTGCCTGTGCGCTACGGCACCCATGAACCTCCGCAGCACAGGTTTCGAGAATGTGGGCGAGATCATTTTGTTGATTTTCTGGACAACGAACATCGCGATCGGAACGTCAGGATCGTCGTGTGGTATCCGAAACGACCGATACTGCACTTGGGCTTATCAGTTGGGTCAGGGGCATCTTGGCAGGGCTGGCAATCACAGCGAATCACGATGGACGTCGAGGCAGCCGTGCTCGAACAGCCAGGATGGGCGACCACTCTTCAGCGTCTTTGGCGGCAAGTCGCGCATCTATGCCACGCCTTTTATTCGGACGTGCGCATATTGCGGAATCACCGACTGGGTGGAAGCACGGCCGATCAGATTCGGGACGCTGAACATCATCCAGTCTGCTCTTGGTGGTGGGCAGGCATCCCGAGCAATGGGGGAGTCGCAGTGGCGCTCGGCGAACCATATCGTTCGCTCTGGACAGAGTTCCGCACGGCCGGTGAGTCCGATGGAGAGTTGACTGTTCTCAGCGGGCTCGACTGGACGCGGCATGAGAACGTGTTCGACAAGATCGGCGGTGTCCCGGACGGATTGGTGGTTCAATCGCCGGCATACCTCACGGATGGACTTGGGCCAAACCTTGATCGAGTCTATCCTCGCATCTGGCCGTTCGGGCCGACGCATTCACGCCGATCTTAAGGCATATTAGGAAAATCGTATCAAGGGCGGCAATGGAGACCGCCTAACAAGGAAATGGAGCCGACGGCGCAAAAGGCGCGCCGCGGCTCATTTCCAGGCCGGTAGCCAGCTGTCCTGACCGGTCGGCGTCGTCCGTGATAGGCTCGGACCGAAGATGATGCAGCAGTTCGAATGGGACGAACGGAAGGCTGATGCTAACTAATCTGAAGAAGCACGGTGTGTCGTTCGAGGAGGCGGACGGTGTTTGCGGACCCGCTCGCAAGAATCCGAGACGACCCCGATCACTCGGTCAGCGAACGGCGCGAAATCATCGCAGGTAAGTCGGCGAGGTATCGGGACCTTGTTGTGGGATTTACCGAGCGTGCAAATCGTGTCCGAATCATCAATGCTCGATGCGCGACGGCGCGAGAACGAAAGGAATATGAAGAAGGCAGCGAAAAACGAAACCGTCGATGAACTTCGCCCAGAGTACGACTTCAGGCGAAGCCAAACGCGCCCCAACCGATTTGCCTCCCGCATGAAAGGACGAGTGGTGGCTGTAGTTCTGGAACCGGACGTTGCCGAGGTCTTTGATTCATCAGAGGCCGTGAACAACCTGCTACGTTCGGTGATAGCCGCGTTACCGAAGCGCCGGCCCGGAAGGGTTGCGTCGGCGGGCTCCCCTCGAAAAGCTGGCTAACACGGGCCTGCTGCCGACGAGCGGCGCGCTGGCGGTTGCGGCTCTTTGGCCATTGCAGCCGTGCGCCGCTCGCGGCTGAGGCCCATGCCGTTCTGTGAAAGGGGATGTCAAGAGAAACATTTCCCCACCGACGGGCCGCCG
>CAZPBY010000081.1:0-26806 GCA_964584785.1 uncultured Solibacteraceae bacterium
TATTATCGGCTTGGGTACGGAAGACACCCTGGGGCGCGGGTTTGGGGAATTGTGCGTGCCGGTGGAGGGCAAACAGTTGGCGGTGCGTACCGATGATCACCTGGTAGATGCGCGACTGATCGAGTCCGGCGCGGGTATAGGTTTTGCCGCCGGTTATGCGGCGGCCCAGTGGCCCGGCGTGCGGCGCGTGCTGCCGGAGTTGCCGGTGCCGCCCTTGCCGTGCTGGCTGGCGGTGCACCGAGAGATTCGCAGCAATAAGGTGATACGGAGGCGTTATTGATTTCTAGGGGGGGGGGATAGTGTCGGGTTACTTGTGGAGGATGGGAGGGTGGTAGCGGAGGCGTACTCCGGGGTGTACGGGCTCACTGTGCGGGTGACGGCAGTAGACCGTCAACTGGTGCCCGCCGGCGGCGAGCCGGGTCGAGAGCTCCTCGGCAAATGTTTCGAACCCTCCGTAGTTGGCAGGAATGCCTCGCGTGCCGAGGATGGCAAGTTTCATCGAGGCGGATTATAGACTATGCTCGACACGTGAATGGCGTCGCGACGCCGGTCGCTGCGCTCCGGGTTCTGAGCGCAACGTCATTTGAGAAACGATGTTTGTGCGCGTAAACGCGGATATGACGCGCAACTGCACCCGAGCGAAGCGATCGGGCGCGCATCAAGATGCCCACTCGCTTCGCTCGGGTACTGTATTTCGGAGACCAAGGGGGCAGAACCCGGAGCGTAGCGACGGGCTTCGTGACGCAAAGTTTACATATGACTCTGATGCAACGCGAGATTCAACTTCTTGAACAGTTCGTCATGATGGAGTCGCCGAGTTTCGACAAGCCGCTTGTCGATCGATTTGGGCGATTTGTTGCGCAGGAGTTTGCGGCAATCGGCGGCCGCGTCGAAATCGTGCCGGCCGAGCGCTTCGGTGACAACATCGTTGTGCGCTTCGGCCAGAACGGCAGTTCGCCGGTGATGCTGCTCGGTCACATCGATACCGTTTTCCCAGCGGGAGAAATCCAGAAGCGGCCCTTCCGGATCGAAGGAAACAGAGCGACGGGACCGGGCGTCTTCGACATGAAGAGCGGCATCGTGCTTATGTGGATGGCCCTGCGGACGCTTGGCGGCAAACATGATGTGACTGTGCTTCTGAGCAGCGACGAAGAAGTCGGCAGCACCGCATCACGCGAGCTGATCGAGCGCGAATCGACGCGATGCCGCGCCGTGCTTGTGCTGGAACCGTCACTGCCCGGCGGCGTGTTAAAGACATCGCGTAAAGGCGTGGGACGATTCACGGTCAAGGCGATCGGACGAGCGGCGCACGCAGGCATCGATCCCGCGAAAGGGGTGAATGCAATCGAGGAGGCCGCGCATCAGGTGCTGACGCTGCAAGCGATGACGGACTACGCCAGAGGAACCACGGTCACGGTTGGGGTTGTGCAAGGCGGAACGCGATCGAATGTCGTCCCCGCCGAATGTGCCGTCGATGTCGACGTGCGAATCACATCGATGATCGAGGCGGAGCGCATCGGGAGAGCCATTCGAGAATTAAAACCGCAACTTGCGGGAGCGCGCCTCGAAGTTCGCGGAGCCGTCAACCGGCCGCCGATGGAACGCACGGCGGACACCGTTAGGCTTTTCGAAATCGCTCGAGGTGTCGCCGCAGAGATCGGGATCGACCTGAAGGAGGGTTCAACCGGAGGCGCGTCCGATGGAAACCTCACATCGGCTCTGGGTGTGCCAACTCTGGACGGTCTCGGTCCGATCGGCGATGGTGCCCATTCCGTGGACGAATATGTGGAAATCGATTCCCTGCAACAACGCGCAGCATTGGTCGCGGGAATCGTCCCCCGCGCCTGAGATTAGCCCGCGATAGGTAGGCTATGTTCAAGCGGCCCCTGCGAATCGGCAGGTTATAATGCCCGCCTGTGAGTCAGATCTCTCATTTTCGCATCCTCAAGAGACTCAGTGAGGGCGGGATGGGAGAAACGCATCTCGCTGCGGCGAAGACTTTCCTGTGCAAGGGCGAGTCCGCCGTCGCTGAATGAGCCGGCTACCCTAAGTGCCTCTCGACCTGGCCGGCCGCGGTAGATTTGCCGACCTGCCTGGGCCCAGTCACAACCTGAATCAAAGCAGCCTTGCGTTCCAGCGCGGTGATGATTTCCGCCACAATGGAACGCTCGAAAGTCATAGCCAATGGTAACTCAATTCCATTGAGCATTAATACTCAGTCATTGTGCTTGTTAATAGCCACCGCCTGTAACATCGTCTGGCATGCGGTCGGCCGCATGCCAGATCTCCCGCAGCTGGCCGGCGACGGTGGCAGCCTTTCCGAGATCGCCGGACCGTCTCGCCGCTCTCATCAAACCAAGCAGTGAGGCGGTTCTGCCCGGAGTCGCGGCAAGCCCCTTCTCAAAGGCTTCTCTGGCTTCCTTCGGTTTGTCGAGCGAAAGCAGGACGTCGCCGAGCAACTCATAAGACGGCTTGTCCACGAATGGCGGTCCGAACTCCATCGGCAGTTTGGCTTCGGTTTCCGCGGCATTTCGGAGCGAGGTCAGCCCGTCGGGCGTTCCGCCATCCAACAGCTTCAGCAGTCCCGACAATTGCAAATCCATGACGGCGGCACGCCCTCCGTAAGCTTGCGAATCAGGGCCGGCGGCCATGAGCTTGTCGTCGAGAGTCTTTCGCAGTTCGCGGAATCGTGTGACAGCGTCCGCAAGCTCGACCTTATTTTTGCGCTGGAAAGAGACAAAAGCCTTCGTGAACACGAGGGTGATTTGAGAGCCCAGTGAAGGCGCGGCCGGCAAGGCAAGACCGGCGATATCGCCGCTCCATTCTTCGGTGTCGAGGAGATATCGCAATTGCATCGACAGGAATGAACCCGCGGGTGAATTGTCCGGATCAAGGGTCTCCAGCACGGCATCGGCCGGCGGAGGTGTCGCGGCCCTGGCCGCCGCATAGCACAACATCAGGATCCTGCGCGCCTCGGACAGCCGACCCTGCTCGAGGTAGCCGTATTCCAGCCACTCGTTGTAATGGCCGCACTCAGCAGCGCTTCTGCCGGCCCTGGCGCGCTGATCATTGACGACCTTCAACGCGGTTTCGTTGGCCGCGACGGTGTCGTCCCACATGCCGATCGCCAGAAAGATGTGCGAACACATGTGCAGCGCATGACCGGCTGCCGGCGCAATCTTCGAGTAAGCGCGAGCAGCACGCAAACCGAGCGGAGCATGAATCGGATCGTCATAGCAATGGATCAGGTAATGCGCCGCGCCCGGGTGATTGGGGTGATCGCGAAACATCGGTTCCAGAATGGCGGCCGCCCGCATGTAGACGGCGAAGTTACGGCCTTCGTGGGCAGTACCCAGAAGCGCGAGTGCATAAAAGGTTGCGGCTTCCGGATCAGAAGGGTATTTGCGATAGATAGATTCCATCGCTTCGGCGTAGGAGCGATCGTTCGAATACTTGTCGCCGGCGCCGTAAAGCAGTTCAACCGCACCGACGAAGGCCTTCTCACGCTCGGTTTTGGCTTTCGCTAAACGTTCTGCCGCACTCGCGCCGAGGCGCGCGAGCGCTTTTCGCGCCGACGAAATATCCTGCTCCATCCAAACCGGATGATTGTAGGTCATCGCTTCGCCCCAGTACGCGAGGGCAAATCCGGGATCGATGCGCTGCGCCTCTCGGAAAAGTTCCGCGGCGGAGTCGTACTCGAAGTTATGGAGTTGGGCAAGGCCCCGCAGGAATGTTGGCTGAGCCGCGGCCGCGCCGGAGTTGGCGAAGCTTACTTCGCCGACACTCTGGTCCTGTGCTGCGATGGCAGAGCCGCGTTCACTGCAGAGGACGAGCAATAGTGCGATCAGCGACCGTTGGAATGACTTTCCCATGTTCATCACGACTCCTTTTCTCCTTTGCCGGCGCGGCACAAGTTGCGCATCGGCTCCGGTAACGGGAGAACCGCCGCGGCGATCAGTTGTTTTTCGGGCAGCGCCAATTGAGGGCTCGAGAACAACAAAAGCAAAAGGGTGGGAACAAACAATGGGTTCATTTCCTGGAGCTCCTGCCTGGGAGAAAAAGTGCCTCATTCTAGGTTCCGATCCTTTGCATAGTCAACAAAGGCAGTCCGGCGATAATCGGCTTTGACACTGCCGTCGTCGCGTCTCTAGAATGAAATGTTGCCGAAGCCATGAGGTCGGTCTTTTATATTGAAGAAGACTTTGTTGCCGGTCTTCTCAAGAATTATTTCTCGGGCAGCCGAAAAACCACACAGGTCCTGAGGCGGGGCGCAAACGGCAACCTCGCGACGGAACTTGCCCGAGACTCCATCGATTTCTTCCTTGCCCAATCCGAAGATCCCGATCAACTTGCCAGGATTTTACAGACCGTCGAGCGTGACGGCGGTAAGGTTCCGACGCTTGTTCTGACATCGCAATCCGATCGCATTCCCGAAAAGCTCAGGCGGTTCGCGCATTGCGTGTCGCTCCAGCAGTTGCTCGAATCGAATATTCGATGGCATATCCGGCTGGCCAAGACCATGCGGATACTCGAAGAGGTGCGGGCGCATTTCGAGGAAGCCGAGTCGGTGCTCATCCTGCTTCAGGATGATCCGGATCCCGACGCGATCGCCAGCGGGCTTGCCCTTCGGCAGGTTCTGGGCCGTAACCGTCAAACGGCGCCGCTCGGCAGTTTTGGGCGAGTCACACGGCCTGAAAACATCGCGATGATCAAGCTGTTGGAAATTGAAATCGACAAGATCACGAAACGAAATCTGAAGCAGTTCGATCGCATCGCGGTGGTCGATCTTCAACCTCCCCATCTTTCCAATCCACCCGATCAGCTTGATCTGGTGATCGACCATCATCCCGAGCAGTTCACGTACAAGGCCGCCATCAAAGATATTCGTCCGAGTTATGGAGCCACGTCGACGATCCTGCTCGAATACCTTCTCTGCGCCGAGGCCAACGTCGGAACGCGGCTGGCGACGGCCATGCTGTACGGCATCAAGAGCGACACGTTCCTGCTCGCTCGCGAAGTGAACGAGTGGGATGTGGAAGCCTTTTCGTATTTATATCCGCTCGCCAATCAAAACCTGATGCGGAGAATCGAACGGCCGGAACTTCCGCCCGCCGCGCTGGATGCTTTGAGCACAGCGCTGAAGAATCGGCGAGTGATCGACAAGGTCGCCTTCATTCATCTGGGTCGCGTAGAACGTGACGACCTGATACCTCAGATGGCAGACTTCAGTCTCTCGTTCGAGGGAATCGAGTGGGCCTTCGTCAGCGGAATTTATGACGCCAATTACATCATATCCGTCCGCAACGTCGGGTATGTTCGAGCGGCAGGCCGCGTTCTGAAGGATGCGTTCGGCGACATCGGTTCTGCCGGCGGCCATGCGTCGATGGCCAAGGCCATCATTCCGCTCTCACACTTCGTCGAAAAATGGGATATGGATCCGCGCAATATCCGGATGATGAATCGGCGCGCCCAACTCGAATTCCTGCGCAGCCTGCGAAATCACAAGTGAAACATCGATGCGAGCCGTGATCCAGCGCGTGTCCTCTGCACGCGTCGTTATCGAAGGACTGGAACACTCCAGCATCGCGGCGGGTCTCCTTGTGCTTGTCGGCGTCGAGAAGGAAGACACCGTTGAGGATGCGAAGTCGCTTGCGCGCCGGATCGTCGAGCTGCGAATTTTCGAAGACGAGGCCGGAAAGATGAATCGCGCCATCACGGAAGCCGGCGGGTCCATCCTTGCCGTTTCGCAGTTCACGCTGCTTGGCGACTGCAGAAAGGGACGGCGTCCTTCATTTGATCCAGCCGCGGAGCCGGGAATAGCGAAGGAATTGTACGAGCGATTCGTTAATGAGATTGACGCGCTCGGCGTTGCGGTGAAGACGGGAGTGTTTCAGGCCATGATGGATGTAACGCTGACGAATCAGGGACCGGTGACTTTCATTCTCGACAGCCGCAAACGATCCTGACTTTCCGGTTCGACGGACATGACCGGAGTGCGGCCAATGCCGGCGATGTATTGCATGAACATCGCAACCAGGGACGGCGTCGCCAGCAAATAACTCGAGAGGCTGTGCCTGCAGCGTCGCGCTAACGGATGGTGCGGGCTGTTCAGGAATCCCCTCACCAAATGTTCGGGCATCAAAAGATTGCCGGTCCACCACGATGTCAGGTTCAGCGACTCCAGCGCAGATGCGGCGTCGCGCGCCGTTTCAACCCGCACCGGCTCCTCATCACCCGATGGCGAAAACCAGAAAGGCTTGCACGGCGAATCGACCCTTGGAAGATCTTCCCGCGCAACGGCCAGCGATACGCGTTCCGCGCCCTCGATGATGCTTCGGACAACTTCGAATCGCCGGGACTCTTCGCCGGCGATGGATTCCATCGCTTTGTCCCACCGTGCTCCGACTTTGAGAATCGAATCCAGCGCGGCGTTGAATGACAAAGATCCGGCGTGAATCAAAGCCGAGTACAGGGCGGTTCCGATGACATGAAATTGAATCGGCGTGTCCTCGGCGCGCGACGTCACGCATTCCATCAGAGAAGTCTGAAACACGGCATTCTCGATGAGCCGGGGCTCGAACCGATGATAGGAGTAGACGTTTCCGAAACGACGCTTGGTTTCCGCAACGTCGGACGATGAGAGCCGCCCTTCGCGCGACCATGTCTCGCGTACCGCGGCAATCGTCGAATCGTAATATGGATCGAGATTATGTTGCGTGTGGAAGGTGAGGACGTCCCAACCCGTCTTCTTCGCGACGGCGCCGATCCTCTGTCGAATCGAATGCAGCGCATCGATTTCGTTGAGCCACCCCATCGCGAACGTTTCTGCCGGAAGACGATTGAAGAGCGCGGGCACGACGATCAGCGCCGGCTGAGGCTTGCGGAATCGGGGACTCCAGTGCCGGAGCGTGCGAAGAGCAGACGCTTTCCAACGAAAGCCGCGACGACCGGGCTCGGGCACCGAGTAGTTTTGCCTCTTCCAAACCAAGCAACGCTCCGATCCAATCGACGACACAACCATCGTCCGTTGGTCGTCGCAAGAGCAATTCAGAAACCAAGCAATTGGAACTGGATTAGGCGCGTATTGTATTCCGAATAAATACTACAAATGCAACATTTTGTTTTGTTTAACATCCCGTTCCACCAGGTTGACAATTCCCGTCAACAGGATTCCCACAGGGTTCTTCACAGGCTGTGCAAAAACCCATGGAAAATTTGGATCAGCCCTACGCTCCGCGCAATTCCTGCTATGATTCGCGCCGCAGCATGAAACCTCTCGATGATCTGTTCGTTGTCGACCTTTCGCGAATCCTCTCCGGGCCTGTATGCACCATGCTTCTCGGCGATATGGGTGCGAATGTGATCAAAGTCGAACCGCCGCCAAACGGCGACGATAGCCGCCAGTGGGGACCGCCGTTCGTGGGCGGCATCAGCACGTACTTTCATTCGATCAACCGCAACAAGAAGAGCCTCGGACTCAATCTGAAATCCGAACAGGGTCGCGAGATTCTCTGGAAGATGATCGAGCGAGCCGACATCGTCATTGAGAATTTCCGGCCAGGGGTTCTCGATAAGTTGGGATTCGGCTACGGGTCCGTGTCAAAGCGGAATCCTCGCGCCGTGTACTGTTCGATTTCCGGATTTGGTCAAACAGGACCTTATCGAAAACGTCCCGGATACGACGTGATCGCGCAGGGTGAATCGGGCGTCATGGATCTAACCGGTTTTCCGGACGGACCGCCCGTTAAACTCGGCGCATCGCTCGCCGATATCGTTACGGGTCTTTATGCTTTCCAGGGGATTCTGCTCGCGTTGCTCGCGCGTCACCGAACGGGGACGGGACAGTATGTGGACATCAGTTTGCTTGACAGCATGGTCTCCACGCTGACGTACCACGCCTTGATTTATTTCACGACGGGCCGTTCGTCGACAAGGATGGGGACGCGTCATCCTTCGATCGTGCCGTATGAATGCTTCGAAACGAAGGACGGATTCGTCAACGTCGCGGTGACGAATCAGAAACAGTGGGTCAACTTCTGTCAGATCCTGGGATTTCCGGAAGCCGCTGCGGATCCGCGATTCGAAAAAATGAAAGATCGTCTCGAGCATTACCCGGAGTTGAAGGTGATGATCGATCGAGTGATCTCGTCGTGGACTCGCGCTCAAGTGATTCAGCGAATGTCTGACGTGGGAATACCGGCGGGTCCGATCAATACCGTCGCGGAAATCATGGAGGATCCGCAGATGAAAGCCCGCGAGATGGTTCAGGAACTGATCCACCCGGAATATGGCCCTCTGCGAGTGCTGGGAATTCCGATCAAGCTGTCGAATACGCCGGGCGCTTTGGAAACCGCGCCGCCCCGGTTTGGCCAGCATAACCTCGAAGTGCTGACTCGCCTGGGTTATGACGAGTCGGCAATCGTAGAACTAAGACGCCTCGAAGTGATCGCCGAGGCTCCGGCAGAGCAATAGGCTAGAAGTGGGATTTCGGGACGGAGGAGAATTTCCACTTCCGCCGCGGGCTGCCGTGCGGCCTTGATTTGTAAGCAGCTTCTCACCTATTCTTCACTGTTCGATTAGTGGATCTCGATCTCGCCTGAATTATGGATACACAGAAGGTTCCCGCTACTCTAGCTCCGTCCGATGACCTCGTGGAGGTCAAGAAGCCGACGTCTCTGTTGGTTGCGCAATTCTTCCTTTTTCCGCTGATCATCATCGCGATCTGCGTCGGCATTTTTCTTTTGTTTGGTTATCTGACCTACGAGCAGCGCGGACCCGTAGAGTACCTGCACGACATTCAAACCGGCTCGGGCTCGACGCGCTGGCTTGCCGCGGTTGAGCTGTCGAATCAGATTTCGTCCAACCCGAAGCTCAAGGATTCCGATTTCGTCGATCGCGTGATCGCGCTTTACGTCAACTCAAAGGACGACGATGCCCGCGTCCGCCGTTTTCTTGCGTTGAGTCTGGGGAAGCTCGGCAACAAGCGCGCCGTCGGCCCGTTGATCCAGGGCTTGACGGACGCCGAGCAGTTGAAGAGCGCGCCCGATACTGTTGGTCCGACAGATCTGCAGACCGTGATTCACAACGTCACGCGTGATGCAGCCACTCTTCAGGAGGAACGGCGGCAATCGCAGATTGAGAATCAAATTTACACCTTGTGGGCGTTGGCGTTGATTGGGGATAATTCCGCGGTTCCCGGTGTCTTGCAGCAGCTGCACAACGAGGATCCAGCGGTCAAAAAGACGGCGGCGTATGTTCTCGGAGTGCTGAATGATCCGAGTGCGGTACATGATCTTCAGGTTGCGTTGAACGACGCCAGTCTTGATGTTCGATGGACATCGGCGATTGCGTTGGCGCAACTGGGAGATGAAACCGGAAAGGAACTGCTGCTGAGTTTGATCGACCGATCTCAACTGACCAATGTCCCGAACATGACCGCCGAGCAGAAGAGCGAGCTGATGACGAATGCGATCAAGGCTCTCGCGCTGCTGCGGTTTGAAACAGCAAAGGATAAGATAAGAACGTTAAGCGAGAGCGATCCTGATCTCGCCGTGCGCAGCGCCGCAATCGAGGCGCTGAAGAAGTTCTGAGTTTTTCAGTTTGAGTTTCGAAGGAGATTTCAATGAGTGATGAGGCAACCCGGCCCCCAGCAACGCCGGGAACTCCCCCGCCTCCGGCAGTCAAACCGGCGGTCAAACCCGCAGCCGCCAAGGACGCCAAACCCGTTGCGCGTCGTTCCTTCCTGAACTGGATGACGCTCGCATGGACCGCGTTTACGGCATCGATGCTGGCTGCCGGAACGGCAACGGCCCGTTTCATGTTCCCCAATGTTCTTTTCGAACCCCCTCCGACTTTCAAAGCAGGTTTTCCCAATGAGATTCAGGCCGGCCAGGTCGATGAGCGTTTCAAGTCGCGCGGCGTGTGGTTAGTTCGTACGGATTTCGATCAGTGGGCCAAGAGCAGCGGTATTTTCGCGCTGTCCACGGTCTGCACGCATCTCGGGTGTACGCCGAACTGGCTGGAAGCGGAACAGAAGTTTAAGTGTCCTTGTCACGGTAGCGGCTATTACAAGACCGGCGTGAATTTTGAAGGTCCAACACCGCGGCCGTTGGAGCGGTTTGCAATTTCGATCGGAGACGACGGACAGATCGTGGTCGACAAGAGCAGGAAGTTCCAACAGGAAAAAGGCGAGTGGGTCAATCCGGCGGCGTTCCTGAAACTGTAATTTCTATTCATTAAATATATGAGCAACTTCACCGATCGCCTCAAGACTGCTCTCAAGGGGCTGGCGCCGGATGTTGTGGCGCAGCGCATCCAGGAAACTCAGATCTATCGTTCCGTATTCCGCGTGGGCGTGCCGGACTCGGATCGCAAACGCATGCTCGTCATGCTCGGAAGCGTTTTCCTTCACCTCCATCCGGTGAAGGTCCGCAAATCCGGAATCCGAATGCGCTACACCTGGTGCATGGGCGGAATCACTTTCTTTCTTTTCCTCGTGCTTACGTTCACTGGTCTGCTGCTGATGTTTTATTACAGGCCGACTCTGGAATACGCGTACGTCGACATCGTCGACTTGCGCGAGCAGGTGCCTCTCGGAATCATGCGAGAGATCCATCGATGGGGCGCGCACGCCATGGTCATTGCCGTGTGGCTCCACATGTTCCGCGTCTTCATGACCGGTTCCTACAAGCCACCGCGTGAATTTAACTGGAATGTCGGCGTGATTCTTCTGGTCCTGACGCTGCTTCTGAGTTTCACCGGTTATTTGCTGCCGTGGGATCAACTCGCGATCTGGGCGATCACCGTCGGAAGCAGTATGGCTCGGGCAACGCCGTTCGCCGGATACGAAGGCCCGGGCGCTGCGCTGCTGAAACTGGGAGACATCAGTCTGGTGAACAATGCAAGCGATGCGCGTTTCGCGCTCCTCGGCGGACGATTCGTCGGCGAGGGCGCGTTGCTTCGCTTTTACGTGCTGCACTGCGTCGGATTGCCGCTGGTCGCCGGGTTCCTCATGGCGATTCACTTCTGGCGCATTCGACGAGACGGTGGAATTTCGGGGCCACTATAACCAACGGGGCGCGCAATGGAATTCATTAAGGGAATCATCAACTACCTTTCGGATCCCAAAATCCTGATCGTTGTTGCATCCGGAATCCTTTTTGTATCGCTGAAGTATCCGGGCAAGTTCTACACCAATCGGTCGGGAAAAATCGTTTTCGCCGGCATGTTCCTGTTTCTCATCCTCAGCATGATCAACAAGGATTTCCGGCTCATCGTCACGAAGCCGGACAACGTGCCGATCGTCGGCATGTTGTTTCTTGTGCCCTTTTTTACCTGGTACTCCATGCGAGAGGCGGTTCGCAACGACGAACGCGCCGCCCGCGGAGAGCCGTTGATCGAACAGGACGAGACGGCGGAGAAGGTTCTGACATGGCCGGACCTTGTTTACACCGAGCTCATCTGCATGGTGCTACTCACCGTGCTGTTGATCGGTTGGTCCATCGCGTTGAAGGCGCCCATCGAAGAGCCCGCCAATCCGACCGCGTCGCCGAACCCGGCGAAAGCGCCGTGGTACTTCCTCGGCTTGCAGGAAATGCTCGTCTACTTCGATCCATGGCTTGCCGGCGTGGTTTTCCCGGGATTGATTATCATGGGCCTGGGAGCGATTCCGTACATCGATACCAATCCTCAGGGGAATGGCTACTACACGCTTCGTGAAAGAAAAGCGGCCATTACCATTTTCCTTTTCGGGTTCCTGATCCTGTGGATTCTCCTTGTCATTCTGGGCACCTTCCTGCGGGGACCGAACTGGAACTTCTTCGGGCCGTATGAATACTGGGACGTTCACAAACTCGAGCCTCTTGTGAACGTAAATCTGTCGGAATACATCTGGGTGAAAGGTCTGCACATGGGCCTGCCGACGAATCCGTTAATCCGCGAGATGTTCGGATTCCTTCTCATTCTGGCGTACTACCTGACCATTCCTACGCTGATGGCCAAGCGATGGTTCAATGGTTTTTACAACACGCTCGGACCCGTGCGCTATCACCTGATGATGTTCCTTCTGCTGACGATGGTCGCGCTGCCCCTGAAAATGGTGATGCGGTGGTTGTTCACTCTGAAGTACATCATCGGTATACCGGAGTACTTCTTTAACATCTAATTATGGACAAACCGGCTGAGGCCGCCGTTACACGGAGATACTTGTGAGCACTCAACCTCCTTCCGAGGGACACAAAAAGCCGCCGATTCCTGTTCCCGCCAAGAGGGTCCCGGCGATGAATATTGAACGTCGAGGCGATCGACTGTATGAGGGCGATGGTCTCCACAAATGGTTCGCCGTATCGAGTCTTCTGCTGTTTGTCTTTACGTTGTGGATGGTCTTCGTCGACTATTCACGCGAATGGAAGTCCTACCAGCGGACCTTCACCCGGTTGCAGTTGCAGAGGACCCAGCAGGACATCAACGCTGCAGCCAATGCCTTCGACCGTGCCAAGTATCAGCAGATTGCGCAGCAGCTGCAGCAGTCCCAGAGCGAGATTGCTCAGCATGAGTCGGACGTGAAGACCGCGCAGAAGAAGGTTGACGATATCAGCGCCGAGTTCTACCGCATCAACCAGAACTTCCAGTTCGCCAAGGCGAAATACGACAGCAAGAAGTATGAGTACGACGACGACGTCGCCCATAAAGCATCCAATGCCGAGAAGGTAAAAAAGGAGCTCGACGAACTCGGTAAGGAGATGGACGGCTTTAAGTCGCAGGCGGACCAGCTGACATTGAACCAAAGAGCTGCTGAAGTCGAACTCGCCCGCTACGTCGGCAATCGAGACGCAGCGCTGAAGGCTCGCGAAACGCTGGCGACCGATTACAATCGCCTGCTCGTCCGCAGAAATTCCCTGAATCCCGGTTTGCTCGTCACCTCCTTCCGCAATGCGCCGATCTTCGACATGCTCAACAAGTCCGAAAAGGTGGACCAGGTGATGCTGTCGAACCTTTATTACGATCACCCGTTCAAACAAATTCCACGCGTCGACCGCTGCAAGACGTGTCATCAGGGAATTGACCTCAAGGGCTTCGAAGACGCGCCACAGCCGTTCCGAACCCATCCGAATCTCGACCTCTACCTTTCGGCAAGCTCGCCGCATCCCTTCGAAGGTTTCGGATGCACGTCATGTCATAGCGGTCTGGATCGCGCCGTCGACTTCAACACCGCCGGTCACTCTCCACGCGACGACAAACAACGCGAAGAATGGAAGCGCAAATACCATTGGGACGTTCAGGAGTTTCTCGAAACACCGATGTTTCCGATGCAGCAAATCGAAGCGGGCTGCTACAAGTGTCACAACGGGACGAATGAAGTTCCCAAAGCCGCCGCGCTCGACACAGGCCGCGACCTGATCCGCATTTACGGATGTTTCGGATGTCACAAGATTCCAGGTTATGAAACGATCCGCAAGGTTGGTCCGGATCTTTCGACCGTCTCCGGAAAAGTCACGAAAGACTGGGTCCGCAAATGGCTGGCCAATCCGAAGGATTTCAAATCCGAAGCGCGAATGCCGACGTTTTGGTGGAACAGCAACAACTCCGGACCGGATTTCGACAAACGCAATGTGGCGGAAATCAATGCCATCTCCGACTACCTTTTTTCGAAATCCAAACCATTGAATCTCCCTGCCGGAAGGACCAACGGTGACGCGGCCAAGGGCAAACAGTTCGTCGCGACAGTAGGCTGCTTCGGTTGCCACACCGACTCACCCATTCAGGAAATACCACGGCAAACGCAGTTCCGGCGGAAGCACGGATACAGTCTGCAGGCCGTCGGCAGCAAGGTCTCCGTGAACTGGGTTTATAACTGGGTCAAAGATCCCAAACAGGTCTGGCCGCAAACCAAAATGCCGAGTCTCCGCCTGACGGACGATGAAGCCGCCAACGTTGCGGCTTACCTGACGTCGATGAAGAATCCGGAGTTCGACAACAAGCCGTGGCCGCAAACGGAGGCCGCTGCTCTCGACGTCGTTGTTCTCGAACTCCTCAAGGGTGGATCTACCGAAATCGAGGCCCGCGAAAAGATGAAGACGATGACGCCGGAGCAGAAGAACCTGTTCGCGGGAGAACGCCTCATCGCCCGCTACGGCTGTTTTGGTTGTCACAATATCCCGGGATTCGAGAAAGCCCAGCCGATCGGAACCGAATTGAGCGAGGCAGGAAGCAAAATGAAAGAGCAGCTCGACTTCGGCTTCCTCGATATCGAGCGTTCACGTCATGCCTGGTATGAACAGAAGCTCAAGGATCCGCGCATCTTCGATGTCGGCCGCGTGAAGCGTCCGGAAGAATTGTTAAGAATGCCGAATTTCCATTTCAAGGAGAACGAGGTCAACGCCATCACCATGGTTCTCATCAGTATGGTGAAGGATAAAGTTCCGTTGGAAATGCGCGACAAACCCAACGATCGGATCGCCGCCGGCCGCGCGCTCGTCGCAGAGAAAAACTGCCGCGGATGTCACATCATCGAAGGACAGGGCGGTGATATCCGAGCGCTGTTCAGCGGAACACAACTCGCGCTTACTCCTCCCAACCTGAACACGGAAGGATTCAAGACTCAGCCGCTCTGGCTGCATCCCTTCATCGTGGATCCCGGCAAGATCAAGCTGCGTCCCTGGCTGGATATTCGGATGCCGACATTCCATTTCACCGACACCGAAGCGGCAACGATCGGCGCTTACTTTGCGGCGATCGACAAGGTTCCGTATCCATTCACGTCGACGGAGATCGACACCACAACGGAGCGCCTGAAGGCGGGAGCGGATTTGTTCACGAAGCTGCAGTGTTCGAGCTGCCATCCCACTAGCAACGTCTTGCCGCCGAACAAGGAGCCGTCGGAACTGGCGCCGAACCTGTTGCTGGCCAGTCAGCGGTTGAGACCGGATTGGGTGCTTTTGTGGTTAAGGAACCCGCAGAAAGTATTTCCCGGAACGAGAATGCCGTCGTTCTTCTCGCATTACCCGCAACCGGATTATCCCGACATGCTGGGTGGCAACCCGGATGACCAGATTCAGGCCATCCGCGACCACCTGTTCTTGACGGTCTCCGGCGGGAAACGCGCCCCGTCGACAACGGTCACGACAGCGAATAACTGACGGTTGACGTCACGAAGCCCGTCGCTGCAATGGGGCTTCGTGACGTTACACTCAGGCTTGCCAGCGCTCGCTGGCAAGCAGGGTTTCGATCTCCCGGCACAAATACGCAAACGAGGGCACGACAAACAAGACGGGCTGCATATCCGAGTAGTTGTACGGGGTGGTCGTGACTTCCTCCATATCAAACGGACGATGCTCGACGCCGTTTGTGAACGCATGGCTCAGCTCTCCAAACGACGACAACAAGCCGGCTCCATAGGCATGCACGCCTTTCAGCTCTTCGATCAGGCCAAATTCCAGCGTGTACCAATACAGACGATCGAGCATCGTGATCTGCCGGTCATCCGCCACCGCGGCAGCTTTCCCGATCAGCACAGAAAGCCGCGCAAAATCGGGATCGGCGAACATCGGTACATGGCCGATGACTTCATGAACGATGTCGGGTTCCGGTGTGTACTCGGGACGCGAATGATGACGAATGTATTGAGTGCACAGCATGATGTGTTCGGCGAGCCCACTCAGGAAGACCTTCGGTTCGATCAGGCCTTCGATAGCGCGCAACCGGAATCCGTGAAAACGCTGCAACCGATCGCTGAGTTTGCGCAGTTGCGGAATGTGATCGTCGGGAATCCGCAGCCGGTGCCGCGCATCCACATGAATACGGCAAGCGTGCTTTTCGTGAAGCGGGTTGAGGCGACTTGTAACGATCTGCCAGGTTGAATTCTCTTCATCCGTGTACTCAATCGTCGGGGCGTCCAATCCGTTCCGCCGGTGATGGACCGCCAACGCCGCCAGATAGTCTCGTCGCGCGCGGTAAGCCGGATCCTTCGCGCCCGGATGATCGAGATCGAGAATAGTAATGTCTTTTGTCGCCAGTCCCTGATCAGCCAACAAGCACCCCAACACACAAAAAACGGCCCGCTTCCTTTGCGTCAGGAGCGGGCATCAACGGAAAGTGAGTCTAACATAGTGCCGCCGAAATCCTCCTTGGTACGGAATTTCGGTTGAGGGAAATATCAGTAATCACTATAGTTACCTGTTGGCCTCATGAAACTGTTGCACACCTAATAACCTGGAGATAAAGATGCCCAAACGAACGCTATTGATTTGCTCCTTTGCTCTTTTGCTCGTTCTCGCGGCGTGCGGAGGTGGCGGAAATGAGCCCCAGATTCCTCCGGCGTCGACCGGCGGCGGGACGGGAGGCGGCCCTGCCGCGCCTCCGGCCACGGCTACCGTTTCCGGCAAGATTCTTTTCGAGGGTACGCCGCCGGCAAACGCGAAAATCCAGATGACGGCAGACCCGTATTGCGCGAAGAGTTCTCAGAACCCGATGACCGAGGATTACAAGGTCAGCGACGGCGGGCTGGAGAACGTGATCGTTTATGTCAGCAGTCCGGTAACGTCGTCTTTTCCCACACCAACCGAACCGGTGGAGATTGACCAGACCAGCTGCCACTACGTTCCGCACGTGTTCACGATGATGGTGAACCAGCCGCTCAGAATCAAAAACGACGACGAAACGCTTCACAACATCCACTCGTTCTCGGAAACGAACGAACAGTACAACGTCGGTCAGGCAATGAAGGGAATGGTGAACGATACCAAGTTCACGAAAGCCGAGATGCCGGTTCCGTTCAAATGCGACGTCCACAAGTGGATGGCCGCATTTGCCGGCGTGTTTTCTCATCCGTACCACACGGTGTCCAAGGCCGGCGGCGCATACGAAATCAAACTGCCTCCGGGCAATTATGAAATCACCGCGTGGCACGAGAAGCTGGGACCGATGAAGCAAACCATCGAAGTGAAGGACGGCAAGAACGATCTGACCTTCACGTTCAAGGCAACGTCCAGCGCTGACTGACGAACCTCCCCAGTCCCGCGGCGCGAACGGCGGGCCTGGTAACGCCATGGAAATCGTATGGAAGTAACAGACGTCGAATTAGAGACTCGACGGGCGCGGTTCGCGGATTTTCTGGAACTGACGAAGCCCCGCATCACTTTGCTCGTGTTGATCACGACGCTTGTCGGTTTCTACATGGGATCCCGAGGCACGCTGCCGCTCGCGATTCTGCTGCACACTCTTGTGGGCACCGCGCTTGTCGCCGGGGGCGCGAGCGCTTTGAATCAATACGTCGAACGCGAATTCGATGCGCGGATGGTCCGCACGCGCAACCGGCCGCTACCGGACGGGCGGTTGATGCCGTTGGATGCCCTGGTCTTTTCTTCAGCGATATCGCTCGCAGGCACGCTCTACCTGTTGTATTTCGTGAATCTGATCACTGCGGTGTTGGGCCTGCTCACGCTGATCGCATACATCTTCGTCTACACGCCTTTGAAAACCCGCACCACACTGTGCACGCTGATCGGCGCATTTCCTGGCGCCGTTCCGCCGCTGATGGGATGGGCCGCGTCGACCGGTACGTTGAACGCAACCGCAATGGCGTTGTTCGCGATTCTCTTCCTCTGGCAGATGCCTCACTTCTTCTCGATCGCCTGGATCTTCACCGACGATTACGTTCGCGGAGGTTTCGTCGTCCATCGCAGCGGCGAAAGCACCGGCCGTCAAATTATTTTGTTCTGTTGCGCGCTGATTCCGATCAGCCTGCTTCCGTCTCTGTTCGGAGCAACGGGCGTTCTCTATTTGATCGGGGCAACCCTCCTTGGATTCATCTATCTCGCTTACGGCTTTGCCCTGTCCTTGTTCCGGTCGAATACTCATGCACAGCGATTGCTGCGCATCTCCGTTTTGTACCTGCCTGCGCTGCTCGGCCTGATGATGCTGGACAAGATCCCATGAATCGCCTGGGATTGCTCACCGGATAGAGGGATATCTGTGAGCGTCACCGGCCTGCCGGTTTTGAATGCGGTGCTGAACTCGACCTCGGCGATTCTGGTCGGGACGGGATTCTACTTCATCAAGAAGAAAAATATTCGCGCGCACAAGGCTTGCATGATGACGGCCCTGGTGGTGTCCACGCTCTTTCTGACATCTTACCTGGTGTATCACTACAACGTCGGATCGGTGCGGTTCACGAAGGACGGATGGTTGCGCAGCGTGTATTTCCCATTGCTGATTTCGCATACGATTCTCGCAATCGTGATCGTGCCGATGGTGTTGCGGACGCTGTACCTCGCCGTAACGGGGCGGTTGTCGGCGCACCGGCGCATTGCCCGCTGGACTTTTCCGATCTGGATGTACGTGTCCGTCACCGGCGTGGTGGTGTACCTCATGCTGTATCAGTTGTGATCCTGATTGTTCACGTACTCGATGGCGCGTGCGAGAGCTTTTTCCCGCCAAAGATACCGTTTGCTGCCGCCGCTCACCCATGGACTGCGATCGTCTGGCCAGGCTCCGGCTCGTCGCAACGCACAGGTTGCCTTCGCTTTCAATTGCAATAGAACACGTTCGGGAGGACAGTCTGAAGCCACAATGACATGAACGTGGTTAGTCCTTGCACTGACCGAGTATAGAATCCACTCCCGCGAGTGACACGTCAACCGCACGGACTCTTCGACGATCTGACGCTGCTGCGAGTTCAAACGAACTGGCGGGTACCAGCATAGCTGTACACGGAAACTGTGCAGCCGTTCATCGGGGTTGATGTATGGCGAACCGAAGGTATTGTTCTCACGATCAACTGCTCCTGTCTCATCGCCATGCAGCCATGTGCCATAGCAACGAAACGTAATGAAGTATGCTAAAGGCCGCTCCATGCGCGGGTGCACTGCACAAAAGGCCCCACAATCAAACTGGCGTCACGAAGCCCGTCGCTGCGCTCCGGGTTCTGCATGTGATTCAGTCACTTGCACAATGTACAGAACCCTGAGCGCAGCGACGGGCTTCGTGGCACATCGCGGTGCGGGCGACCGATTTGTCTCGCTTAGCGCTACTAACGGCGGCTTGAATGACTTGACAGTATAGTATACTGACTGATCAGTCATTATGCTGCGAGCCAAGACCAAGCGTGACCTGCTTCAGGAGTTCCGGACCTCCCAACTTCCCTCGGCCGCACGGACCGTATTCCACCGGGAAGGATTCCACGACGCCACCATCGACGACATCGCATATCAGGCGGGCGTCGCGAAGGGCACAGTCTATCTCTACTTCAGATCCAAGCAGGACATCTACCTCGATGCCCTGCGCGACGGGATTCAAACGCTCCTCGACGAGATGCGCGCGCGCACCGACGAACCCGGCACCGCTGGAGCCAAGCTGCGGAAACTCATCGCGGTGAAACTTGCATACTTCGACAAGCATCGGGAGTTCTTCCAGATCTTTCAATCCGAGCTCGGCCGTGTCGAGAAGACGATGAATGAGTGCAAGGATCTCTACTTCGATCAAGCGGCCATCATCGAAAAAGTCCTGCGGCAGGGAATCAGGGAGGGCGTCTTGCAAAAAATCAACCCGAAGAAAACCGCATTGGCCGTGGCGGATCTGACGCGAGGGATTGCCATTCAGCGGATCTTTGGCTGGTCGAAGACTCCTCTCGAGGACGAGGTTGATTTCATATTCACGCTGCTCTGGAAAGGCATTTCGAAATGAAGATCGTTCTTGCAGCCGCTCTTCTGACGATTCTTCCGCTTTCCTCCTACGCACAGAACCCGATCCTGGGAAGCATTCCTGCGGGCGCCGTGTCGTCGCAACCTCTGGCGCTGACGCTGGCGGAAGCGATTGACCGTGGGCTCCGTTACAATCTGGCGCGTCTCACAGCCGCTCAGGACGAACGCACCGTCGCGGCTGCCCGGCTGCAGGCTCTTTACGATCTGTACCCGAAGATCAAGGCCGAGTTCCAGTCCACGCAGCAGCAGATCAATCTTGCCGCATTCGGATTCGGCGGATTCCCCGGCGTCCATCAGGTCGTCGGCCCGTTCGCGCTCGTCGACGCACGCGCCCGGCTGACGCAGTCCGTTTACGACCGTAAACTCATCGACGATTTAAAAGAAGCGCAGGCCAATGAAAAAGCCGCGTCTTACAACAACGAAAATACGCGCGAGCTTGTGGTTATCGCGATCACGAATCTTTATCTTCAGGCGCTTGCCGGTGCCAGCCGTATCGAAGCAGTGGAAGCGCAGGTCTCCAGAGCGCAAGCCCTTTTTCAGCGGGCAACGGATCTGAAGAATTCGGGCCTCATTGCCGGCATTGACGTCCTTCGCGCTCAGGTGGAATTGCAGAACCAACGGCAGCGGCGCGTGGAATTCCGGAATGAATTTGCGCAGCAAAAGCTGAATCTGATTCGCGCGATCGGTATTCCCTTAGGTCAGGAAATCGCTTTGACCGACAAGATGCCCGTCGACACGCCTCCGCTTCAGGGGTTGGATGACGCGCTGCGAATCGCCAATGAACGGCGGTCGGATCTGAAGCGTGCCGAGTCGCTCGTTCAAGCGGCCAATCATGCATTGAACTCCGCGAAGTCCGAAAACCTGCCCGCGCTGGAATTCGCTGCGGACTACGGTGCAATCGGCCGCACTTTGTCTCAGACCCACGGGACATATTCCATGACCGGACGCATCCGCTTTCCCATATTCAACGGCACAGCCAGCCGATCCGATCAGGAGAAGGCTGCGGCAAGACTCGAAACCCGGCGCATCGAGTCTGAAGACTTGAAGGGTCGTGTCGAAATGGAAGTGCGCGCCGCGTTTCTCGATCTGCAATCGTCTGAAGAACAGCTCGCCGTCGCGCGCAGTTCTCTCGAACTCGCGCATGCTGAGCTTGATCAGTCGCAGGATCGATTTGAAGCGGGCGTCGCGAGCAACCTTGAAGTCGTGCAGGCGCAGGAGAGTGTGGCATTGGCCGACGAAAACGTCATCTCGAGTCTTTATACTTTGAATGTCGCGAAAGCAAGACTGGCAAAAGCCATGGGTAGCGCTGAACAACTGATCAAGACATTTCTCGGAGGAAGGCCATGACCGAAAACGCGCGGAAGCCGCGCTTTCGCGTTTTCCTTATTCTGGCCATTGTGGTTCTGGTTCTTGCCGCGGTTGGCTTCGGAGCCTGGACGCACTTCTCGGGCCGCGAGTCGACCGACGATGCGCAGGTGGATGGCCACATCAATCCGGTCAATGCCAAGATCGGCGGCATCATTAAGGCAGTCCACATCAAGGAGAATCAATCCGTCAAGGCCGGCGAGGTGCTCGTCGAGATCGATACGCGCGACTATGAAATCGCGCTGGCCCGGGCCGAGGCCGATCTGGCGGACGCCGAGGCCCAACGCGCGGTGGCGAATGCGGCGGTGCCGGTGACATCGACACAAACGGGTGCTCGCATCTCCGCTTCGCAGGCAGCGATCATACGCTCGCAAGGCGGCGTCGAATCCGCACAGCGAGACGTCGACTCGGCCAGAGCCAGGTTGAGTTTCGCCAAGGCGCGCGTTGCCGAGGCCCAGGCGAATTACACGAAAGCGACAAAGGATCTCGACCGCTTGAAACCGCTCACGGCCAGGGATGAGATTCCACGTCAACAATACGACGCCGCAGTTGCGGCTGCAGACGCCACGAAGGCCGCGCTCGAGTCTGCCGAGGCCTCTGTGATCGAGGCGGAAAGCGTCGTCGCGTCGTATGAAGCGAAACTCACCCAGGCGCGGGGAACATTCGGACAGGCCGAGGCAGAGGCTCAGGCCGCCAATTCGGGACCGCAGGAAATTGCGGCGAGCCGCGCCCGCGTGCAGGCGGCAGCCGCGCGAATGGATCTTGCGAAAGCCGCTGTGGCGCAGGCAAGGCTGAATCTGGAATACGCCAACGTGCGCGCGCCAGTCGCCGGCATCGTCAGCCGGAAGAATGTGGAGGCTGGGCAGGTGGTTCAGCCGGGGCAGCCGCTTCTCGCCGTGGTCACGCTCGACGAGGTATGGGTGACCGCGAATTTCAAGGAAACCCAGCTCGATAAGATGAAGACCGGCCAGTCAGCAACGATCAGCGTCGACGCTTATGGCTCGGCGCGGTTCAGCGGACGTGTCGAGAGTATTGCCGCCGCGACCGGCGCGAAGTTCAGCCTCCTCCCTCCGGAAAACGCGTCGGGCAATTACGTGAAGGTCGTGCAGCGGATCCCGGTACGCATCGCTCTCGACCAGAACGCCGATCCCGAGCATGTGCTACGCCCCGGAATGTCGGTCGTCGCGACAGTGAAAACAGAACCCTAACATGGAAGAACAGCGGAAAATCAATCCGTGGATCATCGCGATTACCGTGATGTTCTCGACGTTTCTCGAGGTACTCGACACCACCGTCGTCAATGTATCGCTGCCGCATATCGCAGGCAGCCTCTCTGCGACGCCGGAGGAAGCAACCTGGGCTCTCACTTCCTATCTCGTCGCCAACGCGATCGTTCTGCCGCTCACCGGATGGCTCGCCGCCTTCTTCGGACGCCGGCGTTTGCTGATGCTGGCGGTGACGGGCTTCACATGCACGTCATTCCTGTGCGGCCTCGCGCCTTCGCTCGAACTTCTCGTGATCTTCCGATTGATTCAGGGACTGACCGGCGGCGTCCTCCAGCCGATGTCTCAGGCCGTCATGCTGGAAGCGTTCCCGGTCGAGAAGCGCGGAAAGGCGATGGGCTTCTGGGGACTCGGGATCGTCGTCGCGCCGATCCTGGGGCCGGTTCTCGGGGGCTGGCTCACCGACAATTACAGCTGGCGATGGGTTTTCTACATCAACGTTCCCGTCGGCATCATCTCCGTTTTGATGACGCGCGCATTCATCTTCGATCCGCCGTACCTCAAACAACAAAAGCGGAGCATTGACGGCATCGGCATCGGACTTCTTGCTCTTGGAATCGGCTGCCTTCAATTCGTGCTCGATAAAGGACAGCAGGACGATTGGTTCTCTTCCAACCTTATCCGCATCCTGACAATCGTCGCCATCATCGCCCTCGTGGTTTTCATTATTCACGCCCTCCGCACGGAACATCCGGTGTTGGATCTTTATGTTTTCAAGGACCGCACATACAGCACAGGTGTGCTTCTCATGACGGTCCTGGGATTTGTTCTGTATGGAAGCCTGGTGCTGCTTCCGATCTTTCTTCAGACCGTTCTCGGTTACCCCGCACTTCAGGCCGGTGTTGCGATGGCGCCGCGAGGAATGGGTTCTTTTATTGCGATGCCGCTTATCGGCATGTTGATCGGAAAGATCGATCCCCGAAAGATGCTGGGCACGGGATTGATGGTCGGCGCTGTGACGCTATTCGCGCTGTCGAACATCAACCTGCAGGCCGGCTATTGGGACATCTTTTGGCCTCAGTTCGTTCAGGGTCTGTCGATGGGCCTGCTGTTTGTCCCGCTCAGCACACTGACGATGTCCATGATCCCGAGGGAAAAGATGGGAAACGCAACCAGTTTGTTCAGCCTGATGCGAAACATGGGCGGCAGCGTCGGCATTGCGATGGTCGCAACTATGTTGTCGCGGCGCACTCAGGTCCACACGAACTATCTGGGCGGTGCTGTCAATCCGTACAGTCCGCAGGCTGCGCAGGCACTGGACGGCGCCCGTTCGATGTTCATGTCGCGAGGCGCCGATATCTACACGGCGACTCAGCAGGCGTACCGGGCGATATGGGGCACCGTCCTACGTCAGGCCGCCATGGTTGCGTTCGTTGACGTTTTCCGCACTCTCGCGCTGGTTTTCCTTCTCGCAATCCCACTGGTCTTGCTGATGCGGCGGCTCAAGCACGCTCCGCGCCCTGACGCCGGCTCAGCACATTGATCAGGAGCGTGGCCCCGCAAGCATGGTTTCACGTTTCGCTTTGAACTCGGTGCCGGGTTTCCATTCCGGCCATCGATCGCCCTGAGCGACGCGATAACCGACTTCCAGCAGGAGCTTCAGATCCTCGACGGCGCCGGCCAGGTCCCAATCGGGTTTCACTTCGTCCGAAACCTTGTGGTAGTCATTGGTCGTGTACTCGTCGCGTTTCTTCATGCCATAGTCCGCAGGCCTGCCGACATAATCGATCCCCGATCCGGTATATAACGCCGGCACTCCTTGCTTTGCGAATTCGAAATGATCGGACCGATAAAAGAAGCCCTTCTCCGGTTCGGGGTCCGGTCGAAGCGTACGATTCTGAGCCGCAGCCACGGACTGAAGAACATCGTCCAGCGTCGAGTTGCCCAAACCGATGACCGTGATGTCTTTCGTGCGCCCCCATTGATTGACGCCATCCATGTTGATATTGGCAAGCGTACGAGCCAGCGGATACAGCGGGTCCGTCGCATACTGCTTGGCGCCCAGCAGACTCTTCTCTTCGGCCGTAACGGCGAGGAACAGGATGGATCGCTTTGGCTTCGCCGACATTTTCGTGTAGGCCTCGGCCAGCTCGAGCAGTGCAGAGGTACCGGACGCGTTATCGAGCGCGCCATTGAAAATCTGATCGCCCGTCAGTTTGGGATCACGTCCCATGTGATCCCAATGCGCGGAATAGATGATGTATTCGTCCTTCAGCTTCGGATCGCTCCCTTCGAGCTTCGCGACGACGTTCCGCGAGTCCACTTCCCGAAGCGTCGTTTTGATCGAGATGTTCGCTTTCGCTCCAAGCGGCACCGGCTTGAAATCCTTGCTCAGCGCGGCCTTCTTCAGGACATCGAAATCCTGGCCCCAGGCGGCAAACAGTTCACGTGCCTTCGTGTCCGTTATCCATGATTCAACCGGGACGCGTTTCATATTTTTGTCGGAACTGCGGAGATCGAAGTTTTCCTGGCGCATGCTGGCAAGAGCCGCGAACGGATAACCCGCGGGTCCGGTTTCATGCACGATGATCGCTGCGGCAGCGCCCTTCTCCGAAGCAATCTCGAACTTATATGTCCACCGGCCGTAATACGTCATCGCTTTGCCTTTGAACATATGCTCGTCGAGTTTGTTCGGATCGCTTGCATCAGGAATCGGCGGATCGTTGATCAGAAACACAATAGTCTTATCCCGAACGTCGACTCCCTTGTAGTCATCCCAGCCGTACTCGGGCGCGACCACACCATAGCCGACGAAAACAACATCCGAATTCGCGACCCTCACCTCCGGCACATAACGCAGCGATCGCGCCAGGAAATCGGCCGCATCGATGCGCATTGTTTTGGCGCCGGCGGTGAACGACATCTCGGGCTGCGGCGTGAAGCCGGCGAGAGGAACCTTCTGGATGTATGTGCCGTCGGGATTACCCGGCTTCAGTCCGATTCGCTGGAACTGTTCGGTGAGGTATTGGACCGTCAACTCTTCGCCGGGCGTTCCCGGCGCTCTACCTTCGAATTCGTCCGATGAAAGCCTTTTAATATGACGGAGCAAGTCATCACTTGTAATCGAATCCAACGCTGCCTTTTCGGCCATGCTCTTCTGCTGGGCGTCGGAATTGGCGGGCACACTGTTTCCGGCGCACGATTGCAGCAGTGTCGTCACAAGAATGCTCAGGACAAGAAAGATGCGGCTGTTCATAAGAGCTCCTTCGTTAGTAACCAGGGTGCTGAAGAAAGGCAGTATGTTCCATGCGGGAACTTTTCGCAAAGGCCCTGCCGCGCCTTGAGGAATCAACGGGGAATCATGACGAGATCTTCGATGGCGATCTTCGGACTTTGCGTTTCTCTCCATGGCGAGAGGTGAAAGCGGAAAGCCACTTCATCGAAATTGGAGATCCGTGGATCTTCCGGTATGCGATACTCCACGATTCGATGGCAGACCGGCAGGAAGCGGAAGGATGAAAACCAGGTGCAACGCCACGGAAGCCGCCGAGGTGAGCCCGGCAAGCAGCGCCGTGGTTTTATCGCTCGATGCACCCATTCTTCAATGGACACGGATTCATGGCGACTTGTTCCCGTGATGAAGATAACGTCACGGAAGCCGTCGCGCGATCTCCGGTTGGGAGACTGGCTCTAGTCCTTGCTCTAGTCGTCCAAAGGCGATCGGCCGCGCCGGACGAACAGCCGGCCATTGCCCAGAGATTCCCGATTGAGGGCTTCGACGGTCCGATCGTCAATTTCAGAACTCAGTTCCACACGCGCAAACGATGGTGAACTGCCGCTCACAAGGTCGCGAATTAATTTGATGTCGTTCACCGGAAGTCCGTGTTGCTCAACCCAGGTGCGAAAATCCTCGTTGTTGTAACTGTGAGGAATGTTGGCGAATAAGAGATTGTCCATAGTCAATCCAGCTCCAATAGGTTTGGTGTTGAAAAACCTGGACGTCAATGTCAGGTGTGACAGCTTTGTCAGGCAGGCGAAGACTGCTTCGTAGTCGCAGCAGCAGTGTACACGAGATCCGGACAAATAGCGACACTAATCGCGACAGCCGTCTTTGCAATTTCCACCGCTTTCTGTTGTTATTAAGCCCCTCGCGATGGAGGTGAGTTCATGCGGTACTTCCGCTTCATTATTTGCTGTCTGATAGCCGCGCAAATCTCAGCGCAGACTCCGCAGCAGCCACAACGGCCTCCCACTGTTTATCTCCTCAAACCGTCTCAGGTTTTCGACGGTGAATCCGCCCAGATCCGTACGGGCTGGGTTGTTCTTGTTCGCGGCGACCATATTGAAAGCGTGGGACCCGCTGGAAACGTATCCGCGCCATCCGACGCCAGGACGATCGACTTGCCCGGCACTACTCTGATGCCGGGTTTGATTGAGGCGCATTCGCATGTGTTGCTGCATCCGTACAACGAAACCTCCTGGAACGACCAGAATGCCCCACAAATCACCCCCCTTCATTTT
>CAZPBY010000082.1:0-25577 GCA_964584785.1 uncultured Solibacteraceae bacterium
ACATCGATCACGACGACCGCAGCCACCATCACCTGGAGCACGAACGAAGCCTCCGATACCCAGGTCGAGTACGGCACCACAACCAGCTATGGGTCATCAACCACATTGAATGCTGCCCTTGTCACCAGCCACTCGCAGCCGCTTACCGGGCTCGCGTCCGGAACGTTGTATCATTATCGCGTCAACAGCGAGGATGCGGCCGGAAACCTTGCCGTTTCACCGGATTTTACGTTCACGACACTTGTTCCCGACACCGTTCCGCCAGTCATCACTAACGTTCTGGCAACATCCCTCACAAATACCTCAGCGACGATTACGTGGACTACGAACGAAGCCTCCGATAGTCAGGTCGAGTACGGCACGACAACAAGCTATGGTACAACCACCACTCTGAATTCAGCTCTCGTCCTCAATCATTCCGAACAGCTGAATGGTCTGCACGGTCTCACGTTGTACCACTACCGGGTGACAAGCAAGGATGCCGCGGGGAACCTGACCGTTTCCGGTGATTTCACATTTACGACTTGCAAAAACCAGAGATGTCAGTAGGTCGAAAGCAGGAGCCAGACGTTCGGTCGAGGCTGTAACCTAACCCATTTAGCTATAGCCGGCACGAGCGTGGTCGAGAGCTTCACGCTTCCGCTAAGTGGAACTCGGAAAAAGATCCGCTCCCGTTGACATCGTGTCAGGTACGCTCCCTGTAATCCCGCGCGTTAGCGATTCGAGTTGTGATACTAGTTCCCAGGGAATGGCCGCGGCGTGACGTCGCCGGGCGTGACGCCCATCGCCCACTTGATCGCTTCGAGCATCATCTTTTGAAAATGCGGATCGTCCCACGTGGTGTCGGGATGGCCCCAGCCGACGTTGTAGACGCGGCCCTTGCCATACGACTTTGCCCACACCACAGCAAAGTCGCCGTCCGCGCGCCGCTTGCGATCCGCCTCGGACAGACTTGCCGGATCGAGCCGCATGATCACGTGAAGCTTGTCGCGAGAGTAAGGCTCTTTGAACACCGGATGCTGATCGTTGAACATGAACGTTGACGCGCCCCAGGCATCCGCGCCTGGAAATTTCGGATCTTCGACGATGATGCGGGCGTTGGCGTTGAACTCGCTGTCCATGTAGCCGCCGACCATCTCGCCAAACTCCGGCCACGTGGTGAACGCGACTCCCGTGGCATGTCCGACGACGACCCCCTTGCCGTCGTCATGGACGTAGGCCAGCAGATCCTTCTTCTGTTGATCCGACAACACGCCATAGCCGCTGGGCAGCATGAAGATGGCGTCGTAGTAATCCAGGGTACGTGCGTTGACGCCACGTCCTTCATAACGGCCGGTCCCGGCGACCTGTCCTTTGGTAATCAACTGGGAGTCCGTTGCGATGATCGTCACGTACGCTCCGGACTGCCGGCCGATCTGCTCCACGGTAGCAAGCGCATGCGAGATCGAATCGTGATGAAATCCGCTCTGCGTGTCCGCAACCGCCAGCAACTTCTTTTTGCCGGGCCACGGATCGCCCTGCGCGCCACCGCCGCCGCCACCGCGACCGCCGCGCTGCGGTGGAGTTGGCGCTGGAGTTTGGGCCTGCGGCAGTAAAGACGCCGCGATCACCAGGACAACAGCAAACAGAAAAAGAAATTTGTTTTTCATACGCTCATCTCTAATAGCCAACCTGAGCGAGCATCTTCGAATAGAAGTCGAAGTCGCGGCGCAGGCTGCTGATGTATAGCTCTCTGGACACTTCGCTGGGGACATTGGGTCTGAGCAGACTGACGGGCTCCTTCGCACCGGGCACATTGACGAAATACTCGCTGTAATGCAGGAAGGATCCCGCGAAACCGATCGCCTTCATGTACTCGAACGCCATTTTGAAATTGACCATGCCCGTGCCTGGCGCGACGTACTCGGCAGTCCATGGCCAGTCCTCGCTTGGATCGGAACGCCGCGGGCCCTGAGGGGAGTCTGTTTTCTTCGCCCACCGAATGTCCTTGCTTGCCATCGAGAGAATGTTTTTGTGCGCGAAGCGAATCATCTCCCACATTTCGGGACCCCCTTTCATCGTGGCGTGACCGAGGTCGAGGTCCATACCGATATACCTCGTATCGAAATCTTTTATCGCAAGCCAGAGGTCCCAACCACCGCCACCAATGTTTCCTGCCCCGCCTTCGACGTGATACACAGCGGTTGTGCCGTACTTCTCATTGAGTTTCGCAAGCCGCTCGATGCGAGGCTTCCAGACATCGAGCTGTGGCTGCAAATCCTTGCTGTAGTCGTACTGTCCTAACGGCGGCGCCTGGTAGTAGCGGAGACCGAGCTTACTCATCGTGTCGAGGTAAGCTTCGGCATACGGAACTTCGGCATCCCTTACAGGAGTAATAATGATGGGAACCTGCAAGCCTGCCTTCTTTGCCGCGGCGACAGCCTTCGGCAGATCACGCACTACATTTTCCGGCAGAACATGCCCGCCGCCGCGCACGGTCCAGCCGATGGCCGGCCAACCCGCTTTGGCGGCCGTGTCGGCTGCTTCGTCGTAGCCGGCCCATTGCAGTGAGATGGAGTAAAGCGTCAGCAGCGGCTTGCCTCCGGGAACTGCGGTAGGAGACGCTGTCACCGTCCCCTCCGCTTGAGGCCTTGCCCGCTGTCCGCGCTGCGCAAACGCAGCAGCGCTCAGAAACGGTGCGGCGCCGAAAAGTCTCAGCATGTCGCGCCGAGACTTTAGAAATTCGTCCATGACACGCCTAGAAACCGTACTTCACCGCGAACTGCATAATGCGCGGGTCGCCGGACGTGTTGGTGATACGTCCGAAATTCGCATTGTCCACGGTGACGTTCGGGTTGGCCCAGTTCACATTATTAAAAAGGTTGAACGCTTCGATGCGCAATTCGACACGCTTTGCCTCCGCGAACGCCACGTTCCGTGAGAACGCCAGGTCGGCATTCCAAAATCGGGGACCGTAGATCGTTCCGCGGCGTGTGTTGCCGCGCTGCCCCGGCGCCGCATTGACCAAAGCCGCCGGGTCGATCCACTGCAATTGCGTATGATTCGACACCCACACCGGAGTAGAGAGATATGGATCCACACCCTGAACGAGCACCGGCCGTTGGTTGGGCTCGCCGGTGAGGGCATTGTCATTCGTGACCGCGGGCGTCAGCGCCGAACCGGTCCGCACCTGGAAGATGAATCCGGCCTGCCAGTCCTTCGTGAAGAGCTTCACAAATCCTTTCCCGATGCCGGGACTGGCAAGGACCGTGTTCGAGTTGAACAGGTGCCGGCGATCTGCGGCGCAGGGACCGTTGGCCTGAGAGGCGTCCGGATGCGGGTCGTTATATGGATCTTTGAGCTGACCGGGAATGCTCCAACCGATATCGGTGGTGGGTTCACCTTGATTGATGCATCGGCTAAGGGTGTAGTTCACACTCGCACTCCACCCGGAACTCATACGCTTCTGCACGGCAAGCTTCATTCCGTTATAGTGACCTTCTCCATCGGTGTACAACTGCGAGATACCCGTCTGTCCACCGGTGTTCACGTTGTACAGCGCGCCTTCGGTTGGATTGAGCAAGGTGAGGATGGCGCGGGCCTGTCGGTTGGCCGTCGTTGTATTCGAGCAGGGCCCGTCCGCAGTCAACCCATACTGTCCCCTGACGCAGTTGCCGGGTATGTAGACGGCGGGATTCTCACCGTAACCCGCAATCCAGATATGGCGCTGCTGGTTGCCGATATACGTGACGTCGACGAGGAATCGGCTCAGCAACTGAATCTGGTATGACACGTTGTACTGGTACGACCGCATCGGATGCGCGTCGACCGGCATGCTGACGTACACACCACTGCTTGGAAATTTCGCACCGGGCGGCGGCAGCTTTACTTGTTCGCCCATGTGCTGGTAGTTGATCGCGACGAGTGGATCCCCGCCGGGCGTCGAACTCCACGGATCGAGGAAATCCACCGGGCAGCCATTTTTACTCGTCTTCCCCGCACACAAGGCCGGTAGAGTCGCGCTCACTGTGTTGCCGTAGGGCGCGTTGAGCATGTGGTGCGCGGTGGTCCACAACTTCGGCGAGTCGTAATAGATGCCGAAGCCGGCCCGAATGGTTTGGGTGCTGTCGCCTGTCGGATCGAACACCAGACCGAACCGCGGTGCGAGCTGCTTGTATTGGTTGAAGCTGTTCGCGTGATTGTTCGGGAAACCGGGATCACCGCTGAACAGCAAGCCGATGGGCGCGTTGGGATATACCTTGCTGCGAATTCCCTTATCGAAGTTCTCGCGGACGAATGCGGTTGTGAAGCCATTTCGATCTTTCGGCGCAAGAAACGGCTCCCAGCGCAGACCGTAGTTCACGGTCAGGCGGCGGTTGATGCGCCATATGTCGTTGAAGTACGTACCCACCGCATGCACATACTCGTTGTTGATTTGACTTCCACCCAGACGGTAATCGGACGGCCAACCCAACAGGAAGTCGGCGAAATTCAAACCACCGCTGGTCTGCGTCGTGCCGCTGGTGATGATGCCGTTGAACGTGAACTGACCGTCCGCCTGGAATGGACCATCACCGTTCGAGCTCGGCCGGGTCCACGAGGCACCGAACGCCATATTGTGCGCGCCCTTTGTCCAGTTGAAATCCTCCGAGAGCTGCGGCGTGTCGACGTAGAACGTGCCGGTGTTACCGGAGTTGAATATGCCGGCCTTGAGCATGTCCTGGCCGGGAATCGCGCCCGTCGTGTACATGAACGACTTCACACCAAGCATGCCCAGAGTCGGCACGCCAACGCCGTTCTCACGAATGGCGAAAGTGTGTTGATAAGAAAAGCGGCTCGACGAAACCATGTGCGGGTTCACGACATAATCCAAACCGGTGGCGATGGTGTGCTGAAAAGCGCGATTGCCGCTGCCGTTGCCCGTGGCCTGGAGCAGATTGGGGTGATCCTTGTCGTACGCTGCCGGATGTTTAAAGTGAGCCAGGAAGTCGCGGAAAAAAATCTTCTTGTTCGCCGATATCTGATAATCGATGCGCGAAACATACTGCTGTTCCTTATCGTTGTTTGACAGCGCGAACGGGTATCGCCCGCAGCCGTCGGGATCCAGCGAGGGATCAGCCAACGGGACCATGCTGAGGATTTTGAGCGACAGCGGATTGAACAATCCGGGATCCACCTTATTGTTCGTAAAAGGCGCACCCAGCGTTCGCGCCGTACCGCCGCGGCACGCCGCGGACATCACTCGCGTGAAGTCACCCTTGAGCATTTCGGCTGTTGGAACGAATTGGTCTGCACTAAGCGGCCGCACGTTGTTGTTCGTGGCCTGAATGCCGCCGAAGAAGAACAACTTGTCACGCTTGATTGGACCTCCGATCGTGCCGCCGAACTGATTGCGGTGCAGACCGTCGTCACGCCCGAGTCCGCCGTTTTCCTTTTTTTCGAAAAAGCGGATCGAGTTGAACTGGTGATCGCGCATGAAATAGAAAGCGTTGCCGTGGAAACTGTTCGTTCCGGATTTCGTCACGGCATTGACCGTCGCGCCCGTAGACATGCCGTAGCGCGCGTCACGCACACCGCCCTCCGTGCGAAACTCCTGGAGGGCGTCCGGGAACGGAAGGATGTTGCCGGCGTTCAACTGCGGATCATTGTTGTATCCGCCATCAACGAGATATTGCGTGCTGTTGCCGGTGCCGCCCGCGACGGAAATCGAAACCTGGCCCGGATAGCCGCGGTTGGCGGCGGTGGCACCGCCCGAATCGACTGCCCCTTCGAGCAATAACAGCTGCGTCGCCTGACGGCCGTTGAGCGGCAGTCCGACGAGAACTTCCTGCGAGGTCACGGTTCCGACGCTCAGGCCCTGCGTCTCGACGAGGTTCGCGTCCGCCGTGACATCGATGGTTTCCGAGATGGAACCGACTTTCAATGTCACGTTGACCGAACGCGTGTCGCCGACGCGCAACAGAATTCCGCTCTGCTCAAACGTACTGAACCCGGGCAGCTTTGCCGTCAGCTTGTACGGTCCGACCGGCAGGCTCGGCAATGAATAGTCGCCGCGTTCATCCGTGATGACCGTGCGCGTAAATGCCGTATCGGTTTGCGTCACCGTCACCTCAACGCCGGGAACAGCCGCGGCGGAATCGTCGGTCACACGACCGGACAGCTGAGCGACAGCTACGGTCTGAGCCATCGCCGCTGGAGTCATCGCGAAAGCGATCGCCAAAGCGCAAACTGCAGCCATCGAAGCAATAATTCGAAACTTCATGGTTTCCTCCACCTGAGAACGACCCCATTGTCGTCGCATATTGTCGTATTATTGTTGTTACATTATGATGTTGCTGGCTGGCCCAGTTAGAGACGCATCCCCGGAGGTTGTACACATATTTTCTATATTCTTATATTTCAGATAATCGGTGGCTGAAGTAACCACCCCGTCTGCGCACGGCCGAGGATGCTTCGCGACTTTTTATTGATGTGCGCAGACACCCCTCCTTAGCCAAGGAGGGGAATTCGCTCGCTCTTACAGCGTCCTCGCATTGCGCGTCAAACTGGCAGTGGAGGAACGAAATTCCCCTCCTTGGCTAAAGGAGGGGTGGCCGCGACCATTAATCAAAATGTCGCGAAGCCACCTTTGAAGGGAGCGGACGGGGTGGTTGGTTCAACATCCGATAATCGGCTTTTACACCGTCCTTTCCAGTTATGGAAACACACATCGATCTGAAATATCAGTTAAACAGAAAGCTATTGACAAGCCCTTCTTGACGCTTTCATAGTGACGCGAACCGCCGGAGGTAGGATTCATGCGTGTGTTTCGGACGATCGTTTTGGCTCTCATACTGTGCCCTGCTGTCACCGCCCAACGCGGACAACCGCGTCTGCCGGTTAATCAATGGCCGAACTATCAATATAATTCCAATTTCTCTCCGCTGACGCAGATTACGCCGAACAATGTTGCAACGCTGGTGCCGGCGTGGACGTTTCATTACGGAGGCGTCACGCAGCCGTCGGGCGGTCTTGGACTGGACTTCCGTTTTGAAGTGCAGCCGCTGATCATCGACGGAGTCATGTACGTTTCCACTCCGGGCTCACCTTATGACGACAAACTAAAATCGACGGTGACCGCACTTGAACCCGAGACGGGCAAGGTCCTGTGGCGGTTCACGGCACCCCGAAACATTCACGGTCGTGGGCTGGCGTACTGGCCGGGAACGCCAACCGTTCCCGCCCGATTTTTCTTCGCAACCGATAAAGGTTACGTGATGGCGATTGGTGTGAAAACGGGCGAACCGGTTTCCAGCTTTGGTCAAGGCGGAATAATCGACGTTTATAAGGATGTCGCCTCCGATGTCGTCGGGGAAAGCCGTCGCGATACCTTTACGATTCCGAATCCCGTCACGATCTATAAGAACCTGCTGATCGGCGGCGCGCGACCCGCAGAAGGTTTGCCGCCGCAACCGCGCGGCGATATACGCGCATGGGATGCGATTACGGGCAAGCTCGTGTGGAGTTTCCACGTCATTCCGCAACCTGGCGAGGCAAACCACGACGATTGGACCGGCGATCTGTGGAAAGACAGAAGCGGCGCCAATGTGTGGTCGACGATGGTGGTGGACGAACAGCGCGGAATCCTCTACGCGCCGACGGGCGATGCCAATCACGCGGTCCCCGGAAAGAACCTGTACTCCAACACGCTGCTGGCTCTCGACGCGAACACCGGCAAACTGAAATGGTTCCACCAACTCATTCATCACGATGTTTGGGACTTCGATCTGCCGACGCCGCCGGTTTTGATCGATGTCAAGAAAGACGGGCGCACGATTCCGGCTGTCCTGCAAACCGGAAAGATGAGTTACGTCTACATTTTTGATCGCGTCACCGGCGAACCGATCTTCGGTATGGAAGAACGGCCGGTCAAACGCAGCGACGATCCGACCGATCAAGCCTGGCCGACGCAGCCTTTCCCGCTGAAACCCGGCCCGATCGCCCGCGTCGGTATGACACGCGATGACATCAACAAGATGACTCCAGAGATCGAAAAGTACTGCACCGATTTCTGGGACACGAACAAGCTGCAGCCGACTGGCGCCTACGCGCGTCCGCTCAGCACTGAATCGATCGTCACGTTCCCGTCCGCGTTGGGAGGGCCCAACTGGGGACCGCCTTCCTACAATCCACAGCTTGGATTGGTCTTCATCAACGTTCACAACACGGGCAGCTTTCGCCAGGCAGCGCCGCTTCCGGCGGGTGGCGGAGGATTTGGCCTCGGCAGTGGACCTGGAGGAAACGAAGGTGGCGGAGCGCGTGGGGGAGCAGGCCAGCGAGGTGGCGCGCAAAGAGGTGGTGGTGGTGGTGGTGGTGGTCAAGGAGGTAACCGCGCCGGTTTATTTTCGTACGCGCTTCCGAGTGGCGCGATCGTACCGTGCTACGCACCGCCGTACGGCGCCCTTGTGGCGGTTGACGTCAACAAGGGGGAAATTGCCTGGACTTCACCTTTGGGCATCAATCCATCGCTCGCGGAATTGGGTGACATCGGACTCAAAAGCGGAACGCAGAACCTTGGAGGCAGCATCGCTACCGCCAGCGGTTTAGTTTTTATCGCTGCAACCAACGACCACAAGTTCCGCGCCTTCGATGCGACGTCCGGCAAAGAACTGTGGGTCACGGACCTTCCTGCCGGCGGTCACTCCACACCTGCGACGTACATGGGAAAGGACGGCAAGCAGTACGTTGTCATTCCTGCGTCCGGCGGTACGGCAATCGGTGGCGGCAGACCGGTTTCCGACGTGCTCCAGGCTTATCGCTTGCCGAATTAGGCGGGAGGATGATGATATGTTTCGACGCTCATTGTTTTCGATCGCAATCGTTTTGGCCCTGGGTTCGCGAGCTTCCGCTCAGGACATCCCGGTAGTCGGAATCGCCAATGTGACGTTTAAAGTCAGCGATCTCTCCAAAGCGAAGGCGTACTATCAAGGCGTCCTCGGCATGCTTCAAGCCTTCGAACTCAAAGACGCCGGCGGCAAGACGAACTCGGTCTACTTCAAAGTCAACGATGACCAGTTCATCGAGGTCACTCCAACGCTAAAGCCGGGCGAACTGGTGCGTCAGGCGCGCGTCGTGTTTGAGAGTTCCGACCTGGAAAAGCTGCACGCGCTATACGCGGAGCGCGGCCTGAATCCCAGCACGATTGGGAAGGGTCCCGACGGCAATCCTGTTTTTAGAGTCGTCGATCCGGATGGGAATAATCTGGATTTCCTTCAGTACGTCAGCGGCTCGCAACAAGCAAAAGTGCGCGGTCGATTTCTTGGCCCGGATCGCGTCTCCACGCACTTGCTCCACGCCGGTTTCATGGTGAAGGATCGTTCCAGGGTCGCTCCGTTCTATTACGAGAAGCTGGGCTTTCCCCAGGGAAAGCTTCCGGGCGCCCGCGGCGATTACTTTGAAACCTCGACGGGGGATCGAAACACCGAAACGAAATATCCGCCGCTGGAGGACACGCCGGCAACGCACGAGCAATACGTGCGAGAACAGTACGGCGCGGTTCAGCATTTTTCTCTGGAGGTATCCGATATGCGGACGGCCCGCGACATCCTGCAAAAACGCGGGAAGTTTACGGACCTTCAGGTGCGAGCGCACGTCGGCAACAGCAGGCACTGGCTCGTGCATGTCTTCGATCCCGATGGCACGCGAACCGAAATGATGGAGACGGCATTGCAAGACAAACTTCCGCCAATGACCGTGATGGCGCCCGGCGCGCCGGCGCCGCCGATCTTGCCCAAAACGCCCGGCGTCTTGCCGTGGCCGCCGTTGGACAAATAACTACCGCCCATGCGCAGCAAGCTTTTTGTTCCGGCGTCGCGGCCAGAGCTGTTCGAGAAAGCGATGGCCGGCGAAGCCGACGCACTCTCGTTCGATCTTGAAGATGCGGTTGATGAGAGCCGCAAAGACGCGGCTCGAAACGAACTCGCCCGATTCCTGCGAGCGCTGCCGCCAAATCACGGCAAGACCATCGTCGTGCGCGTGAATTCACTCGCGACGCCACACGGCCAGGCGGACCTTGAAGCGATCGTCGGTCCGTGGCTGGACATTGTCAATCAAACCAAATGCAACGGACCGGACGATGTGCACGAATTCGTCGACGCGCTCTCGAAAGCCGAAGGCAATCGTGACGCAAAACCTGCAAGCGTCATGGTGAACATCGAGACGCCTCGTGCTCTTCGTCTCGCCGCGGCGATTGCCACGGCGAGTCCACGAGTCGCCGGTCTGCAGATCGGTTGGGGAGATCTCATGGAAGATTTGAACCTGGAACGGTACAACCCATCCGCTGTTGAGCAGATCCAGCTTTCCGTGCGGCTTGCCGCAGGCGAAGGTGGAATCTGGGCGTACGACGGCGCATTTCCGAAAATCGACGACCTCGAAGGTTATCGCCGCGAAGCTGAAGGCGCACGACGGCTGGGCTTTCTCGGAAAATCCGCGATTCACCCGAGCCAGGTTCCCATAACCAACGAGGTCTTTCGTCCGACCGATGCGGAAATATCTCACGCTCGCCAGGTCGTGGACGCCGCTCGCCGTGCAAAGGAGAAGGGAGTGGGAGCTTACATGGTTAACGGCCGCATGATCGATACCCCGTTTGTTAAAAGCGCCGAGAGGCTTCTGGAACTCGCCAGGAAGTACGGCATCGTCGTCCTGCTGGCAATGACGGTCGCTCTGGCGATGACGCCATCCACCTTCGCTCAGGGCGCGGGACGTTACGTTCAACCCGATCCCATCAACTTCAACGATCACCAGGGTTGGATTCAAATGTTCGACGGCGTCAGCCTCAAAGGCTGGGATGGGCCGGCGGATCTCTGGCGTGTTGTAGATGGAAATATCGTGGTGCAATCGAAATCGAATCCTCAAACGCCGTCGACCTATCTCATCTGGCAAGGCGGTGAGCCGAAGGACTTCGAATTTAAAGGCGAAGTGAAGCTTGACGGCGACGGCGCTAATAGCGGCGTGCACTTCCGTGCAAAATTGTTGGGTGAAGTACCCGGGAATCCTCTGTCCAAATGGGAAGCCCGTGGTTATCAAGCCGACCTCGATAATATGAATACGAATACCGGCGCCCTCATCTTATGTTGCGCCGGAATGCGTCGCGAAGGTCTGAGTCCGGTCCGGCCGGATCGTGCGTTTCGCGGACAGATCGTCCGCACCGCGCTGGGAGAGGGTCTGAAGCCGACCATACTCGCGACGTTCGACGATCCCGATACGCTCAAAGGGTTCTGGAAGGCCGGCGACTGGAATCAGCTCCACCTGATTGCGCGCGGCAGGACGATGATGTTCTTCATCAATGGCCACTTGATGTCGGTGTTCATTGACGATCACCCGACGATGTTCGTCGATCATGGCGTGCTCGCCATCCAGCTTGAAGGCCGCGGCGACAACAAAGCATCGTTCAGGAATCTGTGGCTCAAAGACCTGCGATGAAAAATCAGATCCGGACCGCCGCAGCAAGCGGCTGGATTGGTTCGGCGTTGGAGTACTACGATTTTTTTATCTACGCGACGGCAGCATCGCTGGTCTTTCCACAACTCTTCTTTCCTTCCGGCGATCCCGCCGTTGCCATTGCCGCTTCACTCGCAACCTATGGAGTAGGGTACGTTGCGCGGCCCGTCGGAGCCTTTTTCCTTGGACACTGGGGAGACACGCACGGCCGGAAAAACGTTCTGCTCTTGTGCATGTTTCTGATGGGTTTTTCAACGATGGCCGTTGGGTTTCTGCCGACATACCACCAGGTCGGCTGGTTCGCTCCGGCGCTGCTTGTCGGGCTTCGCTTGATTCAGGGCTTTGCGGTTGCGGGCGAAATCTCGGGAGCGAGTTCGATGATTGTCGAGCATGCTCCGTTCGGGCGGCGGGGATTTTACGCCAGCTTTACCCTTCAAGGTGTGCAGGCCGGTCAGATTCTGGCCGCCGCCGTTTTTCTGCCGCTGGCACGTTTCCTGTCCGACGATGCGTTCAATACGTGGGGCTGGCGCGTTCCGTTCATTCTTAGTTTCGGGGTCATCGTTGCCGGCTACATCGTCCGCCGCAAAGTCGACGAAACGCCGGTTTTCGTCCAGGAGAGTCAGCAGCAACGGATTCCCCGGGCACCCATCATGGACGCTTTCAGATGCAGTTGGAAGGATATGCTGCGCGTGGTCTGCATGGCGCTGATGAATGTGATTCCGGTCGTCACCTCGATCTTCGGCGCTGCATATGCCGTGCAGCCGGGATACGGCATTGGATTTCACAAGGATGTTTATCTGTGGATTCCGGTCCTGGGAAACATCGTGGCCGTATTGATTATTCCGGTGGTCGGCAATCTCTCCGACAAGATCGGCCGTAAACCGCCGCTGATCGCCGGAGCGCTGGTTTCTGGTCTTCTGTCGTTTGCCTACCTCTATGCCATCAGCATTCACAGTGTAGCGATGGCGATTGCGATGTCGCTGCTCATGTGGGGCGTCGTTTATCAGGGCTACAACGCGGTTTTTCCGAGTTTTTACCCTGAGCTCTTCGCGAGCCGTGTTCGCGTGACGGCGATGGCGATCGCTCAGAATGTCGGCACAACGATCACGGCTATGCTGCCGGTGCTTTTCACAACCGTTGCGCCCCCCGGGTCGACAAGCATCCCGGCACGTATCGGATCGATCACCTTGTCGATAACAATCATCTCCGCAATCGCCGCCCTGAGCGCTAGAGAAACCTATCGAACGCACCTGGAAGATCTCGGCAGTCCTGAAACGGTTCCGGTGGAACGAACCGGCTGATTCCCCGTCCGACAGCGGTCGCGATCGGCAATCGGCGTGCTCTACGGATGGGTTCGCCCTTGGAAAACGAACTGCTCCGGGTTACCTAACGCGAAGCGACATTGCGTTGGCTTTTACCTGCTTTTGTCCGGCAGGATTCTACTGAACACAAACCGAGTGCCCCGTCGGGAGATGATGAAATGAACAACGTCAACCTCGGAGAGAAGCCGGGTGCTGATAATCGCGATCAGGACACAACATCCAGCAGAATGGATGGAATTCAGGTGAACGATCTCGAGCCAGGCGACGTGTTATCGATTACAACTGCGAACAGCATCTATCACTTGACTGTAGTCGATCCGGAGACTGCGCAAGTTCGAGTTCGCGGTGGTAATTGTTTTGGCCGCGACACGCTTGCTGAGGTCGCCGGCTCCTCTTTAAATTTGTCGGTCAAACCCTTCGGCATTTACGTTGGCTATTCCATCGAGTTTTTCATGCGTGGGAGGCGTGTCCGAACATCGCCGGTTCGCGACGTTCGTGTGTTAGAGGAATCGGAAAGAGTGGCTTAGCGCGTTTCGCCACGACATACACCGGAAACTTTCCCGGGACCCCTAGGAATTTTGCCCGCCCGCTTGCTTGATGAATCCTCGCGCGTCCGGTTCGGCCATCCTTTTATATACGCAGTTGTGCGACCATGGCATTCCCGAATATGATCGACGGCCGGAAGGAGAATGCCGCATGACCGACTCATTTTCTCGTCGAGATTTCTTTGCGTTTGCCGCCGCCGCAATCACGTTGCCGGCGAGCGTTTTCAGCCAGGAGGCCGCGCCGCAGCAACCGGCTCGCGGACAGGGCCAGGGCAGAGGTCAGGGCCGCGGGCAACAGCCTCCGGCTCCGCCACTAGAACTCCCCTTTGAGGCGACCGGGTGGAAGTGTGTGTGGCTCGATCATCTCGACTACCAGTGTGTCGACTACAAGAAGGCCGCTGCGTGGTACGCGACCGTGATGAATTGGAAGGTACGCAGCGACGACGGCAAGCAGGCTGTTCTCGACATCGGCGAGACTTCCGGCGGCATTATCATTCGCGGCGGTTTAACCGCGCCGCCTCCGGCCGCCATCACCGACGCCGGCCTCGGCGTCGATCGGCCGAAGATTCAGGCAGTGTACGAGGGATTCGCGTGGGGTATCGAGCCGTGGGATCCGAAAAAAGTCAAAGCTGAACTCGAAAAACGCGGTCTGAAACCTGTCGCGCACAACCAGGGTGACTACCAGAGCTTCCGCTTCCAGGATCCGGATGGATTCAATGTCGCCGTGACCAATGGCACGAAGGCACTCCGACGGAAGGACCCCCCAAAGATGAAGCTCCCGGCGCCCGCGCCGTTCGAGCCCACCGATTTTAAGACGGTGTTCCTTGATCACATCTCGTTCGAAGTCTGGAACCCGAGGAAGTCGGCCGCGTTCTACCAGGCGCTTCTGGGTTGGAACGTCAGGCCCGGCGCCGACAACATGAACGTCCAGATCGGCGACATTGCCGGAGCCATCATCCGCGGCAATGCCGACGTTCGCGCGGCTTCACGGGGTGGAAACACGGCGGCCGCCGTCAAACCCACGAAGCCCGCGATCGGCCACATCAGCTTCGGCATCCAGGGCTGGAATACGGACAAAGTCCGCGATGAACTCATCAAGCGAGACGTCGTCTATGTGAGCGATGGAAAGCGTGAGCCGCGGCCGGATATGACGGGAAATCTGCAGAGCTTTCACGTGCCGGACGCGATGGGTTGGGATCTGCAGATCGGAAATAAGACGTCGCCGACCGACTACAACCAGTAAGAGGGATTTTGGGACAGGCCGGATTGCGGGTAACGGGAATCGCCGAGTGGTTCTCTTTCACGGACGCCACTGCGGCGGTTCCCTATCGCGGCCGAGACAAAACCAGCCACGAAATCATTAGATTAATAATGAAAAACGCCATTCCCACAACTGAGAGAAACCCCACCGCAATCCAAAAATGAACAGGGTCCGTCGCGCGGTAGATCCTGCCGCCACTCTTCATAGGTACGGACCCCGTTCTCACCCAGAAGAGGGAGAGCGCCCACGGGACGACGATGAACATTTGGAACGGGTTTATGAAGAATTGGCCTAAGAATGGAAGCCCGAACTTCAAAGTCGATACCAGCAATGCCACAAGAAGGATTATCGCGACACCAACCAGCTTCGCTGTCAAACTCTTGACCTTGACTTTCAGGCGGTGAGCTCTCGATAGAGCCAGCTCTTGGCGATATTCCACTCGCGTTTGACCGTCGCGACTGAAATGCCGAGCGTGGCCGCGGTTTCCTCGATCGTCAGGCCGCCAAAAAAGCGCAACTCGACGATCTTCGCCTCCTCCGGATCAAACTGTTCCAGCTTTTGCAACGCGCGATCAAGATCCAGCGCGTCCAGTGCATCGTTCGGCCGGGCGGTCGGGGTAATCGACTCATCAATCGCGATGGGCGTGCTGCCGCTTCCGCGTTTACTCCTCTGCCGGCGGCGCGCGTGATCGACGAGAATTCGCCGCATCAATTGCGCCGCAATCGCAAAGAAGTGGCCACGATTCTCGCAGTCCAACTCACGGCCGCGGAGCAGCCTCACATAGGCTTCGTTGACAATCGCGGTAGTCTGCAGGTGCTCGCGACCCGCCTCGCGCCCCAGTTGGCGCGCCGCAATCGCGCGAAGCTCGGGGTAGACAATCGGAATCAACCGGTCGAGGGCTCCGCGATCGCCAGTCTTCCACTGTTGAAGCAGCTGTGTCACATCGGCAGCAGCGTCCTTCATATGGCGTCCATGTCGTGGAAGATAGGCGCGCTATGACCTTCTGGCAAATACTTTTCTGTCGCCCTCAGCCAGCGGTCTGAACGGCAGCACCGCCAGGACGACGCTGGTCGAGCGACGCCGGCGTTTACACGGTAACGCTGCGTGTCAGCGACGGCTTCGGTGGAGAGAGCACGGATACGGTGAAAGTCACGGTCAATAATGTCGAGCCATCGGCAACGCTGACTGCGCCGGAAAGTGGCGTCCGTGGCCAATCGCTGTCGTTTGCCGGCAGCTTCACGGATCCGGGCACACTCGACACGCATCAGGTCCAGTGGGACTTCGGCGATGGTACGGTTATCAATTTCCATCCGACAACGGATCCATCCGCGTTGACACCGGCGCACGCTTTTGCGTTAACCGGTGCGTACATCATCACGCTGACCGTCAAAGACGACGACGGCGGGTCGAACACGGTCAGCACTCAGGTGAACATTAAGGTTGCGGACTTCCAGATCGATCCTTGCGACTCCACAAAGACGGCGCTTGTTTTCGGTGGCACGTCCGGCGACGACACAATCCGTTTCGTGCCGGCAGGAAATACCGGCGCTGTCACTGTGATCCTTAATGGCGAGTCTCAAGGTACATTTGCACCTACGGGCAGGATTATCGCGTACGGTCTGGCGGGCAATGACGACATCGAAGTGGCCGCCAGCATTGATCTTTCCGTCACTCTCTTCGGCGGGGACGGCAATGATCGCTTGAAAGGCGGACACGGTTCCAGCATCTTGGTCGGCGGCGCAGGTGACGATAACTTGATCGGCGGCGACGGGCGCGCCATTCTGATCGGCAGCAACGGGTCCGATCGACTGGTTGGCGGCCCCGGCGATGATATCCTCATTGCCGGCGCCACACTGTACGACGACGATCACAGCGCATTGTGCGCGATTTTGGAGGAGTGGAGCCGGACCGATTTAACTTACTCCCAACGCGTTCACGATCTCACCGACCGCGGCGGCCTCAACGGCTCTGTGGTCTTGACCCCGGAAACAGTATTCGATGACGCCGCAGCGGACGAACCCACCGGAAGCTCGGAACAAAATTTGATGCTTCTTCCCCGGCAGTAACGACAAGATCACCGGTCACAGTTCGTGAGTTCTAAATCAAAACTATCGATCCACAAAGAACCCTTGATAGAGTGACACGCCCCACTGCACGAGGTAATCCCCGGTGACCTGGCCCAAATTGTTGATGCCCTGAGGATCCGTTGCTACACCAGCCGGTACATCCAAGATAGTGAAGATCCCATCACGGAGGACAAATCCGTGGAAGTTGCCGTCATAATAGCTGCCCACCATATCGCCGCGGTCGTTGATGTCGCGAATTACAGTTGTGCGAGCGCCTGGTTTATCGACGGTAGTAAAAACACCCCGGCTCAGCACAAAACCATGCGTATCGAATCCGTTGGCGTCCGGATAGGAGCCGACAATATCGCCGGTGTTATTAATGCCCGCAGGAGACGCACCGAATGGAAAAGTAATCGCGTTGAAAACGCCATTCTGCAGGACGAAGTGACCGGTGTACCCGTGACGTCCGAAACTATAGCCGAGTATGTCGCCGCGATTATTGATCGGACCTAAGCTGGTGAAGTCTGATTCGTAATCTCCAACGCCGGGAGCATCGAACCTGGTAAAGGCGCCTTGCCGGAAAATGAAACCATGGAAGACTTCATTATTCGTTGTGTAGGAACCAACAATGTCGCCTTGATTGTTAATACCATTCACGATGATATCGCGCGATCCGGGTGGATCAATGACGGTGACGACGCCTTTCTGGAGCAGAAATCCGTGAACGGGCTTGAACGGATCCGGATGGTTTGGATCTATTCCGAAGTAGAACCCCACGATATCCCCACGGTCATTGATCCCTCTTGGGAAAACCGTCCCCGTTGCGCCGGGGATACTGATAGTCTGCAAAGTAGATCCATCGGCCGCGAAACTGGCGGCATGGAGCGGGGAGGTGAGGCATGCGGCTAACACTGCAGCCGCAATCGCGAGCAAGAGCTTTCGATTCTTCATTGCTGACGTCCTTATCCTGGTGTCGGTTAAATTCCTGGCGATCGCGCCGGTGTTCACAATCACGATCAAACGCCACTGCTCTGTCGATTCTTAACGCGGAGGCACGGTATGAAATGCAAGTCCTTACGTCAATGGCACACACGTCGGCGCCGGTCTGTTAGTCACTAAAGTCATGTGACATCGCTCGGTCTTCCAACCCGAATTGCACTCACATGTCTGAGTTAAAGAGGCTGTCTCTTCTTACGCACGACCTCGGATCGTTTCTTGAGTGCGTCCACAACGCCGAGACTGCGGAGAACAACGGGGCGGGACGATGGAAAGAGTTCGGACAAGGCGAGCAGTGGCCGAACCGGACCGGGAGTCACGAGGACCTCCTCGTGGCCGGCGAGAACTTTGCGGACAGCGGCGACTACTTTTTTCGGGCTCACTTCTTTCAACAGAGCCGGCGCCTTGACGCCCGTGTCTGCCCACATTCCAAATTCTGCAACAAAGCCCGGACAAACAACCCCTGCCTGCACGCCAGTGCCTTCGAGCTCGAACCGCAGACTGCTGACAAATCCGTTTAGACCGTGCTTTGTGGCGGCGTAGATGGAATTGAAGGGCGTCGCGGACTTGCCGCTCATCGACGAAACGATGACGATGCTTCCCTTGCCGCGGACGATCATGGCCGGCAAAACCCGTTGCGTGAGCAGAATGGGAGCATGAAGATTCACGTGAAGCTGCCGCTCGACGTCTTCGACGGATTGCTCGACAACGGGAATAGGGACCTCCACTCCCGCATTGTTCACGAGCACATCAATCGGACCTTCACACTCGGCCGCTATCACCAACTTTTCGCGATCGGCTTCGCTGGTGACATCACATTTCACAATCACGGCTCGACCACCCGCCTTTCGAACTTGATCCGCAGTCGTTTCGAGTCCGCGTTCATCACGCGCAGCCAGAACGAGAGTCGAACTGTCCCTGGCGAGATCGACGGCAATCGCCGCGCCGATACTTCTGGATGCGCCAGTGACAATAACGACCCTGGACATAGACGGCACGAAGTATAGGTTAACGCAGGTGTGGCCGGTCGCACGCGCCAGACGGGATCGAAGCGACAGAACAGTACCCGAGCGAAGCGAGCGGGCACCGCGGATGACCCGTAAAGAATCACGCGGAACGCCACACTCGATCCAACCAAAGCTATGAATACCGGCCCATGACGGAGGGCGCCGCAGTCCGCCGCTCGACTCAGGTTTTGAGCATCATTAATATAAGGTTAATTACTCCGGAAGGCTTCCTCTCGGCGGTTCTGCAAGTTGAACATTTCTCAAGACGAAGGGGTTTTGGCAGCAGTCATGGCGGTCCTTGACTTCAACTCTGGCTGCGTTCAGCTCTTCTTCAGTGCTTGAGTGATTGTATGCTCATCCGTACAACAATCGGTTTTAGCTTGACCCTTACGCCGAGATCGGACTAGCCTGTCGCGACCGCTAACAACACATTTCCAGAGCGAGGGTTAACCAGAATGCGAAGCCTCCGGAAAACATTCGCGATCTTGGCAATTCTGTTTTTCTGCTTACCGGCGATGGCACAACGCGGCGCCCGAGGCGGAGGAACGCGTGGGGCGGGTGCGCCCAATGAAGGTCGAGGGCAGGCCGGTCCGAGTTTGAAAATTGAGCGGGATCTCGAGTACGCTCGCGCCGGCTCACAGCCGCTCGTCCTCGACCTCTACCATCTCGATCCGCTTCCGACGCCTCGTCCGATCATCGTTTGGATCCATGGCAGCGGGCCTGGCGCTTCCAAAAGTGCTTCTCCGGCGACGGCCCTCATCAATCCGAACGGCGTGGCCGTGGCGAGCATCGAGTACCGCACTGGTGCTGGTGTCACGATGCAGATGCAGCTCGCCGACGCCAAAGCCGCCGTGCGTTGGCTTCGAGTCAACGCTGCAAAGTACAACCTCGATGCATCGAAAGTCGGCACGTTCGGTTACGGCGTTGGTGGACAACTGGCGGCATTGTTGGGCACCACGGCCGACGTCAAATCGCTCGAGGGGGATGAAGGCAATCCGGGAGAGTCCAGCCAGGTGCAGGCGGTGATCGATGTTGCCGGCCCGATGAGTTCCGGCGGCCTCAATCCGGTGGACTATGTCACCAAAGATGCTGCGCCGGCATTACTGATACACGGTACTGCCGATGCCGAAGTTTCGACGCGGCAGAGTCAACTGCTGGTATCGGCGCTCAAGGTTGCGGGAGTGGACGTGTTGCTGGATATGCAGGTGGCAGCGCCGCACGATCTCGGGCAACTGCTTTCGCCCGTCGCCATGCAGAGCGTTTCGACGTTCGTTGCGCGGCATCTGCTGGGCGCCCAGATCGCGCCGGCTTTGTCGGCCTTCGTTTCAACTCCCGGCGATGCGTTCATTGATCCCGTCGCGCTGGATCTCGGCGGCACAATGTACAAGGTGTATCCGACTCCATCGCGCGGTCCGAAAACATACGCGAGCTACCGCGTCTATCTCCCGCCTGGATACGCGGCAAACGCTACCAGGCGTTACCCCGTCATCTATTTCCTCCACGGCCGCAGTGTGGATTCGAAGCGGCCGATCACTGCCGGCTACATCGCGCGGATGGATGCGGCTATTCGAAGCGGAGTCATGCCACCGGCAATTGTCGTCCTGGTCCAGGGCCTGAATACCGGATGGTACGTCGATGCTCAGGACGGCCAACACCCCATGGAGTCCATTCTTGTTAAGGACCTCATCGCTTATGTTGACGCGACCTACCGCACGATTCCGACGCGTGAAGGACGTGCCATCGAGGGACACTCGATGGGCGGGTTCGGCGCGCTTCACATCGGCTTCAAGTATCCCGACCTCTTTACCGCAGTTACTGGCAATTCCCCGGCGCTGATCGAAAACGTAACTGACGGCGTTGGAGATCAAACCTTCTGGATGGCGCAAAGCCCGCTGACCCTGGCGACGAAGAACGTAGAGAAAGTGCGCCGTCAGTCGATTCGAGTGATTTGCGGAACGGCGGATAACCTCTTTGCAGGTGCCGAATCTCTGCACAATGAACTCGTCAAACTAAGCGTCCCGCACGAATTCCTCCCTGTGCCGCAGTCTCCACACAATCACGATCAACTCTTGCAGTACGAGAAGTTCGACACGATGGAGTTTTACGGCAAGGTATTTGGCGGAGCGAAGTCCACGAAGAAATGAACGGAGCATACAAACGGAGTGGGGGAATAACTATGGTAGCAACTACGGGGACGTTCTTGCGTCGGACCATACTCTTGATGTGCGCCGTCGGTCTTGCTGTCGTGCTCGGCAGTAACGTAGCCGTGACGCAGTCGGTCAACGTTTCGCAAGTCACAGGAGTCATTCACGACTCGACCGGAGCGGCGATTCCTGGAGCGACAGTCACGATCACCAAAACAGATACCGGACTGGAACGTACGGTTATTTCCGGAGAGGATGGGGCCTACTCGATTCCAGGTCTGCCAGTGGGACCTTATTCGCTCAAAGTGTCCCTGCCCGGTTTCGACACTTTCGTGCGCGATGGAATCGTCCTGCAGGTTGGAACAAATCTAGCGATCAACGCCACTCTGTCTGTCGGAGGTGTGACCGATCAAGTCTCGGTCACTGCCGACGAAGTCATGGTCGATCCCCGCAGCACGGCAATCGGCCAGGTCATCGATTCCCAACAAGTGACTGAACTGCCTTTGAACGGCCGCCGCGCAACGGAGTTGATCCTGCTCTCAGGGTTGGCTGCGCCCGCCCCTGCCGAGGACATGAATTCCAATAAGAACTATCCGACTCAGACAATCTCGGTGGCAGGCGGAGCGCAGACAGGCATCACCTTCATTCTGGATGGGGGGTCGCACAATGACCCGTTCAACAATCTCAATCTGCCGATGCCTTTTCCCGATGCACTGCAGGAGTTCAAGGTCGAGAGCAGCGCGCTTCCGGCGCGCTACGGTCAGCACAACGCGGCGGCGGTCAATGTCGTGACGAGATCCGGCACGAACGCGTTCCACGGAACGGTGTTCGAGTTCTCGCGGCATTACCGATTCAACGCAAGGAACTTCTTTGCGACGGCCGACGACGGTCTTCGGCGGAATCAGTTCGGCGGGACTCTCGGCGGACCCATTATCAAGAACCGATTGTTCCTTTTTGCGGGATTTCAACAGAAAATCGAGAAAACCCGTCCGGCGACTGCGCTCCGTTATGTGCCGACGGCGGCCATGCGTTCCGGTGACTTTACGACCTTCGCATCGGCGCCCTGCAATAACGGCACTGCAAAGACGCTCAAGCTGCCTTTCGTCAACAACGTTACGAATCCATCTAATTTCAGCCCTGCCGCGATAAAGCTGTTGTCATACATCCCTGTGTCGACGGATCCGTGCGGGTCGTACACCGTAGCGATTCCGAACAACAACACCGAAATTCAACCCTTGGGAAAAATCGACGCAAAAATCACGGACAAGCAGAGCGTGTTCGCGCGGTACATGAACGCGACGTATGACAACCCGGCCTTTTACGACGGTAAGAACGCGCTGACTCTGAGCCGCATTGGACAGCACAACGTGGTGCATTCCGCGGTCTTCGGGCACACGTGGATCCTTTCGAGCAACCGGCTGAATGCACTCCATGTCTCCTTCAGCAAGACATACAACGATCGCATTCTGAAGCCATTCTTCTCGCCGGTGGATCTCGGTGTGAAAGTCAGCGCGCCCCTCGGCGGTTACACCAATGTCAGCATCACAGGGACCGGCTTCAGCATTGGAACCGGCGCCACCAATCCCGGATTCTTCGACTCCACCAGCTACCAGATCGCGGATGACTTCGATCTCACACGGGGACGCCACGGAATATCATTCGGAGGTAACTGGATCCGCACGGCCGATCTCACGGAGTTTTACCGCTTCGTAAACGGTGAGAACACATTCAATGGCACGATCATCGGGCTCCCGCTGGCGGACTTCATGGTGGGGAAGAGCAGCGGATTCAATCAAAGCCCACCGTCACGCACGAACCAGTTGCTCCGTTACCATGCGCTGTACGCGCAGGATGCCTGGAGAATTCGAACCAATCTGAGTCTGAGCTACGGACTCCGCTGGGAACCCTACCTGGCGATGCAGAACCGTGACAATCAGGTTTATTTGTTCGACCAGGGACGCTTTAACGCCGGCACGCACAGTATCGTGTATCCCAATGCTGCCGCGGGGCTGTACTTCCCGGGAGATCCCGGATATCCCGGCAAAGCGGTAACCTCGAATACGCTTCTGGATTTTGCTCCCAGAGTGGGTCTCGTTTGGTCGCCGTCCGATCATATGACGGTGCGCGGAGCGTGGGGCGAGTTTTATGACACCGCGGCATTGTTCTCCAACACGGGCTACCAGGGATTCGGCCGTGGTTCGAACCTGATCAGTCCGGCGGGTGGGTTCGACGATCCGTATCAGGGACAGCCGGGCGGCAATCCTTTCCCTCAGGCATTTACTCTAACCAATGGATCGACGTTCAACACCTTCACCGGTTGGGCGACATATCCGCTGCATATCCATCCGACGCGGTTGCACCAGTGGAATTTTGGCGCTCAGCGCCAGATGGAGAGCTGGCTTGTCGGTGCCAGCTACCTCGGGAATCACACACAGCATCTCTGGGGAGGACGCCAGATCAATCCCGCCGTCTACGGCCCGGCCGCCACGCTGAGCAACACCAATCAGCGCCGTGTGCTGTATCTGCAGAATCCGACTGAAGGCCAGTACTTTTCGAACGTGACGATTCTCGATGACACTGGTACCGCCGATTACGCAGGCATGCTGGTGTCTGTCCAGCGCCGCATGCAATCGAATTTCAGCGTGCTTGCAAACTGGACTCTTTCCAGGTGCATGACCGACTACCGGCAGGCGGAGTTTTCCAGCACGACCGCGCCGGTTGATCCGGCGCATCCGGAACTGGACCGCGGTCTGTGCAACTCCGACCGAAGGAACGTCGTCAATCTGTCGGGTGTACTTCGGACGCCGAAGTTCGGACACGGCGTCCTCGGCCGGATTGCCGGTGATTGGCAGCTATCGCCGCTCGTGCGTTGGATGAGCGGCGATCATTCGACGCCGGTAACCGGCGTGGACACCTCACTGACCGGCCAGGGTGGGCAACGCGCGGTGCAGATTCTCTCCGACCCCTACGGAAACAAGACCTACACGAACTATCTGAACCCCGCCGCTTTCGCATCTGCGCCTCCGGGAACTTACAGCCAGCTCCATCCGAACACGATTACCAATCCAGCGAACTTTCAGAATGACATGGCTCTGACGCGCAGCTTTTCCGTCGGAGAGGGCCGCACGCTGCAGTTCCGGTGGGAAGTATTCAACGTCATCAATCACGTCAATTTCGGCGCGCCGAGTTCCAGTCTGAACTCGTCGAACTTTGGCAGGATCACCTCGGCAGGCGATCCACGAATTATGCAGTTCGCCGGCAAACTCGAATTCTAGAGAGGACGTCGCATGAAGACTCGATACCTGTTTGTGGGGCTCGCAGCTTTGGCCGCGAGCATAAGCATGGCGACTCAACAGAGAGCGCCGAATGAAGGCACAACGCTTCAAGGGCCGGCCTTGACAATCGAGCGAAACGTCGAGTATGCGCGGACGGGCGGGCAAGCGCTGACGCTCGACCTCTACGCGCAGAGCCGTGCAGCGAAAGCCAGTCCCGTCGTCCTCTGGATTCACGGCACGGAATCGGGCCTCGGTTCGAGTAAGGCTCCAACTCCGGCTGCTGCTCTGGTGACGCCCGGCTATGCTGTCGCAAGCATCGACTATCGCACCGGCGGCGAGGTCACACTGGCCGACCAACTGGCGGATGCGAAAGCCGCCGTTCGATGGCTTCGTGCGAATGCCGGAAATTACAACCTGGACGGCGCTCACATTGCGGCGATGGGGTATGGCATCGGCGGTGAAATTGCTGCACTGCTGGGAACGGCTGGTGAAGCGCAAGCCGTCGTGGATCTCGCCGCACCGATGGACAAAGGAACACTCAATCCGATCGCTTCGGCCACGAAAGAAAGCGCGCCTACATTGATTTTGCACGGCACGGCCGACACTAAAGTTCCGACATGGGACAGCCAAAGGCTCGTATCCACGCTGAAAGTCGCCGGCGCCAACGCGACTCTCGAATTACAGATTGGCGCCACTCACGATCTTGGACAGCTCTTGTCACCGCTCGCCATGCAGACGGTGACGGCGTTCCTCGATCAGCAACTGCGCGGGGCCCGAGTCGCAGGCGGGACGTCGAACTACATCGCAACGCCATTGACCGAATACATCGATCCGGTTGCGCTGGACCTTGGCGGCACGCTCTACCGCACTTATCCGACGCCGGTGCGCGGCCCGAATACGTCTGCCAGCTACCGGATCTATTTGCCGCCCGACTATGGGACCAACACGGCCCGACGCTATCCGGTCATTTACTTCCTGCACGGCTCGCTCGTCGATTCGAAGCGGCCGATCACCAGCGGCTACATCGCTCGCGTGGATGCCGCTATCCGCAGCGGCGTCATGCCGCCCACTATCGTCGTGATCCCGCAGGGCCTCAACCAGGGACGGTGGATGGATTCCAAGGACGGCACGGCGCCAATGGAATCGGTCTTCATCAAGAATCTGATTCCGTATATCGACGCCAACTATCGAACGATCGCGACCCGAGCCGGCCGCGCGATAGAAGGTCATTCCATGGGCGGATTCGGCGCCTTGCACAACGGATTCAACAATCCCGACGTGTTCATCGCGGTGACCGGCAACTCTCCGGGCGGAGCGACTCTTGACATGGGCGAAGACACCACGCCGGCGCCCAACCGGATCGATTCGTTCAAAGTGGTGTACGGAAGCGATCGCAACTATTTCATCGCCATGGCGCCAACCACGCTGGCGGAAAAGAACGCAGCGAAACTGCGCCAGCAGTCGATCCGCATCATCGCGGGCACGGAAGACGCGCTGTTCCCGG
>CAZPBY010000083.1:0-25383 GCA_964584785.1 uncultured Solibacteraceae bacterium
TTACTCAGTTACGCAAAAGAGTCGTCTGTCGCCGACTCTTTTGCTCATGGCACACTTAGAACTCCTATTTGCTTTTCCAGGCCCAAAACGCGGTCTGATTCCCGATCGTATGAACGACTTTCATGTCCACGTTGCCGATCTTCGCCAGTTCGTCGAGCGACTTGTCCTCAGCGATGCACAACACTCGTTTGTCACCCATGATCTGTGCGAGTTCCAGTGGTGATCCCACTCCCTGAGCGTGGTCGCTTCTGTAATATTGAAGGCCATATTCCATCCAGCGCGAGGGCCGATAAAGAAAGACCATCTCGTCATTTGGGACGATCTGTTCGAGAGCTTGCTCCCACGGACGCATGGTGTCGGTGCGATCGAAGCGAGGGAACACCAGATTCGTGGCAACAACCACGAGCGTGCCCATCGCGAGAACGTTAACTCCCGCCAGAAACATCGGCTTTAGCCACAGCGCGATGACGGTCAGCAGTCCCGCCAGCGTGAAGCACACTGTCGCAATCAACGCTCCGCTGACATGCGGATCGATATTGATCATCGACCCGTAGAAACCAAACGCGACGCCTATAAATGCCATCGCGCCTGCCTCAATGAACACCGCCACTTTGAACGCCCGCGCGCGCGGCTGGAGAAGCTCTCTGGCGCACAGCAGCGCAAAAGACGGAACCATCGGAAGGATGTACCCCGGGAGTTTCGATCCGGAAAATGAAAAGAAAAGGAATGGGACGACGCTCCACCACATCATCAGTTGCTCATTCCTGCCGAACTCGTGGCGCAGTCTCGGAATCAGCAGAAATGTCCACGGGAATGTCAGCAGCAAAACTACAGGAACGTAAAAATAAAAGGGACGCTCATGGCCGTGGATGGTGGAAGCGAATCGTTCCAGGTTGTGATTGATCAGGAAAACCTGAATGAATTGAAACCCATTGACCCATGTGACGGCGAGGTACCACGGCAACGCGACCGCCACCGCTATGAAGAATCCCTCGGGATGCCATTTTCGCCATTCGCTCCGCGCGCTCCGGAACCACAGAAACGCGAACAGTGTTAGAGCAGGCAACGCAAAAGCGACGGGACCCTTGGCAAGCGCGCCCAGGCCGAGACACGCGTAGAACGCATAAAAGTAACTTCTCCGGTCGGTGTTCGAGTTGATGGCGGCGAGAAAGAACGCGAATGCCGCCGTCAGACACGCGGTGAGAACCATGTCCATCGAGGCCGCTCGCGCTAACGCAATGAAGCCCACCGACGATGCCGCGATCAACGACGCAAGCAGACCGATTGAGCGGGCCCACAATCGGCGGCCGCACCAATACAAAAAGAAGACGCCGATCGTGGCCGCCACTGCGGACGGGAACCGGGCGCCCATTTCATTCACGCCGAAAATCCTGAAGCCGATGGCGGCGCCCCAGTACATGAGCGGCGGCTTTTCGAACCACGGTTTTCCGTTCAAGTACGGAGTGATGTAATCGCCGGACTGCAGCATGGTTCGCGCCACAGCGGAATAACGCGGTTCATCGGGTCCGATCATTCCGATGTCGCCCAGGCGGTGGAAGAACAGGAGGTAACAAATCACCGCAAGAGCGATAACAATCAAATGGTCAATGTAACGGACCCGTCGTCGATTCATGCGGTCAAAAGTGTGTGAAAATAACACGGATGCGCGGGGCCCTGAAAGACCACGTCGAGTATGCACTGGCTTACGCGCTGCTGAAACTGTTCGGCTGGATGCCTCGTCCGATCGCGGCGCCCGCGGCTCAAGCCTTCGCGTGGTGTGGTTTTCATTTCGCTCATCGTCAACGCCGGGCGGGCCTCCGCAATCTGGTTCTCGCCTTCCCTGAAAAGCCGCGCGAACAGCAGATCGAAATTCTGCGCGGCTGCTTCCGCAACATCGGACGGCTGCTCGTGGAATTCAGTCACTTCCCGCAACTGAACCGGACGAACATCACAAAGTATGTGATCGTCGATGGATTCGAAAATTATATGGAAGGCGTCCGGCGGGGCCGCGGAATTATCTATCTTACCGGACACCTCGGCGCCTGGGAACTTGGCTCGTTCTCGCAATCCATCTTCGGTTATCCGCTGAAATTTGTCGTCCGTCCGATCGCGAATCATCGCGTTGAACAGCTTATTTCGAAATACCGCGAACTGGGAGGGAACGCGCCGATCCATCGCCGCAATGCCGCGCGGGATATTCTTCGGGCGCTTCGACAGAATGAAGCGGTCGGGATTCTGTTCGACCAAAATACGACGCGTGATGAAGGCGTCTTTGCGGAGTTCTTCGGAATTCCCGCCGCTACGACACCGGCCATCGCCACGTTTGCGCTAAGAACGGGCGCGGCGGTCGTTCCGGCGTTTCTCCTCTGGGACCAATCCATCCGGAAGCACCGCCTCACGTTCGATCCGCCACTGCAATTGATCGATACCGGAGATCGTACGGCCGACATTTTGGAAAACACGAAACGATTCAATCTGGTGCTCGAAGGCTTTGTGCGGAAATATCCGGACCAATGGCTGTGGATTCACCGCCGGTGGAAGACGCGGCCGGAAGGGGAAGGCAGCGTTTACTGAAACGTGACGTCACGAAGCCCGTCGCTGCGCTCCGGGTTCTGAACGCTGTCCATACTGGCGGTGTGCAGAACGCTGAGCGAAGCGCGACGGCTCCCTGACGTCGATTGTGTTTAGTGGATCGGGCCGTAGACCATTTTCTCCAGCCGTTCGATGCGCTGTTCCATCGGTGGATGGGTACTGAACAGGTTGACGATTCCGCCGCCTCGCAGCGGATTCACGATGAACATGTGCGCGGTCGCGGGATTCGCATCGAGCGGGATGCGCTGGGCTCCGGCCTGCAGCTTCTTCAACGCGCTCGCCAGGGCGAGCGGGTTCCCGCAGATGCGCGCGCCTGTGGCATCCGCCTCAAACTCTCGGGAACGGGAGATCGCCATCTGAATTAGGGCCGCCGCTATCGGGGCGAGAATGATCATCGCGATTGCAGAAATCGCTCCGCCGGGCCCTTCGTCACGATCGCGACGCCCACCGCCGCCGAAAATCATGGCCCACTGCGCCATGTGAGCCAGCATGCTGATCGCGCCGGCGATTGTTGCGGCTATGGTTCCGATCAGAATGTCGCGATTCGTAACGTGACCCAGCTCGTGCGCCATGACACCGGTCAGCTCCTCGCGAGTGAGCAGCCGAAGTATCCCCTCAGTCGCCGCAACGGCCGCGTGATTCGGGTTCCGCCCCGTCGCGAAAGCGTTCAGCGCATCCGTCGGGATGACGTAAACCTTGGGCATCGGCATATTCATTCGCATGGCCAGATCGCGAGTGACGCCATAAAGCAAAGGGGCCTCGGCCTCGGTCACTTCACGGGCACTGTACATGCGCAGAACGATCTTGTCGCTGAACCAGTAACTGATCACGTTCATGACGGATGCAAAAATGAATGCCATGATCATTCCCTGCCGGCCACCGAAAGCGCCGCCAACAAAAACCAGCAGCACGGTCAGGCCGACCATCAGAACGATCGTTTTCGTCGTATTCATAGATTCTCCCTAGTCCATCTTATGCTAACCCAGACTTCTTGCAAGGAGCTCGACGGGGTGGACGACTTCAAGCTTCAAGCCCAATTTCTCAGCGCCATAGCGGAATTGGAACATGCAGCCCGGATTACCGGTGGCGAGCACGTCGATGCGTGCTTTACGGATTTTCTCCATCTTGCGATCCAGAATCTCCATCGACAGTTCGTTTTGCGTGATGTTATAGATGCCCGCGCTTCCGCAGCATTGATCCGCTCCTTCGATCTCGACAAACTCGATTCCAGGTATCGCCTTCAGCAGCCGCCTGGGTTCCGACTTGATCCGCTGGCCATGGATCAGATGGCACGGATCGTCATAGCCGACGCGACCTCGCTGCACAACGGTTAGACGGTCGTAGATCGACGTGGAGGCGAGAAACTCGGCGATATCCCGAACCCTGGACGAGAACACTTCGGCACCATCGACTAACAAAGGATATTCCTTCAACATCGCGCCGCAACCCGCGGCATTGATGATGACGGCGTCGAGTTCCCGGACTGGGAATGCGGCGATGTTCTTCTTCGCCATCTCTCGCGCCGTATCGCGCAAACCGGCGTGATTCGCGAGGGCGCCGCAACAAATCTGCTCGCCCGGCACGACGACATCGTAACCGGCCGCCGTCAATAACCGGACCGTCGAACGGTTGATCGAACCGAGCATCGAATTCATCACGCACCCCGTGAACAACGCCACGGTCCCGCACCTTCGGCCTTCGGCATGATGGAAACTGTCGGCAGTCACGCCGCTCTGCATGTCGACTTCAGGCATCAATGACTCTGCCTTCGCAGCCGCCGGCGCAATGGCTTGCAGCAAGCCTGTGGACCGCACGAATTCCTGCAGCCCGGACTGGCGATAGAGTTGCAGCATTCGCGAAGCAGCATGGATGCGCCATGGGAATGGAAACACGTGACGCAGCACGAAGCGCGTCATCCAATTCGGCGCATGATGATCGGTGATGCGCCCTCGCATGACTTCCATCATCTCGCCGAAATGCACTCCCGACGGGCACGCCGTCTCGCATGCGCGGCAATCCAGACACCGGAACATGTGCTGCTCGAACGACGGCGTGATCCGTGCCCGTCCTTCATCGAAAGCTCGCATGAGATAGATACGTCCTCGAGGAGAATCCATCTCACTGCCCAGCACCCGATAGGTCGGACAAGACGGAAGACAGAGGCCGCAGTGGACACAGTCGAGATACAGAGGTGATTCGTTCTTGATCATCTGTTCTAAAAACCAATGAGGAATTTAGAAATTGAACGAAGTGAAATGCCAATCCGAAAACACAAATCTTAAACTGGACTTGGGACACGCTACGCATAGGGACCGGTCCAATTCGAGATTTGTGTTTTCGGATTGGCATTTCACTTCGTTCAATTTCGAGATTCCCCGGATTCCCCATCCACGTGTCGTCCGGGATTCAGCCTCCCGGACGGATCAAAGGCCGACTTCATTTGTCGCATAAGGCCGTACTCCGCGGCAGTCAGGCCGAACGCCGGCACTTTGCGGCGGACTTCAATCGGGGCACGTTCGACAATCGCGCGATACTTCCTGCGGATCAGCGGAATCATCTCCGCATCCGGCACCGACAACAGCACGATTCCGTTCGCGGCGTGCGCTATCCACGAAGCGGGCCGGAATTCCCGAATGATTTCAGCCGTCGCCGTCCGCAATCCAATTACTCGAAGCACAATCGGACCGAGTTGTGAATACTTCACGGAAAGAGATTCCCACTCTCGCGATTCATCATCGCCACGCACGATTCGCCAGTCCGCCGGCGGCAAATTCTTCAGCTGCCAGTCGACGGCATGGGGATGCTCGCCAAACCGAAGCCGGATCTCATTCTCCGGACCTGCCCACTCGAAGGACACCGGCTGCAGCGGGCTCTTGCAAATTGTCGACAGCAACTCGGCGGCATCCCCAAAAGTTGCAGGCCGCGCGATGGCAGTGGCCGTTGAGGCATACGCCGCCAGAACCTTCAAGCTGATCTCGGTGATGATGGCTAGCGTGCCGATCGAACCGGTGTAGAGTTTCGCGAGGTCGTAGCCCGTCACGTTCTTGACGACCCGGCCTCCGGTCTTCGATATCCGGCCATCCGCCTCAACGACTTTCATCCCGATGATCCAATCGCGAACGGTACCGATCGCGCGGTAAGGCCCTTGCGCATTCGCTGCGGCGATCCCGCCGATTGTCGCCGACGGACCGTTCCACGGATCGAGCGGCAGAAACTGGTGATTCTGTGCCAGCGTTTTTTCCAGATCGCCCAATCGAACGCCGGCTTCGACATGCACCGTGAGGTCTGCAGGCACGTACTCCGTGACTCGATTCATTCGAGTCAAGTCGACCGCGTAGTCCGCGCTGCGAAGCGGGTTGCCGAAACTGTGCTGTGTTGCGGCGCCTACCGGAACAACGCTTCCCTTTCTCGATTGGAGCATTTCCGAAAGCTCGCCGGCGTCGTGAGGTTGAAGTACCGAAGACGGTGCGATCCCATCAATCATCATCAAGACAAACTGCCTCGAAGGATCGTCTCCACGCGCTTCCCGATTTCCGCGGTGCTGGTGGTAGTCTGTTTTCCAATTTCGGTGCACGAACGGCGGGTCGGAAATATTTTATCGGGGTTCAACAGACCGCGCGGATTGAACACGGCTTTCACGCGCAGCATGGTTTCGAGATCGCTGTCGGTGAACACCATGCCCATGTATTCCTTTTTCTCGCATCCGATCCCATGCTCGCCGCTGAGGGAACCGCCGACATCAATGCAAATTTTGAGAATGTCTTCGCCCATCGCGAAGATGCGAGCGACGTCATCCGGGTTGCGGCCGTCGAAGAGAATCAAAGGATGAAGATTGCCGTCACCGGCGTGAAACACATTGGCAACGGCAAGTTTGTAAAGTATCGATAGCCTGTCGATCTCCGCGAGTACTTCCGGAAGGCGGGTCCGCGGAATGACGGCATCCATCACGAGCATATCCGGGCTGATCCGGCCCATCGCGCCGAATGCGCCTTTTCGACCCAGCCAGAGCATGGCGCGCTCTTCCTCGGTCTTGGCAACTCGCACTTCGTACGATTTGTTGCGACGGCAAATGCCGACGATGTTTTCCGCCGTCTGCTCCAGGCCTTCATGAAAACCGTCCACTTCGATCAGCGCGACTGCCGCTGCGTCCAGCGGATAACCCGCTTTGTAAACGGACGCCTCGACGGCTTCGATGGTTTTCGCATCGACGAATTCAAGGGCCGACGGCACAATCCCCGCGGCAATCACGTCCGACACCGTTTGACTGCAGTCTTCGATCGAATGAAACGCCGCGATGAGTGTTTTCACCGCCTGCGGCTTGGGCAGCAGCCGGACCGTGATTTCAGTCACGATGGCGAAGGTCCCTTCGGACCCCACAATCGCGCCAACCAGGTCCATTCCGAGAGGTTCGCCCGCCGCATTGCCGAGTCGAACGATTTCGCCGCTGGTCAGAACCGCTTGGATGGCGAGGATGTGATTGGTCGTCATTCCGTACTTCAAACAGTGCGGCCCACCTGCGTTTTCCGCGACGTTACCGCCGATGCTGCAAGCGGATTGACTCGATGGATCCGGCGCGTAGTACAAACCATATGGCGCGGCCGCCTGCGAGATGTGCAGATTGACGACTCCCGGTTGAACCACGGCGATGCGATTCTCCTCGTCGATCGAGAGAATTTTGTTCATCCGCTGCAGTTCAATCACGATGCCGCCCTTTATCGCCATCGAGCCGCCGCTCAGACCTGTTCCGGCTCCGCGTGGAACAAAGGGAATGTCATTCGCGTTCGCCAGACGAACGATCGCTGCAACCTGTTCGGTGGTCGAGGCGAACACAACGGCATCCGGCTTGTTCTTGAAGAGCGTCAGCGCGTCGCATTCGTAGACCAGCAGCTCGGTCTCGTCGGCAACAACGGACGCATCGCCCGCAATCGCCATGAGTTGTTGGATGAGTTCTGGTCGCACTATTTTTTCAGGGAATCTTTCAAGGCCTGAACCTGCTGTCTTACAGCGTCGGCTTGCGGGAAACTTGGGTTCGTATCGAGCAGTTTCTGCCACGTCTGCAAAGCGCCTTGAGGATCATCCTTTCCATGTAGAAGCACGACGCCCAGATTGAACAGCGCCTGAGCGTGGGTGGGATTACCTGAGAGAACCTTATTCAACTCGGCCATCGCTTCGTCGTAGCGCTTGGTGTAAAAGAGCATCGTTCCCAGGTCCGTGCGAACGTTGGCGTCGTCGCGTATCGCCAACGCCCGGCTGTAGTAGCCTGCCGCATCGGAGTAATTGCGCCGATCGAAGTCGATATTTCCCAAACCAACGAGTGCCTCGAAGTCCTGAGGATTGGATTGGACCCTGTCCTGAAGCCGCTGAACTTCCGCCAGATCCACGGGTGGAGCCTGTCCTTGCGGCTCCGGCGGTTCGGGCGGCGCGGAAGCTGATGGCAGCACAAGACGCGGCGGTACGGCCTCAACGATCTGCGGTTCGCGGTGTTTTGTCCAGAAGTACAGCGCCGCAAATCCGATCGCGAATCCGGCCATCAGAAACATCCAGGCATCCCGCCGCATGCCACGAATGATACCACTAGCCGCGCAGGAAGGCTTCGAACAGCGCGCGGTAGCCGGCGTCGGGAAACGGCGCGCCGCAGTGCGATGAATGCAGCAGATCGATGACGGCAACATGAAGCGATAAGTTGATCGGCCGCTCGATCTCGACGGCCAGGACCACCGCGAAGCCGGTGTACCGGCGGCCCAATTTTCGAAGCGCTTCGCTGGTCAACCGGTCGACGAGATGAACGCGCACACGACGAGTCGACTGCTCGAGCAACAGTGTGCTTCCTTCGTCCTGGAGCACTGTCCATCGTTGCCGCAGAATGGCGTCTCGTGCCGCCGCGACGATCGGGAGCGCCAGGTCATTCTTGCAGGACAGCCGTTGCGTCCTGTCGTACGTTCGGCGCCGTGAAGGTTCGCTGAGCACCGAATAGGCCTCGTTGATCCGAGCCATGACTGCCGCCGCATCGGGTGCGGGATTCCGATCGGGGTGATGGCGCATCGCCAGCGTGCGATAGGCCCGATGCACTTCCTCAGGGCTCGCATCCGGTTTCAGCAGGAGGATGGCATAGTAATCCGCGTCCATCACTCGCCTCCAAAGTAGCAGGTCCGATAGGCCTCTTCGACCGATACCCGCCCCGCGAGCACGCGTTCCACGGCTTGCGACGTTATCGTTCTCATTCCCGTGGCGAGCGCAACATTTCTCAACTCCAATTCGGACGCTTTCTCCGCCGAAGATCGCACCTCTCCGCGAATCTCGAGAAGCTCGTAAACCCCCAGGCGGCCCGCCGTTCCCGTGAAATTGCATTGCGGGCAGCCGGGGCTCCTTCGAAACCTGGACGGATCGGTCGCGCCGATGCCCAGCAGTTCGAGATAGATGGGACGCGGATATTCCATTTCCGCGCAGACGGGACAGTTTTCGCGAACAAGACGCTGCCCAACGATCCCGATCAGCGCCGTGGCCACGAGGCTCCGGTCCAGACCCAGTTCTCGAACACGAAGGAATGCCGAGATCGCGTCCGTCGCGTGGACCGTGGACAGAACCAGGTGGCCCGTCATTGCCGCGTGAAATGCGGTCTCGGCGGTTTCGGCGTCTCGAATTTCACCAACGAGGATGACGTCGGGATCCTGTCGCAGAATCGATCGCAGCGCTTTGGCGAACGTGAAGCCGGCTCTCTCATGAACCTGCACTTGTGTGAGGCGATCCACTTCGTACTCGATCGGATCCTCGATCGTGACGATGTTGATCGGTTCCTGTCGAATCTCGTTGATAAGGGCGTAGAGCGTCGTCGTTTTACCGCTGCCGGTAGGACCGACGACCAGAAGCATGCCCTGCGGCCGCCGGATGAGCGCATGGAGTTTTTGCTCGGTGTCGGGCGAACATCCCAGGTCGCCGAGCGTGAGTAACGACCGGCCGCGCCGCAGCATGCGAATCACGGCCTTCTCTCCCCAGCGGCTGGGAAGGATGGACACACGAACATCGAGTCCCCTCTCGTCGCCGGCCTGGATGTGCCCGTCCTGCGGAAGGCGCCGCTCGCTGATATCGAGTTTGGCCAGGATCTTGATTCTCGAAATCAAGTTGTCGTGCATCCAGCGCGGTACTTCGCGCGTCTGCTTCAGGACGCCGTTGACGCGATACCGAACCCGTGTGACCGATTGCGCGGCCTCGATATGGATGTCGCTGGCGTCGAGCGCGGCCGCCTCGTCAAAGATCATTTTCTGAATGCGCACGACGGGCGCGCACTCAGACACTACTTCCGCCTGCTTCGGCGTTTCACGCCGGACCAACACCGGTAGTTGAGACATTTTTGTTCTTTTCGGGGTTATGGACGAACTTGCAAGAAGGGCAAGATCATCAGACCACACGCGAAAGCCGGTGTCAACACTGCGGAAAGGATGGAGCCCGGTAGATCGAACCACCGAAGGACCAAACAGTACCGTCCGAACGCGCAGTTTTCGCCAAGACCGATGACTTTGAGGCAAACCGGGGCTTTCGAAATGTTCCTCCGTCCCGAATTTCAAAAGATGTTTCGTCCCCAGATCTTTTTGAGCAAAAACCGGCTAGAATAAAAACCTTTGAATTGAGGAACTCATTAACCACCTGGACCGTGCTCGAGTGGTGGGCGCGGCTCGGTTTAAACAAGTTTGGATTTATGCTTGCACATAAAAACACTGTGAGTCGAAAACGCCAAGACAAGGAGAAACCTATGAAAACCGGACAAGATGTGCTGGAGCCCGGCCTCTATGTCTCCGAGTGTTGCAATATCGAAGTGGAACTTACCAAAGGGGCTAGTTTTCCGCGATGCAGCCGATGCAGCAAACTGACGACCTGGGAACCGGGAGAAGATATGGAGCAGGCTGCGTAGAATCAGGCGGTTGGAAAATTTACCCGACCGCCGAAAAGCCTTCCTCGCCACGCGAAAATTTTCGAAATCTGCTGAAACGAAACGTGTGTCCGAATCAATACGCACTTGGACGCCGTTGATATTTGCAGTATTCTGGCGCCCGCCCTTTAGCCGCGTTCGACAGGTGCATGAGGTACCGACTCTGTCAAGTGCTAAAAATTAGAAGGATTTCTGGGGAAATACGCTCTTGACGCCTTTTTTGCTTTCATTGAACTTGCCTCTTTCTTATATTCTGCGCGGTTTCTTTTTTAAGAATGGGGTTAAACCGTTCTTGTCTTGGGCATCGAGGCCCAATGGCAAAAGAGACTGATGGAAATTTCTCCAAGGACGGAGCACAGGAAAATGGCTCACACCATTTTTATCCTGGGGACTGACGCTCAACAGTGTAAAGAGCTGAAGGAAGTTCTCCAGGGCCGGATCGATGAAAAAATAGTTACCGCCTCCGGGGACAATATCCCCAGCGTTCAGAAGTCTGACACGGTAATCATCACTTCCGAGGAAAAGAATACCGGCGTTCTCTATCGCCGGCTCCTGAACAAACTCGAAGAACAAGTTCATCGAGCCCATTTTCTGGGCGAACTGATTCGACTGTTTTCGTCCGCACACGAAACCGAAGATATCGTCGAAAAAGTCGCTAAAAAATCCACAGAGGTTCTCGGCGAAACGGCGTTCGTCGTGCTCGCCAACGATCAAAATCAGCTCAGCCTCGACGCGGCCCATGCCAAAAACTCGGAATCGCTGGCGAAGATCCTGATGACCGCGCTTAATCTCTCGCCTCAGGGATTGCCGTTCGGCACGCTGAGCGACGTCATCACCGGTAAGAAACCCAAGTTGATCGACAATCTTCAGCACATGGAAATGCCGGGAGAGATTCGCAAGCTTGTCGACAAATACGGCTTTTCATCGCTCATCGCGGCTCCCATCCAGACAAACGACTACGTCCTGGGCGCCTTCATCACCGTTGCGACATCACCGCGAACTTTGGATGAAGAAGACATGAACCTGGCCGTCGAAATCGCGGACTTCGCAGCGATCGCTCTCGAGAATGCAAGTTTGTTCAGCGAATTGCAGCGATCGGCAATCACCGATTCGCTGACGGGCCTCTACAACACACGTTTCTTCAACGAGGTGCTCAACCGCGAAGCCGCGCGTGCCGATCGTTATGCCGCGCCACTGTCGCTCTTGATGATCGATGTCGACAGTTTCAAAGTCGTGAACGATACGTACGGTCACGTCGTCGGCAATAAGGTTCTGACTCAGATCGGAAAGGCCATTCAGAAGTCGGTTCGAAACACCGACTTCGTCTTTCGCTGCGGCGGTGACGAGTTTGGTGTTGTTCTGCCCGGAACGACGATCGAGGGAGCGATGCACGCCGCGGAAAAGGTCCTGCAGAAAGTCGACCAGAGCGCCATTCTGACAAACCTGGGATACTCGGGTCCGGTCACGGTCAGTATCGGTGTTGCGGAATTTCGTCGCGGCAGCCACTACGAAACGATGGTCGCCGAAGCGGATCAGGCTCTGTACCAGTCCAAGCGCTCCTCCAAAAACTGCGCCCGCGCATTCGGCCGGTAATTCTCAACGCTTCGCGGCAGTCAGTTTTTCGATCGCCCACTCGGCATGCGTGCGGACCGTTTCCTCAGCGTGATTCAGGAATCGATGAAGTTTTGGGATCAGTGTCCGCTGTCCTGAATTCCCCGCAACAATCATGAGATTCCGCAACAGCCCTTTGACTTTGGTCCGTTTGATAGCCGTTCCACGGATCAATTGACGCCAATCATCCTCGTGCAGATCGAGAAGCCGTTCCACTTCCGGCCAGAATAACCCGGGCCTGGACTGAAATTCCGTCGCCGGCGTCGCCGGCGCCTTTCGATTCCAGGGACAAACATCCTGACAGATATCGCAGCCAAAGAGATGATGTCCGATACCCTCGCGAAACGCTTCGGGAATCGGTCCACGCAATTCAACGTTGAGGTATGCGATACAGCGCCGGCTGTCGAGAACGTAAGGCGCGACGATGGCCTGGGTCGGACACGCATCGATGCAACGCGTACAGGTGCCGCACCGATCGGGCGCCGGCCGATCCGTATCGAGATGAAGATTCGTGACGACGCAGCCTAGGAAGATCCAGGAGCCGATCGCTGGATTGATGATGCACGTGTTCTTGCCGAACCAGCCGACGCCGGCATACTTCGCGAACACGCGTTCCAGTAACGGCCCCGTGTCGACGTAGGTCTTCGTCGATGCGCCGTACGTCGCATCGACCCATTCGGCCAGCCGGCGCAGCCTGCCCTGAAGCGTCTCGTGATAATCCTCGCCCCAGGCATAACGCGAGATCCACGCTCTGGCGCGATCGAATGTGGTTCGAGGCCGGTCCGTGTTGTAATTCACAGCACAAACAATGACGGATTGCGCGTCCGGCAAAACGTGGCGGACATCGAGCCGCGCGGGAGCCTGCCGCTCGAGGTACTGCATTTCTCCGGCATAACCACGATCGAGCCATTCGGGGTAGAACAGCGCCTCGGGAGTCGGACCGACAGAGGCCACACCCACGAGATCGAAACCGAGAGATCGCGCGTGGGTTTTGATCGACTCGGCCTTCATAAGAATCACCGGCGCTTGAACGCAAGCATCTCGTCTGCGGCAAGTGTATTCAGAACGCGGTTCCGCGCCGTCCAGCCGCGCTGTGCGGTCGCCACTCCATAGGGCAGGTTCGTGAGGTCGTCGTAGTTGTGCGAGTCGGTGCTGATGATGAGACGCACGCCGACGTCGCCGGCTTTGCGGCAAAGGAAGTCGCTCAGATCGAGCCGGTGAAAGTTGGCGTTCACCTCGAGACAGGTTCTGGTCCGGACGGCTTCCTTCATGACGGCGTCGAAGTCGAGTTCATAGGCATCGCGATCGCCAAGGAGACGGCCCGTCGGATGACCGATAACACGGACGTGAGGGTTCTGCATGGCTTTCACCACACGCTCCGTCAGGCTCGCGCGATCCTGCTTGAATCCGGAATGCAGGGAAGCCACGACAAAATCCAGTTTCTCCAGAAGGTCGTCGGAATAATCCAGACTCCCATCCTGCCGGATATCCACCTCCGTCCCGGCGAGTACACGAATATCGGAATACTTCGCAGCGGCCGAACGTACTTCCTCCGTGTGACGCAGGAGATCCTCATCCGATAATCCGCCCGCGACTCCCAGCGATTTCGAATGATCGGTAATGGCGACGTATTTGTATCCGCGCTTCCTCGACGCTTCGATCATCTCTTCTACCGAATACTTTCCGTCGCTCCACGTGGTGTGCATGTGAAGATCGCCCTGAATATCCTCGAGGGCGACCAACTGCGGCAGGGAGCCGTTTGCCGCAGCTTCAATTTCTCCGAGGTCTTCGCGGAGAACCGGAGGAATGTAGGGCAGCCCGAGTTTCGCGAAAATCTCTTCTTCGGTCTCGCCGGCGACGCATTTATCGTTCGCGTCGAATAGTCCGTACTCATTCAGTTTGAAACCCATCTTAATGGCGCGTTCACGCATCCGAATGTTGTGCGCTTTCGAGCCGGTGAAATAATGCATCGCCGCGCCCCATGATTTCGGCTCGATGACGCGAAGATCGATCTGAAGATCGTCGTCGACATGGACGGAAGCCTTCGTTCCGCCGCCGGCCAGGACCGCGCGGACCATCGGCATCTTTAGAAAAGCATCCATCGTCGCTTGGGGATTGAGGGAAGCGGCCAGAATATCGACGTCGTGCACGGTTTCCTTCATGCGTCGAAGGCTGCCGGCAAAGGTCACACGTTCCGCGTGGTTCTCCAGAAAGCGGCAGATCTGGTCCGCGATAGGTTTCGTCTTTCCAAGAAGGTAATTGCCTCGGCGGCGCCTGTAGATCTCGATGCCGCGCAGAATGTTGTCGCTGGTCTTCTGCTTGAAGCCGGGAACGTCGAGCAGCTTTCCACCTTTGCACAGTTCTTCGAGTTCTTCCATCGACTGCACCTGAAAGCGGTCGTAAATGGCCTTCGCTGTCTTCGGCCCAACGCTCGGAATTTCGACAAGCTTCACCAGTCCGGGCGGCACCTCTCTCTTCAGATCCTCGAACCAGGCCATTTTGCCCGATCCGATGTATTCCGCGATCTTCTTCGCGAGATCTTCTCCAACCCCCGGAATTTCCCGCACCGTTCCCTGACGCACCAACTCTTCCACATTTCCGGTAAGGCCCTCCAGACTTGCTGCGGCTCTGCGGTACGCGCGAACACGAAAAGGATTTGCCGATTGAATCTCCAGCAGGTCGGCGATCTGATTAAAGATGGCTGCAATTTCCAAATTGCGCATCGCATCAATTTACAACGATGCAGCAAACACACGGCAGGCCCTTTGCAAACCGCCCTTCACGCCCCAAACAATCACATGCTATATTCCGAAATCGCGTCGCCACGACGACGCACCCGGGCCGTTAGCTCAATTGGCAGAGCAACTGACTCTTAATCAGTAGGTTGGAGGTTCGATTCCTCCACGGCTCATTCAAGAAACTAAAAGACTTAGCCCGGAATATGAAATCCTGACTTTTCTGTTGTGGTGGGAATACTGGGTGGACTGCCGTGCTCTAGTTGACCGGCGCAGCCGTAGTGTTTTCCGACGCACCCCGCTTCGTCCGATTGTACTCCTGCAATCGGGCAAATGACTCCTCAACGCGCTCGGGTGTTGGGTGAACGTACCGCTGTGTCATCGTGATCGTAGAGTGCCCAGCAATCTTTTGAATCGTGTAGGGATCGGTGTTCACCTCTCCGAGGCGGGTCAGGAACGTGTGGCGAAGATCGTACATCCGGAAGTGAGGCACACCCGTCATTGCAGCCAGTGCGCGTGCGTGCTGTGAATCAATCGTTGAATAGGGGACGTGGCCGTCCTCAGTACCCTCGAACACGTAACCCTGCTTAGGTGGTTCGTTACCCTCGTACCGCATACTGAGAACAGCTTGAGCACGGGCGGTTAATGGCAGGTTCCGTTTTGCCTGTTTTGTCTTTCCGTGTGGATTATGAACATAACCGAACCGTGATCCATTGACGGGCTCAAGATGCACATACTCCCAACGCATCCGGCACACTTCTTCCGGCCTCATGCCCGTGTCAAGCATGACTGTCGCGAACTGCCGAAGCAACAACGGCGCGGCTTCGAGGTATCGGGACTCCTCGGCGTGCGTCAGAACGCGCTCATGCGTCCGCTCGCCCGGCAATAGTTTAATGACTGGGACAATGGAGACTTCCTTCCATGTGCGGGCAACGTTAAGCATTCGCCGGACTGTCGCCAGCTCTCGATTGACAGAAGCAACGGCAACGGGGCGAAGAGTGTCGCCCAAGGTACAACGTCCGTCTTTCAACCGCACAGCGAAGCGCCTGGTTTGGGCCGTCCGCCATTTCGTATATTCCGCGATCAAAGCTTCATCAACGCGGTCAATGAGCGTCAACCGGATTTTGTCGAACTTCAGGATTTGCTTGACGCAATCCCGGTAGAACTGAACTGTCTTCGGCTTGGCCGCTTTCTCCGTTGCAATCCAATCGAGAAACCGCTCTGAGAAATCTTGAAACGTCGGGGCAGGCGGCTTGTCATGAATACCAACTTCACCCTTGAGAATCTGCGTCCGCCTGGCTGCTTCCATCTGCCTTGCGGTGCGAGGATTTCCTTGGCGCGTCGATTCCTTGTAGCGCCGTCCCCTCAGTTCGAATTCGTAGTAATAGATATCGCCTCTCTTGAAGATCACTGCTTTTTCGCCTTTCCTTGGGTTGTCTCCGACTTCCGTGGCCTGCCGCCGAGTTTCCCGTACCCTCGCATCCGCTTGAGGAATTCCCGCTTGCCCCATTTCTTCTGTCGAGCTTCGGCACTGCGTTTCCCGAGAGCGCTCGCAGCCTCGTTCACATCGGGTTTGGATTGTTTAGCCATGCCCCTACTATAAACCTAACGTTAGGATATTCAACCATTTTTCTTTCAAAAGTGGGGCCATCCAGAGCACTGCGCCCGATCGTAGTCAGTCTTCATCGCGACATTGGACGGGGCCGATATGCTCCACTGCTTTAACAGGATAAAAATTACCTTCACCCTCTTTTGCTGCCATTGGGGGTTTCTGATAACGCTTAGAACGCCTTATTGAGTCCGCCCGGCTTAAGAGGAATGCCGCTGCTTTCGTATCCCCCTGGAGTGCCCTTACCGCCTGAGCCGCGATTGTCGGAATAACGAGTCTCTCGTAAAGAGCCGACTCGATTTCCTCTGGGTTGGCATCCGGCAACGATGCAAGAATCTCACTCACTGCGATTTTTGGATGAGCGTTTATGCTGAGCACGCCTAAGCTGGTCGGGGGAGCCTCTTCCTCGCCCAAGTGCTTACGGACTAAATTCGGGTCAGTGTTTAACGCAATCAATAAGTTGCGGAGGGTCCCGGCTTTTGGGCGTGTCTTGTCACGCTCCCAGCCGTGGATCGTCGACTCACCCCCGCCAATCAACTGAGCCAGCCGGCTTGCCGTCAGGTTGTTCTCTTTCCGCAGAGCCCGCAAAGCCATGCCCCAACCGGGCAAACCTTTAGCCACGGTCGCAACATGAGCCTCAATCGTCGGTCCGTCTAAAAATTGCTTTTTTGCCATAAATCACCTTTGGGCAACCAATGGTTTTTTCCTAGATCACGTTTGTTGTTGTTGTTCTTCTTGTTCTCATGAGTGGTCAGAAAGCCGATACATGCCTGTACCAGCCCAGAGAAGAACAACAAGAAGAAGAACAACATAGATGATCTTAAGAAAACCCCCCTTTTTGGCCGCCGTTTGTTTTCCTTGACTCATGAAGCCGTTTGTTCTCCTTGACGCGTTTGTTCGCCCTTGAGTCATGACGCCCGCTCTTCAGGCAACGTTTGTCCGGGCAGGAGCCAAAACCATTGGCGACCGACTCGACGACTCTCGACAGCTAAATCGCGCTTTGCCCGGTTCAAGGTTCCTTCGGTCTCAATGAAATTCTTCCGAGCTTCGTCGCAGATCTCCGAGTGGGTTTTCGGGCCATCCTTCAGGATCTCCCGGAGAAGCTCTTTAGCGGCATCCAAAGCGCTTCGTTCGTTCGGACTTTCATCGAAGTCCGGCCCGAGGATATCCGCCTCGGTCAGTCCCCCGGCATCTGTGAAGACCGCGCGCGCCGTTTTGATATCGTCGATGGAGCATGGTTCGACGGCATATCCGAGGGGTTCAGCTTGGGGGCCAACGTTGCATTTGATGTGGAATAGCGCCCGTTGTCCGTTCTTGGATTTTCCGGCGAGCAACGCGCTTCTAGCGGCGGCAGTGAACGCAATGCTTCCCGCCCCACGATAAATGCTCTTATCGCGGTTTCCTTTCGTTAAATGCCGGAGTAACAGCATTGCTGTGTGGAATTCCGAAGCGATTTCATTCAATGGCGATAAAAGCTGTCGAACCTCGTTGTTCGAATTCGTGTTGGTTTCGCCGCTGATGTAGGCGTCGATTGGGTCGAAAATCACGAGACGCGGCCGAATCTCGCTTACTAAATCGCGAACATGCTGATGGCCGCCGTTATCTAAAGCGAAAATGCCTGGGACGATATGAACGTTGCTGCAATCGGTTTCTGCTGCCAGCAGCCGCGGTTTGATGCCTTGCTTAGGCGCGTCTTCGGCGGAGAACCACAGGACATCGCCCTTACGGAACCCGTCCGTACCTCTTGAAACACGCTCGGCGAGTCGTGCGAGAACCAGTCCTTTACCAACGCCGGGGTCACCTTCAAACATCGTCAAGCAGCCAAGGGGGATTCTCGGCTCCCATAGCCACTCGACAGGCTCAGCGACGATAGAGTCGGCGCGAAAGGCCGTGATTCCTTCCGAAGGTTCGCTCTCGGCGCGGCTCCTCTGACCATACTTTTCGAAACTAGCGATCTTCTCCAGCCACCATTCATGGTCAAATTCCGGTTGCCACTCTTCGAGAAGCGGCAAGACTTCTTCGGCAGTCAATCCGATGTCGTCTTTGCCGTGTCCCATCAACCGGCCCAAAATGCGATAGGTCTTATCATCCGAACCTTGACCTTCAACCGGCGGCTCGGCGGTCACCAAGTATGCTTTGGCTCTGTCGATGAGCTTTAAGCGGCCTGGCGTCAGGTCGGCTTTTGGGGACTTCTCCGGCGCGCGCAGAATCTCCGCAGGAAACAGCGGCAGGTCCTCTTTACGGCAGGCGGTCCATGGCTTATCGGCAGGGATAGCGTACACAACCCCGTTAGGATGGAGGCTGAAGGGACCGACAATGTATCCGCCGTCGGCTCTAACGTCCAGCTTGAACCCGTTCACGTTGAGCCCTGCTTTCGTCTGGACGTGACCGCGAGGGTGGCTGTAGACGAAGTGCTTTCCCTTCGCCGTCCGCACCGTCCACGGCGTTGGAAACGTCTTCTCCACATACTCGGCTGCTTCGGCGGAATCCGCGTCGATTGCCACGATTCCCGACAGGCTGCCAGTGACGATACCGTAATTGCTTGGCCCGTTAGCCCACCAGCTTCGTACTTGTTCCTCGGTAGCAAGCTCTGTTTGGTAACGCTTCCACGAGCGCCGTGACGCTTTCTCACGGTATGGAATCGGGATTACCGATATCCCCTTCGCTAACAGCTTGAGAGCCACGTCCCTTACTGGCTGCGGTTCAGGATTTCGCGTGTTCACGGTTGGTTCTCCATTGGTTTGATGTCGCATCTTTAGCAAGGCTCTTCATCAGCCGCAGGCTCTCGAACAGTGCTTTAGCTGGCGCAGCAGCGTTCGCCGCGAAGTCTGCAATTGCATTTTGAAGCGTTGATGATTGCTGGAAGTAGAACTCAGCCCGTGAGCCATTTTCCTTGACGCAATCGAGCCGTTCCCCACTACTAGCGGTCAGGAATGCCGCCAGTTCGGTATTGCCGGTCATGAACGTGTTTGGATTAGTGTTCATAACACGCGCCTTGCTTTATTAGCCACAGCAGCTCATCAACTGAGGAGCTAATGTCGTTAATCAATTTGTCGCATGGTCGCGGGCGGTCTGCCTCGAAGCGTTGGACTTCCGTGTGTATGTCGCAGTTGCCCGGCGTGCTGGCTAGCGAGAAGCGCGCAACGCCGTTGCGATCTATCTCTAGCGCCAGGAAGCGTGCTCCGCTGCACAGCAGGTGAGCGGCCAGCGAGAGTTTGTCCGTGCGGTATATGCCTTTCATTAGTTACCCCCAACGAAATTGAGGTTTGAATTTGAAGGTGCTTTCCGCACCGTGCGTGACTCAATCCATTTCTGAAGATCCTCTCGTAAAATTCGGACGTTCTGCCCAAATTTCACGAAGGGTAGTTCCCCCCGGCCAAGGCGTTTCCTCCAACACGCCTCCGATTCCGAACTCATATCTTGCAGGTCCCTGACGCTGTAAAAAGGTTTTTCTAAAATCATTTTGTGTTCTCCCTGAAATTTGAAATTCACTTGAGACATGCTCAAGCATGGTTTCAATATGCCCCAGGAAATCCGTGTCATTTTTGAGCAGTTTTGAAATCGGCGAAAAGCGAGGACTGGCGCGGGTTTTAGCCGTTTTTGGTGTTCTTGCGATTCTGCTTCATTCTCTGGCGGCCACGCCGGATATTGCCGAGGCTGACGCGTCCGGCGAATTCCTTTTCAAGGTGAGAATGAATGATTTTTTCTAGCGTGAGTTTTTCGTCCCCTTCCAAGTTGTCGCGCTTGTCTTCAAATATGCGAATCCATTTCTCGATTTCACTCTGGCGTGTCGCATCGTAATTAGTGGCAAAGGCCGTCGCGTAACCGCTTGGGGCGGATTTCTGGACGGCACGCTGATCGCGAGAACAGCCGCTATCCAGGGCTTTCCGCCATTTGTTGTAGACCGGCTTTAGGGCCTTCAGAAGCTCAGCCTCGCGGCGTGCGCTTTGCTCGTTAATGCTTTTGTAAGGCCGCTTGGCCGCTCGTAAGCTCTGCCGTCCAGCGCTGTGTAGAAGTTGTTTCTCGGCTCTTTTGATGCGCGGGTCGTCGTCTCGAAACCCAAGGCTGCGAAGGATGGCGATAGTCTCTTTGTTATGCTCAATCCAACGCTTGACGACGGGATGCTTCTTGTATTTGGGATTTCGCCGCAGAACAGCCTTGATGACCTTTGGAAAGACCTTCTCGTTAGCCTCAGCTTCGGCGTGGAGCGCTGCGGCATCGTGCTTGTTGAACGTGTCTAGCGGCAGGTCAGAAAAGGTTGGCGGCCATTGAGACTGCTGTCCGTGCGGTGTCTTAAGAACGATTGTTTTATCGCCGATTGTAATTTGCCCGACGCGGGCATCGAACGTCTCTGGCATCGTCCGTTTCCTCTAACGGTTCTCGATGAAAGCTGTGGCGCGGCAACCGGCGAGAATTTCCGGCGTTCGACTCGCGTAAATCTAGCCGCGCACCTTCAATTTTAACTTGAAAGCGCGGGATGTGTTTTCGTTGACAAAAACTTGACCGAAAGGCAGAAAGGGGTCTTGTGTTTGGAAAGGAGTCCAAATGACAAAGATAGGATGTCTGTTTCTAACAGCTTACTTCTTGGTACCAGCCGCTTATGGCCAGTCCGTCATTGCAGGAGCGAGAACGGTCCACGTTTTCCCACAAGCCGCAGACGGCACGTACCCCGATGGTTCGTTCTATGGGAGCATGACGCAGAGGCAGAGCCAGCAGACTGTTCAGACAGCGGATCGCTACGAACTCCGACTTAATCAGTACTGTGCTCAGCGGGAAGCCCTTAAGAACAGGGAATCGCGTTCCGATAAAACACCACTGCTGCGCTCGGAGGCACTCTGGGGCTGGCAAATCAATTCGTGCGTGGAGGTCGAAGTTACCGGAGGAGAGGAATGGTCATACGATCTACGAGACCTGACGAATGGATTTTTCCGACCACCGAAGTGGGTGAAGTATCAGTTGCCACTTGACGTTTACGATTATACCTCCCAGGCACGGGCAGAGGGGTACTGGGAAGCTATTGAGCACGGAACCGATAAGGAGTTGGTGAGTGGAGTTGCAGTAAAAATCGAGTGTGACCGGAGTGACAGTCTGTGTAGAGAACTCCAGGCGTCAAATCTCCTGGGCATTCTAAAACCTGATTCTGTTGAATATGCAATCTCGTCTTGGACTAAGAACGGAATAGTTGCTGATACCGCAGACGATACAGAGTGTGGCGTTGCTCACCGTCTCTCAATAGACTTCGCAAGCAACAGCGTGACTGTGACAGACTACCCGAAAAAGCTCGGCGGAAAGAACTTAGCAGGAGTGGGTTGTCAGGCATTCCAGAAAGCGGCGTCGTACGCGTTGCGCGGAGGCGAAATCATGTTGTCTGGTCAAAACATGATTTTCAGCTGCACGAAGGATGGGGCTAATAATGCGATCCTTGCAAAGGTGAGGGAATTTCACGGCGATGTCGGGGATAAAAGCTACTCGCTCTGGATGGACGATGGAAACGGAGGTCCACCGGCAACCGTCAAGACACCGGAGCACCCCTACACACGTGACCAATGCGAGCGACTGATGGAGAAAAAAATCACCGAGCTAAAAGCGTGGTGAACAGGTAGCGCGGTTCTTTAGTCCGAAGTTTCCCCCAATCTTGGGCAGACATCGCTGAGTGCATTGAGGTTGTGGGCCAGAGGCAGGGCACCCGACGAACGTGCTCTCTGTATTTCTGAATTGAATGGACGCAGACTCGCGCACATTTTTCGTTAGGAAATATCGAAATCGAGAGAGGCCGGGCAGATGACCGGGCGACCCAACGTTCACTACTTTTTCTCGGCGGGGGCAGACAGAAATTTAAGTACATCCGAAGTGAATTTGAAAATTCGGTTTCGCCTCTGCAGATATTCCTTGTAAAGTTTCCAGTAGACAGGAAACCCGTCCTGAAGCTCGGAATTGACATCTTTGTTCGGAGCAAGTTTACAACTATCGAGGAAGCCGCCTTTATCTGAAATCTTGGTATCGGTGGCAGTGACCGATTTCTGAACACGATTTATGCGGACAACCGAACGGACACAGATAGCGTCCGACGGTTTCGTAACAATTTCGTACTTGTCCCAGCGTTCAATGTCGTAGAACTCTGTCTCTACGTTCAGCAGAGAGCCATACATTTCCGCACGCGATTCAATGCATTGCCGCTGGTCTCGAATGCATGTGATCTTTGAGGTCTGGAGGGGAATGCCTATCTCCTGATTTAACGACACCCAAGTCCCTTGGGCGCTGACCCATCCTTCATCCCAATCTTCGACATGAACGAATTTTACCGGCGGCAAGCTGACCGGATCACGAAGATTCTTGTCGAAATCGTTGATTCTATCGACGACATCCATGTCGAGTGGATCTCCGTTCACCGGCAACTCGTTGTTCTTCTGAAACTCGCGTAGTGCCGCGTCGGTCTTCGTGTCTATAACGCCGCTGAAGGGACCGATGCCATAGCCCGCTTCCCCAAGGAACATTTGCAAACTGAGTATCATGGTCCTTCTGAATGCTTCGTACTTCGCGGGATTTTCGCGCTTCATCTTCTCTAGGTCATTCACGTAGTCTGTTCGCTGCTTTTTCTTCTCTGCCGATTCACGCTGTATCGTGGGCTGCTGCGCAAACATACTTAACGACACGCTGAAGATGGAGATGAGAAAGAACGTGAAAGGTAATCGGTACGCTTGCCTGCTGCCTGTCTTCATTTCTTCACCCATTTCATGACGCGGCTCCTATTCGTTTGCGCTCTTCAGTGCAGGAATACCTGCCGTGTGGCATCACCGGATTTCCAGAGGATCGTTTGCTGCTCCACAGGCCTTGGGCAGAGACTTCCGGCTTTTTCCAATCTGCTTCCGTCGCCAATACATAGAAGCACTCCTAACTCGCAGTTATCTTCGGTAAAGGACAGGCGGCCAGCAAATTAAAAGAGCGAACTCGTGTTGGGAATTTCCGGCGCGATGTGTCCGGCCATATCGCAATCGAGATGAGCCCGGCCCGGAAAGGGGCCGTTCCCCCTGGGGGGACTTTTGGGTGGACTCCCCGTCTAGACACGCATATCCACAATGGACAGGGCATCCGCTGAAACCCTTGACAGTACTGGCTTGGAGCGTTGTGGATATCCGAAGCTATGTTGTTGATTCCTCGTTGATGGACGACTCTTAATCAGTAGGTTGGAGGTTCGATTCCTCCACGGCTCATTTAATTCAATCAATGACTTACGGTCCACCATCCCGAAAACTAATTCCCAAAGGTAGCAAATAGGTAACAATCGAAAGGCCGAGATTTGGTTTGCCTGCCGTTCAAAGCCTCGAACTGGTTTCCTCCCAATTTCCAAGGTCACCGCTTGGCTTCGCCCAAGCCCCCCGGTCGCTACGGAGCTTTCCGATTTCTTCAAATCGAATGCGCGGTATCATTACGAGCCTCTTGAAATCACTGGGGCGGTGTTGACTCGTCCGTGACTCGACCCACGAACGCTGGGCGGCTCCATTGCTGACTGGGATTTCGAATTCCGAGCAACTCCTCGGTGGCCACGCATGGCCGGTTTTGGAGTGGCCACCGAGGCAACCTGAGCTGAATCGAAAAAGGGAAACACCTTTGGCATTAGAAGCTCTTACTACTGCTGACGACGGTACCTGCAACGCACCTAGTTTAGATTCAGAGTGGTTGGACTGGGTCAATGCTACCGCGGTTCGCAATTTCATGCTTGAGGACCCGCTGCTTGACTGGCTAGACCTTTACGGCCGTGAACGCGGACTTTTGCCCGATCCTGAAACCCCCGGCTACGATTGGCGCACAGATTTGTCTCTCTTTCTTGACGAGAAGGCTATCCATTTTGAAACGGCAGTGGTGCAGCAACTTAAGTCCTTAATCGATGTCACCGTTATAACTCGTGAGGACTCTGAAACGCGACGACACGAAAAAGCGGTAGCAACGTTTAACACCATGCTGGCGGGCAGACCTGTTATCTATCAGGGCGTGTTGTGGGATGGTCAGAGCAAAACCTACGGCCGACCCGATCTCCTTGTTCGCAGCGATGTAACGCGCCAGCTTTTTCCAAACACAATTGTGCTTGAGGGGCTTAATCCTGCACCCGATATCGGCGCTGCGAACTGGCACTATCGAGTTATAGACATAAAGTTCACTACTCTCGACCTCCTGGTTAGCGGCGAACTAGGAAACAGCGGTTCAAACCCGGCGTACAAGGGCCAACTCTTCCTCTATAACCGTGCGTTGGGACGTCTGCAGGGCTATTTGCCACCGCAATCGTACTTACTCGGTCGAGGGTGGGAGCAGACAATAAAAGGACAAAAGTTGCGGTCAGACAGTTGTATGGATCGGCTCGCGTTTATCATTCAAAACAACGCTCTCGCCAGCGAAGTTGATCGCGCAATCCGATGGGTTGGCGACGTTCGGCAAAACGGACATCTATGGGACGCGTTGCCAAAACCCACAGTCGAACAGTTGTACCCGAATATGGGTAATCTTTCGGATCAGCCTTGGAGCAAAGCGAAGAAACAGATCGCACAGAACCTACAGGAATTAACAATGTTGTGGTACGTGGGTGCCGAAAAGCGAAGATCGGCGCATGCCCTTGGCGTTTATCGATGGAGTGATGCAGCTTGCACGGCAGTGGCAGTTGGCGTTACGGGCAGCAAGGCTCAGCCAGTGCTTCAGGCGATTCTAGACATAAATCACTCTCAGGATGGAATAGCGATCCGGCCGCAACGGATCACCGCCGCTCAAGATGAATGGCGACCCATTCCACCGCTCGAATTCTATGTCGATTTCGAAACCGTCTCTGATCTTGACGACGATTTCACGCAGATGCCACGTAAGAATGGCCAGCCACTGATTTTCATGATCGGCTGTGGCTACGTCGCAGATGGTCAGTGGAGGTT
>CAZPBY010000084.1:0-24681 GCA_964584785.1 uncultured Solibacteraceae bacterium
ATCCGGTATCACCCTTGGCTCCGGTGCCGCCTTGCGGTCCCGTGTCGCCCTTGGCTCCAGCGTTACCTTGCGATCCGGTGTCACCTTTAGGTCCGGTATCGCCTTTAGGTCCCGTGCCGCCTTGCGGTCCGGTGCCGCCTTGCGGTCCGGTGTCGCCCTTGGCTCCAGCGTTGCCTTGCGATCCGGTGTCTCCCTTAGGTCCCGTATCGCCTTTAGGTCCCGTATCGCCTTTAGGTCCCGCGCCGCCTTGCGGTCCGGTGTCACCCTTGGCTCCAGCATTGCCTTGGGGTCCGGTGTCGCCCTTGGCTCCGGCGTTGCCTTGAGGTCCGATTTCACCCTTGGGTCCCGTGTCGCCTTGAGTTCCGGTATTGCCTTGCGGTCCGGTGTCACCCTTCACTCCAGCGTTGCCTTGGGGTCCCGTTTCGCCTTTAGGTCCCGTGTCTCCCTTGGCTCCGGTGCCGCCCTGCGCTCCGGTGCCGCCCTGCGCTCCGGTGCCGCCCTGCGCTCCGGTGTCACCCTTGGGTCCGGCGTTGCCTTGAGGCCCGGCTTCACCTTGCGCTCCCGTATTCCCCTGTGGTCCAGGGTTACCTTGCGGTCCCGTGTCGCCCTTAGCGCCGGCGTTGCCCTGGGATCCGGTTTCACCCTTGGGTCCCGTATCGCCCTTGGGTCCGGCGTTGCCTTGCGGGCCTGGATCGCCCTGCGATCCCGTGTTGCCCTGGGGACCGGTGTTGCCTTGGGGTCCGTTGATCCCCTGGGGTCCCGTGGCGCCCTGCGGTCCTGTATCGCCCTTGGGCCCCTGGGGTCCCGTGGTGCCCTGAGGTCCTACGGCTCCGGTTCCACCCGTGGCGCCTGTCGCGCCGGTTGGTCCAATGGCACCGGTCGGGCCGACTGCTCCGGTTGCACCGGTTGGGCCGATCGCGCCGGTTCCGCCGGTCGCGCCGGTTGTGCCGGTGGGGCCTGTCGGGCCGGTTGCCCCCGCGTCGCCTTTCGGTCCTTTCGCACCGGTTGCGCCCGTGGCGCCAACTGCGCCGTCCGCGCCGGTTGCTCCTTTCGCGCCGGTTGGACCGATGGCGCCGGTTGCCCCCGTGGGACCGGTTGGACCGGCTGCACCGCTTGGACCGGTCGCCCCTGTCGGACCGGCTGCACCGGCGGCGCCAGTGGCGCCGGTAGCGCCGGTTGGACCGATTGGGCCCGTGGCGCCCGTCGAGCCGGTTGCCCCTCTGACGCCATTGATGAATGGCTGGGAGTCCTCCTGGCCGCCTGCGAAGTTGAAGCCGATCTCATCGTTGTTTGTCGGACCATTTCCGATGGAGACAACGAGGCGATGCGTCGCGTACAGGTCCAGGCCGACGCAACTGAACTGAAAATAGTATGGCCCGTTTGCCAGCGTTGCAGCGCTGTTGTCCACGGGCGTCAGAACGTTCCAGTTTGGATAAATACCCAACCCAAGATCGATCAAGAGTCTTGGCGGGCTGCCCATGTTGAAGTTCTTTCCCACAAAGACCAGCATCCTTGCCGGCGCCGGATCACCGACGTAACAAGGAGCGATCTGACCCTGGGCATCGGTCACGTAAACGGCTGCGAGGCCGAGCTGGTTTGGGCTACCCGAGACATCGAGAACTTGCGCCCAGCCGGCAGTTGCGGTGAGTAGCAGAGCGAAGACGCTCAGCAGAGGGACGAAACGTTTTCTATCATCGAACACACTCATCGACTGGACTCCCTTCCAGGTAAATAGATTCCGTTCTGTTCACGACTAACGCGATCAAAAGACCTCCTTGTTGGTGCACCCGCTTGCGCGGGATGCCTGCGTCCATCAACGGTCATCCATAGCAGAGCTTCCGTGGCAATTGATGGCCACAGCCCCGGCACACGGATCACGCCGAACGGTACTGAATGCAGAACCGGCGGAGTGATCCGTTGTCGACGCTTAACCTAGCGCGTTTGTATTGATGGAGCGATTTACCCTTGTCAGCAGGTGAAACGGAGGGGCACCGGTATATCTCGGATCGGCCGCTCTTCATCCCTGGCGGCCCAACCGGCATAATCCTTTAAAATAAGATCGTAGCCTTGTAGCTTTGCGTCCCCGCCTTTCGACGGGTTTGCCCTGTGCAAAGGGCTCTGTCTTGCATCAGTAGAGTGCAAAAAAATCCAGACAAAAATACATCTGGTCTGGAAAAGTCGTCGTCCTCATGGTACGGCCCAGCTGTTGTTACGGCTTGCTCGAACGAGCCAGCGCCTCCAACCAGGCTTGCACCTCCCGACGTTTTTCCGGCCGGCCGGAGTCGAGATATTTTTGAAACTCCGTCATCGCGGCCGGGATCTCACCGCGCGTCAGCAAGATGTGCGCGACCAGCAAATGGGCGGAAGGAAACTGAGCAGACGCCTTTCGCAGGCTCTCGAGCGCCTCCGTCTGCTTATTCTGCGCAAATAAGACCTGACCCAGTGCATAGTGCGTGGCAATGGAACCAGGCGCCAAATCCAAAGCCTTTCGAATCTCGCTTTCGGAGTCGGGATAAAAACGCATGGCGAGCAGAGCCAGCCCGAGATTCAGTTGACACTTCTCGCAAGTCGAATCCAACGCGATCGCTTTTCGGAAATCGCTTTCCGCTTTTTCGAATTGCTGAAGATTCATGTGCGCGACACCGAGATTGTTATGCGCCTCCATGTAGTCCGCGTAGATTCGCAAGGCCTTCTCCAGATGCTGGACGGACTTGTTCACGTCTCCGGCGCGAGAGGTATCCTGGGCACGCATGAATTCCTGCTCGGCTTTGGGCGGAATCGGATGCAGCAGTCTTTGAACGGAAACGACGCTTGTGCCGGTCGATGCCGGTTCTCGCCTCGGCAGTCGCACCGCCAGCCACAGGCCGGTCTCCTTGACTCGGACAAGTTCCTCATGAATGAGGTTCCCCCGGCTATCGAAGACGCGTACATCGTACTCGCCGGGTTCGACGTTGCGGGATTCGAACGCTCCATTCTCCATCACGGGAATGCGTTCCGGAGGTCTGGCGTGCGTGAGGCTGTGCAGTTCCACGGACAGCTCACCCCAGGGTCCGCCGCCTTCTCGCAGGACCTCACCTTGGACGGTAACCTGCGATGTGGTCAACTGGGCACCCGCACTCGAAGTCCGAACGACGAACCAAATGACAATGATGATTCCCTTTTTCACGATTTCCTCCTGTTGAACAGAGTTTTTGGAAATGCCAATTCATGCAGAGAGGAAACAACGCGGTTTCACATCGAACGAATAAAAAGGACAGAAGACAACGAGTCTTCGAGTCTTTTCTCAGCAGGGAGATAAGTCAGTGTGGAGTGCGGCGTCCGGCATGGGCAGTACCGCTGCGAACAGTCTAAGCAAGTGCGTCCGTCATCGCAATCGGTTTGTACGATTTGGCGGACGACGGCGGAATTCGATAGGATAGGAGGGTACATACATCGACTCGATGTCGAGTTGATCTTAAAACTAGAAACATCGGACGACGGCGTCCTGCGTCGGGTTTTACCCGGGCAGGACGCTTTTGTTTTTTGGACAGAGGAGAACATCGTGATGAACCCGCCGAAAGGCATATCACTGGAATCTGCGCCCGAACACCTTGCGGTTTTGCATCGCGTCAGCCGGATTGTGAGTTCCAACATTCCGTTAAAGAGCATGCTTGAAGAACTCGTCAGCATTGTTGTCGGCGTCACGGACTCGGATGCCTGCCTGGTTTATCTGCTGGAGCCCGCGTCAAGCGAGATTGTGCTGTGTGCGTCGCAGCTGCCGCACCGGAGAGAGATTGGAAAAGTTCGATTGAAGATTGGCGAGGGCGTCACAGGCTGGGTGGCACAGCATCATGCCGTTGTCGCATTGGCGTCGAAAGCGTCGTCCGATCCGCGGTTCAAATCCTTTGCGTCGCTGCCGGAAGACAAGTACGAAGCATTCCTGTCCGTGCCGTTGATCAGCGGCGGCGACGTCATCGGCGTCATCAACATTCATCACAAGAAACCCCGGAATCATTCGCCCGAAGAAGTCGCGCTGATCAGCTATGTCGCCGAACAGATGGGCGGCGCGATTGCCAAAGCCCGTCTTTATGACCGGTCGCGCGCGGCAACAAAGAAGGTACAGATGCTCGCGGCTGTTGGGGACACGATCGCCGAGGACAGCGCGGAGGGCTACCTCGATCGAATTCTCCAGGTCATCTCCGAAATGGTTGCGGACACATTCGACTCTCCGGTGTGCTCCATCATGATTGTCGACACCGGCAGGCGGGAGCTGTCGATCAAGGCCGCGCGATGTTCCTCGCCCGAGTACCTTCAAAAGCGCGCCATCCGGATCGACAATTCGCTGATCGGGCGTGTTGTGAATGAACGGAAATTCGTCGCGATACCGGATGTCGCCGCCGAGAAGCTGTACCGTTACCCCGAATTGGCGCGCAAATCGGGCTTGACCTCGCTTTTGTCGGTGCCGCTGATCGCCGGGCCGCGCGCCATCGGCACGCTCAACATCTATACCCGCGAACAGCACATCTTCACGGATGACGAAGTTGGTTTCGCCAGAGCCGTCGCCGGTCAGATCGCGCTCGCGCTGGAGAACGCGAGGCTGGTGTCCGAAACTCTCGAAATGAAGCAATTGATCGAGGCCCGCAAAGTGATCGAACGCGCGAAAGGCATCTGGCAGCACCGGCTTGGAATCAGCGAAGAGGAAGCGTACATCTATCTCCGCAATGAAAGCCGCCGCCTCCGCAAACCGATGCGCGAACTCGCAGAGGCCATCGTCTTAGCTGAGGAATTGCAACGGCGGGGCGGAAAACCTGGAGCGGAAATCCGGAACGGAGAAGATTGACGTCGCCGCTTGGGTACTGTGTGCGGCTACCTCTGAGATCCTACCGGGTGCAGCCGTTTTTCGCAGACTCAAATCCGTCGAACAAACGACTGGCGTTGGCTCCGGCGAGGCTTTGGATTCCATGGGCCTGACCTTTCTCGACGACGTAATTCGCGACCGTGCCGCGGGAACGCAGGATGTCCACTTCCTTCTTCATCTCGAAGTGCCACACATCGTCATCGAGCTCGCCCACATACATGAACACGCACATCTTTGAAATCGACTTCAGTTTGGCGTCGCGCGGTTCCACCAGATAGCCGGGGAAAGATGTCACGGAGAGAAAGTACTGAGGGTGAGCGGCGGCGATTTCAAGCGCGGCAATACCTCCATTGGATGGGCCGGCAATATGAAATTTGCGGTCCTGGATTCTGTAGTCCGCGAGAATGTGTTCGAAGAACTCCGGAAAGACTTCCGCCCCAGTCCACAACACCAAATGATCGTCAGGCGCGGCCGGCGCGACAATGATGTAGCCGCGCTTTTCAGCCTCGGCTCGAAAATACCGATTCAGCACGGCGTCAACTGTGGTCATCGTTTGAGCGCCGCCGCCGAGAGCCAGGACAGCGGGATAGGTTTTGGCGGAGTCGTAGCCATCCGGAAGCACGACCTTGTAGCGCAGCGTCGTCCCGCGAATCTCGGTGGACTTCGCGATCACTTCAGCGTGCATCGCCGGCGCCGCAAGAATTCCGAAGGCGAGAACAATGTCAGTTAAAACTGATCCAATCCTTCTTTTCATCGAGAAGTTTCGCATCGATGTCCGGCACGTTCTTGAGATCGTCCAGAGAGCCAAACGGGCCATGCTCCGTCCGATACGACACAATCGCACTGGCGTCTTTCGATGACATGCCGAGGAATTTCTCGATCTCCTCGGCAGCCGCAGTATTCACGGCAATTTTGCCGAAGGTCATCGTGAGGTATTCGACAATGGAGGTCTTTTCCTCATCACTGATTATGGCTCCCATGTCGACCATTTCCCGGATGACTCCATTCCATTGCGCGCGCGTTCGACGGTTGGTGGTCGCGTAGTCCAGCGGATGACACTGGCTGCACTTATTCATGAAAAGCTGTTTGCCTTCTCCGTCCGGCAGCTCTTGCTGGTGAAACGTTCCGGCAGTCGGTGCAACGAAGGCAAGGCTCAAAATCAGGACAGGTATGACGAATCGGATGTAATGCATGCTACCTCAAAATACCGAGAGGCACTTTTGCGAGATAGGTATCGAGCGCCACGCCCTCCGGCGAATATGGGAACGCCACAAACGCGGCGGTCCTGCTGCCCTGAACCCAGGTGGTGAAGTCGCCTCCACCATTGCCGTTACCGTAGTTGCCCGCGTACGTGAGGGGTGGATACATCGAAAGCTCTGCGCTGACTTTGATGCTAGGTCCAAAAGTATCGCCATCCAGCATCGCAACAAACGTATTGAACGCGCCGGGATTGCGGAATCCTCGCCAGGTCACCAGGATTTTGCCGTCCGATGTATAACCAATGCCGACCTGGCTAACCGAACTAACCGGAATATTGGGCGGGATAGGCTTCGGCGTTGCGGCCTTCCATGTCTTCGCTCCGTCCGCGGTGTAGTACACCTTCACCGAGCGATGATCCGGCTGATATGCCGCCACTGCATAGTTTCCTGACTTAGCCGGGCTGGCCGCAGCGACGGGATAGCGAACAGTGCCACTGGGATTCCATGCGGAACTATCCGCAACGATCGATTCCGTCCACGTCTTACCTTTATCCTGAGTTGTCGAGACCACCAGGCACGGACACTTCTCGCCCTCCCGCGACGCCACATTGCGAGCGGCAACGACCGTACCGAATGCGGCGGATGCCGTGCCCCGGCCCTGGTACACCGTTCCGAAAGTTTTTCCCTTATCGTCCGTGGCGCTGATGTAGGCGCCGGCTGTGGAGTAGAACGTACCCGTCTGAGGATCGACGATTCCATTCGCTCCGTCCCACGGCGTGTCCTCCTGGTTCATGCCTCCATTCAAGCCTCGCATGCCCGGCATGAAGCGGTTGATCATGATGCCCGGAACCATCTTGCTCCACACCGCGCCACCATCCGTCGACACCGACACGCCGGCACGTCCCGCCTTTGGTTCCGTCTGAACCACGCCGCCGGCGGTGAACAACGCGCCGCCAAAATACATGGTCCCATCATTCGCGATCGCGACCCACGGGGCATTGCAACCCCACAACAACGGTTCACCGTTGCCGCCCGGCGTCCGCAACACACTCATCATATTTTTGTCGGAAAAAGTTTGACCGCCGTCCCTGGAGAGGGAAACGTGACACTCGGCGACGCGATCTTCCTTCAGCGCGTTTGTGTCGATCGGCAGGTTGTATTGACGCCACGCCACTGCCACCAGATTGTCGTTCGCGCGGCTCACTGCCACCTGCGGAAAGACCGAAGCGAATTTCGGCGTGTTCTTACTGATGTTGGTCAGTACGACACCAGACGCTGCCCCCGGTTCCGGAGGCGTCTGCGCGGACGCGACGAGCAGCCCGATCCATGCTGCGCCGGCAGTAACCAGAGCGACGTGAACTTTGCGTGGCTTCATGTGCCCTCCTCACAATTGTCGGAATTCTACCTTGTCTGGATGACCATACATCAGGTAGAAATTTGAAAATGTTGAAGTCGACATTACTGACGATGATCCTCGCCGCAATATTGGCGTCACAAGCTCCACCCACGAAAAGTGTGTGGGATGGCGTTTATACAGAGGAGCAAGCGAAGCGAGGTGGCGACGCTTACCGAGCCGTGTGCAGTTCCTGTCATCGCGCCGATCTGAGCGGTTATAACGGTGTGCTCCGCGGCACCACCTTCATGGACCGCTGGCGGGAAGACAACCTCGAAAGCCTCTTTAACAACATCCGCACGACAATGCCGCGGAATAATCCGGGTACGCTCCGGCCCGATACTTACCTCGACATCGTGACTTACATTCTTCAGCAAAACGACTTTCCCGCCGGCGCGACGGACCTGCAACCGGACACGCTCAAAAGTATCCAAGTCGTCGCGAAAGACGGCGCCGGCACGTTGCCGCCTGGAGCGCTGGCTCAGGTGTACGGATGCATCGCATCCGGTCCGGACAATACATGGCTGGTGATCCAGGCGACAGCGGCGGCGCGAACGAGAAATCCGGACAAATCGAGTGATGAAGATTTGAAGGCAGCGGCGGCGCGGCCGGCGGGAACGCAGACCTACCGCCTGGTCGATTCGGCGTTTTATCATCCCGAAAAACATAAGGATGAAAAAGTCGAAGCGAAAGGATTCCTGATGAAGGATCCTGCGGATGGTTTGAGTCTGACATCATTAACCACGATTGCCGCGTCCTGCCCGTAAACGCGGGATGCATCCTCTGAATATCTCAAACGTCGGGATGTCCCATCTCCAACGTGAAATGCAAAGGACCGGATGAACCGTTCCGTCATCTGCATTTCACGTTGGAGATGGGACATCCCGACATTTGAGATATTAAGACTTTTCAACTTGACCGGATGTTCTAACCTCAAACAGGCATGTATTGACATCAATTAAAGCGGTTGGATAGAGTCCTTCGCAACTCGGCATTTCATTACGCCGCTTTCCAAGGAGTTCTCCATGATGCTGAAAAGGTGTTTGATCACTGGCCTCACCGTCACCGCCATCGTTCTCGCCGCTCGCAGCATGAGAGCCCAGCGGGGCGCCGCACCCATGCTTCCGGCATACAAATCCGAAGAGTACCTGCTGCTCGGTGACGCTTACCGGGGCGCCGGCGAACCGATGATCGCGGTCGATCCGGTCGACCCGAAGAACATCATTGCGGTAGCGATGGGAAACCTGCAGCAACCGGAGGGCAAACCGGTGATGGCGAATGGCACCGACGCCTATCACCACATCACGAAGTCCACCATCACGTGGCTGGCGGTGAGTCACGACGGCGGATTGAAGTGGGACATTTCGGAGCTGCCGATCATTTCCGGAAAGTTAACACGCTGTCCGGATTCTTTCGCGGATGTGATGAAGGACGGCACGTTCATCGCAGGCTGCGAGCCCCGCGAAACGATGACGAGCGACCCGGACTTCTTCGGCATGTCGGCGCTGGTCATTTCACATGACCACGGAAAGACGTGGGGGCCGGTCGTACAGCTCATCAGTGATTATCAGTTGAATCGTTTCGCGCCGGGCCTGAGGCCTGTATCGGGCGGTTTTCCAAAAGGAGCCCCGAATCGCGTCGCGAGCAACTCACCCTGGGACCGGCCATTCACGTTCATCGACGACTCCACCGGCGTGATCTACGCTCAGGCCGGTGGCGGCCAGGCCTACACCGACGCTACCGAGAAAGAGCGGCGCTCGCAATCGTACCTGACCGCATCGACGGACGGAGGCAAGACCTTCGGCACCGTGTATTCCTGGGACTCGCCACAATATCCTCAGGTGTCGCGCGGCAGCGGCATGGCCGCAGCCGGCGGTGCCGTGGTCGTGAATTACGGCGCGGGCAGCGTGCCGGCGAGCGAAAACGCAACCTGTCCATGCCAGGTATGGGGCGTGAGCAAAGATCGCGGCAAGACGTTTACCTACCATGTCCTCAAGCATCTTCCTACACCACCGGCCGGCGGCGGACGCGGTGGTGGCGGCGGACCAGGCGGTGGTCCGAGTAGTGGCGGGCCACTGGCAGCCGATCAAACGAAACCCGGACGTTTCGCGATGCTGTTAAACCAGGGCGCGAAATACAGCGTCACCGTGACGGAAGACTTTGGTCAGACGTGGTCGTCGATCATCACGGCGGCGACACTGCCCGACGCGACGAGTTCTACGAAACCGGCATTCGATTTCTCCCGCGACGGCGTTCTCGGCCTGATGTGGCGCGCCGTGTACGCGGACGGCACGTACGACATCTGGGCTGTGGCCTCGCGCGACGGCGGCAAGACATTCAGCAAACCACTGCGCGTCAGCCACGCGAAATCGCCGGCCCGCGATCCGTATCGCAATGGTGGTTTGTTCGGGGATGATATTCAGGACCTGTCGATGGACAAAGTCAACATGCACCTGGTTTGGGGCGATTCGCGAGCCGGTTTCCAGGGTGTGTGGTACGGCCGCGTGAAGCTGTCGGATTTCGAGTTCTGAATCAGACGTGAAGAAAACGGTGAACTGGGGCGTGCTCGGCGCCGCCGCGATCGCGACGTCGCGCACCATGCCGGCATTGAAGAATTCGCCGAGCGCGACACTGCTCGCGCTCGCTTCACGCGATGAAACGAAAGGCCGCGCCGCCGCCGATGCGATTGGCGTGCCCCGTCTCTACACCGACTACGCCAAACTCCTCGCGGATCCCGATGTCGATGCGGTGTATGTCCCGCTGCCGAATCACATGCACTTCGAGTGGTCGGTGCGGGCAATGGAAGCGGGCAAGCACGTGCTTTGCGAAAAGCCTCTATGTCTCAAGGCGGACGAGGCCGCAAAGCTCTGCGCTGTCCGTGATCGCACAGGCCGGCACATCGAAGAGGCTTTCGCGTTCCGCAACCACGCGCAGTGGACGAAGCTGGACGAACTTCTCGCGAACAACGCCATCGGTGAAGTGCGCGCGGTCTACGTCACGCTGGCAAAACAGTTCTACGATCCGGCCGACATCCGCAACAACGCGGCCGCCGGCGGCGGAGGCCTGTACGATCTGGGGTCGTACGCCATCAGCGCATGCAACCTGATATTCAAACGCTCACCGATCCGAGTGGTGTGTGCGCTCGAACGCGATCCGGGATTTGGAACCGACCGTCTGACCAGCGCCCTTCTCGATTACGGCAACCGTCACGCGACGTTCACGGTAGCCACGCAGGCCGGTCCGGCAGCATGGGCAACGCATCAACATATGTCGGTCCTCGGCTCGACCGGTTGGCTTCGCTTTAATTTCCCTCTTGCTCACGCGCGCCCGACGCCTTGCAGCATCGAGTTCGGCGATGCCGCGAGCGTGGGCTCTCTTCCCACGCAGTCTTTCCAATTTGAGCCGGTGAACCAATACGCACTCCAGGTGGAACGGTTCTCCCGGTTCCTGCTTGGAGAATCCGTGCCGAGCTGGCCGCTGGAGGACGCGCTCGCCACGCTGCGTACGATTGAAGCGTTGTTCGAATCGGCGCGGACCCAGTCCTGGCAAGCGCTGCCGGCGTAAGCTCTGCAGAACTACCGACCGATCACCAGTATTTTGAACGAATCCGGCACCACACTCGGGCGGCCACCACGGCCTCGACCCGCTGGAGCAGCGGCTGGTGCGAACGTCGCCGCCGCAACGTAGAGGCGGTGCGTTGTCGGATCGAGTCCCATGTTGCGCGAACCCGTTGGTGTGGTCACAGTCTCGACAACCCGGTACTTGTCGGGCGTGTCCTGGTGGATGACGGTGAGCGTACCGTCGGCGTTTGTCGCGAATATGTCGCCGGTGGCTGGATCGTAACCCGCGCCATCGACACCCATGCCAATCGGCAGAGTGGCGATGGTTTTACCGGCTTGATAATCCGACACCGCCAACAAACCGCTTCGACAGCCACTGAAAAGGCGATGATGCTCGGTATCGATTGCCATCGAGACGGGTTGTTTACAAGGCTCCGTCGGCCATCGTCGCGAGACCGTTGCGGTTTTCGCGTCGATTTCGACGACCTCACTGATGTCGGTTAAATTCGCGTACACTTTACCGTCGCCTGCCGAAGCCCCGTATTCCGGTTTTCCTCCAAGATCAAGATTCGTGATTCGTTTTCCGGCTACCGGATCGATCACGGTCGAAGAGTGCGCATCGCCGTTTAGTGTGAAAACGCGATTCGAAGCGGGATCATAAATGATGGCATCGGCATCTTCGGCCGCAGGAATCCGGGCGAGCTCTTTGAACGTGCGCGCATCGAACATCACCACTGATTGATCGTTTCCGGAGGTTGCAAATCCGCGTCCGCTGGAGGCTGCTATTGCCGTGCCATGCGCACCATTGACACCCATCACTTCGCCGAGCAGCTTGCCGGTATTTTCGTCGACGACCATCACGCGGTTGGTCCGGCCGATGAACAACCGGTGTTGCGCGGGCTCGGGAACAATATAATCCCATGCCCCATCACCTCCGAGAGCATACGTCTCGAGAACGTGGTAGCCCGTCGACTGCTGCGCCAACACCGGCAATACCAGACACATCACAATGAGAATGGAGATTCGTCGCATATGCCTCCTTTCGATCACAGGACTTACCTCATGGCTCTTCTTTCAGCCAAAACCTTCTGGTTTCCAGCAAATCTTTTCGATTTTGCGCCGGAACTTTCTTCTTTCGCGTTCAACTTTCTTCTTTGGGGGCCGAACATTCTTCTTTCGACGGAAACATTTTGATTTAAGCCGAAACTTTCGAAGATCGGCCAAAACATTCTTCTTTTGATCAGAACTTAGAAGCTGCAAGCCGGTCAGGCAATCTTTTTTTGTGTTCGGAGGCCGTATCCGCATTTTAGTCAGAGTAAGCGAGCGAACTCCAAAGAGGTGCGTTGTTGCACGCAGAAGATCGGAAACTTCAAGTTACCGAATCTTTGAGTGGTGGAGCAGCGACTCCCCTCCGAAGTTAGGAGGGGACGTCTGCACCGCAGGTGCAGACGGGGGTGGTTTGAAACGATGCGCAGCCTCCGTATAGATATCGCGCGAAGCGCAACCGATTTGAAAGGAGCGCTTCGCGGTCTTTGAAAACCACCCCGACTGCTCGGGCTGAAACGCCCTCGCAGTCTCCCCTCCTAACTTTAGGAGGGGAGTACCCCGACTCGTCTGCAAGCCGCACCGGTTGTGAGTTTGAGCCGAGCTATGCCCGGCGTGAGGGACTACTTTGGTTTGTTCAACCAGACGATCTCAACGTCCTTTTCGACTTCTTCGAACTCAGGATCGCCGGTGTAGATGGCCGCTTTGTTTTCCTGTGCGAGGGCTGCGGCAAAACAATCGGCGAGAGACATTTTCTTTGTGGTTTTGAACTTACCGGCTTTTTCCGCAAGCGGGCGGTCCACGCTGACGACTTCGATGGGGAGGCTGTACAGCTTCGTCCGCAACTTTTCCCACTCGTCTTCACCAAGCCGGCGCGCCAGAATGTAGCGGACTTCGGCCCAGTTCGCTGAACACATCAGAACTTTGGTGCTCTCGTCGGCGGCTCGCTCGAGAAGCGCAACGACTTTTTCGGAGCCTGCCTCCTTTTGCACATAGGCAATAAGGGCGTAACTATCGAGAACGGAATTTTTCACCCCTGGCTTCCTCGCGCTGCCGATCCTTCGCCCGCTCTTTAAGCAGTTCTTTCGTCATCGATTTTTCATCCTGGTAAATTCCCCAGAGACTTCGGATGAGTGCCTTATTGACCGGCTGCAACACGATTTGATTGTCCTTCTCGATGAACTGAACTTTGGTCCCGGCCTTTATCCCATAGCGGCGCCGGAGATCGGCCGGGATGACAAGCTGACCTTTCGAACTGACGTAGGCCGTTTTCATACAATATCCCCAAAATCATTTTAGCCTTACGACGGAAATAAAGTAAGCCGCTAATGTGAATTGCTTACTGCCGGCGATCGAGGTTCGCCAGGTTTTCCCGCCACCGATCAGTTCTCGCCGGGCGGCAAGGTCCCGCCTTCGGCCAGGATTTTCATGTTTTCGAGCGCTCGAGTGAATTGTGCGGTCTTCTGAGCTTTGTCGCGTTCGCGCGCCGCATCGTCCGCAAGCATCGAGTTGTCGAACATCAGCGTATAAACCAGCTTCGACGTGGTCGCGGTGACCGGTCTGGCCTCGAGCGTCCCGTGGTAGAGATTGTAGGGGCGACCGGCTCTCACCGGTTGAGTGTATGTGTACGACAGTTCGGTTTTTCCAACGAGAACTTCATTGGCGACCGAGCGCACTGCGCCGAATTCCCCGTCTTTGCCCGACGTGATCGTGCAATTGACACGCAACCATTCGCCGATGTCACAGAACTTGCCGACGCGTTTCCACACTTCCGCGGCCGGGCGGTTCACAGTGATCTCCAGCGGAATGGAAATATACGTCGGGTTCGTCACGACATTACTCACCGGCGCAGGCGCGGGAGTCTGTGCGCCCACTGCTAGAGCGAGACACAAGACGGCCGCCACCATACTCGCATTTGTCTTATTGAACGGATTCTTCATGGTTCCTCCAAATACCTCAAAAGTTCTTCGAACTGGCGAACTGCATCCGGTCCATACCGTTCGACAACTCGTCGAAGTAGATCGAAATCTAAGGAATCACCGGACACCTGCAGTATCCCGCGCACGTCCTGCAGGTCCTGCGGCCCTCCGGCGTTGATCTTCATACCGATGAGGTCTTCGGCCGCGATGATTTGAATCGATGAATCCAAAAAAGATTCGGAAATGGAACGGGAAACGGCATTGGGATCCATGCCTTGGATGCCGATAAGAACATCGACCTGGTTTTCGTACTTGTCGTTGACGATTATGGCTTCGCGAATCGGGTCGTCAGCGTCTCCGCGGCTGATTTTCGCGGTGTACCCGGAGGCTGTCGAACGTCCTGCAATATCGTGCGAGGTCTTTCCGCTACTCTGGAGCCACACGACGAGGTCTGCATCCTTTGTTGATCGCGGCACGCCGTAGAAAGAAACCGCGAAAGCGCCGAGAACAGCGCCGGCCACATTCAACTCGGACAGGATGTCGATGACGTCAAGCAAATGGTGGCCAGGTTGTCCTGGTCCCACGGGCCTCATTGTGATACGCGCAGCCGCTCTCGGTGCCGCCGGCCTCGCTCTTCAAGTTCCGCTGTCAGACGAGAGAGATGGACACATGCGGTTAGCCGGTCGCGCCGAGTCATGCGGCGGGCGCTCTCGATAAGGCTTTGCCTCATTGCGTTTTCAACCGACGACTTCTTTCTCACAATGCGTGAATTATATATGGCCGCGAACGTACTCTTGAACTTGATACGGTATCGAATCTGGCAGAAGGACTAGTGGACGTTCTGCTTCTTCACACCTTTGAAAACTACGGGAAGATCTGCGTAGTTTTCCAGAGCGAGCGACTTTGACGCGTCAACGGTGATTTTGCTGGCGAGTGACGCCTTCCCTTCGCCAGGTCCGGTTGCGGGTACGTGCAGTTCAATGATGGAAAACGGATAGTCCGACACCGTGGCGCTACCGACGGGCTTCCAGAAATCGTTGTATGCGCCAAGCCGGCGATCCGTTACGAGAATGATGCGTTCACTGCCGTCCGGCTGTGCGAGCCGATAGGCATAGCGGATCGCGTAGCCGACCGTTTCAGAGGTCCAGATCAAACCCATCGTTGGGGCCTTTTGCAACGAAGCCAACAACGACTGACTCGGCGTGAGCGGAGTCGGAGGAGGCGGCGGAGCATCGGCTCCTCCTCCACCACGGCCGCCACGAGCACCGCCACGGCCGCCGCGTCCCGCAGCTGCTTGCGCGTTCGCAGGGGCAGCTCCCGCAGCAGCGGCAGCACCATCAGCAGCTGCAGCGCCAGCTGGGGCGGCAGCAGGGGCACCGCCACCACGACCGCCACGGCCTCCACGGCCACCACGACCGCCGCCACCAGCAGCAGCGTCATCGGCAACAGGCGGAGGAGTCGGCGGTGAGGTCCATGCCTTTGCAAGTTGATCACGCTCCGTGTCCGAAGACCAGCCGTACAACTCGAAGCGCACGCTCTGGCCCGCCTTCGCGGTGTTCTCCGTCGTCGCGGTGTATCGCACGAGAGCTTTGGTTGGCGTTTGGGCGGCGATCAGCAGTGAAATGCCAGGAATTCCCACGACCAAACCGGTCAGACGAAAAAATGTTCCCAACCGACGATTCGGCATAAGACTCTCCTCTGAAATGTTCCGCGTATTGTATGTAGTTTGTGACAACCTTACAACTAGCAGAATGGTTGAAGGGAGTCTAGAAGTTCCAGGCGTTGTATGTTGTTCATGACATCTACACAACAAGCAAAAACTCCTTGACGCAATCCGTCGAAGTCATGAATACTCCCCCCCGAAAACTCGGTCAAGAAAACACGAAAGTGACGACATTCAGTTGATGCGCGGCAAGCACACAGATCGCGTTTGGAGGCGGGTGGCTGAAATTTCGACCAACGGGCAGGCCACCAATTAATGGATCCACAGGGGGTCTGGAAATGAAAAAGAAGTTGTCCATAGCCTTAGCTCTGTTGCTGAGTGCTGGGATCATTAATCTCTGGGGGCAGTCCTCCCAGATTGGTGGAGTCGTGAAGGATCCATCGGGCGCCGTCATTCCTGGCGTAGAACTGACGATCACGAACACGGATACCAATATCAGCCGCAGCGTTCTAAGCACAGAGAACGGCTCTTACACCGTGTCTAATCTTGTGCCTGGGCCGTACAAGATCCATGCGGAACTGCCGGGGTTTGTCTCCTACAACCAATCCGGCATCGTTATTCAGGTGGCCAGCAATCCGAACATCAACATAACGTTGCAGGTCGGTGCGGTAACTGACGTCATCGAAGTGAGTGCCGACGCGGCCATGGTAGAGACCCGCAGCAACGCGATCGGTCAGGTGATCGATCAGGTGCGCGTGGTCGAACTTCCCCTGAACGGCCGGCAGATCACGGATCTGGCTTCGTTGACGGGCGGCACGACGAATATGGCCGTCGTTATGACGTCCGCTGGCACGTCTGTAGGCTCCGCGCTCGTGCCGAACAGAAACTATCCGACCGATGCCGCGATATCGGTAGCCGGCGGCGGAGGCAACAAGACGAATTATCTGCTCGACGGCACCGCCAACGTGGATCTGGTAACGGGTGCGGGACTGCCCTTTCCTTTCCCCGACGCCTTGCAGGAATTCAAGCTGGAGACCAGCTCGCTGCCTGCCAGCGCCGGACAGCTGCCGGGCGGTGTCGTGAACGTGGTGACTAAAGCCGGCACGAATACGTTCCATGGCGGCGCGTTCGAATTCCTTCGCAATTACGCTGTCAATGCCCGCAACGCTTTTGCGGCCACGACGGATGGGTTGAAGCGCAACCAGTTCGGCGGCTATCTGGGCGGCCCGATCGTGAAGAACAAGCTGTTTTTTTTCGGCGGCTATCAGGGCACACGCGAAGCGGTGGCTCCGGCCTCGTACGTCACCTTCGTCCCGAACGCACAGGTGCTGCAGGGCGACTTCACGTCTGTCGCATCGCCGGCGTGCAACGCGAACAGACAGCTAAATCTCGGAGTCCCATATGTTAACAATAAGCTGGACCCCAACCTTATCAGTCCTATTGCAAAGAAGATACTGGCCCTGATTCCGGTCTCGACCGATCCCTGCGGCAAGATCACTTACAGTATTCCGGTACACGATACGGAAAACCAGGAGGTGGCCAAAGTCGATTACACGATCAACGCAAAACAGTCGGTCTTCGCCCGGTATTTCATTACGAATTACAGCCATCCACCGGCGTTTGACGGCAAGAACCTGCTCCTGATGTCTAAGGATGCCAGCGTCGGTTTGGGTGACCGCGTGCAGACGGCCTCGATCGGCCACACCTACATCTTCAACCCGTCGACGATCAACTCATTCCACATCGGCTTCAGCCGCAGCATCGTCACGCGCCAGGCTACGCCCGGAGCACCGACGTGGCAGGAGCTCGGGGCGGGGGTATATTCGCCGATTAAGGGTTATTTCAATTTGTCCGTCACCAACTATTTGGGAAGCAACAGCCCCTTCTGCGGCAACTGTTCTCCCGGGCCCTGGGCCTCGACGACGTACCAGATCAACGATGATTTTTCCACGATTCGCGGCCGTCATCAGATCGCTTTCGGCTTCCACGTCTGGCAATTGCGGGAAAACGCGCAGGGCAACATCCGCACCAGCGGTTCGTTCGCTTTCGGCAATACGCTTACCGGGAACGGGCTGGCCAACTTCATGGCCGGTCTGTCGACGTCATATACTCAGAACGCCGGTCAGTACATCTCCGAGCGCTTCACCGGACCGTCGACGTACATTCAGGACAATTTCCGCGTCAATAACCGTCTGACCATCAACGCGGGCGTGCGCTGGGATCCTCTCAAACCAATCCGGTTTAACACTCCCCAGGTCAGCCTGTTCGATCCGGCCTGGTATGCGGCCGGGATCAAGAGCACGGTTTTCTCGAACGGCCCGACCGGTGTCATGTTCAGTGGGGACCCGGGCATGCCCGACAACAATAATCGCTTCTTCGGAAGAAACAAGCAGTTCGCTCCTCGCCTGGGCTTTGTTTACGATCCGCGGGGTGATGGTCAGGAAACCATTCGCGCCGGGTTCGGCATGTTCTACGACACGGTTTCGCTGGGCCGCGACCAGAACACCTCGAATCCGTGGGCGTTTTCCGTAAGCATTCCCAACCCGACGAGCATGCTCAATCCCTTTGCCGGCTCGGTCTATGGTTCCAATCCATACCCCACACCGGCGAAGTTCCCTGCCGACTACGTTTTTCCGCAGTTCGGCGGCGGCTTCAGCAGTTGGATACCTCACCTGAAGGCGGCCTATGTGGAGCAGTGGAACCTCGCGCTCCAGAAACAGCTTCCGGACAACTGGCTGGTTTCCGCTACTTATCTGGGAAACCACTCGGTGCATCTCCCGGTTTCGCAGAGCTTTAACCCGACGGTTTACGTTCCCGGAAACTGCGTCGCAGGGCAGTATGGCCTGACTTCGGCAGGCGCCTGCTCCACTACCGGCAATGTCAACTACCGGGGATTGCTTTATATCCAGGATCCCCTCAAGGCGTTTGCTTTGGGTGGTCAGAGTTGGGACGGCGACGGAGGCACCGCAAACTACAACGGCCTTGTGACTTCAATCCAGCATCGGTTCTCGCAGAACTACTCGATTCTGGTGAATGATACCTGGTCGCATTGTTTGAATAGCGGAACCTCGCAGGATCCTAATGTCCGGGAGACCACCGCCTGCGGCGGTGGAGGCGGGGCTGGAGGCGCAGGCAACACCAGCGTGGACCTCAGGAATTCGTTCAATCTCAGCAGCGTGATCAACAGCCCGAAATTCTCATCGAAGGTAATGCAGGTGGTCGCCGGTAATTGGAAGGAGTCGACTATCTTCACCAAACACACTGGACCCTATTCTTCGGTGACCACCGGCCTGAATGTCCCCGGCACCGGCACCCGTCCCAATTATGTTCCGGGAGTGAGCCCGACTGTGGACAACCCGACAACTGCGAAGTGGTTCAATACGGCTGCTTTCGTCGCTCCTAACCTGGCCTGCACCAACGGCGGCAAGGTTGGTCCCGCTTACCTGGGCTCCCAATGCGACGGAACAGTAGGGACCAACACGATTCAGGGTCCGGGCGCGTGGAATGTCGATATGTCGCTATCCCGAAACATTAGCGTCCCGTTCACGGGGGACCAGGGGATGAACTTCGCGATACGGATCGAGGCGTTCAACGTCTTTAACCACACGCGTCTTGCTCCTCCGGATACCTCGATGAGTAGCGCGACGTTTGGGCAGATTCTGTTCGCCAACTCGCCTCGCATTCTGCAGGGGTCTTTGAAAATGACGTTCTGAACGGCTTCGGCGGCGAAGAATGTCGTGACTAAACATCGGCAGGCGGTGGCTGGTTTCCTCTTTGCGTTGGTGATGGTGCTCCGCTCTGCGGATGCGCACTCAACCCAGGTGGGTGCGGCGGCCGGCGTTTGGGACAGACTTTATTATTTCCATGCACAAGCGGATCGCACCGTTTGGGACGGAGTTTATGTCCATCCGCAAGCGGATCGCGGTGAAGTGAATTTCTTCAATCATTGCGCCTCATGCCACCAGGGGGGTGGGGAAGGTCCGATTCTTTCGGGTGAGAAGTTTTTCGATCATTGGCGTGGGGACAGGCTGACGGCGCTTTTTAGATACATCAAAACGAACATGCCGGCAGACCATCCGGGAAACCTTGATGACTGGGAATACCTCGATACTCTTATCTACATTCTGCAACTCAATGGGTTTCCTCCCGGTGATACGGACCTCATGCCGGCGGATCTCGACCGCATCCTGATCATGGGCGCCGATGGACTCCGGCCACTTCCAGTCGACTCGCTAGTCTACGGCGTCGGGTGCTTGAGCCAGACAGAAAACGGATGGGCCCTGACTTCTGCCACGGCGCTGTCCCGATCCCGAAACTTTCCGGAAACGGAGCAAGCGTACAAAGCCCTTGAAGCGCAACCGCTCGGCGCTGGCAAAGTGAGGCTCGAGGGAAGCTTCGATGCTGCTGGAAACCGCGGCGCCAAGGTGTATACGAAAGGGTCTCTTACGGATCAAAACGGCGAATCCGGGATTTCTGTTTCCGCTTTTCGAGTTTTGAGCCCTCAGTGCAAACCACCCGCACAAATGAAGCCTTAGCGCCCCATTGAATAAGTGTCCGCACGTATTCCGTCAAGTCGTTGAAACGGGAAATCGCCGGAAGCAGTTTTCCGAGTAGCCGACTTCACGTCCGCTGAGCTGGGATTCGTAAACAGTGCGGCGTTACCCGAGAGGAACCGTACAGGTGACTGCCAATCACATCGACGGTTTCACGATTGATAACGACTCGAGGCGGCAGGACGGATCCATGCCTGGTGTCTGGACTGCAAAGGTATTTCTGGATGCCCACCGATCAGTGGTAAGAGCTCATTCCAATACCGAAACCGGATCTAATCTGGAACCAAAGTCAATGTACTGTGAGTCATTCGAAGATGGGCAAAGAATTTATCGCCTAGCGCGCGCTCGGTTGGTGAAGAAAGACTCAACGGCACGATCGTCAGTCCGACTTCATAACCCGCTTTGTCCCGATCAATTATGAGCAGGCAGTGGGTTTTCCGGAAATACGCCAGCGCAGCGACCATTAAAGGCATTTTCCTTTCCTCCAGATCGGCTGGGCGTATGCCGACGCTGGAGGCAAGGACGTAAACCCATTCCGGGCTAGAATCCACGTGCATCGCCCTGTACAGAAAATCCGTCCCCATGTTTTCGCGTTGTCTCACAGTGTCTTCAAACGCACGGCCCAGTTCCGAACGCACGCGCAATCCAAGGTTTGCCAGCACCGCTTGCATCTTCAGATAGTTAGTTCGCTGGCCGACTGGATCGTATCGCGCGAGTGCTTCGGCGGACAGGCCATTGGCGTAGTCATCACGACGACTGGCTAATTGATCCGCGACATGTTCTATCAGTCCGCTGTAATGATCATTCTCCCATTTGGATTTCAGAGCCCCCTTCAGCTCGGCGCGCCGGGCAGCAACCACTATCGCGGCATCGGCCTTGCCGACGCAGCCGGCCAAGCTACCGCCCTGTAAGAGATAAAACTCGAACAGTGACTGCTCGTCGCCAATAATCCGAAGATCTGTGTACGGCAGCGTGCGCCGTGCGTCCAGATATGCGAGTACTTCCGGGACTGTTCGGAGTTCGATGGCAACATTCAGAAAGTCATTGAGCGAGAGATACGTGATCGGCGTCTTTTGATACTGCAGAGGCAAAAAATCATTGGCCAGCGCGTTAAGATCAATCCGCCCAAATGCTTCTACGAGCACGAGACCGCGGTGGATTTCAGGCAACCCATCGGCGAACTCGACGCGTCCCCTGCGCGGATGATCGCACCATATTGGCTTGCCACGGGCCGTCCGAAGCGCGCCGCACAATTGGGCGGCCGCCCTCTTTGCTTCTTTCGAAGCCCAGGACAAGGTTTTAGTGGGAATGCGGGCGAACGGATCCTGCTGAGTCTTTAGACACGAGCATGTCCATACCAGGATGCGCGACGAGCAAATCCGCGACTTCCTTTTGCGTACCGTCCGTAGTTTGTGGACTGTGGAATACAAACTCCGAAACAAACGGCAATGACAGAAAATCACGAACACACCGTTCCGCCCAAACACCCCGGTTCTCTGTTGCATCTGACATATTGTGGTTATTTTATCGCAGGTATACGTCGAACTCGTTAGCCGTTGCGGCACGTCGGCTTGCTGAATACTGCGGAGTGGATCGTACCGCATCGAGTGGAAGTTGATAATTCCCTGAAAGTCGTTAGCGTTCATCGGAAGTGCCGGTGCCGCCAAGTGGAGTCGAGCCGAAATCTTCACGGCACTTTCGATAACGAGACTTGAAGGAAGCCGCTGGTGTTTGCGGCGGACGCGGTCAGGCTATGGAGAAAGTACGGAAATGCGGGTTGAAGTTTTCGCGCGACGTGATGTCTAGATAAACCGCACACTGCGGCGGAAGGAGATGTGGGAGTGATTTGCACTTTAGAATTGCTCCCGTCATGGGCCAATCAAGCTCAGCGAACTGCCGAACGAGGCATAGACACACGTCGACGCCGGCGTGTAACGGCACGTCGAGGGCTCGCGTTGGATTGGCCATCAAGAAGAGTCGGTGAACGGTCTCGTGGAAAGCCGCCAGAAGAGCTGGGCCGCCGTGAGCCTCTCGATGAGGATTAAGGGCGTCCGACATCGAGGGCAGAGCCACGAGGGATTGGACGAGGCTGTGCTGATCAATCGGTCCAGCGGAGTCATCTGCAGAAGTTTCCGACAGAGATCGATAAACTCGGATCGCCGGAAGTTGGCCAACATGCCGAAGTGACGGATGCGGACAAATCCCTTCGGGAGAATGTGAAGTAGAAACCGCCGCATGAATTCCTCGGCAGAGACAGTCATCAATTTCTGTTTGTTGCCAGACGCGTAATCCCGCCAACGAAACGTGACGCGCTCCCCATCGAAGGAAACGAGCCTGTGGTTGGAAATGGCTACGCGGTGGGTATAACGGCCCAAGTAGTGGATGACCTGCTCGGGTCCACCGAAAGCTGGCTTGGCGTAAACAACCCAATCTTGTCGAAACAGCACTCGAAGGAAAGATGCGAAGTGCTTCGGATCCGCCAGGTGTTGGATCGATCCAGCGAAGGTCAGCCGTTTCTTCACATGAATGCGCCTCAGTGCAGCGACAAACTTTCCACGGAACACTTTGCTGAGCACTTTGACTGGGAGGAGGAACGGATATTGCGGATGAATCCACCGCGTTTTGTCCGGCGTAATACCGCCGCCGGGAATGACGCAATGGATATGGGGATGAAACAGAAGGTTCTGGCCCCACGTGTGAAGGATGCTAAAGAAGCCGATCTCGGCTCCCAGATGCTTCGGGTTGCGCGCCACTTCGCGAAGTGTTTCGGCGACGATCCGGAATAGGAGGTTGTAGAGCTCGGCTTGATTTTGCAGGACGAGCGCCTGCAATTCGTGCGGCAGCGTGAATACCACGTGGAAATAGCGCGTATTCAGGAGTTCCTGTTTCCGGGCTTCTATCCAGCGTTCGCGTGCCTGAGACTGACACTTGTTGCAATGTCGGTTACGGCAGCTGTTGTAGGAGATGGCTGGATCTCCGCCACACTGAGGACAAACATCGACATGGCCCCCGAGCTCAGCAGTGCGGCATCGGGTGATGGCTCGGATTGCCTTGAGCTGCTGAATACTTAAGGAGTGTTGGTCGACGAAGTCGTTGCCTCGAGTGCGGAAGATGTCGGCCACCTCAACGGTGGGCCGCGTCATTGTTGCTTCTTTCTCTTTCTGGATCGTTTTAACGTTTCCAGTGCGGGAGTTGGCAACATCTCTAGCGGGTTCACCACCGCTTGAAGATGTCGGCGCGAAAGGTGCAAGTAAACCGTCGTGGCTTCCAGCTCCGCGTGCCCGAGCAACAACTGAATCGTTCGAATGTCTGTTCCGTTCTCCAGTAGATGTGTGGCCCAGCTGTGCCGCAGGGTGTGCGGCGACACGCGTTTCTTGATTCCCGCTCGCTTGGCGGCGTCACGAACTGCTGTCCATACGCACTTTGGAGTGAGAGGCTTGTCGGCACGCCAGCCATCGACCATGCCGGGGAACAGATAGGTTTTTGGTTTCATCCAACGCCAATACTCGCGTAACGTCTCCAGCAGTTTCGGCGTCAACGGCACATCCCGATCGCGGTTTCCTTTCCCCTGACGGATGTGGACGATCATCCGTTGGCTGTCGATATCCTCGGTCTTCAACCGGATGAGTTCCGTTCGGCGAACACCGGTTGCGTACAGGGTTGTCAGCATCGCGTAATCCAAGAGGTTGCTCGCCGATGCGATCAGTTGCCCGACTTCCTCCTGGCTCAAGACAGTCGGCAGTCGTTCGGGACGCTTCGGGTATACGAGGTCAATCTCGCGATGAGGTCGGCGAAGAACCCTGACAAAGAAAAACCGCAGTGCGGCGATGGTGCTGACGATGGTTCCGACCGTGAACTTGCGGTCGTGCAGAAGGTGGAGTTGATACTGCCTCAGATGCTCTTGATCGAGTTTGTCGGGGCTCTTGCCAAAGTGCCGGGCAAACGTTTCGACCGCATGCAGGTAGGCGCGGATTGTTGTGGGGGAATAGTTACGACGCTGGAGTTCCTCCAGCATCCGTTTGCGAAGAGCTGTCATGTGAACCTCCTTTGAGGCTCACAAATCTACAGGTCGCTTATCCTCGTTGGTCAGCTCACGCGCAGCGTCCGCCGCACCAGCGGCTTCGTTCAAGTCGCCTAGCGTTTATCCGCTCTGCCCGCTCGATTGCTCGTCCCTTCGGCATTAAAGCAATCCGAGATGGTCGGGATACTTGGCTTGCAACGAGCTCACCAGAACCTCGAACGCCGGAAGCTCACGAAGATTCTTGAGGCAAGGGTCCTTCAGAAAAAAAGGCCAGCATGCGAAGCCGCTGCTGACGCTTCGTTCCAGCCACTCGAATGCGGCCCGCCGTCGCTCCAACAAGGCAAGAATACAAGCGAATTGATAGTAGCTATGGTGTGCATGTCCAAAAGATTTTGGGGTCGCACAAGCCTTGGTCAGACAATCGAGGGCCTTTTTACCCTTTCCCGTCATCGCGTAAAAGACTCCTTGTAAACTGACGATGAGTGGTTCTTC
>CAZPBY010000085.1:0-24632 GCA_964584785.1 uncultured Solibacteraceae bacterium
TTTGCGGAGCAGATCATCGGAGAGTTCCAAAGTGATTTTACGATTGGTCGACACAGTTCCAATCTACCAGCCCCGATACCATATAGCAATATGGTATCGAGAAGGCTGATTCCCGCCGCTACGTCCCATATTCAATCCGTAAGTAACTAGTGAAAACGGGGCGATTTCGCTGGGCGATGCCGGAGCCGACGGCACCGGCCCATCTGCGTGGACTCGATGTCGTTTTCTGATACGATGTGCGCGATCCCTCGAGTCACATGGTCGGCAGCAGACTGGCGCATTTTGAAATTACGAGCCACCTGGGTTCGGGCGGGTTTGGTGAAGTTTACCGGGCCACAGATTCGAAGCTGGGCCGCAGCGTGGCCATCAAACTCCTGCCGGATGCCTTCGCGCAGGATACCGAACGTGTTCTGCGGCTCGAACGGGAAGCCCGCATCCTGGCTTCGTTGAATCATCCCCACGTTGCGGCGATCTATGGGATCGAGCGAGCGGACGGCCACAGCTTTCTCGTCATGGAACTGGTCGAAGGCGAGACGCTGGCGGAACGCATCTGCCGCGGTCCGATTCCCGTCCACGAAACGCTCGAAATCGCGAAACAGATTGCGGAAGCGCTGGAAGCGGCGCACGAAAAAGGAATCGTGCACCGTGATCTGAAGCCCGCGAATATCAAACTGAATCCGGATGGTGCCGTGAAGGTGCTCGACTTCGGCCTGGCCAAAGCGGACGAAGTCAGTCCATCGAAGACGGATCTTTCGAACTCGCCCACGATGCTTAGCGCCGGGTCCATCTCCGGCGTTATCCTCGGCACTGCGACGTACATGTCTCCGGAGCAGGCCAAAGGGCGGCTCGTCGACAAGCGCACCGACATTTTTGCCTTCGCTTGCGTACTCTACGAGATGCTCACGGCAAGGCGTGCTTTCGATGGTGATGACGTCTCGGAGATCCTGGCACGCGTGATCGAGCGTGAGCCGGACTGGACCGCCCTGCCGGCGAATGTCCCTCCCGGAATCCGGCAACTGCTCAAACGCTGTCTGGAAAAGGATCTGAAGAAGCGGCGCCGCGATGCCGGCGACGTGATAGCGGATATCGAAGACTCCAGCAACGCCGCCGCATCTATCGTCACGGGACGCACTACCTCGGCGTCGAGTTTGCGACTGGGATGGATCGCGGCAGCCACGCTGGCGCTCGCACTCGCACTTTTGGCGCTGACCCATTTCCGCGAAAAGGCGCCGGAGGCCCCGCGCGAGGCACGTCTCGACATTACAACGCCGGCCACTTCAACACCGATGGAGTTTGCGTTGTCTCCGGACGGACAAAGCATCGTGTTCGTCGCCTCCGGCGACGGTCCGCCGCGGCTTTGGCTGCGCAGGCTCGATCAAACCACCGCTCAACCGCTGCCAGGTACGGAAGGCGCTCGTCACCCGTTCTGGTCGCCCAATGGCAGCTCGCTTGGGTTTTTCGCTTCCCGACAACTCAAGCGTCTCGACATCGCAGGAGGCGAGCCGGCTGTCCTGGCAGATCCGGCCGACGGGTCAATAGGCGGGTCGTGGAACTCCGATGGGGTTATCCTTTTTCTTCGGAAGCGAGACTTGTATCGCATCAATGCTTCCGGTGCAGGACAACCCGTTCAAGTCCCTCTCAATTTCGGATCCATCATTCGATTTCCTCAATTCGTCGATCAAAAACATTTCACGTTTTACGCGCTGGGAGCCGCGGACATTACCGGCATCTACCTCGCATCTCTGGATGGCGGGACGCCAACGCGGCTCGGTCCATCGGAATCCGAAGCAGTCTGGCTTCCGCCGGATCGCGTCGCGTTTGTGCAGCAGGGAAGACTTTGGGCGCGCCGCCTGGATTTAAAACGAGCGCAGTTGTCCGGTGATGCCGATCCGATTGCCGACGCCGTCGGTGTGGATGCCTTTGCTCACGCCGCACTCTCTGTGTCAGCGGATGGGAAAATGGCCTATCGCTCACAGCAAGCATTCGCCACCCGGTTGACGTGGCTGGACCGCGAAGGAAAATCGGCAGGCAGACCGCTGGACGTCGAGAGCAAATTGACGGGCGCCGAAATCTCGCGCGATGGCAAGCGTCTCGCGGTCGACCGCACTGTGCATGGCAACCGGGATGTGTTCCTGATCGATCTCGTACGCGGAGGAACGCAACGCTTCACCACCGACCTGTCGGTTGATGGCTATCCTGTCTGGTATCCGGACGGAAACCGGATCGCCTTCGAAACCAACCGGAACGGAGACTTTGATATCTACGTGAAGTCTACGAATGGCACAGAGCCCGAAGGGCGCTGGTGAAACAGACTGCCGATCAGTGGCCTCACGACATCTCGAGTGACGGTAATTTCCTTTTGTACTTCGACAGTTCCAATTCCGGGGATCTCTGGGCGCTCCCGCTTACGGGTAGTGACCGGAAACCGATCGCGATCGCAACAACAGAGTATGGCGAAGGCTACGGCGAGTTTTCTCCGGATCGGCGGTGGGTTGCGTTCGATACGAACGAGTCGGGACGATTCGAGGTCGTGGTCCAGGCGTTCCCTGAGCCGTTCGTCAAATTGCCCGTGTCCACCGATGGCGGCGTTTTCCCGCGTTGGAACGCTGACGGGACGGAACTATACTTCGTCGCCGATGGCATGCTTATGGCAGCCGGCGTTCACCCAGCCGGTTCATCACTTGATGTAGGAAAGCCAGTGCCTCTGTTCCGACTCGAGAGTAACAATTCAGGAGGAGGCGGCGGCCATCCGGAGTATGCCGTGTCCCGCGACGGCCGCTTTCTGGTCAATAATATATTGGAGTCCTCTAACACTCCCATCACGCTCATCCTGAACTGGAAACCCAAAAGTCCATGACCGTCAAGTGTCCGTCGCGCCTGGCCTAAACCGGCAGCCCCAGTTCTTTTGCAGCCTGACGCTGCGATTCGTCCTGAGTGACGAATCGATCGATCTTTTCGAACGAATTGAACCACAGGGCGGTGCGCAAATGGGCAAGATCCGGCGAGCGCGGCGTCGAAATCGGTGGCAGCGTACTGCTTTGGCAGAGCTCCAGAGTCAGATCGCAAAGAACAAACAGATTCGTATCTTCGATGAGCCGATCAAGGCACGTCTTGTACTGTTCTGCTTGCAAGATACCCTCGCGCGTCAAACGAACGAGATTTCTGCGAGACTCCAACACCAGAAGAACGCTGGATAACAACTCTGCGTTCGCGGTCTCACGGCTTAGGGAGTCATGTCCTTCCTCGCGAAGCAATATGCAAAGGTATGCCGATGTGTCGAGATACAACCGCTTTCGTTGCCTCGCTCCTTCGGCCGTTTCAGCGATCACCCCGGTCCTCCAGGAGGAGCTTCAGATAACGTCCGCCCGTCCCTTTCCTGACAGCGGGTGTGAGGCGGCCCTTCGCCAACTGGTTGCCCCGGTGGAGGTGGGAGTGATGAGCGGAGGTCAATTGCGCAACCGGTTCGTTGTGCCGCGTTATGACGATCGTCTCACCAGCTTCCGCCTGGGCAATTGCGGAAGAAAGCTGAGCTTTAAGGTCCTGAACAGAGATCCTTTTCATGGACCTCACATTACCATATTCAGGTCCGCATTTGGACCTGACACGTAGGCCGGTCTGAAATCCGGCCACTGTCCATCAGACCATTCCAATGACCACTGCCCCGAAACCGGGGACTCAATACAGACACTTGCGAATGATACGTTCCAGTTCCGGGGGGCTTCATAGTTCCATCGAGCGACAGGTTCGGGCAGGCAGTGCCGAAGCTGTTCGATCGTTTCGGGGTTCCCCCGGCAAACAGGCGTTTGCCCGTGATCAACTCGTACAGAACGACGCCGAAAAAAAAGATCCGACCGCGCGTCCGGATCCTGGCCGGGTGTCAGATCGCGATGGACGATCCCTTTTGCGTGCGCGGCGTCGAGCGCGTCGGCCGTTTGCGTCGCAATGTCGAGAATCTCGCGAATGACCGGATGCAGCGGAATCAATTCGGCAAGCGTGCGGCCGTCAATGAACTCCATCGCGATGAAACGCACGTCGCCCTCTTCGGCGATTTCGTAAATCGTCGCGACGTTCGTATGATTCAAGGCGGACGCCGCCTTCGCTTCCTGAACGAAACGCCGCATGCGGTCGGGATCGGCCGCGAACACGGCCGGTAGCACCTTCAACGCGGCCTGGCGTTCGAGTTTCAAATCCTCCGCCAGATCGACTTCGCCCATGCCGCCCGATCCGAGCTTTTTGAGGATTCGGAAGTGTGACAGCTGCCTTCCGATCATGATGGCTCGCCTGCCACTTCCGGTTACTTCACAGCGGTAGTTGGAGTCCATTCCGATTTAGTCCCGTTTTCGTAAATCTGAATGACCTTCCACGTTAATGTGCCGGCAGCGGCGGGATTCCGCGCTGAAAAGCGGAATTCGGCGTATTCATTGAGGTTCAACGCACCGCCGGTCCACACCGCACTCAGGATTTTCTTTTTGTCGTCGCGCCTGAATTCGACCTTCCAGGGCGCCTTCTGTTCGAAGTAGCCCATGTTCGCGTCTGCAGGAAACTCGACTTCGATGCGAACCGTTGGACTATCGCGCTCGTTGGGAACGCGCATGACATAGTTCTCATTCTTTCCTGCCGCCGATTCCGCAGGCGAGACGGTCACGTGCGCGAAAGCGCTCGTCACTGTCAAAAGGGTTGCTAAAACCGGGAGCATGAAACGAGCCCACTGTTGACGCGCCATCCGAACCTCCGGGTATGAGTTATGGTGTCGTCCGAATAATGTTCCGTTCTGGAGCGGCACGTCCGGCAGTCTAGCCGAAGACGGACGCCGAATGAAGGATTCAACGAATCGTCAGGCAGTGCGCTCCTGGACAAGCGCGATCGGGGATTGCAGGTTAGGCGGCCTTGATATCCGATGAGGTCCTGGTCATCAGCAGGTTTCGAACTCTTTCCAACAGCTGTTCTTTGATGCGTAACCACTGGATGGTGCATTGATCGCACCAGTTGAGGTGAATCAGCTCGGCAAGATCCAGAATCAGTGTGCCCGAAGAGAATTGCCGGATGCGGTCGCAAGATATGTGTTCGTTGAGTACTTCAGCCATGATCGTCGTCCTCTCACATCGCAATAATTGCGCTGCTGCAGTCTTGAGTAGCACGTCCCGATCCAATTCGAGACTCCCCTATCTCTCGAAGAACTGCGCCTCCCGGCGGATTTAGCGAGTGTCGCGGTACCACGTCGGGAAATACTCCATGGTATCTGGGGACCCAAGCGACCACCGTATTACAATGACGGCCATGCCCACGCTTGACGCCGTTCGGCCTATCACTCTGCAAGAGATTCAAGACGCCCGGAAGCGGATCGCGCCCATGGTCCTTCGCACGCCGCTTGTGCGGATGGAACTCGGCGCGGCCTATCCAGACGTTCGACTGAAGCTTGAAAACCTGCAGCCCATCAACGCGTACAAGCTTCGCGGCGCGGCAAACGCGGTGGCAATGCTGTCCCATGAGGAAAAGAGGAAGGGTGTGTGGACCGTTAGCGCGGGAAATGCCGGACAAGGGGTGGCTTATGCCGCACGGCAAGCGGGCATTCCATGTACCGTCGTCGCGATCGAGACGGCTCCGGTTTCCAAGCTCGACCGCATGAGAACTCTGGGCGCAAAGTTGATTCTTGTTTCTTACTCCGAGGCCTGGAGAATCGTGAATGAGCGCGAGCATCCCGACATCGAAGCGACTTTCATTCACCCATTCGACGATAACGACTTTATCGCCGGCCACGGAACGATGGGGCTGGAAATCATGGAAGACTGTCCGGACACTGCAGCCGTTATTTGCGGCATCGGCGGCGGCGGGTTAATCACAGGCGTCGGCAGCGCTGTGAAGGCGATCAATTCAGCGATCCGGGTATATGGCGCGGAACCGGAGACGGCTTGTCCGATGGCCGTTTCGCTCAAGGCCGGCTCGCCTCAAAAATTTCCAGAATGGCAGGCTTCATTCGTGGATGGTGCGGGGGGACAGAGCGTATTTCCGCGGATGTGGGAGCGAATGAAGCCGATCATCGAAGAATCCATTGTTATCACTCTCGATGAAGTCAAGCGGGCATTGCGACTGACGGCGGAAAAGACGCGCGTCATTGCCGAAGGCGCGGGCTGCCTTCCACTCGCCGCGGCATTGACGGGCCAGGCGGGCCAGGGCCCGATTGTCTGCGTGGTTTCCGGCGGAAATATCGATCTGGCGAAGTTCTGCGAGATCGTGAATTCAAAATAATATGACCTCCCACGTAGCGATGTTGAACGCTGCGAGGTAAACGGCATGCACCCGCGCGTTTTTTTGTGCGCGCATCCCGGTTGCTTACAACCAAACCACCAAACCAGACCGCACCCAGCGGGTGCGCAGAGAATTTGCTGCCACGTCTCCGGCGTGCTTCCTCAGGGCGCGAGATGCACGCGCCGCAGTAAATCTGTGAACCGTGGGTCTGAGCGCAGGCTGTTCAACAAGGGTTCGCTCTTGAGGGAGGCCAGCTGTTGAGAATGCTCGTCATAAGCCTTTTCTAGAAATACGAATGCCTGGTCCTTATCGTCAAGACCGGTGTAGATGAGAGCAAAGATATATGGCGGGATATACCGCTGCTTGGCAATTCCTTGCAATTGATCGAGCATTCTCCGTGCTTCGTCCGTTCTACCCGACGCTGCATAGGCGAAGGCGAGCCATGCAAATCTCCCTTGACGCTCGGGGGAATCTTCGAAAGACTTTGCCTTTTGCAATTCCCTAATAGCTTCTTCATAACCTCCTCTTATGAGATAACTACGCCCCAGTTGGGCGTGCGCAGGAGCGTAGTTTGCATCCAGTTCAATTGCCTTTAGGAATCGGTCGATGGCCTGATCGTATTGGCCTGCAGAATCGTAACTCGCGCCCAAATTCGCGAGGCTGGTCGGCGACGGGCCGTCCATCTCATACGCTCGATTCGCCCATGCGAGGGCTTCATTCGGCCGCCCGACATCTCTCAGATACAAACCATACCAACGATTCGCTTCCGCCGAGCCCGGGTTGAGCTCCAAGGCCCGTTTGAACTCCTTTTCTGCGGCCGGCCAGTCCCAGTCACCCTCTTTGATATGTCCGAGCGAGACGTGAGCTTCAGCGAGAGTCTCATCAAGCAGTAACGCGCGCCTCGTCGCCGACTCGGCTTTCTGTTGCGCTTCGTTCGGGGACATTAACCCCCTGTAGCCCAAAGTGAGGTAAATATTAGCGACTCCAACATAAGCTAGGGCATAGGTTGAATCCTTGTTGATCGCCTGCTCGAAGTATGCGAGGCCTTTCGCAAAGCCCTCCTTTGACAGCTTGCGTAAGTGGTATTGACCCAAAAGATAAAGCTGATAGGCTGCGCTGCTCTCGGTGTAGCGTTTGGCCAGCGGCTTTGTTTCTTGATCCAACCTCAATCCCAATTTGCGTGAAATCTCCTGCGCGATTTCATCCTGAACTCCAAGGATGTCGGACACCGTGCGACTGTATTGTTCGCCCCAAAGCCGGCGGTTATCGCGGACACTGACCAGTTCCGTACTGATCGTCAGATTGCCTTGCTGCTGCACAAACCGGCTTATCAGGACGGCACGGACATTTAACTCGCGTCCCACTGCTTGTGCGTCCGTTTGCTTACCCTTGTAACGCAGTACGGAGTTGAACGACATGACTCTCAATGTGGGCCATCGCGCGAGGTTGTTGATGATGCTATCGCTGAGTCCGTCCGAGAGGTATTCGGAGTTGGGGTCGCCACTCGAGTTGAAAAAAGGCAAAACCGCGATCGAATCTATAACCTCGTCCGCGCCTGGATAGCTCTTTGCACCGGAGTAGAAGTAGGTCGTGGCCAGGAACGCCATGACGGCCGCTACCGCGACGAGTGATCCCATCCGCTTGTGGCGTCTGATCGTGTTAACGAGATATCCCGCACGGTGGATATATGATGTCTGAGGCGCATCGGCAGTCTCCATCGGCCTCGTTGTTTGTATGGAATCTGCATCCGCCTGGAGGGATTGCTTCAGCCGCGTCAGTTCCAGTTCCTGCTTCAGGTTCTTCAAGTCCAGCAGAAAATCGCCTGCCGTGCGGTATCGCTCATCTTTATTCTTACGCAGCGCCTTGTTGACGATTCGCTCCAGCTCGTCGGAGCCGTCGGAGTACCGGGATAGTGAAGGCGGTTCATTCTCCATAATCGAGACCATGACGTGACTGGGCGTCTCGCCTTCGAATGGGGCGCGGCCCGTCAGCATCTCGTAAAGCACCACGCCTAAACTCCAAATGTCTGTGCGTGCATCGACCTCCTGTCCTCGCGCCTGCTCCGGTGACATGTAATGAAGCGTACCCATGACCATTCCCGGATTCGTCTTGACGGTCGATTTATCGCCCTGTTTCGTTCCTGCAAGAGGCACCTGGAACGCGAGCTTCGCGAGCCCGAAGTCCAGTACTTTGACGATGCCGTCGCGGCGAAGCATGATGTTCTCGGGTTTGACATCGCGGTGCACAATCCCGGCGACGTGCGCCGCCGAGAGAGCCGAGGTCACTTGAATGGCGATATCGATTGCCTCATCAAGCGTGCGCCGGGCACGTGCGAGATCGTGTTGCAAGGTCTCGCCATCGATAAATTCCGTGGTGATGAAGTGCAAAGAGTTCAACCGGCCGATCTCATAAACCGTGACGATGTTCGGATGGTTGAGCGCCGAAGCCGCACGCGCTTCCTGCTCGAAGCGGCGGACGCGTTCCACGTCAAGCGTGAACCGCGGGGCCAGCCGTTTGAGAGCAACCTGGCGCCCTAGTCGCGCGTCTTCTGCCAGGTAAACTTCTCCCATACCGCCCACGCCCAGCAGAGAAACAATCTCGTAGAAGCCAATGGACAGTCCGGGGCGTAAGTGAGACTCCGTTACTGAAAGCAACTCTGCGGCTATATCCGCCGCCGGAGTTTCGATAAAAGTACCCGACTGTTCGTGCCACTTAATGAGCGCTTCAACTTCACGCCGCAAGGCATCGTCACCCGCGCAGCTTTGTGATAGAAATTCCTCCCGCGCGCCAGGGTCGCGCTCCAAAGCCGAGTGGAACAGTTGATCGACTTGTTGCCAGCGTTCGGAGTCCATAAAGAATTTCGGGTTCACGATTCCGGCTCGTCGGCGGTTATTTCTCTTCGCAGCCAGGCTTTGGCGAGGGTCCAATCGCGCATGACAGTCCCAGGTGAAACTCCAAGCACTTCAGCGGTCTCTTCAATGGAGAGTCCTCCAAAGAACCGTAGCTCCACGACCTTGCTTTTTCGTTCATCCAAAGCTGCCAGTGTCGTCAAAGCACCATCGAGTGCAACCACTTCCCGGTTTCGCTCGTCGGAGACAACCAGTGCCTCGTCCAATGAAATGCGGCGGGCGTCTCCTCCTCTTTTCTCGAAGTGACGGTGACGCGCGTAATCAACGAGGATTCTACGCATCAACGTAGCGGCGATCCCGAAAAACTGAGCCCGATTCTGCCAGTGCATATTCCTCTGGTCGATTAGCCTGACATAAGCCTCATTCACCAGGGCGGAGGCTTGCAACGTGTGTTCCTGGCGTTCTCGAACCATGTATCGACGGGCCAGAGCGTGCAGTTCATCGTAGACCACGGGCATCAACTTATCGAGAGCCGATGGGTCCCCATCGCCCCATGCCAGGAGCAGTTGCGTGACTTCTTGCTTCAACGCGTGACTCATGGGTCGTTCAAGATTTCAGGCTGATTTAGACGCGATGATACCACTGTTAGAGGTTCAGCTGTTGTTTAGCGCGTTATGGATAGGACGCAGTTCTGTCCGAATGGTGTGTTTGAAAGGAGTCGAGGTGATCAACGCAAGAGGTCTTCGAGGCCATCTACTCGGCTTGATTATTGGAGCCGTGGCTCTCAGTTCGGCGCCTGTTTATGCGCAAGGAATCATCAACACAGTGGCCGGTGGGATTGCCGATTATACCGGGGGCGTGGCCGTCGACTTCTCAGGTAACTTGTACATCGCAGACAGTGAAAACCATCGAATCTATAAGGTTACCCCCGGCGGGCAAAGGCTTACTGTTGCCGGCGCGGACTGTTATGGTCTTTGTTCACAGATGGTGCCTCACGCAGGGTTTTCGGGCGATGGCGGCCAGGCTATCCTCGCCCTGCTCCGTGCTCCTTCGGGTGTGTGCCTGGATGCTGTGGGTAACCTTTACATTGTCGCTGCCGGTAACCAGCGCATTCGCAAAATCGTTCAGGGAATCATCACCACCGTAGCGGGTAATGGCCGGGCAGGTTTCTCAGGCGATGGCGGGCCGGCGACGATGGGTTCACTGTTCTTTAACCGCTACACCGGAAATTGCGCCGTCGACCGGGCGGGTAATCTGTACATTCCAGATACCATGAACAATCGCATTCGAAAAGTTGGAATCGACGGAATCATTTCCACCTTTGCCATTGCCGCGTGGCCTGGTAGCGTCGCGGTCGACGAGGAGTTTGCCGTTTATTTCAACGACGAAGAAGATGTCATCGTCAAGGTCGACTCCAATGGAAGGCGCACTATAGTAGCAACGGGATTGAACGTTCCTGCCGGTGTCACCGTTGACCGCGCGGGAAATGTTTATATTGCTGACAGCCATGTTCATCGCGTGCGCAAGGTCAAACCCAATGGAGAAGCCGAAATTGTAGCTGGATCGGGTGATCCAGTTTACAACCCAATTGACGGGTATTACTTCACTGGAGGATATTCCGGCGATGGCGGTCCGGCAACCAGTGCTCGACTGAATTTTCCCTGGGGCGTGGCGGTGGATACCGCTGGAAACGTTTTCATCGCCGACAGTCGAAACCACAGTGTCCGGAAGGTCGTGTTCGAGAGCACCTTTCCTGCAACGGTACTCATGATCGACTCCAAATACTGTGTCGGTTCCTCCTGGACCCTAACCGTAAAAGATGCTGCTCCCAATTCCTCTGCACGCCTTTTAGGAATCAGCAATGGTCAATCCTGGGAAATTCCAGAATGGCGCAGGACCGATGGTAACGGCAACTTCACTGTGTCGGGAACTTTTGCTGAAGGAACTCAGGGCGACCATACATTAAATGTTCAGATCGGCGGCGTGTTTTCAAGCCCGGTCTCCTTCACAGTCTCCAACTGTCAGCAACCGGTTATAACCGCAGTCGTGAATGCGGGCGGCTTAGTTTCAGCCCTTGTGCCTGGAAGTATCGTCAGTATTTTTGGCAGAAATCTCAGTAATGTCACCGGAATCGTCAAAGCCGAAGACGAGACACATCCTCCCCGGCAGATAAGCGGCACGCGGGTCATTGTTCACGGAACCAATCCTGACGCAGGCGGTGGTGATGCGCCGATTTTCTTTGTTTCCAACATCAACGGACAGGAGCAGATCACTATTCAGATTCCGTTTGATGTGATCGGCCTGGCGTGTTTGGTATCCGCTCCAGACGGATGCGATGTGAGCATAGTTGTCGTTAACAACGGAATCGCAAGCAGACCAGTTGTGCTGAATTCTGTAGCGTATCGGCCCTGAAATCTCCACGATTAACGGGTTCCATGAAAAACACGAGCGTTACAGGCGCCGCGCAAAGAGAGACGTAAGGCTTACGCGAGTTTGATTCCCGACGACGACTCTCTCTGGTGGATATGGTTGCCATCGAAAACCGTTTGACAGACTTGCTCGGTGTTCAGGTGGACCTCTCGGCTGCAAAAACATTGAAAGAACCAGTCCGGAATAAGGCCAAGCGTGAGGTTGGTTTCCGTCGACGATATTGTCGGCCCGCCGGAACCAAATCCAAATCCCACCATAGATTTCAAACAAAGCTTGCGATAGATTACGCCCGCGATGCCGCGAGACCTGATTGGCACCCATGTCGGAACCTATGAAATCCTGTCGCTACTCGGAAAGGGTGGGATGGGTGAGGTGTACCGCGCCCGCGACTCGAAACTCAAACGCGACGTTGCCGTCAAGGTGCTGCCGGACGAATTCAGCCGGGATCCCGAGCGGGTCAATCGATTTCAGCGCGAAGCGGAAACACTTGCGAGTCTCAATCATCCAAATATTGGGACGATTTACGATATGCAGGCCGTAGATGGTGCGCGATTCCTGATCCTGGAACTCGTCGAAGGCGAAACGCTCGGTGACATGATTCGGAGACGCGGCCGGCTGCCTCTGGAAGAAGCGATTTCCATCGGACGGCAGATCTGCGAAGCGCTCGAAGCGGCGCACGAGAAGGGAATCGTGCATCGGGATCTCAAGCCGGACAACATCAAGATCAATCCCGATGGCATGGTCAAGGTCCTCGACTTCGGCCTGGCGCGTATTGCAGCGACCTCCACCCCGACGAACCTTTCCCATTCTCCAACGCTAACGGCAGCCTCGGAAACGGGTGCGATTCTGGGCACACCCGCATACATGAGTCCCGAACAGGCAAAGGGCGCGCCGGGCGATCATCGCAGCGATGTGTTCTCGTTCGGCTGCGTTTGGTTTGAAATGCTCACCGGCAAGCAGGCCTTCAAAAGAGAAACCGTCGCGGAGATTCTGTCGGAGATCCTGCTTCGTGAACCCGATCTGACGGAATTGGCTGCCTTCGATTACCGTGTGTCCAACTTGCTCGCGCGATGCTTCCACAAGTCTCCGACGCGGCGATGGCAGGCCGTTGGTGATCTCCGTATCGAGTTGGAAGCCCTTGCGGAGCCTTCAACGCTGGTCGTTGCGTCCCAAACCGCGAAAGTGAACCGTTTGCCCCAACTCGCCACAATCGCGCTGACGGCAATTATCGTGGCCATCGCGATGTGGGTCGCGGTGCGGCCCCCAACAGTGACCGCGCCTTCGGTTCAGCGATTCTCAATTGTGCTTCCCGAAGATCAGCGTTTCGGTCCGGAGACAGGAGTTCAACTCATCAGTCTTTCGCGCGACGGAAATCGACTCGCGTACGTTGCAAATAATCAAATCTATTTGCGGGAAATGGCATCACTCGATAGTCGTCCGGTTTCTGGCGCCACAGTACCGCCTGCGGCGAGAATCGCTTCTCCGTTCTTCTCCCCGGACGGGCAATGGTTAGGGTTCTCCACCAGAGAAGGCGATGCCTATGCGCTGAAGAAGATTCCAATCAACGGAGGCAACCCCGTAACAATCTGTCAACTAATCCTGGCTCCTAATCTTTCCTTCAATTGGACCGGCGACCAGATTTTTTTCTCAAACGCGTTTGGAATCTCTCAGGTGTCTGCGAGTGGAGGCGAGCCCAGAATTGTTGTGCCCGCCGAGAGACCGAGAATCGTTAGCAGTCCTGAAATTGTCGCCGACGGAAATGCGGTTTTATACACTTCCACCACATTTATGGACCCTAATCGCATCCCGTGGGACGCCGGCCAAATCATCGCACAGCGGTTGCCGACCGGACTTCCCAAGGTGCTAATTAATGGTGGGAGCGCCGTTCGCTACCTGCCTACGGGGCACCTTATTTACGCTCGCGGAAACGCTCTATTTGCTGTCGCGTTCGACGTAAAGAAGATCGAGATTCGGGGCAACGTGGTTCCAGTTCTTGAAGATGTCGGTCGCGTTCATTTCAGCGATTCAGCCCTGTTCTCCTATTCCGATACTGGAACCCTGGCGTACATACCGGGTAATCAAGACGCCGGGTATGCTCTCGCGCTTGCGGACCGGCAGGGCAAAGTCGAGCGACTGAACTTTCCGACCCAGAAATATCAATTGCCGCGAATTTCTCCGGATGGAAAGCAGTTCGCGGTTGCAACTGAGGAAGGGATCTTGTGGATTGGTGACTTGCGCGCCAACGGACCGCTCCGAAAGCTCACCTTCCAGGGACGGAGTAATAACCCCATCTGGACGCCAGACGGCCGTTTCATCATCTTTCAATCTGATCGCGATGGCAGTCCTGTTATTTTTCGCAAGCGTGCCGACGGCACCGGAACGGACGAAACTCTCACAAAACTGGACAATGGTGCTTCGCGACATGTACCGCAAGCCGTTAGTCCGGACGGGAATTCGTTGCTGCTCGGGATCGACCAGCAGGGTGCGACTCAAAGTCTTTGGACTTTGCAACTCAACGGAAACCATGAACTGAAGCCATTTACCAACATCCCGAATGCGCATCAGGTACAGGCGAGTTTTTCTCCGGACGGTAAATGGGTTTCGTATGTTTCCGACGAACCTCCAAAGTCCGGATTTGTTTTGTTCGCGAAGCCGTTTCCGGATGACGGAACGAAGTTTCAGATCGCGACGGAACTAAGCCGGGCACCGGTGTGGTCGCCGGATGGGAAGGAATTGTTTTATCAGTCCAACATGCGGGGTCTAATGGCGGTCCCCATCCAGACCGGCCCTCCATTCAAAGTGGGAAACGCGGTGCCGGCCGGTCCCAAGGACATCGTGATGCCGATTCCCGGCTCCCGCAACTTTGACGTCACTCGGGATGGCAAACAGTTCCTGGTGGTGGTCCTGGGAGACACCAAGACAAACGCACCCCCGAGGCAGCAAATCAACATCGTGTTGAACTGGTTTGAAGAGTTAAGGCAGCGCGCTCCGGTTCGGTGACTTATGAGTCTTGTTTTTTCGGGATAGAACCGGAGGCACAAGTGCACGCCGCCTAAAAGCGGATCTGCAAGGCGACACGAAATGTTCGAGGCAACGCCGGGTGCGTGTGCACGTCATCGATGCCCGCGAGCGGCTCACCGGGAAGACGCGACGTGTAGAAGTAATCGATGTCGGAAACCTTGCGGTCGAAAACGTTGTAGATCTGGCCGACGAGTTGGTAAGGCTTACTGAACCGGTAACCCAGTTCGGCATTCGCCAAAGAAGTGGTCCTGGATCGAACGCTGTTGTCCTCGATCAAAGGACGCGGTCCAAAGTGCCGTAAGCGAAAGCTACCGATAACGCCTTTTCCCGCCTCCGGAGGATCGACTGCAAATCCGCCCGAAATCACTCGATCGAGCGATCCCGGAATTCGATTTCCGGCAGGATCGCTGTTCCTGAATCTGGCCCGCGAAACCGACATATCGAAATCGAGAGTGATCCAGGGATGTGGATGCACGTAATTGGTCCACTCGATACCGGAACGCCGGCTGGGCCGGCCGGCTTCCGTTGTTCCGGCATCGCCGGCGAAGAGCAGCTCCGAATCGAAATCCAATTTCCACATAGAGACGGTGGACTGCATTCCACGAATCGCTACCGTCCGCATGCCGGCTTCGGCGCCGCGTGCTCGAACCAGCGGAGTCACACGATCGACCGGATCGCCTGTCGATGGATCGACGTGGATTGTCGCGCCTCGCCCGTCGTTGCTGTGAAAACCCAGACCGGCGTTGGCGTAAAACTCCGTTCCTTTCCATGGACCGATCACTGCGCCGAGTTTAGGACTAACGATACCGCTGGTATCTGTTCCGGAGTTCGCAGCAATATCGGATCTCACGTTGAAATGATAGACATCTCCTCGCAGGCCAACAGTAGTGCGTACTTTGCGGCTCCATTCGATCTCGCTCTGACCGAAGAAGCCGACAGACGTCTGACCCACTTTGTCCTGCCGAATGGTATCCCTCCTTTGACCTTTAACCGCGTGGTAGAGACCGACGTTCCCGATCGCGTCGTGTCGAAGATTAACGCCGAATGCGTTTTGAACATGGAATCGGCCAAGGCTTCCAAGAACGCGGTGCGTGATCTGGCCTCCGGATACCCATCTTCGATCCTCCTGCTCGAACTGATCGCCGTTGATGGGATCGTTCAGGAAGTAGGTGAAGTTCGAAAACAGATTCAACCCATACCTTAAAAGGTAACCGGTTATGCGCGTTGTCGATCTTGAGCCGGACCACTGTCCGTCTCCAGCCAGGCTGTATCTGAACGTGTGACCTCCGTCTGTTGGATCGATGGTTCCAAATCGCGACGTCAGGCCACCGCTGACCGCACGATCGGCGATCTGATCGGTGGCATTCCAGTTCGAGGAATACCCCATCCCGGTAACGGAAAATCCCCTGCGCTCATTTCCCTGGCTGTACCGCAGGAGTCCATTCGCTTTGTGAAGATGTTCCGGGTTCACCCATGGACCGTTGCTGTGCTCCAACTCCAGCGCACCCAGCAGGAACCCTCTTCCCACTTGCGGCGACGCCGCACCAAGAAATCGCTGCCAGCCGTTTTCGCCGGCGCCAAGAACGGCCAGCGGCGCATCGAGCCGATTGAAGTAGTTAATGTTTGCTGCTCCGGCCGCGGAAAAATCGCCGTCTTCAGTGAAATAGGGCCCTTTCCTGAACTGCACTCCGCTGACTAACTCGGGAATGAGAGAATTCGAATCGGTGTAACCATGCCCGTGAGCATGCGTCGGCAGGTTGACGGGAATTCCGGCAATCGTCGTTGCGAAGTCGGAACCGTGGTCCAGATTGAAGCCGCGTAAGTAGTACTGGTTCGCCTTTCCCTCGCCGCTGTGCTGGCTGACGATCAAGCCCGGCACTGTTTCGAGAATCTCTCCAGGCCGCATAATTGGCCGTGCCTCCAGCTGCTCTGCCGTGATGGCTCCCTCACTGCTCGCTGCCGCAACACCCACAATGTTCTCCACGGGGCGCTCCAAATCCGCAAGATTGCGGAAGGTCCGAGGCGCCGTCACGGTGATGTCTGCGCTTGAAGACACGATGAGCGTCACATCGGTTGTGGAAACGCTGCCGCGAATAATAGTTATTTGTCGCCGGATGGTCGAGAAGTTGATCAACCGAAACGTCAGCTCGGCGGGACCGGCAGGCACGCCGTCGAAGCGATACGTACCTTGATTAGAAGTAATGGTCGTTTCAACCGCTCGAGTTGCCTGCGAAACCAACTCCACGCTAACACCCGGAATGATTGCTTCCGTCTGATCGAACACTCGTCCGGTCACCACGCCACTTTGGGCCTGGACAGACGGTGGAACGAGACATCCGGCCAACAGCAGAACGAAAATCGTCACTTGTTTTGAAACTGGCATACAGTCCCTGGCTAATCTTTTGACCCGGCTTCGTAGAATTATGGCCAATCGTTGTCCGCTTTGAAACGTCAGTCCTCCGGATGCAACCGGTTTAATGCTTATTACGTGTCGCGGACTGGATTCGGATGGCTCCTCGTCGCGAATTTCATGCCGAACCGCATTTGCGGACGAAGCAACAGAGTCCGGTCGAAACTGCCATGCTTGAGAATCTTTTTTGTTAGGGCAGGCCGTTGAGCCGCCGGTATAATGCCGACCCGCCGGAGACGAAGCTGAACAATGGATGCCGAACGATGGAAGCTAGTGGAGACGCTCTATCACCGCATGGCGTCTCAACCGGTGGAGCAGTGGCAGCAGGCATTCGACGAGGCCTGTTCCGGCGATCCGGAACTGCGTGAGGAATTGAAATCGCTTCTGGACGCGCGTGAAGACGCCGGCGACTTCCTTTCCGATGAGACGCGCGGAGAAGTGTTGGGGTTGGTCGCGGCTCTTGCAGCCCCTTCGGTGGGAGACACGCTCGGTCCGTACCGGATTCTCGCCGAAGCCGGCGCCGGCGCGATGGGTCGTGTGTATCGTGCGCTGGATACGCGCCTCCAACGCGAAGTGGCGCTGAAGATTCTTCCTCCCGATTGGATCCACGACGAGGATCGCGTGGCGCGCTTCCGGCTTGAGGCCATCGCCGCGTCCGCTTTAAATCATCCCAACATTCTGACGATCCACGATATCGGTCAGGCGGGAGAAATCTCGTTTATCGCCTCCGAATGGATCGAGGGCGTGACTTTGAGGGAGCGGATGTCCCAGCGGCACCCCACTCTCGAGGAAACGCTCGATATTGCGATGCAGTGCGCTCGCGCGCTCGGAGCGGCGCACCGGGCGGGTATCGTGCACCGCGACATCAAGCCGGAAAACATCATGATCCGGCCGGACGGCCTGGTCAAAGTGGTGGACTTCGGCCTGGCCCGCAGCGGCTCGGAATTAACTGGCCATCAGCACTTAGCCGGTGTAACGCAAAGCGGCATCATCGGAACTCCGCGCTACATGTCTCCCGAGCAGGCCCGCGGAGAAAAGCTGGATGCGCGGACGGATATTTTCAGTCTCGGCGCGGTGCTTTATGAGATGACGCACCGCCAGCCCGCATTTCCCGGCGACACCACGGCGGAAGTTTTTGCGAGTCTCCTCAATTCGGATGCCGTCGTGGGTTCGGGCGCCGGCCTGGATGCAATAGTTCAAAAGGCTCTTCAGAAGGATCGGGAGAATCGCTATGCAACCATCGACGAGCTCGCCGATGATCTGAGCAAGCTCTGCGAAGCGCCGCGACCGAAGGTCTTCAGGCGAGTAGCGTACGTCGTTGTGGCGGCGATACTTGCTGCAGTAGCCGCGCTCTATGTCTTGTGGCCCAAGCTTCCGCCGTTATCCGACAAAGATCGGATCCTGCTGGCCGATTTCGTCAACCAAACCGGAGATCAGGTTTTCGACCTGACGCTCAAGCAGGGACTGGCGGTGCAACTCGATCAAAGTCCTCTCCTGGATATCCTTTCAGAGGAATCATTACAGGAAACGCTTCGATTGATGCGGCAGCCGCTGGACAAACCGATCACGGCGACGATCGCGCGTGAGGTTTGCCAGCGGCAAGGCTTGAAGGCATTCGTTACGGGCGCGATCGCCCCAATTGGAAGCCACTACGTGATCACGCTGACGGCTGTCGATAGCCAGAGCGGCAGCACGTTGGCTCGAGCGCAGGCGGAAGCGGCAGCGAAGGAACAGGTCTTGCGCGCGCTTTCGCGCGCTGCTTCTGAATTGCGCGAGCAACTGGGTGAGTCGGCGCCCTCGTTGCGAAAATTCGACGCGCTACCCGACGTGACGACATCGTCGATTGAAGCGCTTCGCGTTTATTCTCTGGGCCGGCGCGAGGCGGTGAAGGGTAATAACCTGGAGGCCATTCGCTTCCTTCGTCGCGCGATCGAGCTGGATCCCAACTTTGCCGCCGCCTACAGGTCGCTGGCATCCGCGTACGTCAATGCCCGGGAGCCCGGGCTGGCATCGGAGTTTGCCGCGAAGGCCTACGATCTCCGCGAGCACGCCAGCGAACGCGAACGGCTGACCATTATTGATGAGTACTATGGCAGGGTCACGGGCGAGCTGGACAGGCGGATTGAGACCCTGCGGCTCTATCAAAACACCTATCCCCGAGATCCCGCGCCATATAACAACCTGGCCGTCGCTTACAACGCTCTGGGCCGATTCGACGAGGCCATCCAACAGTCGCGTGTGGCCATCCGGTTTGAACCCCCTGCCGGCAACCGCTGGACTGTGCTGGGCAATTCTCTGATGGGTCTGGGCCGTTTCGACGAAGCGGGCGAGGCTTTCCAGCAAGCGATAGCAAAAGGTCGGGTTAGCCCGTCCCCTCACCAGGGCCTGTTTCGAGTTGCATTCGTGAAAGGCGATGAGCCGGGGATGAGGAGAGAGGTGCAGTGGGCCGATCAGGGGAGCGCGCAAAATAACGCACTGGACTGGCAAAGTGCGGCCGCGGCCTTTCACGGCCAGTACAGCCGGTCCCAGCAATTCACCCGGCGAATCTCCGAGTCCGTCGCCGGTAGCGATGCCGCCGGCGCCGCTGCCGGAATGATCGCGCAGTCGGCGGTCCGGGCCGCAGCTCTCGGCCGGTGTGTCGATGCGAAGGGCAACGGCCGTCGCGCGCTTTCCCTCGCGCGCGATCCTCTCTCGCTTACGCGCAGCGCGCTGGCGCTGGCCTGGTGCGGGCAATCGGGCGAGTCAACGGCTCTGATCGACGAACTGATCCGGCAATATCCGCTCAATACCGTCGTGAACCGGATCTGGGTGCCGGTCATTCGAGCAGCGAGCGCGCTGCAGCGCGGCGATGACGAAAGCGTCGAGGATGGACTACGATCCGTCATTCCGTACGAAGCCGCCGCCGAATTCTGGCCTCTGTATCTGCGCGGACAGGCTTGGCTGCATCTGAAAAAGCCCGTCGAAGCGGAAGCGGAATTTCACAAGATCCTCGATCATCGGGGGCAAGATCCCATCTCGCCGCTGTACCCGCTGGCCAAACTCGGCCTGGCCCGCGCCGCGGCGCTCCGGAGTGACGTCGCACTATCGCAGAAGCTATACGGCGAGTTTATGGCCGACTGGAAGGATGCGGACCGGGATCTGCCCGCTCTCGTGGAGTCCTTGCGCGCCGTCAGCGGACAGAAAGCTGGATTTTCAAACTAGACCACTACCGATGCTTATGGGCGTCGTAGTCCTGACTTTCCCTCGGGAAGTTTTTATTATTGAGGAGACGAACCGGCCTCGTACAACTCCAGTGCATTGAGCCGGAGGACCGCAGGAAACTGGGCGCGCCCGCGAGCCAGGACCTGCAGGTTGATACCGCCGGGCCCAAATGAGTTGTCCGAGGTACGCGCGATTTCGCGGCCGTCCGCGTACACGATGATGAGGGGACCTTTCACCGACACGGCAAATATGCGTTCTTCATTAGTGTCCGCGGGCGCGGAAACCAACTGCGGGCCTGAATAAAGCGTGGGAGATCCTTGCGACAGCGGCGCCTTGTATATGTCGAAATCCTGACAGCATGGATGGGGTCCGGTACCCGCCGCGCCTGCGGCCGACGGTCCCAGACGCAGAAAAGCAGGAAGCTGCACCACGTGATCGCCCGGTGGGCCGGACTTGTGAAACCGGAAAAGTAGCGCCGGTCTTCGACTGACTGCCACAACACGCAGGACCGCGACGAAGTCCCCGATGCCGTTTAACGGCAGCGAAGCGAAGACTCCGAAATCGTCTCCCGCCGTGAATTCGAGAGCGGTTCCTTTCACGGCGATCGAGTCCTCGGCATGCTGCTGCGGCCGCGCCGCGATTTCCGAAAGGCTCGCGCCGATCGAATAAAGCAGTTTGCCATGCGGCGGCAACGCTATGGTGACGGGCGCCGCGTCAGGCCCCTCGTAGATCTCCAGAGCATTGAGCCGGAGAACCGCGGGCGGGGCCTGACCGATTCCCGTCGCGAGCAGCAGAGCCATGGTGCCGGGGCCAAGCGAATTATCCGAAGCACGCGCGATCTCCTGCCAACCAGAATAAACGGTGATTAACGGCCCCTTGGCCGTGATCACAATTTCCTGCTCTTCCTCTGTTGCCGCTGGAAGCTGCAACGGTTGCGGTCCCGTGAAGAGCGACAACGTTCCTGACGTCTGCGGGCCGACGAACATATCGAAGTCCTCGCAGCAGGCGTGCGGTTGGGAAGTGCCGCCCGACGCCGGACTCAGGCGGAAAGAAGCCGGAAGCTGCACGAGGTGACCGCTACCCGCTGAACCTCCGTGAAATCGGAATTTCAGCAATGGCCGCCGGCGGACCGACACGTATCGCATCACTGCGACGAAGTCGCCCACTCCGTTCACAGGCAAAGGCGCGAATATGCCCGCACGGCTTCCCGCCGTGAATTCGAGCGATTTCCCCTGGAGTTCGATCTTGTCCTCAGGGTTTCGCTGAGACAACGCGGGGAAATATCCAGGGTCCGACGCGGCTGAATACAGAAGCCTTCCGTGCGGCGGCAAGCGACTCTCGGTTCTTGCTGATTTCTTCTTCGAATCGCCGGTTACGGCGGCTGCGGGTTCGTTTTTTTTCGAAGTTGCGGGCGCCGCGGCGGGTGTTTCAGGTGGAGTGGCGCTTGCGCTGGGTATCACCGGACTCGTGACCGGAGTAGTCGTTGAGGCCGCGGGAGCCTCGCGGGGACCGACGGCTACAGGTCGGGATCGGAACCAGATGACTACCGAAAAAACTGCGACCGCGCATACGCCGATGATTGCTGCCACCGCAAGGCCCCGCTTGCGTGGGGCCGCTTCAGTCTGCTGAACCGTTGCGATTGGCTGCGGCCCGGCAGGAGCCCGAGCCTGGCTGGCTTTCGAGAGCGCCTCGACCATTTCACCGGCCGTTAGGTAGCGATCCTCCGGTGCCCTGGCAAGCCCTTTGAGCAACACCTCCTGGACCGCTTCCGAAATCTCCGGATTCTTTTCCCGGGGCAACGGCAATGGTTGATTGACCCGTGCCATCAGCACAACAAGCGGCGTATCGCCGGAATACGGGACCGTGCCGGTAAGCATTTCATAAAGAATGACCGCGAGGGCGTAGATATCCGCAGCGGGACCGACGTCGCTATTGCTTCCCTGCTCCGGAGCCATGTATTCCGGAGTGCCTAGCGTTGTGCCGCTAAGGGTCAGCCGCGTCCTTTCATTCTCGCTGGACGCATTCATCATGCGTGCCAGGCCGAAGTCCGACAGGATGGGAGTTCCATCGGAAGCGAGGAGAATGTTGCCGGGCTTTACATCGCGGTGGACCATCCCTCGCGAATGCGCGTAATCCAGCGCCGACGCGACGGGGCCGGCGATCTTCAGGCAGTAATCGATCGGCAAGGGTTTGCCGAGTTTACCCGTCAGGGTTCCACCTTCAACCAGTTCCGTCACCATGTAAGTCACGCCGTCGGCTTCTCCTGAATCAAAGACCGTCAGAATGTTCGAATGACGCAGACTGGCAATGGCCATCGCCTCCTGGCGGAAGCGTTCATGGAAAGTCGGATCCTCGGCAAAGAACTCCGGAAGCACCTTGATCGCGACCTGTCGGGACAGCGATGGCTGCGAGCCTCGATACACAGTCGCCATCCCACCTTTGCCGATTTGTTCGATGATTCGGTACGGTCCCAGACTCTGGTTTGGCTTGACGGTCATAGCGTAGCAATCCGAAATGCTGGGTGAGGATAGGCGTTTTTAAGAGGTCGCGTCAAATAGCTGTAGCGCATTGGCGCAGCCGGAAGAAATTTCGGATCATTTTCCTCACATCCGTCTCGCGCAGGTCTTCGCTAAACTGAATTTGCATCGTATTAGAAAGGGCCAAACCATGCATCCCTTGCTCAAAGCGCTGGTCATGAATATCCCGTCTTTCCGCGATCACATGAAGCGTGTGAATGACCTCTCTGCTGACCGTGATCGGCTGGCTACACGACTCGCGGACCTGTTGTGCGAACGTGATGAACTGGTGCGGCGGGTCAACTTAGTTACGACGACAACTCCCGCTCGCGCTAGAGAGGAATACGCCGAAACAAAGCGGCGAAAGCAGGCTTTGATTCAAGACTACCTGGACAATCCCAACGGCAACCGCCTCACTCTAGCAGTTGACGCGATGAACAATTTCGCAGAAGAGTCCGTGGGCGCCTGGATTAAGTATCAAGTTGAGGCCGAACCTTATTGGTTCCACAAGATGGAAGTCATGCCCGGCTTGTTCAGTGCTGGCACCAGCGATCCGCTCGTGGAAAAGCTGCCGTATTACGGATTGCCGGCCGATCTCACAGGAAAACGCGTTTTGGATATTGGGTGCGCCGAAGGCTTCTTCTCGTTCGAGGCGGAACGGCGTGGAGCCCGCGAAGTTATTGGCATCGATTCCTTTCCCGATTCAATTCGTCGCTTCAACATAGTCAAGACAGCACGCCAGTCCAGAGCGATGGCATATCTAATGAATGTCTACGACCTGGAACCGAAGCGGCTGGGTACTTTTGATGTCGTATTGTTCTATGGCGTTTTCTATCACCTCAAGCATCCGCAGTATGCACTGGAACGGATACTGAGCGTCTGCACGGGAGAGTTGTTATTTCAAACACACATGCTGGAGGAACCGACGTTGAAAGGAATTCCGTGGGCGCGTTTCTATCCCCACGGTCTGTTGTCCGGTAAAAACGACGAGTCTTTCGATGTAACCGTGTTTTGGTTGTTCAACAGTGCTGCCTGCCTGGCAATGCTGGACACCGTCGGATTTATAGACCTGCAAATCCTTTCCACCGACCCAGGTCCATTTGTCGTCAGCGCGCGCAGTCCTCGCAAGGCTGCGGGTTGCCCCCCATTGCAAGCGGAGGCTCCCTGGTGCTAAGCATCACTCGGCGTCTGGCGGCTGCGCTTTTTAACGGAGCAACCACTGTTGATTCGTCGATTCGGAACCGGTAACTACGGTTCGATCCTCAGCACCTCGCCATTTCCAATTGAAAGACCACGGTTGGTGACGTAAACCGCGCCACCTTCGGGATCCACCACGACAGACGTCGGATGATCTAATCCCTCGAGGATCACCTGACGTGTGCCATCCGTTAGCACACGGAGAAGCCTGCCGGGTCCCGGAAAGAAAACTGGCCCCGTTGCGAACTCGACGATGTATAGGTTCCCATGAGAATCAAAATCGATGTCCATAATCGTCTTGAAGCCGTCCAGGAAAACTTCGGGCGGATTTCCAGGAACGACACGATAGATCCGCGCAGCACCATCTGTGAATGGTGAACCCGTGAGTTCGGCCACGTAATAGGCGCCATCCGGACCACGAGTGAGGCCGGTAGGCACAGCGTCGGTTGAGCGTGTGGGACGCGACGGAAATGTCGCGAGCGTCGAAATCTTGCCGTTGGCGGCGACATAGAGGAGCGCATTGGCGCCGGCATCTGCAACCACGCGTCCGGATGGCTCTGCGAGAACGCTGAATGGGTTGGTATCGATCGGTCCACCTGCTGGATTGAACTCAGCTTCATAGGCCGACACATCCGCCACAGCGCGCCACTGCCCACTGGCCGGCACGTGGATCAGACTTCCAAAGAGCGGCCCATCCGGTCCGAAGTTAGCCTGACTTTCGCAGTTGATGAGTATTTCACCGCTTAAGTTCTTTGGATTCAG
>CAZPBY010000086.1:0-24426 GCA_964584785.1 uncultured Solibacteraceae bacterium
CTGAATCCAAAGAACTTAAGCGGTGAAATACTCATCAACTGCGAAAGTCAGGTTAGAGAGCGCTTTCCGCACCGTTCCAGTGATGCAGAACCCTCGGGCGACATTAATATATAGCTGCTGTCAGGCGGCAAGGGCGACGACGGTGCGTACGAGTTCTTCGGGGTCGAAGGGTTTGGCGATGTAGGCGTCGTAGCCGGCGTTCAGGGTGGCTTCGCGGTCGACGCGGGTGGCGTAAGCGGTGACGGCGAGGCACTTGGTTCGAGACCGGTTTTCCTCATCGAGTTGCCGGATTTTGGCGATCAGGGCGTAGCCGTTGTATTCCGGCATGCCGATATCGGCGACGACGGCGTTGGGGTGGACGTCCTCAAACGCCTCGATTGCCGGCTGGACGGCGTGGACCGCACGCACGTCGGCCCCATTACGTTCCAGTATGAATCGCAGCATTTCGCGCGTATCCGAATCGTCTTCCACTACAAGGATGCGCTTGCCGCGGAGCGGCCGGTCAAACTTGTTTCGTTCCATACTTTTCACGAATTCTCCAGTCGACGCCGCCTCCAACAGGTATTAACCTTATGGAACATCGCGTACGCGTAGAAAGACTCTCGTCGGTTGATAATAATGGATCTCCAACGAGTATATGGCGAAAACGGCTCATTTTTCATTTGGTTTTGCTGGTTTTGGAGGACTCGGCAGTAAGCCTGATCGCTTTTTAACGTTGTGCGGGGATTGACCAGACTTCAGAATCATTCGCGGATCCACTGCCGGATCGTCCGTTTTACCGAACGGTCGCAAGACGCGATGCCCATGCGGTTCCCGTCTTCAGGCGCTGACACTCAACACGTGGAGAGGGGTTCAGGGTGAGGTCAGGAGTCACACCACAACCTAAGGCGAAAGTTTCGACCGCAACGGACGCCGAGCTCATCAAACGTTGCATCGCCGGTGACGAGGAAGCCTGGGAGTTTCTGGTCATGCGATACAACCGCCTGATCTTTTCCGTCGCGCTTTCCATCTGCCACGACCGGGACGTTGCCGCCGACATGCTCCAGCAGGTGTATCTGGAGATGTATCAAAAACTCGGCGATTTGAGAGACACCGACAAGCTTCCCGGCTGGCTCAGCACGATCGCACGGCGAAAAACCTATAACCATTTGCGGTCTGTAGGGTTGACCGACGAGTTGAGCGACGACGACCGCCCCGTCGAAGCGACCGACGACCTGGTGCGGCTCGAGCGCCAGCATCTTCTTGAACGCGCTCTCGATCAAATGGCCGACCGCTGCCGGCGGTTGATCGAATTGCTCTACCTCAGTCCGACAGAGCCTTCGTACAACGAGATCTCGGTCGAACTCGGAATGCCGGTTGCCAGCATCGGTCCCACACGGATTCGATGCCTGAATAAACTTCGGAAGATCCTCAGTTGAGTAATGTCCTCAGTTGAACGTCTGCTCGAGAAAAACGAAGACGACATTCGCCGGTATGCCGCCGAACTTGGCGCGGCCGGACTCGAGCGCCTGCTCGCCGACCTCGACGACGCCATTCACCAGCTGAACCTCCACGCCGGCCAGGCCCGCACGCCCCGCTCCACCGAAGCCGTGCGCCTCGCGCGCCTGGCGATGTCGATGGTGAAGGATTCCGACGACGATTCGCTGAAAGCCGAAGCGCACCGGCTGATGGCTTACGTGCTGAACGCGAACGAACAACACGAAGAGGCGATTCCGCACTACACCGATGCGATCGCTCTGCTGGAACGACACGCCGCGACCGAAAAAGCCGCGAGAATCCGGCTCGGATATATCGCCGCGCTGTTCATGACGGGGCGGTATCACGAAGCGATCGAAGTGGCGAAACGGGCGGACGAATGGTTCCTCCGGCACAACGACGAAGATGGACATGCGCGTTTGTGCGCCAATCTCGGCAACGTTTATCACCGGCTCGATGAACATTCCCGATCGGTCGAGTATCACGAACTCGCCCTGACATCGTTCCGCAAACTCTCCAATGCTCCGGCCGAGGCACGATGCTACCTGAATCTGGCCAACTCGCTCTCGGTCCTCGATCGTTTCGAAGAGGCGGATCACGCCTATCTTCTCTCCGAGCGCATGAGTCAGAGGCTCGGACTCACCGATCTCCATATCCAGGCTAAATACAACCGCGCTTACCTGTCGTTCCTGCGCGGCAGATACAGCGAGGCGATCCAGGCTTTCGGCGAGTTGCGTGAGCATTTCAACAGGGAGGGCAGCCGGCGGCATTCCGCGCTGTGTGATCTGGATGAATCCGAAATCTATCTGCACCTGAACCTGACCAAAGACGCGCTGAATCTGGCCCGTCGGGCCGCGGAGGCATTCAAGGAACTGGGGAACAAGTACGAGCAGGCCAAAGCCACGGCATTCGTGGGTTTGGCGTTGACCGGTAATCAGCAGTACAGCAAGGCGCTCGACACGTTTCGTGAATCCCAAACGATTTTCGAAGAAGAGAAAAATCTTTACTGGGCGGCAGCTACGGAACTGTATCGCGCGCAGGTTTTTTTCCTCGGACAACGGTTCTGGGAAGGCCAGGCGCTGGCGCGGTCGGCTTACGACCGGTTCACGCAATTGAACAATCCGTCAAAGCGCGCGATGTCCCTGGTGCTGTTAACACGCATCGCGCTGGAGCTGGGGCATGCCGGCCAGGCGTCGCAGTATTCCGACGTCATTCAGCGCCTCATTAAGGACACCCCGATTCCGCTGCACCTGTTTCCCTGCTATTCGATCAACGCGCAGGTCGCCGAACACCGCGGCGATGCGTCTCAGGCGAAGAAGTTTTACATGCTGGCCGCGGATGAGATCGAAATCCACCGCGCACATCTTCATCACGACGATATGCGGGTGACGTTTTTTAACGGCAAGCAGCAGGTTTACGAGTCGCTGGTGCAACTCGTTCTCGACCAGGCCGAACCCAAGCGGACAGAAGTCGTCGAGGCGTACAACTGGTGCGAGCGCGCGAAGTCGCGCGGCCTGGTGGATCTTCTCTCGCAGCACCTTCCCGGTAATCCGCACGCCGACCCATCGCTGCTGAACCGTATTCAGCATCTGCACGAGGAACTGAACAGCTATTACATTCGATCCGCCCCGCGGGACGGCTCGACCTCCCACTTACCCAGTGCCGCGGACATTGAGGTCAAGAGGGACGAACTGGCTCAAAGTTTGAAGGAATTGTCCAAGCAGGACCCCGAGTACGTTTCGCTTCAGAAAGTCAGCATTGTTTCCGTGGAGCAGGTGCGCGAGGTTTTGCCCAGGAATGCGACGCTGGTGGAATACTTCATCGCGCGCGACGAAATCATGGTGTTTCTGATTTCGAAGGATCGAGCGGAAGTTCGACGGCATCTGTCCACTTTGAGCAGGGTGCAGCATCTGCAGGAACGCCTGCGGCTGCAACTCGACAAATTCCTGGTCGGCGTGGATTATGTGAATGAGTACGCGCCGCAGCTGAAAGAATCGACGCTGAAGCACCTTCAGGATATGTACATGGAGCTCGTCGAACCGTTCGTTGCCGACCTCAAAACCCGGCATCTGATCATTGTTCCGCACGGGCCTTTGCATTACTTCCCGTTTCACGCATTCTTCAACGGCAAGGAGTACCTGATCGACCGGTTCACGATCTCTTACGCTCCGAGCGCTTCGGTGTTTCGCTACTGCGGTCAGAGAAAGCCCGTCAGGAATCCGAACCCGCTGATCGTTGGCGTGCCCGACAAAAGTGCGCCCTTGATCGCCCGGGAGATTCGGAATCTGCGGCAGCTCGTGCCGGACGGCAATTTCTTCGTTGGGCGGCGCGCAACCCGGAATTCGTTCCGTCGCGAAGCGGCTGAAGCGTCCTTCGTCCACGTCGCGACGCATGCCGTGTTTCGCAGCGACAGCCCGATGTTTTCGTCCTTCAAACTGTCGGACGGGTGGATCACGGCGCTGGACCTGTATTCGATGCAGTGCAAAACTAATCTTGTGACGCTGAGCGGCTGCAAATCCGGAATCAGCCAGATTGCCGGGGCGGACGAATTACTGGGATTGATGCGGGGCTTCCTTTACGCCGGCGCCCGGTCGCTGTTGCTTAGCCTCTGGGACGTCAATGACCGGTCGACGTCGCTTTTCATGAATTCGTTCTACGAAGCGTGGCTGGGCGGGGCTTCGAAGTCGCAGGCATTGCGGACGGCGATCCGGAAACTCCGGGAGAAGGATTCGCACCCCTACTTTTGGGCGCCCTTCGTTCTTGTTGGCAATCCTTGAGTTAGGAGGATTTGTGCGACAAGAAGACAAAAAAGTTACCGCGAGAATGTATTTTTCGTGCCCGCCAAAACGACTGTCTTTCGGAAGAAGGAGCAGCAATGTCACACGTCACTAACGACGACCTGGTCGCCTATGTGGAAGGCAGATTGAAAGGCCAGGCATTACAGTCTTTAAGGATTCATTTCGAAGGCTGTGCTTCGTGCGCAAAAGAGCTTAGGAATTGGGCGGAACTTTTTGAAACGCTCCACGGCTCTCAACTCCAGGACCCGCCCGCGTATGCAATCCGTAACAGTTTGGCGATTTATCAGATTCCGAAGCCCGCTTCGACCGTAAAACAAGTTTTGGCACGGCTGGTCTTCGATAGTTTCCGCGAACCGCTGGCGGTGGGAGTCCGCGGTCCGGCGGATGCGCAGCAACTCCTTCTTCAAGGCGAAGGCATGGACCTTCATCTACGTGTTTCCCAGGCTCCGCCTGCCATCGTCGGGCAGCTTTTGAAACGGTCCGAACGGCGGTACGTTTCCGGGGCGCGGTTGAGCATCATCAAGCAGGGCGTTCCCGTTGAAACAACCATCAGCGATGCTCTCGGCGAATTTCGTTTCCGGCAGGTTCCGGTCGGCGAACTGCGTTTGGAAGCGGATCTGCCCTCGAACGTGAAACTGGTTGGCGAGTTTACGGTTCAGGGAGAGTAGTTTCCACAGGTAACCCACCGGCAGCGACGGCGACCCGACGCACCATCTTTGGCCCGTAAAGGACTTACCATGGTGAGCACAACAATAACCCATGTCGAAGACACGGAAGTATTCAAGTTCCGGCTCATGGAACTCGAGGACCGTTATCGAAAACAGGCTCTGGCAATGGCCTGCACCCTGGTCTCGCTGGTCGATCTGAGAGACTCCTACACGGGCAGTCATAGCGGTCGAGTCGCAGGTTATGCTCGATCCACAGCCGTTCAGCTTGGTCTGAACGATGCCGACATCGACGAACTGGTGATGGCGGCGCTGCTGCACGATATCGGTAAGATCGGCGTTTCCGACCAGGTTCTCTTAAAGCCCGGAAAGCTCACCAACGAAGAGTTCCAGCAGATCAAACGACACCCGGAATTGGGCTGGATGGCGCTCAAGAACATGAACGACTTCAAGACGATCAGCCTCATCGTCTTGCACCATCACGAACGCTACGACGGCGGCGGTTATCCTGGCGGATTGAAGAGCACCGAAATCCCGTTAGGTTCTCGCATCATCGCTGTCGCCGATTCCTACGACGCCATGACCACCGATCGTCCTTACCGGACTTCCCTTTCGCCCCTGCAAGCTCTGGAGGAATTGGAACGTTGCCGAGGCAGCCAATTCGATTCGGACGTTCTCACCGCATTCCTTCAATCCCTTTAAAGCCCCGAAAAGTCGCGGTATTTGCAGACTTCTTATCGCCTGAACTGCGATTAGTAGACTGCGCTCCACCAACTTTATAGGCGGCCAGGCTTCTACAGCGCCGCGACGACTCCTCGACAAGCAACCCTGACAACGGCTTACGTCCGCACCCGGTGAGGGACGTCATTGGGCCGCAGAAGTGCTTTCTGAGGGTGCGCGCTTTCAGTGCGGAATATCGCAGGAGGTGAGTCCGTGATCAGGCGTCTTCTTACAAGCCTAGTAATAATCTTCAGCGTGGTGCTGGCCGGCAGAGCCGGCAGTAACCAGACCGTTTTAATCCAGACCGAATCCGGTGCAGACATTGGAAAGGTATCCAACGCGTTAGGCGGAACCGTCATCGACTCCATGTCGGGCGGGACCTACCTGATGAACGTATCGTCAATCCCCTCGAGTTTACCCCCTGGTGTCATCAGTATCGAGACAGACGCCGGCACGTACTTGCCGGCATTGCGTGGAGCGATTCTGAAGGTTCCGGGCTCGCAGCCCGACTGGTACAAATCACAGCCGTCCCTGCAGCTGATCAATCTGTCCCAGGCCTTGCGAGTCGCGACCGGACGAGGCGTCATCATTGCGGACATCGACGCATCGGTGGATGTAAACCATCCGGCGTTGCGCGGACACCTCATCGCGGGCACGGACTTCGTCGGCAAACAGACGGGCTGCGGAGCGGGCACGAATCAATCGTCTTCCAGTTTTCTTGATCAATCCTCCGCGAGTTTTCTGGATCAGTCGTCGGCCAGTTTTCTGGATCAATCCTCCGCCAGCTTCCTGGATCAATCGTCCGCGAGCTTTTTGGATCAATCCTCGGCAAGTTTCCTGGACCAGTCGTCCGCGTCGTTTCTGGATAACAACAGTCCGGCCCACGGTCATGGAACGATGGTCGCGGGCATCCTTGCCGCGATGGCGCCGGACGCCATGATCATGCCGATCCGCGCGTTTGACGACAACGGCTGCGCCGACACGTTCCGCATCACGAAGGCGATCCGTTACGCCGTTGCCAACGGAGCACAGGTCATCAATATGAGCTTCGGCGTTGTGGGTAATTCCGCCGCAATTCGAGCGGCGGTGGAGCATGCGGCGAAATCGAATGTCATTTTCATCGCGTCCGCCGGTAACATGAACAGCACCGTTCCCCAGGCCCCGGCCGCGCTCAGTGCGGTGATTGGAACCGCGGCAACCGATCTTCAGGACAAGAAGGCCGCATTTTCGAATTACGGTCCCAACGCGGCAGTAGACGCCCCGGGCGTGAATATCATTTCCGCGTTTCCGGGCGGATACTACGCCGTTCTGTCGGGAACTTCCTTCGCATCGCCGATCGTCGCGGGTGAAGCCGCCCTGGTTCGATCGCTGAACGCGACGGCCGGCGCGTCGAGCATCACGTCGGCGACAGTGAACATCGATCGTCAAAACCCGAATTACGTCGGTCTGCTCGGTGCGGGACGCATCGACGTTCTGCGTGCCGTTTCGAAATAACGTGCGTCGGAAACCGGCAGCGAAGAACGAAGAAAAAGTGGTCGTTGCCGGTAGCCGACATGCTAGTATCTCTAATTCTGACAACGGCGCGGCGCTGGTAGAGGGGTCCCCAGTTTAGTGAATCCAATCATAATTTGGCACCGATACTCTGCTCTTCGCTCTCCGGATCTCGATCTAACTCACAATTGGATGTATCCGGCGGCTCCACGAGCCAAAAACCAACCGACGTTTTAGGAGGATTGATAATGAGTCGTTCGGCTTTAGCCGAAAAGCACCCGTGGACGCTACCCTGGTGGAAAGCCGAGGGCGAGAATGTCTGGGTTCTGATTTATCTCTGCGTGGTTCATGCTCTCGCCATAACCGGACTTCTCTTGTTTCCGCTGCCGGGATGGAAGGTTTTCTTAACGGCTCTGCTCTTTGCCGCCTTCGGCGGACTGGGCACGACCGTCGGATATCACCGGGCGCTCTCGCATCGCGCCGTCAAACTGAACCCGGTGGTCGAACAGTTTTTGATTTTTTGCGCGGTGTTCAACGGTTAGGGATCGCCGAACACCTGGTTGGCGAATCACCGGAATCATCATTCGAACTCCGACACGATCGACGACGTCTCCAGTCCTCGACATGGCGGATTCTGGTGGGCACACTTCCGATGGCTATATCAATGGGAACCATCGAGCATGCAGAAATGGTGCCCCGATTTGATCCGCCCGCAATACATGATCTGGGCAAAGCTTCAGATTCCCCTCGTCGCTCTCTCACTCACGTTCGGTTATCTTCTGTTCGGCTGGGCTGGACTGTTTTGGATTGGCGCGATTCGCATGGTCTACTGCCTGCACGGGCAGTGTTTTGTGAACAGTCTGCTGCATCTGAAACCAGGCTTGCCCGAAGGTGTCGATTCCAGCCAGAACATCTGGTGGCTCGGTCCTTTGCAGGTCACGGCGTGGGGTGAGAACTGGCACGGCAATCATCACGCGTATCCGGCATCGGCGTCTTTTAGCCGTCACTGGTGGCAGATTGATATCGGATGGTATGTGATCAAAGGGCTTGCCGCCGTCGGTCTGGCGACCAGCGTCAGGGTGCACAAAACGTAGGTCCCCGCGGTGGGAATTTTGAAATTGAACGAAGTAGATTTCTAAGCCGAAATCCGAGATCCGAAATTGGACTCGAGGCGATGGCATCCCCGTTCAATTTCGGTTTTCGGATTTCGGCTTAGAAATTCACTTCGTGCACTTTTGAAATTCCACTCTCTTACAGCAGCTGAGTTCCCGGGGTGCACAAAACGTAGGTCCCCTGCAGTGAGAATTTTGAAATTGCACGAAGTAGATTTCTAAGCCGAAATCCGAGATCCGAAATTGGACTCGAGGCGATGGCATCCCCGTTCAATTTCGGTTTTCGGATTTCGGCTTAGAAATTCACTTCGTGCACTTTTGAAATTCCACTCTCTTACAGCAGCTGAGTTCCCGGGGTGCACAAAACGTAGGTCCCCTGCAGTGAGAATTTTGAAATTGCACGAAGTAGATTTCTAAGCCGAAATCCGAGATCCGAAATTGGACTCGAGGCGATGGCATCCCCGTTCAATTCCGGCAATCGGTATTCCTTGGCGGGCCGCACCAGCTGCAGCGTCGGCCACGGCTGCCGCAGCGTTGTCTGGTAAAAGAACTTGATCCCGCACAAGGCAACGGTTGTCGTCGATCGGGCTAGCTTTTCTCATTGGTTAAATACAGAAAGTATTGCCGGAGATCCTCGCCATTCAGTTGGTCTGGGCTTCGGTGGAAATGCCCGGCCAGCTGGCGCACCGCATAGACGTATTGCTCTTGCGGTCTTGCCGACAACCCTCCCAATTGCATATCCTCGATCATACGTTTGCGTAATTCACTCATCACGTTTCTCCTTTCCGGATGGGATGGTCAGATCCCTCCGGAAGGAGATCGTGATACACAGCGGATTAGTTCAATTTGAGATTTCGGATTTCGGCTTAGAAATTCACTTCGTGCATTTTTGAAATTCCGCTCCCTTACAGCAGCTGGGTTCCCGGATAGTAGTGGCGCAGGATCTCGCGATAGCCGATCCCACGGCTTGCCATCACAGCGGCGCCGATCTGGCATAATCCCACGCCGTGTCCCCAACCCATCCCGTTCAGGATGAACCTGCTTCCCTTGCGCTCCACGGAAAATGCCGAGCTGTAGAGATGCGATCGCGATAACGCGCGCCGAATCTCCAACTCCTTGCCGATGATCAGCCGGTCCTTGCTGCCGACGATATTGAGACGGTAAATCCGTCCCGACGCGCCTCGCGCCAAAGGCTGAAGATCGACAATGCGGCCAAGATCGACATTCAGCCGTGATTTAACGATATCGCCTAACTCTTCACCTTCATACTCCACGTGCCAGCGGAAGAAATCGCGAGTTTCCTGATCGAAGTCCGGCAGGATTTTCGCGAGAAGGGTCGAGTCGTGGGTGTCGCAATACGGTTTGCCGGGAGGGCCGTCGTCAAATGAAACCAGGTAAGGCACGGACTGGTCGTCCCAGGCGACCGCGTAATTCTCCGTCCGGCCGCCGCAGCTCTTCGAAAATCGTGCATCGCAAACGGTGCCGGCGTAACTCAGCATTTCGCCTCGCGTCGCGTCGACGGCCGCTTCGACGGAGGAGGAGAACGCTTTCGTGATGCCTTGATACCGCTGGCAATGATCGTCCGCGCACACGTCGAACGCGTCGTGCGACTCGCGGCCGTACCACCGAATGATTTCACCGGGCTTGCGAATCTCCCCGTTGCCCTTGCCTCTCACTGCAGGATTTGCTTTGGGAAACCACATCCAACTGCGCGAAATCACGGCGTGCGCCTTCAGTAGTTCGATTGGGCAGGAAGCGCTCATCTCCGAAGAGATCACGCTGGTGACGTAGTCTTCGAGTCCGAGGTCGTTGATGGCCGTCAATCCTCGAGCTTCCTCGATGATGCGAAGGCCGCCGCGAAAGGATTGCCGTTCGTTGCGTTCCCAGTGAAAGCCGATTCCGATCGTCACGTCGGGGATCGTGAACGACGCGTTCGAATCCGCGGGGATCAGCGTGACCGGAGAAGTGAATTGATAATTGCCCGGCGAATGATTCTGCCAACCCCCTTTCAACTCGACGTTGATCGCCTTGCGTCCTTGCATCAATCCCACCGAAAGCTTGTTCATATTAAGTTCTTCGCAGTTAACCGACTTCTTCGTAGATCCGCCGGATGTCTTCAGCAGTAATCCGTGCAAAATCGTCTTCCCTGGGCGTCACAAACACACCGCACAAATCGATCGCCGCCGGGCTGACCGTGAATTCGCCGGAATAAAACGCCGCCGGGCGATGTTTGTGTCGAGGGAAGAGCACGCCGGCCAATCCTTCGTGATCCTGAAACAGCGCGAGATTCAACAGCGGCTCCGGGTCCGGATCAACCGCGGCAGCTTTGAACTTCTCCATGTCTCGAAACACAAGCGCGCGCCGAGCATAGTTGGGGATCACACCATCTCGCGCCTTTTGAATGTCGTGAAGAACAGGAACGCCGCGCACGAGGCATGCCTGAAAATGCAAATGATCGGGAGCCGACGCGCCGCACTGCGGACCGTTATAGATGATCATATATCCACGCAGCGCTTCGGCAAGGGCGATCATGTTGTCCATTTGTCCGGCGATCCGCTGTGGACGGTGATCGCGATGCACAATGGTCAAGTGGCGGGCCAGAATCGGGAACGGGTTGCAGAAAATCGTCAGCTCCGAATTGAACTCCAGTCCTTTCTCTTCGGGCGGCAGGTTCGCCGTGCACAAAAAACAAGCGCGCTTCGCCACGGATTCCCGATCGACAGCCGCGGTGGTGCTGGTGATCCGATGCGGCAAGTGCCTCACCACCACCGTGTATCCGTTCACGTGGACGGCGCGCGTTTGAGCCTGCTTCAACGCGTCCGTGCCGCGGGCGAGCAGCGGCCAGGAAGCGATCTGCTCTTGAAACAGTCGTTCAACTTCTTCGAGCATTCATTTCCCGGCGCGCACGAATCTCGTTCGTGCGGATGAAATCCTTGTAAGCGTCGTACCGGTTTGCAGTTTCGAGCGGCAGAGCGGAGTCCGTGTTGCCTTCCCACCGGCGGCACAGATAAACAGATTCGTAGATCCGGCCGATCTCGTACTCGCGGCTGATCTTCAAACCGACGGCGTAGTCTTCTCCGTAGCTGACGTTGGGAAACCCGATTTCGCGCAGCACGCCGGCGTCGAAGGCGCGGGGCGCACCGAGTCCGTTGATCCTTAGGGCATTGTTCGGGCCGTTTTCGGGAGTCCATTCGCGATGATCGATCAATCCGGGTGGGATGGTTTCGAGAGCGAAGTTCGTCATCGTGTAGGACCCGATGACCATCGCATACGGACCGCGCTGCAATTCATCGACGATGCGGGCCAGTGAAGCCTCGTCGCGATAGATATCGTCGGAATCCAACTGTACGGCATACCTTCCGCAGGCGCCGGAGTAGATCGCTTCATTCCAGCAACCGCCGATTCCCAGGTCGCGGCGTTCGGGAATGATATGGACCAATCGAGAATCATGGAAGGCGCGGAGCAGGGCCGTCGTGGAATCCGTCGAGTGGTTGTCTACAACGATCAAATTGAACGGAAACGACGTGCGTTGCGAGAGGACGCTCGATACGGCGTCTTTGATCGTCCGCTCGCGGTTGCGCACCGGAATCACGACGCTGGCAAACGCTCCGGAGCCGCTCGCCGGGCGCTCCGGACGGCGTAATGACGGTTCGAGAAATGCACCGATTCGTTTCAGATGGCCGGTCGCGATCCGCTCCATCTCGATCTGATAGTCACGATTTCGCGGATCGACGTAATCGAATTGCTTTTGCCCTGTCGGACGGGAATCCGCAGCGCTCGCTGAGTAGAGCGGCTCGGCAATGTGCACGATGGGATATTTTTCGGAAAGACGCAGCCGGAGATCGTACAAACCACCCCATCGCCAGTCGGAAAGATCCACAGCGCGAGCGGCTCGCGTCGAGATCGCCATTACGGGACCGAAGTCGAAATTGTCGCGAATGCTGCCGGTCTGATAATCGATTCTTGGATGCCCCGCGGCGTCCGAGTAGACAAGGCCTGCGCCGGAATCGCGGATGACATCGCGCATCCGTTCAAACATGCGCTGGCCGGGCGCAATCTCGACGCGCGCGTCACCGATGAACAAAACGTCGGACTCTGCAGCCGCGACCAGATCGCGCATCGTCGACGATGAATAATCTTGCGGGAAAACGATGTTCACGAAATCTCCGCAGGTCGAACCACAATCACTCCCGCCATGCGCTGGCTACCGAGAAAATCTTCCAGCTTCTCTTCTACCACAACGCCACGGCTGCGTGATGCGTGCCGCAACATCAGTCCCGTGCCGTTCCGGATGAGGATGCCGCAGTGAAACACGTCGAGGTGTGATCGAGTGGAAGCGAAGAAAATCAGATCACCTGTCTGAATTCCGGCGGCACGCGCGCGCAAATCGGTTTTCGGCACACACGCGAACTTCATTCTTCGCGCTACGAGACCCGGAACAACGTTCAGCACGCGATCCTTTTTCCGTGTCCCCTTCAACGCCGGGATTCGAGCAATCGCGCCGGTGCGGACGTTATTGCGGATCCAATCCGTCATGTAGTGATTTCTACTGTTCCACTGAACCTTTCCCAGCGCGTACCGGATGCTTCGGAGACGATCGAGAAACCGGTCGGGCCTTTTGGACTGTGCGAATGCCAGAACAGTTTCGATAAACGTCACACAATCGAAACTTTCCAGACCTACAGTGAAAACTTCCGGAGAACCGGCCGATCCGATCAGCGGATTCGATTGATACGGACAACCGACGAGTTCTGCGGAAACGCGCTCGATTCGTGACGGCGCAGCGGTCGCCGGTTGCGAGGCACGGAGCAGGTCCCGCGCCCGTCGCTCATCGAACCCGGTGGGAAAGGACTTCACAGATTCATTGTAATTCCCGGCCGCATTCGTGGTGAAGATTCGACGAAACGGCCCGCAAATTGCACTAGACATATTGTCATGTTGAATAATGTTGCCTTATCCATCGTATTGTTCGGGATTCTGCTTTTTTTGCTCGTGGGTGCGGTTATTTTACTCACCCGCGGTGTCGTCGACCTCATAAGAGATGAAAAGCGGGGGACGAAAAAGCAGAGACATTCTAAAGGCGGCGAGCGAGCAGCATAGTCGTGTCGTCCTGATTCTCCAGGTCGTAGGCCCACTCTCGAACGGTGCGTGTAACGATTTCGACGATCTCCTCCAGCGGACGCGCGGCGTTCTCGATCAGTAACTTCGCCAGGCGGTCCTCGCCGAACTGTTCTTCCTGGGCGTTTTCAGACTCGGTGATGCCATCCGTGAAAGCGGCCAATAAATCGCCGGGCTGAAGTTGGAGTGCGATTTGATCGTAAGACACCTCCGGCATCACCCCGACAACCATGCCGTTCACTTCAAGCCGGCTGGCCTTTCCATCGCGAACGAGGATCGGCGGAAGGTGCCCCGCGTTCGTATAAGAAAGGGCGCCGCTGTCGTCGTCATAAACGGCGCAGTAAAACGTCGCATATTTTTCCGGTGAGGTGCTTTCGTAGAGCTGCCGGTTCAGCCGCGCGACGATGGTTGCGGTCGACGGTCCGCTGGGGGAAGGGATTTGTGTCTTCACCGAATCGAGCGCTGCCAGCTGAGCATGAAGCGCCGACTGGACGCTCGCCATCAGCAACGCAGCCGAAATGCCCTTGCCCGCGATATCTCCGATCACGATTGCCGTCCATCTCGAATCGACCGGAACGAAGTCGTAATAGTCGCCGCTTACGGTCCGCGCCGGATTGCAGACGCCGGCGAGCTCGAGCGTCTTCAGATGCGGAACACCCTTCGGGAAAAGCTGCGCCTGAACCTCTCGCGCGATTTCGAGTTCGGATTCGAGCTTTTCCTTTTCCTTTACTTCCAGAATCAATTGCTGGATCTGCTCGGTCATGCCGTTGAACGATGCGGCCAGTTCGCTTAGCTGATCTTTGGTGCGGATCGGAATGCGGTGCGAGAAATCCGCGTTGGCAACGTGTTTGGTTCCGAGATAAAGATCGTGCACCGATCTTGTAATCGTGCGCGTCAGCCTCATGCTGATCATAAACGAGACAATTTCCACGACCAGAAACAATCCTCCGACAAAGATCAAGGCGATCGCGACAAAATTCCCGAGTGCACTCAGACTACCGAACAACCGCGGAACAATGCGCGAGGGGCGCGATTGGAGTGTCATCAGCAGCGTTCCCGGCTTACCGTCGGCGGCCTTGACCGGAACGAGTGAAATCCATCCGAGCGGCAAATCCCAGAAGCCCCGGGCGGGCGGCATGCTTCCGGTCTCCGGCGCAACAATCAGGGCCGGAGTGCCGGAGTCGCTTACCGTGATGCCCGACGACTTGGCGCGGCCGGTGAAGAACCCCACGTAGCCGATGTCTTTCGCGAGATCTGCCGCCATAGACCGATCCATGGGAACGAACGCCAACACATCCACGGATCTGCCGCGCGTTTCCGCGCGAGCGTGTCCCGCGATGGCGAAAAAGCCACGCTGCTCGATTACTCCTTTGAAGCCGGGAGCGTTCCATGCCGGAATGTCCTGGAATTCCGCGTCGGCCGGAATCGGCGAGACTTCATTTCCGGAAACGACAATCGCCCGGAGACGCGGCACGCGTTGACGCAACCCCTGCACGAACTCGGGTGACGGTTGTGCCTTCGAACCAGGGCGTATCGTATACAGCGAATCCAACGCGAGATCGTAAGCCGCCGAATACACCTGATCCGTAAGCCGTGCGATATCGTTGGTGACCATGCTCCCGGCGATCTGGCCGAACAACACGAACGCGGTGAGCGCCAGCATCACGACAATAAGAACCAGGGGCACAAAACCAAAAAGGAAGTACGAGACGAGAAGACGATTTCGCAGCCTCCACAAAAGCTTTTGCGTCAACCGCCGGATCCAGCGGAAAACGAGAATAACGCACGCAATCGCGAACAGCACTCCCAGGAGGTCGCCACCGTAGATTTGATAGCCCGCGGTGTAATCCAGAATCCCGTTCGCGACGACGGCCACGAACAAAACCAGCGTGATGCGTTCGAGCCGAGAGAGCGACTTCAGCTTCTCCCAAGTTTTCACACGATACTTTTACCAGAATACGTAGTGGCGGGTTTAAGTATCATGAACGGATTGTGAGTGAATTGGAAATGCTTCAGCAGATCATGTCGACTCAGCCGTTCCTGAAATGGATGGGCATCGAGATCGTCGACGCCGGGCCAGGCTGGATCCGCGAACGGCTCAGCGTGAAACCGGAGTTTCTCCAACCCCACGTGGTGCACGGCGGCGTGATCTATTCACTCGCGGATACGATCACGGCCCACGCGGTCCTGACCAGGATATGGCCAAAGGAATGGACAACGACCGTCGAACAAAAGATCAACTTCCTGCGGCCCGTAACAGAAGGTAGCCTGATCGGCCACGGCCGCGTCGTACACCTGGGAAATCGGATCGCCTACGCTGAAGCCGAAGTCACGAACGAAGCCGGCACTCTGATCGCGAAGAGCGCCGCGACTCTTATGCGGATTCCGCCTCGTTGACTTCCGCGAAACATCGAGCCGGAGAGGTATCGCCGGATCGATTCTGCGGCTCGATCGTGATATGGAATGCCCACTTCGGCAGCGATTTCAAATTTGAAAGATACTCGACGACGGGAATGTTGCTGGCGATGAGATCGGAGTAATCCGCATTTCCAAAGTCGAGACCGACCATGCGAACTCTCGCGCGGATCAACCGGAAGATGAGTTCGTCGTGAAGGTACGGACCCGGCTCCGTGCGGGCTTCATCCCAATCCGTGCGAATGAGGATCGCCTTGCCCCTCGCCTGCGAATCGTGAAAAGGGACGTTCGCGGCATGCCGCATCGGCCCGACGGATTGAAGCACCATTCCGAACACGTTCGTATGCAAACCGGGGTCGAGCGCCGCCAGATCGCGGCAGCGGATAATTGCCGTGGGTCCAAGGTCGATTCGTCGAATACCCATTACTCCAAACCTTCGAGGGCTTCACCCACCACATCATAAACGTGATGCAAATCCGGCGGCGCAATCACGTATGGAGGCAGCACGTACAGCACATTTCCCAGCGGACGGAGCAGAACTCCCCGATCCATAAAGAACGAATACAGACGATCGCGCACCGACGACAAATACCCCGCATCGCCGGCCTTCAATTCCAACACTCCGATATCACCGAGCCAGCGAACCGTATCCACGGCCGCGTGTGATGACAATCTTGTCAGCCGTTCGCGATGAATCGATTCAATCGCGCGAATCCGATCGGTCACAGGTTCGCGTTCGAAGATCTTTAACGACGCGACAGCCGCGGCGCAAGCGATGGGATTACCCGTGTACGAGTGCCCGTGAAAAAAAGTCTGCGATCGATCGGGCGCATGAAAGGCGGTGTAAATTCGGTCCGTGCAAACCGTCGCTCCCATGGGCAGGAATCCGGCAGTCAGACCTTTCGACAAACACATGATGTCCGGCACCACATCCGCCAATTCGCACGCGAACATTGCACCGGTGCGGCCGAATCCCGTGAACACTTCATCCGCGATCAGCAGGACGTCATATTGAGACGCCAGTTTTCGGATCCGCTGAAGAAACTCCGCCGGGTGAATGATCATACCGCCGGCGCCCTGTACCAGCGGTTCGACGATGATCGCCGCAATATCGGCATGGTTCTGTTCCAGGATTTGACGCATCCGGTCCATACATTCGATGTCGCACGTGTCGCGCGTCTTGCCGACCGGACAGCGATGACAATAAGCCGAATGTCCACGCAACACCGGAAACCGCATCGAGTCGAATGCCAGCGTGAAAGGCGAATTGTCGCTGACCGACATCGCACCGGCCGTGTCGCCGTGATAGGCGTGATCGAGCGCAACGATTTTCGTTCGACGCGGCTGACCGGCGTTGCGCCAGTACTGCACGGCCATTTTCAATGCGACTTCAACGGCCGTGGATCCATCGTCCGAATAGAACACGTGCGACAGCGAATCCGGAAGAACCTGCCTCAACCGAGCCGCAAGCTCCTCTGCCGGTTCATGCGTGAATCCCGCAAAGATCACATGTTCGAGTCTTCTCGCTTGTTCAGCAACAGCGGCGGCGATATCCGGATGCGCGTGGCCGTGAATATTGACCCACCAGGACGAAATGGCGTCGATCAGTCGACGGCCGTCACGCGTGTAGAGGAACGCTCCTTCACCGCGTTCGATTTGGAGCGGCGCTGCGTCCAGGGCCGCCTGCGTGTATGGATGCCAGATCTTCATAACTTGAAATGGCGATGCCAAACGTCCAGCAGAGATGTTCGATCGATCGTCTTCAGAACGGGAATGTGACCGACGACTCGAGTGTCGCCATAGTGCGCGATCGCGCGGCAATTGTCTTCATTCGCATCGCCGATCACGACGACACCCTTCAGGTCCAGGCCCGCCGCCCGTAAGGCTCGGATGCTCAACAGCGTGTGATTGATGGTACCGAGGGTTGTGCGGGCGGCAAGGAGTACCGGCGCATCAAGCTTCTTCATCAGATCGATCATCAAGTCGCGGTCGTTGATTGGAACCAGAACACCGCCCGCGCCTTCAATGACCAGCGGCGACGCGATCGGCGGTCGACGAAGCGCGGCAAGATCAATGCGTGTACCAGCCATCGCTGCGGCGAGGTGTGGAGAGACGGGCGGCTCGAACCGGAAGACTTCGCGAGCTGTCTGCGATTCCGGAATGCCGGCGTATCGCATTACAGCGTCGCAGTCCGTGCCCTCGACGGCTCCCGTTTGAATCGGTTTCCAGTAAACATAACCCAGAGCGGCGCACAGCAAAGCGGACAGGACTGTCTTTCCGACATTCGTATCCGTACCTGTAATGAAGAAATCATTCGATGGCATCGCGCAGTGCCTGCACCAGCGATTCGAGGTCACTTTTCGTCAGCCGGCTCGTCAGCGAGAAGCGAAGACGCGAGGTTCCTTTTGGAACGGTCGGAGGCCGGATCGCTTTCACGCCAAATCCGCAGTCCGAGAGCCGCGCGGCGACTTCCAGAGCTTTCTCGTTTGAACCGAGAATCGCCGGAACGATCTGCGAATCCGAATGACGTGTATCGAAGCCGAGCTCCCGGAGCCGGCTCCTCAGATACGTCGCGAGCTCCTGAAGATGCGCGCGCCGGTCATCGGCGTCGATGGAAATCCGTATGGCTTCGGAAGTTTGGGCGGCGACGTAAGGCGGGAGCGCCGTGCTGAACACGAATGTCCGTGCTTTGTTGATCAAATAGTGCCGCAACGCGGCTGTACTTGCGACGAAAGCACCCATCGATGCGAGAGCTTTACCGCAGGTATGAACAGTCGCCAGCACACAGTCCGAACGTCCGTGACCCGCGGCCAGACCGCGGCCCCCCGGACCAACAACACCGGTCGCGTGTGCTTCATCGATGATCAGTTGCGCATCGTACTTTTCCGCAAGGCCGTACAGGTCGTCGAGCGGCGCCCGGTCCCCTTCCATGCTGAAAATACTTTCGACGATGATGAACCGCTCGCCCGGGCCCGACCGGCGAAGAGCCGACTCGAGGAAATCCAGATCGAGATGGGGGAAAATAATCTTGTTCGCTCCGGACAATCGGATGCCGTCGATCAGACTGGCATGATTGGCGCTGTCCGAAAAGGCCGTGGCCTCCCGTTGGAGGACCGCGCTCAACAAGCCCACATTGGCCAGATAACCCGAGCTGAAATACAGAGCCGCTTCCGTCCCGGCAAATGACGCCAGCTGCGATTCGAGCTTTTCCCAATCGCGGGCATTACCGGACAGAAGACGCGATCCCGTGGAGGACCAGCGTGGTCCTTCCTCGAGCCCTCGCATGATCGCAAACCGCAGACGCGGATCGTCGCTCAATGCAAGGTAGTCGTTCGAGGACAAATTGATGCCCTCCACTTCGGGAAGCTCGCGAAACTGATCACGAGCGCGGAGATCGTCGAGCTCCGCCTCGAACCGTTCGAGAATCGGATGGGACTTCCATCGGGCACGCATCAGCGTAGACCAAGTGTTTCGAGCAGGACGTAATCGTCGTCACGATCGGGATTCGGTGTGGTGAGCAGCTTCTCGCCGACGAATATCGAATTCGCGCCCGCCATAAAGCACAGCGCGGTCGCTTCGCGGCTGAGCGAGCGGCGGCCCGCGCTTAACCGCACTCTCGACGACGGCATCACGAGACGGGCTGTGGCGATCATGCGAACCAGTGTGAGCGGATCGACGGGTTCCGCTTCCGCGAGAGGAGTTCCTTCAACACGAACCAGCATATTGATCGGCACACTTTCGGGATGCGGAACGAGTGACGCCAGTTGATGCAGAAGACCGATGCGGTCGTCATCCGACTCACCCATTCCGATGATTCCACCGCAACAAACGGAGATCCCGGCTTTGCGAACGGCCGCAAGCGTGTTCAGCCGGTCGGCGTAGTTTCGGGTGGTGATGATTCGCCCGTAATACTCGGGCGATGTGTCGAGGTTGTGGTTATACGCCGTCAGGCCCGCGTCCGCGAGGCGTTGCGCCTGGGAATCGCTGAGCATGCCGAGCGTGCAACACACTTCCATACCCGTTTCGGCAACCGATCGAACCATGGCGAGCACGTTATCGAATTCCGCGCCGTCACGGACTTCCCGCCACGCCGCTCCCATACAAAATCGTTCCACACCTTCCGCGCGGGCTTGCCGCGCGATCCGGCCGACTTCCTCGACGTCCAGCAGATTCTGGCGCTCCACGGAAGTGGGATAGTGCGCACTTTGCGGGCAATAGGCGCAGTCTTCCGGACATCCACCGGTCTTGATCGACAACAACTGGCAAAGCTGAACCTCAGGAGAGCTGAAGTACTGGCGGTGCACACTCTGCGCTTCCCACACCAGGTCGAGAAGCGGCCGGTTATAAATGCTGGTGATTTCGTCTCGCGTCCAGTCCGATCGAATCGACGGTTTGTTCACGATATGAATTGTAACCGAAGTTCGCGAGCCGATAGGTTCCGGTCGCCAGCATGACCGCATATCCCTCCGCCACCAGGCTGCGATTTCCAAGGCCGGCATCCGGACGCGAGAGCCCGGTGACGCGCGCAAGCTCTCCGGGAAGCGTCAAACCGGCGCCGGCCAGGAAGCATCGGGCGACTTCGCGAAGCGCGGTCTTCCTGTCGACTTTTTGAGACAGCTGTTGCTGTTGCGCGAAACGCTCTTCGGCGAGTCCCCAGAGGTAGGTGAATTTGGGTTCGTAGACGACCTCGTTCGGTATGACGATCATCGCCGCCTGCAGTTCGTCCATCGCGAGCGTAAATGCTCGGCGATCCTTGACGCCCGAATCGTGGCGCAGATCGGATGTCGCCATTTCCCATTCCTTCCTCAGAACGCGAAGGACCGCGAGTGCCGCCGCGCTCAGCCGGCGCTTCTCCTCACGCCGCGGCATGCCCCACAGCGCATGGAAATACGGAATCATGCGGGTCGCGACGAACGTTGCCTTGCCGCGCGGCAACTTGCCGTAGTAGACGCGGCCGCGGCGGACGAGCTCGTCTTTCAACACCCACGTGTGCGATGTTTCCGGATCCTTCTGCACGTTGCGCGGAAGAACCGCGTCGCGCCGGCCGCATACCGCGACGTAAAGCGAAGGGCCGGGACGTCGCGAGTCCGTCAGACAAGCAGTGAAGCCGACGCGTTCGATGAACTGCTCCGCCTGCTCGGCCGTTTCCACACATCCCGCGCCCTCGCGCTGCCATCGCGAGTCTCGGTATTCTTCGATTTCGTCAGGAAGGACGGGCTGCCGCATTCGCTAATTCTATTGGTAACCTTGCCAACTAAAACGAGGTATTGTCAGTCTTTACGATTCCCACTTCCGATGACTGGAGGCTCAAGTGAAAAAGTTTGCCACCGCACTTTCCATCCTGTGCCTGTCCTTCGCCATCCAACCAAACGCTGCAGCGCAGCGCCGGTCGAAAGAGACGCAATCGATGCCGGCTTACAAGCTGCGCGTCGACGTCGTGGAGCGTCTCACACAGGCGATTAATTACCGGTACCGAAGCGGTTCCACCACTATAGGGTTTCGCGGAACACCGCTCCAGCCAGGTGCGCGCGGCGAGGCGAAGGTTGAAAGCAAGAAGGGATACATCGAAATCGAGGCGGAATTCGACGACATGATTCCCGCGAATCGCTATGGTCGCGAGTATCTGACGTACGTGATGTGGGCCATTACTCCACAGGGACGCTCGACAAATCTCGGCGAGTTGATCCTCAAGGGAACCAAAAGCAAAGTCGACGTGACCACCGGCCTGCAGGGCTTCGGTTTGGTCGTGACCGCAGAGCCCTACTTTGCAGTAACACAGCCAAGCGACCGCGTCGTCCTCGAAAACTATGTCCGGCCGGACACGGCTGGACAGGTCGAGGAAATCACCACTCGCTATGAACTGACAGAGAAAGGCGCCTTCGCGTTCGACAGGATGCCGAAGGAATTACGGCAACCGACGCTTGATATGGCGCTGCCCCTCGATCTTCAGCAGGCACGGAACGCGGTTCGGATCGCGAAAGGGTGGGGAGCGGAAGACTACGCGTGGGAAGTGATGGCGCACGCCGAGGACTTGCTCGACCAGGCGGAGGGATACTACGTCCGCAAGGCCGGAATAAAGCCTGTGTCCATGCTCGCGCGGGAAACCGTCCAAACCGCCGAAGATGCCCGGTTGATTGCCATGCGCGCCGGCCGCGGCCATCATTAGCGCACTGGAACAGTGAACCTGATAGCGCCGGCTGTAGGCGCCGGCTTCAGCCGGCGCGTGCGCGAAGCGCAGGGTATTTGACGGATTCCTGTCGAGGTGACATCAAACACCGTGCGCCTGTCGGCGCAGGCGCCGGCTGAAGCCGACGCCTACAACGACTACCGATTCACTTTGTTACAGTGCACTGCGTGAACGGTTATCCCGGCTCGCGAACGGTTTTCGCGGGTCTCATTCGAAACTGGTGATCAAAAAGTTTGTAACGCTTCACCGCCTCTGCCAGGGCGGCCTCACCAGCCTGCGTCACTTCGTAGTATTTGCGCGGCGGGCGCAATGCCTTTTGCGCGATCGTATGTTTTTCCCACTTCGATTCGACATATCCCAGTTCCTCGAGCCGCCGAAGCGCGGGATAAACGGTGCCGCTCGGAAGTCCGGTGAGGTCCATAATGTCGAAGCCGTACATGTAGCCGCGGCCGATCGTCTGGAGAATGTTGGTCGCGGTGTACGAAAGGTAGTTTCTGACCATGATCTGATTCTTATAAAAATTTCTACATAGGTAGTCAACTACAAAGAGCGGGCTGTGGCCAATTGTGGCCAATCACGAAAGCTAACGCGTTTGCGCGTTTGTGGAATTGATCTACGGGGTTGCGTGGAAAACGGGAAAGTCACGGAGTATCGACAACGACGGCTTCGGCCTGGATACGCGAGCCGCGATAAACGTGAATGAGGTCGCCCATCCCGAGGTATCCCTTCATGAATTCTTCGTTGAAGTAGGGACGGCCGTTCGGGTTTCGCCATGCCAGGAGGCGGTAATCGCCCGGCGGAACCCCGCGGACAATGAACGTGCCGAATTTGTCGGTCGGCACGACGACAAATCCGGGCGCGGGGAGGTTCCCTTTTCGTTGGGCAGGCACGATCACAAGCCATGCACTGGATGGAAAGCGTTCGCGATGCAGATCCACAAGCGTGCCGTTGATTTCCGCGCCCGCCGTATCCACGACGATCTGCAGCCGTTGAGACAACCGGTTCACGTTGACCCACGAGTGCAGCGCATCCGTATCGTCGAATTGTGCGGACTCCACATACGCGGTCGACGGAAGGCCGGTAATCGAAACCTGATAATCCATTTCCGGCACGTCCGGCAGCACAAAACTGCCGTCCGGCCTGACGGTCACGGGCGGCGGGCTGACCAACTCTCCTTTTTTCGAAAGCAGCCCGACCTTCAACTTCGAAAAATCGACGGTGGTCGAGGCCTCGTAGCTGCGCACATGAACGCGGCCCAGAACGTCGACGCCCGGCAAAATCTCGATCGTCACGCCCTGCAGATCACGCGGCACGGTCATGCGGACGTGGGAGACACGGGCCGGCCGCGCGGACTGACTGAGAATCGGATACAAGTCATACTCGCCCGGCGGAAGTCCACTCAGTTGAAAGGATGTGCGCTTGTCCCGAGCCAGATTGGGCAGGCGCAGCAGCGACGTCGAAGGATCATCGACGGCGCTGACGAAAAACTCCGACACCTGCGCTTCGGGATCCACGGCGTTGTAGATCGTGCCGATCACGTCTACCAGATTCTTGAGCGGCACGACAATATCGATGGAGAAAGCCGATGCCTTGGATAAGTCGATCGGAGCAGCGGATCGCCAGTCGTGCCCGTTGGGATAATAGACGGTAGAGAAGAATTTCGTGGAACGGCGATTCGGACTGGCCGGTCCGGGTTCGACACTGACCACGTAAATGTCCGCCGGAAGATTTGACAGAGCGTACCGGCCGGCCGCATCGGTCAACGACGAACGCCCGACGGCGACCAGGTTGGTGGCCCCGTTCGAATCGAATGTCGGCCGCATCGCACGGACAGTGACTCCGGCGACGGGCTGACGATCGTCGTTAAGGACCACACCGTAAATGGCACGATCGCCTGCCGGCGAAACAGGCCCCTGCGGCCGCTGCATCGCATACAGCGGCAGGACGATGAGCAGGAGTAAAGGAGCCAGTTTGCGCGGGGTCATCATCTATATCATGACTCACAATTCGAGTTTTCCGTTCACCACCATGTCCGCGAGTTTGAACTTTTTCTTCATCTCGAACATTCCGAGCTTGGCGTCGACTTCGACTTCTTTGTCTTCGACTTTAATGGGTTCCTTCTTCTCGAATAACATCACGACATCAATGTTTCGACCCGCGGGCCTCGTGGCGATCTTCGCGAGAGGAATCTCGCGTTTCCCTGCTTTGATGTAGCTCTTCTTCACCTTCGCCTGATCCGTCAGGGCCTGGCGCGCGATCTGCTGCGGCATGCCTTCGACGATGATGACGTAGAACTCTTCGGCGGAGCTCAAATAAGCTTGTGCGTCGCCAGGAACGTCGCCGGGGCCTTTCATTTTGGAACGTACGTTCGCTTGTTTCATGGGAAGAGAACTTTGCCATGACATCACGAGTGTGATCGTGGCGGGCCCTCGACCGCCACCGCC
>CAZPBY010000087.1:0-22821 GCA_964584785.1 uncultured Solibacteraceae bacterium
TGTCGCCGGACGGAAAGGTCCTGACCGTCACCACGAGCCGCAGCACCCCGGCGCTGCAGAGCAGCTACAAGACGATCTACAACAAGAAATAGCTTTTACGTGGAAGGAAAGGGGGAAGGAAATGAAGTTAGCACTATGGTTGGCCTTACTGGTCATCGTTTTCAACGTTGCGGCATATGCGCAATCGGGCCTGGGTTCAATTTCAGGAACAGTGACCGACGCGACGGACGCCCGTCTGCCGGGCGCGACTGTCCACCTTATTCAGCTTTCCACAAACACAGAACGCGTCACCCTGACGAATGAAGTGGGCCTTTTCAATATTCCGTCGCTGGTGGCCAGCGACTACACCTTGACTGTGGAGTTTCAGGGATTCAAGACCAGGAAACTTCCGAATCTCACCTTGAACGCGTTTCAGAATCTCGCGCTTGGCGTGATCGTACTGGAGGTTGAGGGCGCGGGTACAACGGTCGAGATCACGGCAGAAGCTCCCTTGATTCAGACCGAGAACGGCATTCGGGCGACGGCGATTCAAGCGGCTCAGGTGACGGAGATGCCGGCGCAGGGACGCAACTGGACGACGCTGTTGAAAATCATTCCTGGCGCCACCCCTGTCAGTAATCAAGGTATCGTTGGCCGAGAGCTGGACTCCAGCGGCTATGGCGACTTTCGCGTCAATGGCAAGGAGGGGCGGCAGACGCAGATGAATCTGGACGGAGGCAGCAACGTCGATCACGGCAGCGACAATAAGACCAGCGTCACGCCAAGCCTCGAGTCCGTCCAGGAGGTCGCGGTTCTGACCAACAATTTCCAGGCCGAATACGGCATTCGCGCCGGCGTTGTCGTGAACGTGATCACGAAGTCCGGAAGCAATAACTGGCACGCGACCGCCTGGGACTATCTCCGCAATGAAGTCCTCAATGCCAACTCGGCCGACAACAATTTCCTCGGAGTGGCCCGTCCGAAGTACCGATATAACTATTTCGGCGGCAACCTCGGCGGTCCCATTAAACACGACAAGCTGTTCTTCTTTTTCAACCAGGAGCAAACCAAGGTCTTTAATCCGACCGTCGTGGAGCAAACTCGCGTCCCGACCGCGCTTGAGCGGATCGGCGATTTCTCCCAGACGTTCAACGCGGATGGCACTCGTCCAGCGATTTACATGCCCGGAACGCAGGCCGCTGGTTCACCCCAGTTGATTCCGAACATGAAGATCCCGGCCAGTTTGCTGAGTCCTCTTGGTCTGGCGATCGCCAATACGTTTCCCGAACCGAACTACACCGGCACGAATGGCATCAACTTTCTCAACATACTTCCGAACAGGGACCGCCGTTGGCTTAATGTCGCAAAAATCGACTGGAACGTTGACGACAAGACTCGCGCTTACGTCCGCTACAGTCATGACATTCAACGGCTGCGTAATCGTGGTCCGGGCTCGGTTGGATCGCTGCCCTTCAACCTGACCGGCTGGAATCGTTTCGACGTCGCGCTCACTGCGAATGTCACGCACATTTTTACTCCGTCGCTGGTCAACGAGACGATGCTGAATTACCAAAAGGATGACGTGAACAGCGCGCTTGAAATCGCTGCTTACCCAGACAAGGTCGACCGCACGAAGGTGGGACTAGGAGACCTTCCTCTTCCGTTTAAGGTGCCCTTGAATCTAGTGCCGCAGTTCACCAATACCGGTTGGTCCGATTATGGCTTCCCGCGATTCCCCTGGCATGCCATTGCTCCGGAATGGCAGTTGTCGAGCAACTGGACCTGGACACATGGAAAGCACGTGGCGAAGACCGGCATTCAGTTCATCCAAAATAAGAAGGATGAGAAAGACACTTCGAATCAGTATGGCCTGTTTAACTTCGCAGTGGACTCCGCAAGCAATGTCGACATGGGATACGCTCCCGCTAACCTGCTGACCGGCGCCGTTTCGCAATTCCAACAGGTCAACAACGAAGCGCACAAATACTCGGTCTATCACGACGTCCATTTCTTCATTCAGGACACCTGGAAAGCGACTCCGAAACTGACTCTCGACTACGGCATGCGTCTGTATCACATCCCATCCGAGTACAACACCAACCCGTCGAAGACGCTGGACGCCGTCTTCGTACCGAGCTTGTACGATCCAAAGAAGGCGCCCCGTTTCTACGTCGTCAATCCGGCTAACACGAAGACGCTTATCGATCCGGCTTTCCCCAACAACCCACTTCCGCAAAACGTCTTTAGTGCGTTGCTGTATTCGATGGTCCCGGGATCAGGTGATCCTTTGAACGGCGTCGTACCGCTCGGTGATCCGCGGGCGGGCCGTTCAGGAATCCGCGATCCCAGAACAGTGTTGTTCGCTCCGCGCGGCGGTTTCGCGTGGCAGGCGTTTTCGAAAACAGTGTTCCGCGGCGGATTCGGCTGGTCCTATAACCGGCCGCGAATTGGCGAGGCCATTAACACTTTCGAGAATGGCCTGGCCGACCAGATCGACTACCGCCAGACCAGTCTCGCGACACTTTCCAATCCTGGCGTGAAACGTCTGTCGCCGCGCAGTTTCGGTGTGTTGGACGAGAACAACAACAAAGTCCCGACCATCTACGATTACAGTTTTTCCCTACAGCGCGAACTACCGGCGGGCTTCGTCCTGGATGTCGCCTACATCGGCAACGTTCAGGAACACCAGACCATCACGTTCAACATTAATGGAGTGCTGCCGGGAACGGGATTCGATCCGAAGTACATCGATCCCCGTTTGGCCGGAAACAACTTCGCAGGACCGGTCACTGCCACAAATCCGGGACCGCTTCCGGGCTCTCGGCTGGTGGATAGCAACCTGATGCGGCCGTACCAGGGCTTCAACACGCTGACGCAGATTACCAACGTCGGCAACAACAGGTACGACTCACTGCAGACCAATCTCACGAAACGCATGAGCCATGGACTTTCGTTCCAGTTGGTTCATACCTACGCCAAGCTGATCAGCGGTGTCGAAAACCCCGGACTCTATTACTACCGGTGGAAGGACTACACCGGCTATCAGGCCAATAATGATCGCACCCACAATGTCACAGTCAACTACGTCTATGACATTCCGAGTCTGGCAAAGCGTCTGGGTTGGAATAACGGAATCGCCCGTCAGCTCTTCGACGGTTGGAGCACGGCTCACATCATGAGCTTCCTTAGCGGAACACCGCAGACTCCGACCTTTGGCTTGACCTATGCGAACAGCACTCAGTCTGTGGCTAATCTCAACGCGATCTTTAGCGGAAGCCCGGATGTCGCGCCCCGCCTGCAACCCACTGCGAATCCGAATACGGGCGGAAGCGATCCGTATCACATGTTCAACATCGACTCGTTCACACTTCCCGAGCTTGGCAATTCCGGACTCGGCTCGCGCAACTATCTGTGGTCGCCGGGAACGAAGTCGAACGACGTGACAGTTCGCAAGACCTTCCCGGTCCATGAAGGAATGGGATTCGAACTGCGCGCAAGCTTTTTCAACCTGTTCAACAATACGCGTCGTCAGGCCTTGAATACGAATGTCGTTTACAAGATGAAGGGCGCCCAACTATCCGACGGCTATACGACATTCAATAGTCCGGAACAGTTGCAGGCCAATCTGAAGACATCGAATCCGAACGCGACGTCATCGGACCTGTACAATCAGTTTCGCCAGGGTTTCGGAAGCACGAATATCACTACCGTTCTGGATCCGCGCCGAATCGAAATCGGCATGCGATTCAAATTCTAACCTGTTGTAGCGTCTATGACCGCCGGTTTTATGCTTGAGGATCTGCAAAACCGGCGGTGATAGACCGCCGCTACAACGGACGCACAGTATGGGCAATCGCAGAGTCATCATCGGCATCCTCGCTGTCGTTTTGATGTGCGCGCAAGGCGCGCAAGCGCAGTATTCCGCAGTAAAAGACGGTGATGTCGTCCGGCTGATGGACAAGACCAGGGATACGATTGTGTCCATCATTCCCTCCGTCGGCGCCGTCGTCTTCGAGATGAAGGTTCGCGGCGTGAACATCATCTTTTTTTCAGCCCCATCTCTTGACGCATTCCAGCAAAGGCCTTCCAACACCGGAATTCCTTTCCTGGGACCCTGGGCGAATCGTCTGGACGAACAGGCTTTCTATGCGAACGGCAAACGGTTTCCGTTCAACATGGATCTGGGCAATGTGAGCGGCGCGCATCCCATCCACGGATTTCTCAGCTATGCCCCGCGCGAAATCATCGCGATGAAAGCGGACAACCAGTCTGCATGGCTCACCACGAAACTGGAGGTTTACCGCAATCCGTCGTGGATGGCGCAGTTTCCTTTCGCGCACACGGTTGAAGTGACCCACCGCTTACATAACGGTGAACTCGAGGTGTCGACGAAAGTTGAAAACCTGAGTTCCGATCCGATGCCGCTCTCCATCGGTTTTCATCCTTACTTTCAATTGAGCGATGCAGCGAGAGACGACTGGACGCTATCCGTGCCGGCCCGCGTTCAGTATATGTTGTCGCCCGACAAGATTCCAACGGGCGAAACGCGCCCTATCGAGAAGTTCTTTCCCACGCCACAGTCCGTCGCCCTCAAGGACTTCAATCTGGATGATGTCTTCGGCGACCTGGCGCGTGACCCTTCGGGACAAGCCAAAATGTCACTAGCCGGTAAAAAACAAAAAATCGAAGTCGCGTTTGGACCGAAATACACGGCGCTGGTTGTGTACTCGCCCACAGGTTCGGGGCGTGGCGGCGCTCCACGCAGCTTCGTCTGCTTTGAGCCGATGACAGGAATCACGGACGCGATGAACCTGGCGCACAAAGGACTGTACAAAGATCTACAGACAATCCCGCCTCACCAGAGCTGGCAGGAAAGCTTCTGGATCAGACCGTCGGGATTCTGAGAGTGTGCGGCGGCGACCGTCGCCGGGAGGTCAATATGAAGCCCATGTCCGCTGTGATCCGAATTTCGCTTTTGGCAATTGTGCTGTTATCGCCGAACGCGTTCGTTTTCGCCCAGCAATCGACTGGTTCGCTGAGCGGCGTCGTACAGGACACAACCGGGGCGATCATTCCGGGTGCAACGATTACCTTAATCAATCAGGAGCAGGGATCGATTGCCCGAACGGTCATCACCAATGAGGATGGAAGTTTTGTCTTCACTCCGCTGCAGCCCGCCACCTACACGCTGATGGTAGAAATCCCCGGATTCAAGAAATATCAAAAACAAGGAATCGCGTTGTACGCCCAGGATCGCATCGGACTGCCGCCGATCCGCTTGGAAGTCGGCGAGTTGGTCGAAACGGTATCGGTGGAAGCCGCCGCCGTCACACTGCAAACCGTGAGCGCCGAACGATCCGGCGTCCTGACGGGAAGTCAAATTGTGAATCTCGCGTCGTCGACCCGCGTATTCACGGATCTGCTGAAAACGGTGCCGGGATTCAACTCCGATACGAACAATGCGAACGGCCTGCGAACCGATCAGAACGCATTAGCCGTGGATGGGATTTCGAGCATGGATACCGGCAACAACGGCACCGGCCTGCTCCGTCTGAATCCAGACCTCATTGCCGAATTCAAGGTACTGACCGACGGCCAGCAGGCAGAGTTTGGCCGCGCCGCAGGTTCCAACATCACGATCGTCACCAAGAGCGGTACCAATGAATTTCACGGAAGCGCGTACCTGTTCCTGCGCAATGAATGGATGAATGCGAACTCCTGGATCAACAACTACAACGGCCTGGCGCGATCGCGAAACCGGAATCGGACCGAAGGATTCACTCTCGGCGGACCTGTGTATATCCCCGGCAAATTCAATAAGGATAAGAACAAGCTGTTCTTCTTTACCAACTTTGAGTTTCAGCGCCCGCGTCCCTTCGACAATCTCGTTTCGTTGACGGTGCCGACGGCGGAAGAGCGCAAAGGCGATTTTTCCAAGACCCAGGAAAACGGCAGGCTGGTGACCATCAAAGATCCTCTCACCGGTCAACCGTTCCCTGGAAACGTGATTCCGGCGGAGCGTTTGAACAAGTACGGACAGCAGCTGCTGAATTTTTACCCGTTGCCCAATCGCCTGGGAGTAAACAACACCTATAACTACCAGTACCAGTTCGAACCAACCGATAGTATCAACGACCGGACCTTCCGCGTGGATTACAACATCTCGGATAAATGGAGGTTCTACGCCCGGCTGATCCAGAACAGCCGCGACCGTTTGCAGTCGGGTGGCCTGAACACGAACAACCAGATCGGCGTTTCACCATTCCACGCAAAAACGGGTGCGATCACGGGGTCGGGGAGCTTGACGACCATCATCACTCCAACGCTCACCAACGAGTTTACCTACGGCAGTACGCGCAACTGGCTTCCCAACGAGGTGCCCGAGGATAGCCGCTACCGTAAAGCCAATGCGGGTATCACTCTCCCGATGCTTTACCCCAATGCGGACTCTCTTGGACTTATTCCCAACATGACCTGGGATGTGCCGAATCCGCCGAACATCTACCTGGCCGGCCTGCCTTATGACAATGAGAATCCAAGCGTCAACTGGACAAACAATATCGCCAAGGTATTTCCGCGGCACACCATCAAAGCAGGGTTTTTTATCGATATCAGCCGGAAACGCCAGACGGCTACTGAAGTGAACAATGGCAGGCTGGATTTCAGCCGGGACACTGCGAATCCGGGGGACACGGGCTGGTCGTTTGCGAATGCGCTATTGGGCAACTACAAGACGTTCGATCAGGCGAACCAGTACGTGAAGGGCTACTATCACTATCGCACCTATGAGTGGTACGTGCAGGACAACTGGAATGTGCGGCGCGACCTGACGCTCGATTATGGCGTCCGCTTCTCGATCCTTCAGCCCTGGTTCGACGACAAGGATCAGATCTCGTCGCTTCGCCTGGACAAGTTCGATCCTTCGCAGCAGGTGGTTCTATACCAGCCGACTCTGGTGAATAATCAGCGCTTGGCGCTCAATCCGCTGACCAATCAGACGGCTCCTGCGGTGCTGATTGGCGCGATCGTTCCCGGTAAAGGAAATCCCTATAACGGAATCGTGCTACCTGGGACAAACGGAGTCCCACGAGGCTTGGTTCGTAGTAACGGCCCGCTGTTCGGGCCTCGCCTTGGCGTCGCCTGGACTCCGTGGGGTGCGGACAACACCGTGGTTCGAGCGGGAGGCGGTATTTTCTACGAACGCATTCAGGGCAACATGATTTTCAACCAGATTATTTTCCCGCCCGAACTTCTTACGCCGAAAATTTTTTACGGCACGTTAGACACAATCGCTTCTTCGTCCGGCACACTTTTCCCTCTAACGGTAGGTGGACTTTCACCGGAAGGGAAGATCCCCACAGTCTACAACTATAACGTGAGCGTACAGCGGTCCCTGCCCATGGGCATCCTCTTTGATGTGGGCTACGTCGGCACGCTTTCGAGGCACGTGCTGGCGCGAACGCCCTTTAACGAGGCACCGTTCGGCAGTGCCTGGCTGCCGAAGAATCAGGATCCGACGAAGCCTGTAAACCTTAACGGCGATAATGCGCTGCCGGTGGACTTTCTGCGGCCTTACGTCGGATATATCGGTACCGGCGCATCAGTGGCTCAGTCGGGTCTGGGATCGGGCGGATTCATCGCGTCTTATGGCGGCATCGGTAATTACAATGGTCTCCAGGTTTCTGCGAATCGCCGCATGGGCAGGGCGCTGACATTTGGCGCGTCCTATACCTGGTCCAAAACACTCGGCACCGACACGAGCTACGACTTTTTGGGCAATCCCCTGAACCATCGGAAGGCCGACTACGGTCTGTTGACTTTCGATCGCACACAGAATCTGGTGATCAACTATCAGTATGACGTGCCTAGTGCTGCGATCCCCGGCAGTTTCCTCGATAACCCGGTTGGCCGGGCAGTTTTAGGCGGTTGGCAAGTTTCGGGGATTACCAGCATGTCTTCAGGCGCGCCGCTTACTCCGACCTACAGCATCCAAGGCGTGGGTGCGGCGACTTTGAACCGTCGAATCACCGGATCGGAGGGATGGGCGCCTCGTGTCGTGCTCACCTGCAATCCGAACATCCCGGGTGGCGATCGAGCGCTGTATGCCTATTTCAACACCTCGTGCTTCGCTCCGGCCGTGCCGGGAAGCACCGGAATGGACTCCGCGATCCGGCCGTTGCGCGGACCCGGTCCCAACAACTGGGATCTCTCCGTCTTTAAGAAATTCCGGTTGGGGGACAACGAGCGCCGGTTCCTTCAAATGCGGTTGGAGATGTTTAATGCCTTCAACCACACGCAGTGGAATTCGGTGAACGCCGCAGCCCAGTTCGATGCCAGCGGAAAAATCATCAATCTGCCATCGGCCCTGGGCGGGGGCGGCGGGCGATTCGGCTTTGGAGCGCTGGGCGGCTCAACCGGAAGCGGTGTACGGGCCCCACGCAGTATCCAGATCGCGGCCAAGGTCATGTTTTGATTGTCAAAGAAAGGAGAGTTCTTATGAAGCGACTGCTTTTTATAACGATTGTTTGTGCGATTCTCGGTTTCGCTGCCTTCGCGGTCGAGCCCCAACGTGGCCAACGCGGCCAACGAGGTGCCTCGGCGGATCCTTATGCCGACAATGCGGCTCCCGGCACGACGACGTTTCCGTTGGCGGCTCCCGCCGGCAAGGACAGCAACGCACGAATGGTCGCCCCTCCAGAAGCGGTCAATCAGGGTCCGTTTGACGCAAATACGTGGAAGTATGGAAACGGCTTCGCCGCGCCGAATGGATCGAAGATCTGGAATCCCGTCAAGCTTAAGATGATGCAAGGCGGCAAAGTCACCGGCGGCACGGTCTTCAGCTCGACCGATCCGGAAACCTATTGTGCGATGGCCGAGGCAGGCTATGACTTCATCTGGACAGAAATGCAGCACAATTCACGCGATTGGGATTCCGTCGCTCGCATGTGGGCGGCTTGCCCGCATGCCAAGGCAGTACCCGGGGTACGTGTCGCCTATACCGATGAGCGTGAGATCCAGCACGCGATGGATGATGGCGCGCTCGTTCTTGTGGTGCCCACGATCGATTCGGTTGAAGAAGCCAAACGGGCGAGAGACTGGGCCTACTTTCCGCCTCTGGGAAGGCGTAGCCAGGGCGGTGGTCAAGGCTCCAGCTCTGCAATGTGGGGTGACGTTCCGGGCGGCTATCGAAACACCATTAACGACAACCTCGTTCTGATACTCATGATTGAAACCCTCGACGGACTCAAGGACGCCGACGAGATTGCAAAGGTTCCCGGCGTTACCGCCGTCTTTGCCGCAAGCTCCGATTTGGGCAATTTCTCAGGATACCGGCAGGGATCACCGGACTATGAGCGCGCCATCAATATTGTTCACGACGCCGCGATCAAGGCGAACGTCCGGTTGTGCGGCCCGTTTGCCTGGCGGGATCGGCCGGACTTTAGCTGCTTTCAGGGAGGAAGCGAGACTGCCGCCATCGCACGCGGTGTAGCGGCAGAACTTGGGCCGCTGCGAAATACGCAAGGCAAGCCGGAAGTCGGGCCTTACGCGCCACGACCGCAACAATAAACAGGAGAAAGAGGAGCTCTTATGCCAAAACTCAGAATTGCTGTCCTGGCGGCTTGCGGGATTGCCGCGGTTTCAGCGGTGAGCTATGTCGGTGCGCAAAACAGAGGTGCGCAGCCACTTCTCGAGCCGGCCCGGCACCTGCTTTACATTGCGACACCGGGTGACAACGGTACGGATAACCAGTCGGGCGTCATCGTGCTCGACGCCGATTATCAGTATAGCTTTATCAAACGCATTCCCTACGGCTTGCCCGCGGCCTTGATGCCGGGGCCAAAGATATCCGGCATTGCGGCCAGCAAAGCACTCCAGATGCTCTATGTGACATCCGACGGTTGGATGAAGGCTATCGATTTATCCACCGATCAGATCGCCTGGACCTTCAAAGGAGAAGGTGCGCCGGTCGAACGCACCAGAGGCTCCGCCAGTGGTTGTTGTGAGCGGCCGTGGGTGCTGCCGGACGATAAGACAATGGTAGTCGGCTCGAGTTACAACTCGTGGTGGTATTACATCGATGGCGTCACCGGCAAGAGCCTGGGCAAGCTTCCCGTGCCCGAAGCGCCTGTCGCCCATAATCTGGCGATCTCCGCGGACGGCAAACTCGGCGTCATGGGCTCGATGTCGAGCCCGAAGAACGGCAAGGCCGGTCTCGCTGTCATCGACGTGCCGAACCGAAAGGTTCTGCGCTATATGACCTTCTCCGAGATGGTGCGCCCGCTCACCATCAACCATGACGCCAGCCTGGTCTACGTCAACGTCAACGATCTCATCGGTTTCGAGATTGGCGATATTAAAACCGGCAAGGTGCTCAAGCACGTGGAGCTTCCCGGCGACGCGTGGAAGGGAAAGGGCTACAGTCACGGCATTGGGATGACTCCGGACGAAAGCGAAATCTGGGTTGCCGATCCGGTCAACGGTGTGTGGCAAGTTTGGGACAACCCGGGCGACGGACGGAACCCCGTCTATAACCCTTCCAAAATGATCAAGCCGACTGCAGGAGTGGTTCATAGCTGGGTCGACATGACCAATGACGGCAGACTAGCCTTCCTCGGCGACAGCAGCGTCATCGACGTGAAGACGCACAAAGAAATCGCGGTGCTCAAGGACGAATATGGCCGACGCATCGTTCACGTGGAGAAGGCTCTCTACATGACCTTCCGCGACGGAAAGCTGATCGAGGTGAACAACCAGTTCGCAGTCGGCGATGCCAAAGCTTATGCCGCACGCATGGCCGGCACGCGTAACTAACCATCAAAGGAAATCTATGACTGCGATCAGCCGCCGAATGATGCTCAAGCTTTCGTCGCTCGCACTGGTTCCGCCGAGTTTCCGCACCTGGGTGCAGAGTCGGAGTAGTGCTTCGAGTGCTCCGGTTGTCCCCGACAGCGACTGGCACCATTATGCAAAGGATGCCGCCAGCACGCGCTATGTTCCTTTCGACCAAATCAGCGCAGCCAATTTCAACAAGCTGGAGGTTGCGTGGCGCTTCAAGACAGAAACCGTAGGCAGCGGCGTCGAGTTCGCCAACCAGGCCACACCTCTTCTCGCCAACGGACGGCTGTTTCTGACAGTTGGAGCGCGGCGCGGTGTCGTTGCGCTGGATGCAGCCACCGGCAAATCACTCTGGCAGTATCAGCAGGACGAAGGCGACCGGCGTGGTGCGCGCAGTGGATCGGGTCACGGCGTCTCGTATTGGACCGATGGCGCAAACGAACGCATTTTCTGCGTGACGATCGGCTATCAACTCGTCTCACTCGACGCTAAGACGGGCAATCTGGATCCCAACTTCGGCAAGAATGGTGTGGTCGAATTAAGAGAAGAAGACGATCAGGAAATGGATGTACTCAATGCGGACATTGGGCTTCATTCGACGCCGATCGTCGTGAAGAACGTCATCGTCGTCGGCGCCGCTCACGCCGGCGGCGGCTCTCCGCGTTCCGTTAAAGGGGTCAAGGGCTATACCCGTGGCTTCGACGTCAAGACGGGTAAGCGACTCTGGATCTTCCATACGATTCCTGAAAAAGGTGAGTTCGGTTACGACAGCTGGATCGTTCCTGGCCAGGCCGAGAACAATCAACATGCCGGCGTCTGGGCCCAAATGTCTGCCGATCCGGACTTAGGTCTGGTCTACATTGGCGTCGAGCTACCAGGCGGTGACTCTGTCGGTATCTATCGTCATGGCAACGCGCTGTTCAGCGAAAGCATTGTTGCGCTCGATGCGCAGACGGGCAAACGCAAGTGGCATTTTCAGATGGTCCATCACGGCATCTGGGACGACGATGTGCCGTGTGCCGCGATTCTTTGTGACATTCCGGTTAATGGACGCACAGTCAAGGCACTGGCTCAGCCGACCAAGCAATCGTTCTTGTACGTCCTCAACCGCGAAACAGGTCAACCTATCTGGCCGATCGAAGAAAGGCCGGTCGCGAAAGGCGACGTCCCAGGTGAGTGGTACTCGCCCACGCAACCGTTTCCAACGAAACCTCCCGCCTATGACAAGCAGGGATTCTCGGAAAATGATCTCGTCGACTTCACGCCAGAGATCAAAGCGCGGGCGCTGGAAGTCGCGAGGCATTACCGCCTGGGACCTTTATACACACCGCCGGCGCTCAATAAACCCGACGGCCCATGGGCCACTTTGGTGCTGCCGAGCTTTCAAGGCGGAGCCAATTGGCCGGGTGGCTCATACGATCCGGAAACGCACGTGGTGTACATCTATTCGAAGACTGTGCTGGATGCGGTCGGAGTCGGTCCGAACCCGAACGAAAACTCGGACTTCAAATTCACGCAGCGTTTTGGTGAAGCCGGCGGAACGGCGGATATCGGCGGCGCCGGCGGCGACTCCGGCGGTGATGAAGGCGGCGGCGCCCGCGGTGGTGGTGCACGTCGCGGCGGTCCGGTCAACGACTCCTTGACTGGTCCAGTCACACCGTTTGTCCTCACGGTGGCCGGGTTACCGCTGAATAAGCCTCCCTATGGCCGCATCACGGCAATCGATCTTTCCAAAGGTGATATTGCGTGGCAGGTCGTCCACGGCGAAACACCGGATGCGATCCGGAATCATCCTCTTCTTAAGGGCATCAATGTACCGCGAACGGGCCAGTCCGGCATTCTCGGAGTGCTCACAACCAGGACGCTGGTCATTTGCGGCGACGGCGGGCTCTTCACGGATGAGCAAGGTCGAAAAGGGGCGCGCCTTCGCGCCTACGATAAGAAGACAGGTGAGGAGAAAGGAGCCGTTTTCATGCCCGCGCGTCAGACTGGAGCGCCGATGTCCTATATGCGCGGCGGCAAACAGTACATTGTCCTGACTATCGGCTCCAACACTTATAGCTCTGAGGTGATTGCGTTCCGTCTTCCTTCCTAACATTCCCAGGAGGCAACTGTGACAAACACAATGAGGATCGTACTCGTCGCATTGTTGGCCCTAAGTTTTCTCGTCCCACTGTACTCCCAAGGTGGCGGGCAGACGTGGTGGATCAACAAAACTAAAGGTGGCGTTTACCCGCGGCCGATGCGTCCGCTTTGGAAGCTGTCGGAACTGAAAGCGAAGTACGCCGGCAAAAACAATTGGAGCGAGCAGATCATCAAGGATCCTGAGCAGGACGCGACCTACAATTCGGCCGCCCCGGGCACTAAGTTCCCTCGGCAGTTGCATCCGGATACGCACACGATGTTTGTCGTCGTAAGCGGCGAAATGCACTTCACCATTGAAGGCCAGCCGCCTGTCACGGGCGTTCGTGGATCGATCATCAACATTCTGAAAGGCACGATCTTTTCTTATGAGACGGCGGGTAATCAGAACACACTGTGGGTTGAAGTAAATCCTAACAACTACAAGACGGCCTATCCGTCCGACGATCCGCAGCCGAAAGCAATGGCGGGTGCTGAAGTCGTGAAAGTTGCGTTCAACCACACTCCCGCAACCTATGTGACGCCAAACCAGGTTCACTGGAATCTCTTTGAGGCTGTCGGCAAGTGTGAACAACTTGGTCCTAAGGTCACTGAAGATCATCTGTTTGCCCAGCCGCTTTATGGTTTCGCCGATGCTAACGATCCTTTGAATAAGTGCAACTCGCGCACGAATGCAGCGGGTGGTCGTGGTGCGGCAGCGGCCACCGCCCCGTTCAATCCGAACTCTGTGTTTGGTCACATGCACGCCGGACCAGCGGAGTGGTGGATCGTTCAGGTCGGTCATATTCGAGGCCAGTTCGAAAACACCGGTGAGTTCCACGCTGAAGAAGGTGACGTGCTTTACGCCGCACCAATGATGTGGCATCAAATGAGCTTCGAGGGCGCAGGACCGTCGTGTCGGCTGGCCCTTGGTGGGTACCAACTGATCAACATGCAGAACACCGCAGGACAACAGTAGAGGCGATATGAGAAAGACCTTACCAGGACTCGCTTTATTCGCTACGCTTGCCGCCACGATTCTTGGACAGGCACAGCGCGGCGGACGCGGCGGCGGGCAGGCGCTCGAATACAAATCGATCCGGTCTGAAGAAGACAGAAAGTTACCTAATCCTTATGCCCGTAACGAAGCGTTCTTCAGGATACCTGCCGGACGAACACTGGGTTCGGCAAGTGCAATTGCCATCGATAAGGATGGTAAATCCATCTGGATCGCAGAGCGCTGCGGAGCCAACATTTGCCTTGGTTCCGACGCGGATCCCATCTGGAAATTCGGCCCTGACGGAAACTTCGTCAAGGCGTTCGGCTCCGGCCAAATCGTCTATCCGCATGGCATTCATATCGATCGCGATGGGAATATCTGGGTCGCCGATCTTCAATCCAACGTCGATCTTTCGGCACAGCGCGGCGCCGCAGCCAGTCCTGCAACCTCGAAGGACAAATCGCAGGTGCCGAATGGTGCGCAGATCGTGAAGTTCAGTCCCGAAGGCAAGATCCTGATGAAGCTTGGAACACCGGGCGTGTACGGCACCGATGAAAAGCACTTCAGTCAACCTTCGGATGTCATCACCGCGCCAAACGGCGACATCTTTGTTGCCGATGGGCATGACAGTGCTCCCTCAAACAACCGCATCATGAAGTTCGACAAGTCAGGCAAGTTCATCAAGACCTGGGGCACGAGTGGTACAGCCATCGGCCAGTTCGATTGTCCGCATGATCTCGCGATGGATTCACAAGGCCGTCTGTTCGTTGCCGACAGAGGAAACCACCGGATTCAGATTTTTGATCAGGAAGGCAACTTCATCGCCGAGTGGAAGCAATTCGGAAGACTGAGTGGAATTTACATCGACAAAAACGATGTCCTTTACGGTGCCGACTCCCAGTCCAGTAATCGAGCTGGACACGAAAACGAATACGTCCGCGGAGTTCACGTCGGAAACGCACGCACCGGCGAAGTCACGGCGTTCATCCAGGATCCGCTGGGGAACCCGTCGCCCTGGAATAACCTTGGTGGGACGACGGGTGCCGAAGGTGTGGCCGTAGACGCGACTGGCATCATCTACGTTTCACAGGTCAACCCGCCGGGTCTTGCCAGATACACGAAGAAGTAGGGACGAACTGAGATGAGGAAGCTGATCGCCGGCCCGTTGCTGGGTGTCTTAACTCTGAGTCTGGCCCTGGCCCAGACCAGGCCTTCCACTAAACCCAACACACTCGATATCTATTTTGTGGATACGGAAGGCGGCCAGTCGACGCTATTCCGGTCGCCGTCGGGTGAAAGCGTGCTTGTCGATGCGGGGTTTGCCGGAGGACGCGACAGCGGACGTATTCTGGATGCGCTTCGCGATGCCGGTGTTTCACAGATCGATTACATGCTGATCACACACTATCACGGGGATCACGTCGGCGGGTTACGCGAGCTGGCTGAGCATGTGCCGATCAAGCACTTTATCGATCACGGAACAACGGTCGAGCCAACCGAACAGAGCCGTGGATTCTCGGACTGGTACAAGGGGTTCTATACAGAACACAACATTCCGCACACCGTGGCTGCTCCCGGCGATAAAGTGCCGATCCGCGGCCTGGATTGGTGGATCGTAACGACTGGCGGCAAAACAATCGGCGCCAGTCTTAGCGGGGCGCCAGGCGCAGGACGGCCGAACCCCGAGTGCGCGACATTCGAGCGTAATAACGACATTGATGATGAAAACGGTCAATCCGTCGGCAGCATTATTACGTACGGAAAGTTCAGGACGATCGATCTGGCGGATCTCTTGTGGAACAAGGAATTCGATTTGATGTGCCCGGCAAATCGGATCGGAACGGTAGATCTGTACATCACCTCGCATCACGGTCAGGACCGCTCGGGCTCCAGCGCGCTGGTACATTCGCTGCAGGCGCGCGTGGCCATCATGAATAACGGACCTCGCAAAGGTGGCAGCACTCGGACTTTCGAGACACTCGAGACGGCTCCTGGACTGGAAGACCTGTGGCAACTGCATTGGGGCTACTACGCAGGTGTCGAACACAATCGTCCAGCGGTGTTTATTGCGAATGTCGATGGACGTGAATCGATCGCGGCCATTATCGCGCCGCCGCCGCCCGAGCCGATCATCGGTGCTCCGAGCGCGGCAGCCCCGCGAGGCGCTGTCAGTGGCCGGGGAAGCGCGGCGCCCGGCCATGAGATCGCTTATTGGATCAAAGTTTCCGCGCAAGCGGACGGAACCTTCACCGTCTCCAACAGCCGGAACGGATTCAGCAAGACGTACAATGCTCGATAAATCACCCATGAATGTGAAATCTATCGTGATAGCCATGGTTGCCGCGTGCTCGGCGCTCGTCGTACTGGGTGCGCAGCAACCGGCCGGACAAACAGGAGCGTCTTCGGCCGGTGAGTCTTTATTCTTTGGCAAAGCAGGCTGTGCCGCGTGTCATGAAGTCAATGGACGAGGCGGCATCATGGCGCCTGACCTGTCGAGCGTGGGTGCGCGGTCGGCCGAAGCGATTCGCGAAAAGATCCTCAATCCAAACAAAGCAAGTACACGCGGCGGTCGCGACGCACCGTCCTCACCGACGGTTGTGGTCACAACCCAGGACGGACGCGAGATCCGCGGAGTGCGGCGGAACGAAGACGCGTTCAGCCTGCAGATGATCGACACTTCCGGGAAACTCCAGCTTCTCGATAAGGCGAAGCTTGCATCCGTGCGGAACGAGAGCCGCTCACTGATGCCCGATGATTACGGGACGCGTTTGAGTCCTGAAGAACTGCAGAACCTGATCGCTTATCTCGGTACCCTGAAAACCCGCGACATCGCCAAAACAGCGGCTGCGACGATCCCGGGCGGCATCACGTACGAACGGCTTCGCGATACCGATGCCGAACCGCAGAACTGGGTGCATTACTGGGGCAACTACCAGGGCACACACTATTCGGCGCTCAAGCAGATCACGCCCGAGAACGTCGCGAAACTGCAGGCCCAGTGGTCCTTGCAGATTGCGGGAGTAAACCGGCTCGAAACCCAGCCGCTCGTCGTCGACGGCGTCATGTACACCAGCGGCGCGCCGGGGACCGTACTGGCGCTGGATGCGAGGACGGGCCGGCAGATCTGGCAGTTTACTCGCGAAAGAAAAGTCCGAAATCCGAACGAGATTAATCCGTACAATCGCGGAGTCGCCATACTTGGCAATCGCGTATTCGTCGGCACGCTTGATGCAGCGCTGGTTGCGATCGATGCGCGCACGGGCTTGATCTTGTGGGAGACGCAGGTAGCGGACTCCATGCTCGGCTACAGTCTCACGAGCCCTCCACTGATTGTCAAAGACAAGGTCATCACCGGGATCACTGGCGGCGAGTTCGGCGCGCGTGGTTTCGTGGACGCGTACGACGCCGCGACCGGCAAGCGAGTTTGGCGCTGGTACGCAGTCCCCGCCGCCGGAGAGTTCGGTAGCGACACCTGGGCCGGTGACAGTTGGAAAACCGGCGGCGGGCCGATGTGGCTGACGGGTTCCTACGATCCGGTTCTCAATACTCTTTATTGGACTGTCGGCAATCCTGGCGCCCAAATCGATCGATCGGTGCGCGGTAACGGCGACAATCTTTTTACGGACTCCGTCGTTGCACTCGATCCGGATACCGGCCAACGCAAGTGGCATTACCAGTTCACGCCGAATGATGGCCATGACTGGGATTCGACCGAAGACGTGATCCTCGTCGACCGCACGTGGCGCGGCCAAAACCGAAAGCTGCTCCTGCATGCTGACCGCAACGGAATTTTCTATGTGCTGGATCGCAGCAACGGAAAATTCCTTTCCGGCACGCCTTTCGTTTATCAGAACTGGAACCGTGGCTTCGATCCTGAGGGGCGTCCGATCGAGGTTCCGGGCTCGAACTCCAGCCCGGAAGCCAGTTTCCTCGTCTATCCGTCGATTGGCGGCGGCACGAATTTCCAATCGCCGTCATACAGTCCGCTCACGGGTTTGTTCTATCTGGAATACGCGGAGAACAGCGCGTTTTATCTGAGTTCGCCGCAATCTTTCGAAGCGGGGCGGCAATACATCGGACGCGCTCGAGGCGCTGCACCGCCACCTCGGCCCAACGAGCCGCCACCATCGGCTGGTATCAAAGCGATCGACCCGGAGACGGGCAAGACCGCGTGGGACTTTAAGCTCTCTCAAGGATCACTACAAAACGGAGTGATGGCGACAGCGGGCGGCGTGTTGTTCGCGGCCTCTCGCGACGGCAATCTCATCGCCCTGGATGCCGCGACCGGGAACCTGCTGTGGCGGCGCCCAACCGGCGGTAACATGTCGGCCTCCCCCATGAGCTTTGCCATCGATGGCGTGCAGTTCGTTGCGGTCGCCGCGGGAGATTCGATCCTTTGCTTTGCCTTACCAAGCGCACAATGATGTTCAAAATCTACTTCAGCTCCAAGGTCTGCAAGCGCCGCTGCGGCATTGCGGACAGCGGTGACTGTGTCGGGCGTCGGTGTGCGGAAGCCGTTCGCGTTCATCTGCTCCGAGATCGTGAATATGGAACAATCGCGTTATTGACATGAAAATACCGGCGAAAAATAGAACAACCCAAAACGATCAATGCAAATACACGGATGATTCGTTTCAAAGGTTTTATTGCAGGCGAAATATCGGAATGAAAAAGATCACGAGCGGCAAAGCATTGCAAAAAACGAAATGACTTAAATCAAAACGCAGCAATCAATACAAAAAACGGAATGAAAAAGATCATAACGCGCTAAGCATTGCAAATATCGTTTTGAAATAGAACAGCGACGGGAATTCATTGCAAATATTCCAATTGTGAATTCTCACGAACTATCGACCACTTGAGCCGGTAGATTCTCACGATCTTTCACCCAATGATGAAAAACATACGCGCGAATACATTGCAAATATTGCTTTGAGGAAGATAAGGAACGGAGACACACATTACAACGACGCTTGTTCTGTGTAAGGGCTCACCATGCCCTCCCATCATCTATTAATAGGCAATCCGTCGCCGGCAGTCCTTGCAGGAGCGGGAGTTTTTACAGTTTTATAGAGAATCGGTATCAACGCGACTTTTCCCGGCCTCACCGGGGCTGTTGCCCCCAACACCGCCGCTCCGTCAGTTTCAGTTGTAGCGGCGGTCTGTGACGACAGCTTGTTCTTAAATCTAAATGGTTTCTGACTCGGCCCCTGCATCGATTGGGTCATAGACCGCCGTTACAGCGGACGCAATCCCGGAGGTTTGGGCAACAGCCCCTCACGGCCGGGGCTATACTCTGTTGGCGTCCGGGCCAATTCGTTCACACGTTCTCACAGCTGGGTATTTGCTCCGCTTCATCCGAAATCATCCGCGTGGACGACAAAAGTCCATTTTAGTCACGTGTAAAGTGGACTATCATCCACTTTATGCGGCTTCGCCGGTATCTCGAATTGCCCGTGGCGCAGGCGTTGACGCGCAAGATGGCGTTTATTGGGGGGCCGCGCCAGGTCGGCAAAACGACGTTTGCGCTGGAGTTCCTTGGGAAAAGCGTGGACGAAACCCATCCAGCGTATCTGAATTGGGATCATCCCTCGGTTCCTCCGCGCGTTCGAGCGGCCGAACTGCCCCCCGGCGAGAAGGTGATTCTCTTCGATGAAATCCACAAATATGCGCGCTGGCGGAATCTGCTCAAAGGCATCTACGATACGGAGAAGTCGCGCCGCCGCATCATCGTTACCGGCTCCGCCCGGCTGGATTACTATCGAAAGGGCGGCGACTCGCTGGCGGGTCGATACCGCTATTTTCGACTGCATCCGTTCTCGCTTCGCGAGTTCAATCAGAACCCCACCCTTTCCGACGTCGAAGTACTGCTCAAATTCGGCGGCTTCCCCGAACCGCTGCTGGCCCAAAATGAGGTCGAACATCGAATCTGGCAACGCGATCGTATTTCGCGTGTCATTCGCGAAGATCTTCGCGACCTCGAACGCGTCCACGAAATCAGCCTGGTCGAGCATCTAACGGATCTGCTGCCCTCGAAGGTCGGAGCGCCGCTTTCGGTCAAGAGTCTTCGAGAAGATTTGCAAATCGACCACAAGACGGCGGAACGTTGGCTGCAGATTCTCGAAAACCTGTACGTTTGTTTTCGGATTGCTCCTTATGGAGCGCCTAAGATCCGAGCGGTAAAGAAGGAACAGAAGTTGTACCTCTGGGACTGGTCGAGCGTTGAGGAGCGTGGCCCGAGATTCGAGAATATGGTTGCATCGCAGCTTCTCAAGTACTGCCACTGGATCGAGGACACCGAGGGCTATTCGATGGAATTGCGCTATCTGCGCGATACCGAAAAACGGGAGGTGGATTTCGTCGTTTTGAAAAACAGACGGCCGCTGTTTGCCGTGGAGTGCAAGTCCGGAGAGAAAAGCCTCGGTCCGGCGATTCAGTACTTTGCCGGCAGAACGCCGATCCCGCACTTTTACCAAACCCATCTGGGGAGCCGTCATTTCGAATCCGGAAAGATCACCGTGCTGCCGTTTAAGCGCCTGTGCCAGGAACTCGAACTGCCATAGAGGCCCACAGTCGCGCAGTGCAATCTCCTCGAAGGATTGGTTTCGCGTCTCAGCGAATTGACGTCTCTTTCTCCAACCGTTCTTCGATCCATCGTTTCACCATGGTCTCGTATTCGGGTTCCCCTTCGGACTTCGCCAGCATTTTCAAATGCTCGATCATTTTCGGCGATAACCGGATGGCACGCGGGCTGTAGCGCTTGGCGCGCGACATTCGGTCATCAAAATCTCGAGGATTCCTGGCGAGAAATTCCGCCTCGATTTTTTCGCGCTCTGGTTTGGGCAATTTGCCAAGATGCTTCTTCATTTTCTTTTTTTCCTGGGTTTTAAGTCCCAGCCTATGAACACTCGCGCAAGGCTACCGCCCTTATCCTGAAACACGAGCCGCAGAGATCGGCCTCGATCGGTCAAAGGTCGTGTTTGGACCTCGTATTAACGACGGCCGTGCGCTCCGAAGCGAGCATTTGAATCGCGTACGTTTTCAGGATGCCATGAATGACGCCATCGCGTTATCGGAACTCGCACTGGAACAAAAAGGTTCTCATCACGCGAAATTGATATGGATCCAAAACGGTTTCAAACCCTCCCTTCTCCGCGATTCCGAAAAACGTGAGGTGGATTTCGTCGTTTTGAAAAACAGACGGCCGGTGTTTGCCGTGGAGTGCAAGTCCGGTGGAAAGCCGGCGCGGCCACGTTACGAGAAACCTTGCGTGGACGCATCCGACAGCCTCACCGGCTTTTGTTGAAGCTGCACCTGGAGCAAATCCAAGGTATCGAAAAATCGATTGCAGACCTGGATCGGGAGGTGGGAGCGTTGCTCGATCCTTTTCGCGCCAAATCCCAGCGCCTGACCACCATTCCCGGTGTCAGCGATGTGGTGGCTCAAGTCATCATTTCCGAAATCGGCTGCGACATGTCCCGCTTTCCCACCGTTTTCCCACCGCCGCTCATTTGATTTCCTGGGCCGGTTTGTGAATTGAAAGTTGCTTGTGGGTTGTCTTGCTGGTTAGCGTTGAAGAGGGCATGGGCGCGCGCAAGCCGCTGCAGGGCTGCCCCGACGTTCCGCTCGGCCTCGATGTATAGGTCCTTGGCCCACACGTCGGATAGTCGACAGCCACACGAAAATGTCAGCTGTTTTTTCTAATTGGGAAAGGCTAGTCGGGTGAGCCGTGCGATCAAGTCGTGCAAATACGCTCGGAGTTGCCCGGCAGACACGTCGCCCGGCGGAATCAACTGATCATCGATGTGTATCTGACGGAGTATCCAGGCAAGCTGAGCGGGTGTCAGGCCCCCGTCCTTTTGCATGGCGGTGGGAAGGGCACTTTCAACGGAGTATCCCGCGCTTTCCAGCGCGCGAACGTCGACGAGATCGCGAACCTCCGACCTCGACAGCAGCGTGCATAGCTTATTCGCCAGGATCTCTTCCGGCCGGTCGATACGAATACCCCGAATCACTGCTTTCTCGCCGCATATCTGCGGAACGCGCTCGCGGACGAGATCGATCACGATTGCGTCGGACCCACGGCGGAGCAGAAAGCGGCGGAAATCGGGAGACGTTCGAATCGATTCCAGCGACGATTGCAGTTGCCGTGCGACCTGGTTTAGTAGCGCCACACCCTCATCGAGAATGTCGTCGACGGCAAAGAGATCAAGGTCGTGCGTCTCGCGGTGTTGCAAATAGAAGCCGGCAAGCGCCGCCCCTCCAGTGAGGAAGAACCGAGTCTCGATCGCAAAGAAGGCATTGAGCACATCCTGCTGGAGAGGGGTCAGCTTGCTATCTCCCAATTAGACCCTCCTGCTGCCAGACGGCAAGCAGAAACTCCCAAAAGCCTCTGCGCCTCCCGAGGTGCGGAGCAATGGCCGTCCAATCCGACCACACCGCTTCGGGAGAGACAAACTTCCACACATCGTTGTCGCGAGCCTCGCGCAACAACTTACCCAGAAGGCGTGCCCGTTCAGGCAACGAGGCAGACTGCAACGCTGCCTTGAACTCCGTCACGGTCATCGGATCGTCCCACAGAAAATAAGGCACGGCCTGCGGATCTGTAAGGTCGGTCGATAGCATTACGCCCACGGCGTCTCCTCGGATCGAATCTGGATACATTCTACTCTCTCCCGACGGTATGGCCCGGATAGTGTCCACAACATGCTCCAGGACTGGAACCATTCGCGGCAGTGACACTTGCGTTAATAAACCTGTATGACAGGTTACGGAATATGTATACTGCCCGGCAGAAAGTTTCACAACAACTCCAAACCGAGGATTCAACTATGGCCAGGAAGATTTCTCGACGTAACCTTCTCGCGGGAGCAGTGACAGCGGGT
>CAZPBY010000088.1:0-20097 GCA_964584785.1 uncultured Solibacteraceae bacterium
TCGCTGGCGACAGCATCTGGGTTGACCGCGGCTGCCGGGCTGAGTTCGTTGTTGAGGGCAAGACACTCGGACTGTCCGTCGAAAGCGGCATGCCCTGGGACGGCAAGTCCACACTGACGGTGTCTGCGAAGCAGGACGTGAAGGGCAAGATCAAACTGCGCATTCCCGGGTGGGCTCGGAACCAGCCGGTGCCTGGAAGGCTGTACGCGTATCGCGACAAGCTCGACCAACAGACGACCGTGTCGGTCAACGGCCTGCCGATCAGTTCGGTTCCCGATCGAAGCGGGTATGTATCGATCGAAAGAGTCTGGCAAGACGGTGACATGATCGATGTCGTATTTCCGTTCGAAATTCGCCAGGTTGTCGCCGATGCTCGCGTCCGGGAGGATCGTGGAAGAGTCGCGATAGAACGCGGCCCGATCGTTTACTGTGCCGAGTGGCCCGACGTGGCGGACGGACGGGCGCTGGATGTGATGGTCGACAGCCGCGGCGATTTCAAACCGTCGGTTGACGAGTCGAGGCTTGGCGGTGTGACGGTCATCGGCGCCCAGGCACGCCGAATCACCAATTCGTCGCTGCCGGTAAGACCCATCACGCTGATCCCTTACTGCCTGTGGGCAAACCGCGGCGCAGGAGAAATGGCCGTCTGGATGCCGGCGCGCGAATACGAACCCGGCGACGTCGGTCCGGCCGGTGGATTCATCTTCTATAAGAATGAAAACTTCGCGGCCGATGGCTGGCGTTATCTCGAAGCGGCGCCCGTCGATCAGAGCACGGGAGCGAAGTGGGGATGTTTTCGACGCGCCATTTCGGGCGCGCGTGGAACGGCTGTCGGCAAAGGAAAACAAAACACCGAAGAGATGCTCGCGGCCTCCTGCACGGAAAGAGGAACTGCGGCCGATCTGTGCGTCAACTACAGCCTCAATGGCGTCGGAGGTTGGTTTCTCCCGTCAAGAGACGAACTGGCGCTGATGTATCGTCACCTGAAAGCGACCGGCGCCGGCGACTTCGGGGACGCCGGCCTCGCGGACAACTTCACATACTGGACGTCATCGCAGGCCACCGCCGACATGGCCCACCACATCGACTTCGCCGACAGCGGCCGTCAACACTACGACGACAAGGACTTCCCGCGCCGCGTCCGCGCCATCCGCGCTTTCTGACAAAAGGCGGAAGTAATGTCACAAGGCGCTTCGGGTTCTGCACGTTGCGGCGAAAACTGACAGAACCCGGAGCGCAGCGACGGGCTTCGTGACGTTACGCCGAATTGGGCCCTGAGGCGCCGGAGTTGTTAGCTTTGCAGGTCACTTTCGGCTGCGCTCATAACTTCCTCATAGTTCTCACAATTTCCTCATGGGTTTCCTCAGGACTTCCAGGAATGCAGGCGCCTACCTTCAGTTGCAAAATCAAGAAAAGTTGAAAAGAAAAGGCGTCAGTTCCAAAGGGGGATGAGATGAAAAGAATATGCATAAGGTTTGTGTTGTTGACCGTCGTGCTGCTGTCAGCGGCATCGCCCATGACCCGCGCACAGGTGCCGGTATCCGGGATTCTTTATCTGGTCACCACGCTTGACGATCACGATGACTTCTCGTGCGATACCGACTGTACTTTACGTGAAGCCATCGACATAGCCAATGCCCACTCCGGGGCGGACGGCATCCGTATTGGCGTTTCGGGGACGATCAACCTGGCGAGCGCGCTGCCGCCAATTGCCGACACCCTGATCATCACGGGCCCGGGTCCGGACCTGCTGACGGTGCGCCGGAATGCGGCAGACACTTACCGCATCTTTATGGTGACCGCAACCGGTAAAGTGACGCTGTCCGGGATGACGATCGCCAATGGGCTTGCCATTCCCAACTGCTCTTTTGAGAATTCGGATGCCGCGTGCAGAGGAGGCGGTATTTATAACGGCACCGGCACATTGAATCTCACTAACTGCAAGCTGGATGGAAATAACGCCACCCACGGCGGCGGGGTTTTTAACAACGGCACACTCAATGTGACAAACAGCAAGTTCACAGGTAATTCCTCAGTTTATTTCGGAGGCGGTATTTTGAATCTCGGCACTGTGAACATCACCGACAGCTTCTTCTACAACAACAGCACGGCGCGTGGCGGCGCTATTGCCGGCTTTGAAAACAGCTCGACACAAATCATCAGCAGCACCTTCGCCGCGAACCCTGTGCGGGCCTCCGGCGGCGCCATTTTCGGAGAGAAAGGGGTTTTGAATATCTACAACAGCACATTCATCGGCAATACTATTCCGCAAGCCGGCGGCGAAGGCGGTGGAGCCATTCGATGGAACCAGGGATCGATGCGTCTCACGAACAGTACTGTTGCCGGTAATTCTTCAAATGGTGCCGCAGTGGACCTGCACAGCAGTAGCGCGACCGTAATAAGCAACATTATCGCGGCGAATACGGTAAACGGTGGCTCTGAGCAAGACGTTTTTTCCAGCCCTGTTGTTGTTTCCGCGGGATACAACCTGATTGGGGTTCTAAGCAATGGAATCGACGGCTTTTCTCCCACGTCCACGGACCTGACAGGAACGGTCACCTCGCCGCTCGATCCGAAGTTCGATCCCAGTGGCCTGCGGGATAACGGCGGGCCGACTCTGACGATCGGGTTGCAGACGATCAGCCCAGCGGTGGACAAAGGATTCAGCTATGGGCTGCTCACCGACCAGCGAGGTCCGGGCTTCGTGCGCACGTTCGACACGAACGTCGCGAACGCCGACGGTGGAGACGGTACAGACATCGGCGCTTTCGAGATACAAGCCACCTCGGTAGCGATCGTATCCACGGTCGTTCAAACCCTGCCGGACAACGACTTTCGTGTTCCAGGCAACAAAAACGCGACGCTAAGCCGGCTTCAGGATATCAAGCAGTCGATCACGGCGGGATATGTGGACCAGGCAATCCAAGACCTGAAGAACCTTCGGAAGCGTGTGGATGGCTGTGGTCCATCGTCGCTGACAGACAACGACGACTGGATCACAAACTGCACATCACAAGTCCACGTGCGTGCACTAATCGATAAACTGATCGTGAACCCGGTGCCTTGACGACCCGCAACGAGCCATTTAAGAATCCAGGGTCCGCCCCGCTTCGCACAAAAATGGGTACCCTGGCGGTAGCGAAGAGCACGTCACATGGCGCACGTTGGCGAGCAATGGCGATTGCGGATCACAAATTACCAACCCCGAATCCGCAATCGCCCACTGGCGGCTGTAGCACAATCAAACGATTGGTGCTACACTACCCGTTTATGAAGCAGTATGTCCACGCCCGCTTAAGCGCCGAAGAAAGGGCCATGCTTGAGGAATTGAAAACGGCTACAGGTTACAGTGAATCCGAATTGCTTCGCCGCGGATTGAGATCAATCTTTAAGGAGTATCCGCGAAGACAATCCGCACTCCAGCTGGCGGGCCGCAGCGCCGGCAAGTTCAAAGGGGGTCCGACCGATCTTTCCACCAACAAGAAATATTTTGCGGGTTTCGGCGAGTGAAACGCTCCGGGATTCTGCTGGATTCCGGGCCACTGGTTGCTTTGCTTTCAAAAGACGACGCGCATCATGATAGGGCGAGGGAGATTTTCTCAGACTGTTCTCCACCCTTCCGCAGCTGCGAAGCAGTCGTGGCGGAAGCCTGCTTCCTGATGCGGAAGGTTCACGCCGGCGGCCCGGCGGAAGTCCTGGCCTTGGGTCGAAAGGGCTTCTACGAAATTGCCATCGATCTGGGCGAAGCCTGGGAAAGTCTCGAAACACTCTTGCGCAAGTATCGGAATCGGCCGCCGTCTCTCGCCGACGTTTGTCTGATTCGATGCGCTGAACTTTTCGATGAAGCCCGCGTGCTCACGTTCGATTCCGATTTCCACATCTATCGGTGGCAACGCAGCAGGCGTTTCGAGCTCATATAACCTTATCGCAATCGCGCGACGACCAGCCGGATGTGTTCGTAAGGGATCTTGCCCTCCAGGCGGTCGTAGATGGGTTTAAGGTAGGCGGTTCCCACCACTTTGGCTGCTGCAGCGACCGTGCTCTGCGTTTCCGGACTGACCCAGGCGTCGATCGGGTGGGCGGGGCTGCGCTCGACGAACTCCTGAAGATACGCCCACGCCGTGCTCGGCGCTCGACCGGTGGCAACGGCCACTTCATCGACCGTTGCGCCCTTGACGAACATTCCGAACGCGGTAGTTTTGGAATCGTTCGCCCTCCTGGTGGATCGGAGCCGGCGCGAGTTCCGCATTTTGACAGCATCCAACGACAATCCATGGGTGAGGCAGTACGACGAGATAACTTCCAGAAAACGAGGACCGAGATCTTCCAGCTTCCGTTCGCCGACGCCACGAACATTGAGAAACGCTTTGGGTGAGCCGGGGCGGACTCGCGCCATGTCCCGCAGGCTGGCATCGCTGAAGAGCAGGTACGGCGGCAGGTTCCGTTCGTCCGCGATCTCGCGCCGCAGTTTGCGAAGGCTGTCGAACAGGCCACGGTCGACGTCTTCCCAGGAGTCTTCCTCATAGCGCGATTTCCGTACCTTCGTTTTGGACTCGAGCAGTTGGACTTCACGCTGACCGCGCAGGACCTCCCATGAAGCGGCGTTTAACTTGAACACCGGATGTTCGTCCGTCGTCCGGTCCAGCAACCCGGAATCGAGCAACTGGTACAGCATGTTCGTGATCGACTTGCGCTCGCTGCCCTTCATGAGGCCGTAAGTCTTCAGCTCGTTGTGACGCCAGCGGCGGACCCGCTCGGTGTCGCCGCCGACCAGCACATCGACGATGTGTTCGCCGCCAAAGCGCTCGCCGGTCCGGGCGACACATGAAAGAATTTTTTGCGCCGTTACGGTCGCGTCCGCGATGCCTTCGAGCTCGTGGAGACAAACATCGCATGCGCCGCAGTTCGTCTTCGAGAGCTTTTGGCCGAAGTGTTCGGACAATTTGCGATGACGGCATTGAACTCCCGTAGAGAATCGCCGCATTTGTTCGACCAACAGGCGTGAGGCGTCGACCACCTCCTGACCGGCGCCGGCTTCGCCGGCACTTTTTTCAATCAGCGACTCCCACTTCAGTACGTCGGCCGCGGAATACAGAAGCACGCATTCTGCTTCGAGACCGTCGCGTCCGGCGCGGCCTGTTTCCTGCTGGTAGTGCTCGATCGATTTCGGCATGCCGGCGTGGATCACCGTGCGGACGTCGCTCCGATCGATGCCCATGCCGAACGCGACCGTTGCCACGACAACGTCCATATCTTCCGACGCGAACGCATCCTGTGTTTTGCGTCGCTGATTCGCATCCATCCCGGCATGGTAGAACGCCGCCCGTAAGCCGCTCTCCTGGAGAAACTCCGCGATCGCTTCCGTCTCTTTTCGGCTGATGCAGTAAACGATGGACGCTTCGTCTGCGTGGCGTTGCAAAATCTCCAGTATTTGATCCCTGGCGTCCACGCGTTGAACCACGCGATACACCAGATTCGGCCGGTCGAACGTTCCGACAAGAATGGCCGGATCTTTCAGGCGAAGTTGTTCGATGATGTCGGTACGAACGTGTTCGGTTGCAGTTGCTGTGTAAGCGTGCACGCTGGCATCCGGAAAGCGCGTCTTCAATTCGGCAAGCTGGCGGTATTCCGGCCGAAAGTCATGGCCCCAATGGCTGATGCAATGAGCTTCGTCGATCGCAAAGGCGCGAACGCTCAGACGTTCGATGATCTGGAGAAACCGCGGCGTGAGCAGGCGCTCCGGAGCGACGAATATCAGGCGGTACTTGCCGGCCGCCAGGTTTTCTTCGGTGCGGCGTACGACATCGTAAGGCATACCGCTGTAGAGAGCGGCAGCCGGATAGCCGCACTCCAGCAGACCGTCGACTTGATCCTTCATCAGCGAGATGAGCGGTGATACGACGACATCCGTTCGTTTAGCGAGCTCGGCGGGAACCTGGTAGCACAGCGATTTGCCGCCTCCAGTGGGCATCACCACCAGCGAGTCTCGACGGTCCAGCCCCGACCGGATCGCCTGTTCCTGCAGCGGCCGCAGTTCCCGGAATCCCCAGTAACGGCGGATGGTTTCGAGAATATCGTCCGCAGCCCATGGTGCCGTTTGGCTCATATCGACTTTCGCAGCCTGTCCACGAGATCGACGGCGCATTTCATCGCGGATAGCATGCCCGAATGATCCGCGATCCCTTTGCCGGCGATGTTGAATGCGGTCCCGTGATCCGGCGACGTGCGGACGAATGGCAGGCCCAGGGTCACGTTGGTCGACTCGCCGTGGGCAATCAGCTTCACTGGTATCAAGCCTTGATCATGAAAAGGCGCGATCACGACATCGAATTCACCGGAATGCGCCCGATAGTAGAGACTGTCCGCGGAATGCGGGCCGGTCACGGCGATGCCGTCTTGCGCGCATCGTTTGATGGCCGGCGCCAGTATGCGATCGTCATCGTCACCGAACATGCCGCCTTCGCCGGCGTGCGGGTTTATGGCGGCGACGGCGATTCGCGGCGGACCAAAGCGGAAACGTCGAAGTTCGGAGTCGACGAACCGAATGAGCTCATCATAGAGATGAGGAGAGAGTTTGGCGAGCGCTTCACGCAACGGCATATGGTTTGTTGCGAGCACGACTTTGAACGTCGGAGCGAAGAATGCCATCGCGAACCGGCGGCTCTGAGCCCGCTCCGCGAGAAACTCTGTCTGGCCCTGAAAATCACGGCCGATCGCGAACTTGTTGACCGGTGCAGTGACAATTCCGTCGATTTTCGATTCGACAGCGGCCGATGCCGCGGCTCCGAGGCAGGCTAACGCTTCGGCGCCGGCGTGCTCATCGACGCGGCCCCATTCGATGCGAGGATCGCCGTCGCCGATTGCATAAATGTTAAGCATGCCGTCATCGGTGGCATCGTCGAGGGAATCGATCCATCGGTGGGGAACGGACGGAGAATTCTTTTCACCGGTATGTCGCGTCGTGAAGAGAATCCATCGTGCGGAATCGACCACGTCCGCTAGAGCTTTTAGAGTAACTTCAAGTCCAATGCCGGCCGGATCACCTGAAGTAATACCGATAGTGGCGCGCATGGCTGGAGAGTTATCGGTTGTGAGTCATCGGTAATGGGTCGGCTGACTCAAAGCTCACAACTGAAACTGAGGACTATTTTAATCCACTTCCTTGTCTTCGTTTTCCTTATACATGTACTTGATTTGGTGTTTCAGGAGGAGGAGATGCGGCTCAGACAACCGGTTTAGTCTGATGCAGTTTTTATCGTACCAGTCGATGACGCCCCGGAGCGTTTCGCCGTCCATGAGGACGATCACCATCGGTGTCCTGTTTTGTATCTGTTTGACGTAGTAGAAATTCTCTGCGTTGGTTTGTTCGTTCGCTGTGCTCTGCGGCCGTCGTCGTGGCGGCTTGACATTGGTCATCTGTTCCTTGATCTCGGCGAGACTCGGCCGAATCAGCTTTCGATTTGACATTTCTTCCCTCACAACACTTTTTTACGATCGCCCACAGTGAGAGCGCCCGAAAGCGGCTCCAGATAAGGGTTTGCGCAGAACTTAGCGGCCAGAGTAAGACGGATTTTAGCGGCTTTTTCCCGGAATGTCATCACTAATTTCCGCCGTTACGAGCGCCATGACATCGGTCATCATCTGCCGGTTCAAGTTGCCTTTCAAGCCATTCTCCATCACGCGCAGGAACTCCGAAACGCGAATCCACCGATCGGTGGGCGCGCTTGCGGCAGTGTGTTCCAGGCGCTGCCGGATATCGACGTTGACGATCCTGTCGGGGGCGCCCTCCGCGATGCGGAGGATATCACCGAGCAACACGGTCATCACCGAGAGATAGCCGGTGAAGTCCTGACGCGTGCGCGAAAGATCGGCGCTCGCGTTGAGGACGTTCCGCAGCGTTTCGTCTTTCGCGTGAACAGCAACCTCGAGAAATTCGAGGACTGCTTCGCGCTGCTCTCGGATGCTTTGAACGTCCAGACTGTTCGCACGCCCGATACTGCCCTGCGACCAGCGCACTACGAGTTCGTCGAGTCCTTTCGCCCGGATCTCGTCAAGCAAGAGCGGAGCGAAGTGATAAACCTGCGACCGTGACCGGATCGTCAGCAGGAGTTCATGCAGGTTGACGGCGATGAGAATGAAGAAGCTGTTTTCCGGCGGTTCTTCCAGTCCTTTGAGCAACGCGTTGGACGATTCCTGATTCATGAGATTCGCCGGGTCGAAGATGAAGACCTTGTTCTTTCCTTCAAGCGGCCTCAGGTCGAGCATCGACAGCACATAACGGACCTGAGCAATCTTTATTGTGGTGGCGTCTTCTTCAACCGTAACGTTCAACACATCCGGATGTGTGCCCGCATCGATCTTTCGGCACTGCGAACAATCGTCGCAGTAGTCGGCAGGGCCGGCCACCGCGCAGTTCAGCGCTTTCGCGATCATCAGCGCGAGAGTGTGTTTCCCAACTCCTTCCAGGCCCGCAAAGATCAGTGCATGGGGAAAACGGTTTTCGCGCAGCTTCTGACGAAGCCTGTCGACGACTTTGTGGTTGCCGGTGAATGCTTCGAAACGCATCAGATTCCCAGTACCCTCAGGATGTCGCCGTGAATGTTCTCGATGGACCGGTCCGCCTCGATCACACGGACGCGGTTGGGTTCCCGGCGCGCGAGTTCGAGATAGCCGCGGCGAATACGGCCGTAGAATTCGAGCGTTTCCATTTCAAATCGACCCTCGTCTTCGTGACGGACGTTATTGCGGGCACGGGCTCGCACAAGCCCGACGTGCGGATCGATGTCGAGAAGGATGGTCAGTTCGGGCCGATATCCGTTGCATACAAGTTCCGTTAGTTTCTCGATGAAGTCGAGGGGAATGCCGCGCCCATACCCCTGGTAGGCCATCGACGCGTCGTAGAAGCGATCGCAGATGACCGTTTCTCCGCGCCCGAGCGCCGGAACGATTTTCTCCGTGATGTTCTGGCTGCGCGACGCATAGAACAATAACAGTTCAGAAGGAGCCGTGAGGTGAATGGTCTCCGAGTGCAAAAGAATCTTCCGAATTCCTTCACCAACGGCGGTTCCACCGGGTTCGCGTGTCACGGTGAAGGGAAGCTTGCGTTCCGTCAAATACTCGGAAAGAAGGCCGATCTGTGTGGTCTTTCCGCAACCTTCGATGCCTTCGAAACTGATGAATCGTCCAGTTGCCATCGAAGCGTAATTGTACCCGAACCGGACTATACTGACGCCCATGCGATTGACCGCACCGATGGCGTTCGTCCTGGTTGTTTTACTTTCCGCTCCAACACTTCCTCCGTCCGCCACGCGGCTCATTATCGTTTCGTGGGATGGAACGCCAGATTGGGTCATCGATCGTTTTATGGCCGAAGGTAAGTTGCCGAATCTTTCGCGGATGGCACGGATGGGGGTTCACGCGGAGTACGTCAATCCGGCATTGCCTTCGAAGACCGCGCCCGCTCACGCTGCGATTTGGACGGGAGCCTATGCCGACGTCAATGGCATCAGCGGGAATACGGTGCCGGTGCTTCCGCGAGCCGAACATACTCTGCTGGAAAGCTTCGACGGGTTTGATTCGCGTGTTCTTCGCGCCGAGCCGATCTGGATGGCGGCCCTGCGGGCAGGGAAGAAGGTCGTTGGTTTGTCGGTAACTCATCAGACCCCGGCAAATATTTACACCGACGTGATGAGGCAGGAAGGAATTCCTGCCGGCCGGTATGCATCCTTTGACGGCTTCCGCACGCAGATCGACGATGCCCGCGTTCTTTCCGCCGATCAACTTTCGCCGGGACAAGCGCCCGGAACACGCGAGACCTCTGTGTCGATTGGTGAAACGTTGTTCAAGATCACCGTATTTGATGCTCGCGATGATCGAGTCAAAGGTTACGACAGCGCGCGTATCTGTTCCGGATCGGAATGCGTGACGTTGAAGCCTGCCGAGGCACAGAGTGCCATTGCGAACTGGAGCAAGCCGTTTCGGGTTCAACGCGGAGATCTTTTCGGTCTTGCATACTTCCGTCTGTTTTCTCTGGCGCCCGATGCCGGCGAGATGACGCTGTACGCCTCCTCGGTCGCTGCACTCCAGGGCGCGGCATCGCCCGAGCTGACCGAGCGATTCATGGCTGCGTCCGGCGGATTTCCGGATTTCGGTTTTGCGGCTTACGACAAAGGCCGGCTCGGCCGGCAAATCTATTCGGGCGGCGACGGCACGGCGGAGCGCCGGCTTCTCGAGGCCGTTCGTTTCGGCATGTCGATTCTCGATCGCGGCATGCGATATGCAATTGAACAGATGCATGGTGAACTCATCATCGATTACACCGCCGCTCTCGATACCGCAGGCCATCGATGGATGGGTGCGCTCGATCCCGATAGCGGCGTCTACAACGACGAGATGGCCGCCAAAATCTGGCCGTTTTACACCGAGATTCTTCAGATTCAGGATGCGTGGCTCGGACACATCCTCGACCTTGGGGGCAGTGACTCGATCGTGTCGGTGATCTCCGATCACGGTATGGAAGGTGTCGGGCGGTCGTTTTATCCAAACGTCGTGTTGGAGAGAGCAGGGCTGCTGGCGAGAACTCCGGAGGACAAGATCGATCTGACAAAAACGCGAGTCTGCGCACCACCCTGGGGTGAGTATTTTCTGAGCGTGAATTCGACGGACTGGAAAGGCGGAATCGTTCGTCCACAGGATCGAGAGGCCGTTCTGAACGAAGCGACGCAGGCGTTGTTGAACGCGGTCGATCCCGAAACCGGTTCTCATATCGTGACGCGCGTTTTTCGCGCGGACAACCTGACGGGACTCGGCGGGGGAGGCCTCAGCAGCGGCGATCTGTTTATGGACTTCGCGCCGGGATACATGCCGAGCTCTTTGATTGAACCGTCGACCGTGGTTCGAAAGCTCAACCTCTCGATTGGATCGGGCACACATGGTTTTTTCCCGCTCGACTCCAAAATGCAGACGATCTGGTTCGCAACCGGCCCCGGAATTGTCGCCGGAAAAGAAATCGGTCCAATACGTCAAATCGACATTGCCCCGACGTTAAGCCGCTTGTTCGGAATTCCGGCCCCCGCAAACGCGAAGGGACACGTGATTGGGGAAGTATTCCAACGGTGGTAGGGAGTGGGGGAATTTAGAAATCGGACGAAGTGAAATGCCAATCCGAAAACACAAATCTCAGTTTGGACCTGGCAGGGCGACGCGTACTGGCAGTCCAATTCGAGACTTGTGTTTTCGGATTGGCATTCCACTTCGTCCATTTTCTAAATTCCTCAAAAAATCTCAGCGGTATCGAGGGCGACCTTCATGACATCGTCAACCTGTAACCGTTTCTCGGCGTCCTCAATGTCGTTCAATCGGGCCTTGGTTTCGGGATGCTTCGGCACGAACAGGGAGCAGCAGTCCTGATCCGGTTGGATGGAGATCTCGTATGTGCCGATACGGCGGGCCAGGTCGACGATCTCGACCTTATCGTCGCCGACCAGCGGGCGCAGGATCGGCATCGAAACTGCACGTGAAATGACGTCCATGTTTTCGATGGTCTGCGACGCCACCTGCCCGACACTATCGCCCGTCACCAGCACGCGCGCACGTTCCCGGCAAGCGATTTGCTCCGCGATCCGGAGCATGTATCGGCGATACAGAATCACTCGCGTATCGGCCGGCGTGTCGACCATGATGTGACGCTGCACCTCGGCAAACGGAATCAGGTACAGTCTCGATTGAAACTGGTAGTCCTGAAGCCGTGCGGCCAGTTGTTTTGCCTTCTCCTGCGATTCCTTGTTCGTGTAGGGAAAACTGTGGAAGTGAACGAAGACCGCGCGACATCCGCGCTTGATCATCTTCCAGGCCGCGACGGGTGAATCGATTCCTCCGGACAGTAACACCACGACCTTACCGCCGGTTCCCGTCGGCAATCCGCCTGGTCCGGCTTGCCGGTCGGTGTACATCAATGCGTACTTTTCCGCGATCTCGACCCAACATGTTCGCTCCGCATTTTCGAGGTCGACTCGAGCGCCGGAACGTTCTTTGATGTAAGCGCCCAGCCGGGTGTTGATTTCCACGGAAGTGTGTGGGAATGTTTTCTGCCCACGTCGAGTGTCGATCCGAAAGGATCCGAACGGTCTCTGTTGAAGCAAACCCCAGGCATTCTTTTCCATTTCGTCGAGACTCTGAGCGGAATTCCAGGCTTCAGCAAAATACGCGATTCCGAAGACTCGACTGAGCGCCGTTTTGATGATTGCAGCCTCGCTATCGGTAGGAACGACGACCAGCACTCGGCCCGAAATCCTCTGGATGGACACACTTTCGACGCCGGTGGCCCGAATCGACTTTCGAATGTTCAGGCAAAGCTGCTTCTCGAAAAAGTCGCGATTTCCTTTCTTGAGTCCCACTTCGTGGTAGTGGACGACGAAGTACCGGTCCATTGGTCGATCATACTACTTGTAAGTTGATGTTAGAATTGGGCCCAGCGAAAGACGCCAGGAAGAGAGGGCCGATGAGAGCGATTTGGAAAGGACATATCAGCTTTGCGCTCGTCACGATTCCGATCTCGCTGTTCAGCGCGACGAAACGGAACGAGCTTTCATTTCATTACCTCCATAAGAAGGATATGAGCCCCGTCTCCTACAAAAGATTTTGTGATAGCGAGAATAGTGAAGTGCCCTGGGACGAGATTACTCGCGGCTACGAATACGAGAAAGATCAGTTCATCGAGATCACCGACGAAGACATCGACAGAGCCGATGCCGAATTGTCCAAAACCATCCAGATCATGGAATTTGTGAACGAAGACGAAATTGATCCCGTGTATTTCGATAAACCGTATTATCTGGAACCGCAAAAAGGCGGCGAGCGTGCCTATTCGCTGATGCGCGATGCTCTGGCGCAGTCGCATCGTGTCGGCATCGCGAAGGTGGTCATGAAGACGAAGGAACATCTGGCTGCCGTGAAGGCGGTGGGCAACATGATCACTCTCAACACCATGCGATTCGCGCACGAGATCGTTGATGCCGGCGAGTTGAACCTCCCGAACGCGGACGTCTCCAAGAAAGAGATGGACCTGGCGAACACGCTCATCGACTCCATGTCCGATAAGTTCGAACCGGCAAAATACAAAGATGAGTATTACGAGAAGGTCATGGAGGTCATCCAGAAGAAGCTCGCCGGCATTGCGCCAACGGCGCCTGCGGTGGTTGCGCAAAAGCCCGGAAAAGTCGTGGATCTGATGGAAATCCTCAAGCAGAGCTTGCAGGAGAACGCGACGAAAAAGAAAACCGAAACCGCCCAACCGACATTCGAGGAAACCGTCACGGCCGGCGGCGGCTCAAAGCCGAAGACTCGAAAAGCCCGCTGACCCCCGGCATGAAGTCATTCTCGGTGCGCGAGAATTGCGAGCGCATTCGTGAACGGATTCACGATGCTGCGGCCAGGAGTCATCGAGACCCTGAAGGGATTCGTTTAATCGCCGTCACCAAGACGGTTCCGGTCGATCGTATTCGTGATGCTATCGAGGCAGGCATCACGGAGATCGGGGAGAATCGGCTGCAGGAGGCAATGCCGAAGATTGAAGCACTGCGTGAACTGCGTCTTCGCTGGCACTTCATTGGGCACCTGCAAACCAACAAGGCTAGAAAGGTCGTCGAATACTTCGATATGGTTCAGTCCGTCGATCGCACAGACCTCGCCGCCAAGCTCAATGACCACGCGCCGCAACCCATGCAGGTCCTGGTGGAAGTCGAGCTCGGGAACGAGGAGACGAAATCCGGTGTTTCCGAAGCGAATCTGTCCGCACTGATTGAAAGTGTGCGGAGACTCGACCGCCTGGATTTGCGAGGCCTCATGGCTATCCCACCTTACGGGGAGAATCCCGAGGAGTCGCGTCCGTACTTCGCGCACCTGCGAAGTCTTGCTCAACGGTTCCAGTTACGAGAAATCTCGATGGGGATGAGTCATGATTTCGAGATCGCCATCGAGGAAGGTGCGACCATGGTCCGGGTCGGGACGGCCCTCTTTGGAGCCCGGTCGTGAAGAACGTCTCGCGCTTGAGCATACGAGTGATCCCCAACTCCAGGAAAACTCAGTTTGCGGGATATCGTGAGAATGAACTGGTGCTGCGGCTCAATGCGCCGGCGTTGGAAGGAAAGGCGAACAAAGCTGCAATCGATTTTGTCGCGACATTCTTTCGGGTATCGCGATCCGCCGTGTCGCTCGTCGCCGGAGAAAAGAGTAGACACAAAATCTTTGAGATAATAGGCTTGGATCGTAGAGACATCGAAAGGAAACTCGCCGAGGACCAACCGCTGACCACCTCCCAAAATGGAAACGCCTGAAAAGGATCTGGAAACCACCTCTACGCCTCTGGCCTTGAGGAAACCGATGAATCTCGTGGCAGCGATGGCGATCTGCGCGCTGGGCTGGCTTATTCCGGGCCTCAGTCACGTGCTGCTGGGCAGATGGATTCGTGGTTTGATGTTTGCCGTCTGCGTCGTCGCAATGTTCGCGCTGGGCCTGGCGATGCACGGCAGGTTGTTCGACCTTATCGTCGAGGAGCCCCTTCAAATCTTTGCATTCATCGCGAACATCGGAGTGGGGCTGCCGTACTTCGTTGCGGAGAACAAGAACATGGGAGCGGGAGCGATGAACGTCGTCACCTATGACTACGGAACGACGTATCTCTGGGTTGCCGGCCTGCTGAACTATCTCATCGTGCTGGACGCATTCGATATCGCGAAAGGCAGGAAACCTTGAGACTTTCGCATTTCGAAGCGCTGATCGTTTTCGCCCTCCTGGTTTCGACCGTGTTCGCCCTCATCACCAAGAGCACACCACGCGAGCAATTTCGTTATGGCGTTTTCGTTTTCGTGTCTTTCCTGATTGTCGCACTCGCTGTCGGTTGGATCATGTACCCCCTTCCGCTATAGCCGGGCGGAGCTTCAACACGGAAAACAAGAAGATTTGAAGAGTCTTAGTTCGCCGTGAACGTAACGGGGCCGCCATTGCCTGTCATTCCACCGGATGTTGCGGTCACAACCACGGAGTACGCACCTCTTCGCATCGCCCTGTAATTCCAGACCGCCACGCCGGCCGAATTCGTTGTTGCTGTGAACGTCGACAATCCGCCGGGGCGCGTCATCTTAAAAGTGACGGTCGCGCCGCTGACGGGGACTCCGGCTGCTTTCGTGACTGTTGCCTGAATCGACACCGAGCCTTTAGTGGGCACGGTGGTTGGAGATGCCGTCAAACTCGACACGTAGAGCGGTTCGGGAGGAGTCGTGACGGTGCAATTCGCGCTCCCGTTTGCATTGTGATTCACATCGGATGCCGTAGCACTCACGGCGTACGTGCCCGGCGCCATACCCGCGGGGACGTCTTTAGTCATGGTCGCCATGCCGGACTGACCGGGGTTCAGCGTCAGAGAGTTCAGCGAGAACGATGTGGACCATCCCGATGGAACCGCCGAGCTCAAATCAAACGCGGATGGAGCGCATCCGCCTGCGTCGTTGTTGAGTACCGTGAGTGTGTAGCTCGCGCTCGACCCGGCATTGACGCCGGGATTCGGCGGGCTCAGTGTCACCGTGGGCTCGTTGCGCACGCAGGGAACGGTGCCGTAAGAAACATTCACACCGAGCCCTGAAGAATTGCTTGAAGTAACCGATACCGTTAGGTTCGTGTATGGGTCTGTCCAGGTTCCCGTCAAAGCGGGATCCGAAAACGAACTGGTTGCCGTCGTGAAATCGAGAAGGTGGGTGTACGCCCCGACGGTGGCGTCCTCATAGTGGATCAATCCACCCGTAAAGACTTGCGGATTGAGCGCGGAATCGAAGACTCCGACGGGTTGTCGATATTCCAGCCAAAGCCACGCGTCGTTACCCGTTCCCCGCCGGATCTTGAGCGCCTGAACTCCCGCCGTCGAGATTTCGTATGGCAGGACCGTGTAGCTGCCATTGGACTCGGTCGTCACGACGTTCGACGCCGAGAGCCATCCCATGCGGACTTTATGAGGAGCCGCATAATGACCGAAGTTCCAACTTCCCATCGTGGAGTTGAGGTCGCCATACTCGCTGAGGACACCCGGATCGGTCAATGCGCCCAGCGCCTCGGCGCCGTAATCGCGCGAGGAGGCATGATGGAGAGTCAGGTTGTGGCCGCCTTCATGCGTTGCGAGTCTCACGCCGTTGTCGCGCGAATCCATGTAGGTTGCGAGAAGCCACGACGACGAAGCGGTGAACGTACCGTCGGCAGAGGAGAGACTGCTGCAACCGAGTGTGCCCAGGCCTGCCCATCCGCAGGTTCCGGGGTTCGGAAAAACAATAAAGATGCGCGTGTAGTTGAGGAAGTTCACATCGTTGTCGGCGGCCGCAATCGCCGACGTTCGCATCGCGTAGTATTCATCGCACGTGTAAACGCGATCCAACGTGTAAGGACCGAAAACGTTGCCGGTGGCCGACGCTTTTCCGTAAGACGCTTCCTGCCAGTAGTTATTTACGGTTCGGCCGGACGCGCCGAAAAAAATGTCCCATACTCCGGACGGGGTGACCGTCGCGGGAAGAGGAATGCCGGGAAACTGAACCAGAAGGATGGCCAGATTCTGTTGACCCGTCGTCGTACAACCGGCTGCCGCGACCGTGCCCGTGGTTTGAACGGACGTGCTTCCCGCCGCTACAACGTTTCCGATACGGATGCCGTCTGCGGTAAGAGCCTCACTGGAGACGCAGTGAGGTTCGCCGCTGGCCGAATACACTTGAATCAAGTCGGCGCCGGATCGAAGTTCCACTCGATATTTTCGTACTTGCCGCTGAGGATCGTCGAAGATGAGATGGTCGGAAGTTCCGGTCCACGCGCCATGCGCCTCGAGATTGGCCGCAGACGCGGGAAAATCCGCAGCCAGCTGCGAACGCAGCTCTTTTGAAAAGGCGAGCGACAACGCTGCCCCCGGATCGTCCTGTATCAACTGCTTCAGCGCCTCGGCGCGTTGGGCAATAACGGGCGCTGCCTGGGCGCGGATGCTCGCCACGTTCGCCGCATCGGCTCGGTGGAGCGCGGCCTGAAGTTGCAAGACCCGGCCGTTCAGCGACCGGACATTTTCGGAATTATCCTGGCCGAACAGCGAGAGAGTTATTAACAGGAGCAGCGCGGGCAGCAGAAATGAAACTGTCTTCCTTCCTTGGTGCATCGACATCCTCCGTGAATCGGTTCCATCGCTACGGTACGGTTGGGTCGGAAGGCGTTCAAGAATGAACTGGCCGAAAGTGCCTGTGCGAACATCTAACAAGTTGGTGGAATGCGAAGCGCCCTTTATTTCCGTCTGATAGAATGGGAGATCATGAAACGTTGGATGCTGTTGGTTGCGACGTTTTTTTTCGCGGCAACGGCCGGCGCTCAGGTTCGTCATATGCCGCCCGGAGTCCAACGAGGAACCGGATCCGGACCGATGCCGTCGATCGCCCCCGGAGTTCAGGTTCCAGGAGGATTCGGACGTCCCGTGACACCTTCTTTCCGGCCCGGTCTCCGAGTTTTCCCGTCTCGGCCGCTGTTCGTTAATCGCGGGGTTGTTCCCGTGTTCGGGTTTCCCTACGCCCCCGTGGTTTCTCCGGTCGGACCTTATTATTACGCGCCCTCCGAATCGCCTTCGCAGCCCGTGGTTTTGCCGGATTACCAGTCGCCGGGTGATCTGACGATACAGATCGAACAACTCAGTCAGGAGATTCGCCAGCTACGAAACGAGATCACCGAAGTTCGGGCGAAGGCCGCCCCTCAGCCGGAGTTCATACCCGCGGTGCCCGCACCGCCTTCACCGCCGCCGGTCCCCGTTGTTTTGGTGTTCAAGACCGGACGAGCGGTCGAGACCCACGGCTACGCGATTATCGGTACAAAGTTGTGGATCATCGGTGATGGAGGAGCGACGGAATTCGCCCTGTCGGACCTGGATGTCGCTGCCACAAAGGCGGAAAACCTGAAGCGCGGAAATACTTTCAGGGCACCTTAACGGTCGGATGATCATACGGCCGGCTTTTCCGCGCGAACCAGAACGTATTCGATCAATCCGCGGCGATAGGCCCAAATGAGGAGGTGATCGATCATTTGTCCCAGTCTTCCTCCGACGAATCCACGAATCCTCGCCAGCTCCCGCCGAGCCTCCCTGCGTCGTTGTTCGCGATAGTAACCGGGAATGACCCGCTCGCCGACTTCGGTCACTTCGATTCGGGAGAATCCGTTTGCCGCAAGCTTGTCTCGATACTCCTGCGTGGTCCAAACATTCACTGCCGGAACTTTCCAAACGCGGCAGGTTAATCGGATCACGGCGCGGTCGACGAGTCCGCGAAGAGCGTGGGGAATCGTGTAATCGGAAAGAACCATGATGCCGCCCGGCTTCAGGACGCGGTAGGCTTCTCGAAAGAATCGCTCGCGCGTGTCGAAGTGTTCGGGTCCTTCGATACTCATGACGTGAGAGAAGTTGGCGTCTGTGAATGAAAGGGAGGTGGCGGACCCGTGCTCGAAGACGACACTGTCCGCGATGTGGTGTTCTTGCGCGCGCCGCCGGCCGTGTTCGACATGTTTCCAGGTCGCATCAACCGCGTTGATGTGAGGTCCTCCGAACCTGTCGTGCAACAACAGATCCTGCGGTCCCATGCCCGGCGCGACGTCCAGGAGATGACTCTCACTGTTCAGCCCAAGCATCGTGCCGATGCGCATGACGAGGTTCTCGGCCGCGCGCAGGTAATCTTCATTGCCGTTTTCCCACAGTCCGAAATTCAGATAACCACCGTGGAAGTTGCCGAAATTCTCCGCACCGGTGGAGTAAAAACTCTCGACGGCGCGTTCATGACTCTGATAGCCCCAGGCGACGCGATTCATCGTTTGCGGAGCGTATCGTTGATTTGGTTGAGTTTGCAATACCGAACGGGCTTTGAGTCGCCGATGGATTCCGGTATGCTTCCACGCGCGGTTCAACTCCCGGGAGGTTGAGTCTGAGTTACGGTTATTCGCGATTCCATCGCATAACGGAAACTTCAGCCATCGCCTTGTTCGCCGTCTTCGCCGCCGGGCTCGTGTGGAAAATCGGGTCAATGCTGGATCGTCCGGCCGCCTGGATCGTACTCGCCGTGTCCATACCAACCGCATACGTTCTGGCCGACCTTGTCTCCGGCGTTGTGCACTGGCTTGCGGATCGCTACGGCACCGAACAAACGCCGCTGCTCGGCGCAAACTTTATCCGGCCGTTTCGCGAACACCACACCGATCCCAAGGCGATCACTCATCACGATTTCATCGAGACGAACGGATCGAGTTGTATTTTGTCGGCTCCAGTCCTTGGCGTGGCGTTCTTTGTGCTGCCCGCGACACCCTCGCTGGTCACGACGTTTGTTCTGTCGGAAACTCTCGCCTTTTGCCTTGCGATCTTCGCGACGAATCAGTTTCACAAGTGGGCGCACACCGATTCGCCGCCGCGGTTTGTGAGCCTGCTGGGAAAGACATCGCTGATCCTCACGTCCCAGCATCACGATATCCATCACAGCGCGCCATTCGATCGGAACTACTGCATCACGACGGGATGGTGGAATCCGCTGCTCGAACGGTTTTCAGTATTCTCACGCGTGGAAACCATTCTGGACGTCGCCACACACGCGCCGTTTCTACGCTGGGGATTTTGGGCATTCTGGCGAAAACTGACGGAACCCGGAGCGCAACGGCGAGCTTCGTGAGTGCTTGCAGTCTGTTCATCCGGTTCTTTCAATATCGAATCCATGATCGCGATGATGTTCCGGCTGCAGCTTACCTTCGAGTAGACGTTGTTCCGAAATGGAAGACGTGTATTTCATCGCAGTCCGAAACGATCGCTGCGCTTCCTCGACGCGTCCGGCGCGCCTATGAAGCTCGCCGACAGTTGCGTGCAGCAGGTGGTAGTCCTGAAGCGCATCGAGGTCTCGAATCTCGTGAATCGCGGCAAGTCCGGCGTCCGGTCCGTGAATCTGCGCGATGACGATTGCGCGATTCAGTTCGTGAACCGGCGACGGGTAGAGTCGAATCAAGTCGTCGTACAGCATGAGGATCTCCTGCCAGTCGGTCTCGCGGGCGCTCGGCGCCTCGGCATGC
>CAZPBY010000088.1:20107-22732 GCA_964584785.1 uncultured Solibacteraceae bacterium
CTCAGCGAAGTTTCCGGCAAGCGAGTGTTGTGCGGCAATTGCAGCTTCGAGATGGTAGGCGGATATCCGATCGCCGGTGGCGGATTCGTTGAGGTGATGAACAGCCTGAGCGATCAAATCACGATTCCATTTTGTCCGATCCTGTTCCTCGAGAAGCAGAATTCCACCGCAAGCATCGAGGCGGGCGTCGAATCGCGATGTGTGAAATAGCATCAGTGCCAGCAGTGCGGACGTCTCCGGTTCACGACATAGCGCGTGATCCAGGATCAGAAAGCACAGCCGGATCGCTTCGTCGCACAGATCCCGGCGGATCAATTCGTGAGCGTCCGACGAACTGTATCCTTCGTTGAACAGAAGGTAGATTACGGTGTGAACCGAACCCAGCCGGGTCTTGAGTGAGCTTCCCGATGGAACCTCGAATTCAACCGACTTGTCGACAAATCTTCGCTTGGCACGGGCGATTCGCTTCTTGACGTTGGCCTCGGTTGTCAGCAGAGCGCGTGCGATTTCTTCCGTACTGAAACCACAAAGCGCTTTAAGCGTGAGCGCGATCTGAGACTCCTGAGGCAGATCGGGGTGGCAGCACGTAAAGATCATGCGCAACTGGCTGTCCGCGATCTCACTGGTCAGAAACAGCCGGTCGAAGGCGCCGGGTTGAGCGGTCGTTTGTTGAAATGAGTTCCATTCCGGGATGAGGCGATCGGCCGTATTCCGGCGACGGATAACATCCAGGGCCTTGTTGCGAGCGACGCGGTAGATCCAAGCAGCGGGATTATCAGGTATGCCGTGTATCTTCCAGCTTTCGAGAGCCTGTAACAGCGCGCCTTGAACGACATCGTCGACAAGTTCCAGATTGTGTAGTCCGAACACTCGCGTCAGCACAGCCGTCAGCCTGCCGGACTCATGCCTGAAGAAATGGTCGACGAGCGTATGAATCTTTCTCGCGTCGCTCATGGATGGAATTAAGGATTGATCACACGAATGGCCCGCACTTCAACGCTTCCGGCATTCTCAAATACGGGGCACTCCAGCGACATCTCCACCGCTTCGTTAAGATTCTGAGCTCGAATGATGAAGAAGCCCGCCACAATTTCTTTTCCTTCGGCGAACGGCCCGTCCGTGACGATCTTGCGTTCCGAGCTAATGACTTTACCGCCGGATTCCAACGGCTCTCCCGTGACATATCGGTCCTGCTTGCGAAGCCGTTCGATCCAGCTCATCCATTTTTGCATCTGCGCCTGCATTTTCTCCGGAGATGCTCCGGGTGTCTGGCCGCCTCGAAACAGGTAAATAAAGTTGGTCATAATGTTGTCCTTTCTGAATGGGGTTCCGGTTTTTCTCTTCCTGCCCCAGAGACGTTCGAGGAAGTCGACTGGAGACACTGGTTAAATTACATTTGACGCAGGCACCGAGACATCCCAACAATTGACGCGTGCAAACTAACGCAAAGATCCTGATTCTGCTCCTGGCATTCGTATTGGCATGTCCGGCTGTGGTCAACGCCCAGACGAATTTGGACTCATTGTTCTACTCCTTCGTGGATCGCGGGGGGCTGACCGTTGCCACCATCGGCGGCACTTCCAATCTCACCACAGGGTACGCGCGACTGCAACCCGGCGCAGGAACAACGCCGCCGGCCGCATTTGGGATCGTCGGGTATCGCCGGAACAACGTCCTGGTGTCCGAGGGTTCAATCCCGGGAGTTCGACCGGTCACGTCGGGTCGCACATATGTTGAGGTCGGTTCGAGAGTGAATACGGCCGTGGCCTTCGTGAACACGAACAGCCTCCAGGTCACGGTGACGTTTCAGCTGACGGACGACACCGGGAACAGCACGGGAGCGTCCTCGATCACGCTCGGTCCAGGCGCGCAGTCTGCAATGTTCCTGTCGGACTTTCCGTTCAACCTGATTTCGTTCGTTGGGAGTTTGAGCTTCACGGCGACGGCTCCAATCGGCGTCGCCGCTATACACACGTTCACGAATCAAAGAAGTGATTTTCTCATCACCAGCCAGCCGGTCGTATCAACCCAAAGCGCGTCAAATACTCTTCTTGTTCTGCCTCATTTCGCCGACGGTGGAGGGTGGGCAACGCAGGTCGTTCTCCTCAATTCTACGGACCAGGTGATCACCGGCACAGTGCAGTTCTTTGGAGAGGGCACTACAAACGCGGCCGCCACGGCCGTCAATGTTGTGATGGATGGGATCTCGGATTCACTGTTCAATTATCGAATACCCGCTCGCAGCGCCGGCTGATCCGGGAAACGCCGCACGCTGGGCCGCGTTCTCGAGCGCGACGCTCGGCTTCGTGCCCGAGACCTCGAGCACCGACGCGCCGGCCTTCGTGCGGCTCTTGCGCGCGCGCTACGCGGCGATCGAAGACGCGCGCGCCGCGTACAGCGACGTGCTCGATGCGAGCGCGATCGAAAGCTTCGACGACTTCACGCTGCCCGAGCGCCTGCCCGCGGACTCGCACGCGCTCGAAGACATCGTGCTGTTCCACAAGTACGTGCGCCCGATGCAGGCGGCCGCGCATCGCTTCACCGTCGCGCTGCCCGTCAAACCCACGATGGTCCACGACGCCGAGCAGCTGCGCGTGCAGCTGCACCTGGCCGATCGTTTGATCG
>CAZPBY010000089.1:0-21949 GCA_964584785.1 uncultured Solibacteraceae bacterium
TCAGCCGCGTGGCTCGCGAAGTAGGAACGGAAGGCAAGCTCGGAGGTCAGGCGGTTGTACCGGATGTGGCGGGCACCTGGAAAGACCTCACAGACAACGTCAACTCGATGGCGTCGAACCTCACGGGTCAGGTTCGCAACATTGCCGATGTTTCCACGGCCATTGCGAACGGCGACCTGTCACGCAAAATCACCGTGGATGTCCGCGGAGAAATTCAGGAACTGAAGAACACCATCAACACGATGGTGGATCAGCTCAACGGTTTCGCTTCGGAAGTGACACGCGTGGCTCGTGAAGTGGGAACAGAAGGCAAACTTGGCGGCCAGGCCGTGGTGCCTGGCGTCGCAGGCACCTGGAAGGACCTCACGGACAACGTCAACTCGATGGCCTCGAACCTTACGGGTCAGGTTCGCAACATCGCCGACGTGGCCACGGCCATCGCCAAGGGCGACCTGTCCCGAAAGATCACAGTCGACGTGAAGGGAGAGATTCTCGAGCTCAAAAACACCATCAACACCATGGTGGACCAGCTCAACTCTTTCGCCTCCGAAGTCAGCCGCGTGGCTCGCGAGGTGGGAACCGAAGGCAAGCTCGGCGGGCAGGCGGTGGTGCCGGACGTTGCAGGCACGTGGAAGGATCTTACCGACAACGTGAACTCCATGGCACAGAACCTGACGGGCCAGGTCCGGAACATCGCCGAAGTGACCATCGCCGTGGCGAATGGCGACCTTTCGCGCAAAATCACGGTCGACGTCCGCGGCGAGATTCTTCAGCTCAAAGAAGCCATCAACACCATGGTCGAACAACTCCGTTCCTTCGCTTCGGAAGTAACCCGAGTCGCTCGCGAAGTGGGCACGGAAGGACGGCTCGGCGTGCAGGCGGTGGTGCCGGGCGTTACCGGCGCATGGAAAGACTTGACGGACTCGGTCAACGCCATGGGAACGAACCTCACCGACCAGGTTCGGAACATCGCCGAAGTGACGACCGCCGTCGCGCGCGGCGACCTCTCGCGCAAGATTACGGTAGACGTCAAAGGCGAGATCCTCGAGTTGAAGAACACCATCAACACCATGGTCGATCAGTTGCGATCGTTTGCCGCGGAAGTCACACGCGTGGCTCGCGAAGTCGGAACAGACGGCAAACTCGGCGGTCAGGCTGAAGTGCCCGGCGTGGCGGGCACGTGGAAGGACTTGACCGACTCGGTTAACGTCATGGCGGCGAACCTCACGGATCAGGTGCGCGGCATCGTCAAAGTGGTGACCGCTGTAGCCAACGGCAACCTCCGGCAGAAACTGACCGTGGAGGCGAAGGGCGAAGTCGCGGCACTGGCCGAAACCATCAACAACATGACCGACACGCTGGCCACCTTTGCCGAGCAGGTGACGAACGTCGCTCGCGAAGTAGGCGTCGAAGGCCGGCTGGGCGGTCAGGCGAACGTTCCCGGAGCTGCCGGAACCTGGAAGGACCTGACCGGCAACGTCAACCTGCTCGCTGCAAACCTGACGAACCAGGTTCGCGCCATCGCAGAAGTAGCGACGGCCGTCACCAAAGGAGATTTGACTCGATCCATTCAGGTTGAAGCCCGCGGAGAAGTAGCGGAACTGAAAGACAACATCAACACCATGATCGACAACCTCCGCGGAACGACGGAACGCAACCAGGAACAGGATTGGTTGAAAACCAACCTCGCAAAGTTCACGCGCATGCTGCAGGGACAGCGCGATCTCGTCACCGTCGGGCGGATGTTGTTGTCGGAAATTGCTCCCCTCGTGCATGCGCAACAAGGCACCGTCTATCAGATGGAACGGCCGGAAACTACCGAGACGGAAGAAAAGCCCGCTCTCGTCCTTCTCTCGGCGTATGCCCAGAGGCCGAATCAGCCGAAGCGCATCGACGTCGGACACGGACTGGTCGGCCAGTGCGCGCTGGAGAAGAAAAGCATTCTCACGAACGTCCCCGAAAACTACACCATCGTTCATTCGAGCCTGGGCGCGGCGCCACCGACAAACATTGTCGTATTCCCCGTACTTTTCGAAGGCGAGACCAAGGCGGTTATTGAACTGGCGGCGCTGGCTCCGTTCACCGCAACACACGTCAGTTTCCTGGAGCAGCTCACGCAGTCTCTCGGCGTCGTTCTGAACACGATCGAAGCCACGATGAGAACGGAGAACCTGCTGCAGCAATCGCAACAGCTCACCATCGAACTTCAGACGCGGCAAACAGAGCTGCAACAGACCAATGAAGAGCTCGCCTCGAAGGCAAAGCAGCTCGCGGAGCAGAACGTCGAAGTCGAACGCAAGAACAAGGAAGTCGAGCAGGCTCGACGCGCACTGGAAGAGAAAGCGACGGAGCTGGCCCTCACATCCAAATACAAATCGGAGTTCCTGGCCAACATGTCGCACGAACTTCGGACGCCGTTGAACTCGATCCTGATTCTCGGTCAGCAACTGGTGGAAAACTCCGGAGGCAATCTGAGCTCGAAACAGGTGGAGTACGCGAAGAACATCCACTCGGCAGGCACGGATCTTCTGACGCTCATCAACGACATTCTCGATCTGTCGAAGATCGAATCGGGTACCGTGACGGTGGAGCCCGAAGAGATCACGTTCTCGGCGTTGCGCGACAGCGTGGAGCGCACATTCCACCACGTTGCGGAGTCGAAGAATCTTTCGTTCCGTGTCGACATCGATTCCACTCTGCCGCTGACGATCACCACCGATTCCAAACGATTACAGCAGATCCTGAAGAACCTCCTTTCCAACGCTTTCAAATTCACGGCGCAGGGGCAGGTGGCGATGAATGTCCGCCGTGTGACGGAAGGATGGTCCGGCGACCACCCGGTCCTCCGTTTCGCGCACAACGCTGTGGCGATCGCCGTCACCGACACCGGAATCGGAATCGCGCCCGAAAAACAAAAACTCATCTTCGAAGCGTTCCAACAGGCCGACGCCGGCACCAGCCGCAAGTACGGCGGCACCGGGTTGGGACTGGCCATCAGCCGCGAGCTGGCGACCCTCCTCGGTGGAGAAATCAAGTTGTCGAGTTCGCCCGGACAAGGCAGCACCTTCACGCTTTATCTGCCGCTCGTCTACACCGGACCGGCGCGTACGACGACACTCCCGGCAACAGTTCCGCATAACGCGTCCATACCTCAACAAGCTTTGCCGGTGCTGACGATCGCGAAGTCGGAGGAGGTAGTTCCCGACGACAGGAGCGACATCGGTGAGGGGGACAGCGTGCTGCTGATCGTGGACGACGATCCGCACTACGCGCGAATACTTCTCGGCATGGCGCGCGACAAGGGTTTCAAGGGTGTCGTGGCGAACCGCGGCCAGGCCGCGCTCAGCCTGGCACGCCAGTACCAGCCGACCGCGGTGACGCTCGACGTCTTTCTGCCCGACATGCTGGGATGGACGGTGCTCAATAATCTGAAGCTTGACCCGTTGACGCGGCATATACCGGTGCAGATGCTATCCATCGAGGAGGAGCGTCAACACGGTCTATCGCACGGGGCGTTTTCCTACCTCGTGAAGCCGGCGACGACGGAAGACCTGGAACATGCGCTGGATCGAATCAAAACGTACATCACGCCGCACACGAAACGGCTGCTGGTAGTGGAAGACAACGACATCGAGCGTGAGAGCATTGTGGACCTTCTCAGGCATGATGATGTCGATGTCATGTCGGTGGGCACGGGAACCGAGGCTCTTCGCATGCTGTCGGAATCGCCGTTCGACTGCTGCGTGTTGGATCTGAGACTGCCGGATATGACCGGCTTCGAACTCCTGGAAGTCATGCAAGCCGATTCTTCCAGGCGCGATCTTCCGATCGTCGTGTTCACGGGAAAGGAACTCACGAGCGAGGAAGAGGCCCGGCTCAAAGTCCTGGCGAAAAGCGTGGTCTTGAAAGACGTACAGTCACCGGAGCGGCTGTTCGATGAAACGTCGTTATTCCTCCATCGCGTGGTGTCGGAGTTGCCGGCAGCAAAACGCGAAATGATCGAACGGCTGCATGGTTCGAACGATGTACTGCGTCATCGAAAGGTTCTCGTCGTCGACGACGATATTCGCAACATCTTCGCGCTGACGAGCGTTCTCGAGAATCACGAAATGGAAGTTGTGAACGCCACCAACGGACGTCAGGCGATCGAGATCATCGAAGACACACCGGACCTCAGTGTCGTTCTGATGGACATCATGATGCCTGAAATGGACGGTTACGAGACCATGCGCGAAATCCGCAACGACTCCCGGTTCCGCACGCTGCCCATTCTCGCGCTCACAGCGAAGGCCATGAAAGGAGACCGTGAAAAGTGTCTGCAGGCCGGCGCATCGGATTACATCGCGAAACCGGTCAACACGGATCAACTGTTGTCACTTCTTCGGGTGTGGCTGTACCGTTAAGGGAGCATGTCCCGTATCTTGAATGATGCTCTCTACGCAATCCGAGTGATGCGGAAGGCGCCCGTTTTCACGGTCGCTGTCCTTTTGACGATCGCGCTGGCCATCGGCGCCAACAGCACGATATTCAGCATTGTGAATGCGGTGATGCTGCGGCCTTTGCCGTTTAAGGATCCTCATCGGCTGCTGCAGGTCGCAGAGAAAAACGACAAGCTCAATCTGCCGAGTTTCGGTGCGTCCGTGTTGAATTTCCTGTCGTGGCGGGAATTGAGCCGGAGCTTTGATGGGCTTGCCGCAATAGCCTTCACGAACTACACGCTCACCGGCGCGGGCGAGCCCGAGCAGCTTTCCGGCAATCGAATTAGTCCGGCTCTATCGCGTGTGTTGGGCATTCCTCCGGTACTCGGCCGCGCATTCAATGACGACGAAGAAAGGCCAGGCGCCGCACCGGTCGCGATGATCGGCGAAGGTCTTTGGAAGCGGCGCTTCGGCGCCGACGCTTCTCTGATCGGCCGCACGATTACGCTCAATGGCGCCGTCACGACGGTTGTCGGCGTCGCGCCGGCCTCCTGGAATCTGATCTCCGGCGGCGATGTTTATACACCGCTGATTATTGATCCTGCGAAAGAGATTCGGTTGAACCATGTGATCTTTGTTGTCGGTCGACTGAAAGACGGAGTGTCGAGGGAGCAGGCGCAAGAAGAGATGAACGCGGTTTCCACGCGCATGGGCCGGCAATACCCGGAAATCCACGACTGGGGCATTCGTCTCATCACGATGTTGGATACTTTTGTCAGCCCCCAGCTCAAGACCGGGCTGCTCGTCTTGATGTGCGCCGTCGCGTCCGTGCTGCTGATTGCCTGCGCCAATATCGCGAACCTTCTGCTGGCTCGCGCAGCATCGCGGCGTAATGAAATGACGGTGCGGACCGCGCTGGGAGCGGGCCAGAGCGAACTGCTTCGGCAATTGCTCGTCGAGAGCGTTGCGCTCTCGGCCGCCGGCGGCATTTTGGGGTTAGCGGGAGCGGTTGGTGCATTGAAGATCATTAATCGCGCACTGCCTCCAAACATCCTGCCCATCCCGGTGGTGCAAATGGATCCGACAGTGCTTTTGTTTGGACTCGCTGTCACGATCGTCACCGGTCTTCTGTTCGGAATTGCGCCCGCATGCCGCACCGCAAGAGTCGACCTCAATGATGTGTTGAAACGCGGACGCGGTTCAACGGGCGGAATGCGTGGGTCGCTGCGGAACGGTCTTGCGGTGGCGGAAATCGCGCTGGCGACGGTCCTGTTGATCGGCGCCGCTCTGTTCATTCAGAGTCTGGCGAACCTGCAGCGCGTGCGGCTGGGCTTCGATTCGAAAGGACTGATCTCGTTCCAGCTCGCGCCTCCCGCGGCAAAATACCCGCTGAACAGCAGGGCGCCGCAATTCTACCGAGAACTCATCGAATCGTTGGTGTCGCTGCCTGGAGCACGAGGGGTCGCGGTTTCCAGCGGCATTCCGTTCGGCGTGGGTAACTACACGACTCACCCGATGATCACGTCCGAGCAATCGGTCTTGCCGCCGGGCACTGCCGTTCCGATCGATTGGCGCATTGTGAGTCCCGGCTACTTCAAAACCATGAACATCCCTTTGCTTCGGGGGCGCGACTTCACCGCAGCGGATGCGCCGCCTCAAAACGTCATGATCGTCAGCCAGGCCACCGCGAACAAGTTCTGGGGGAACGCCGATCCAACCGGCCGGACCCTGAGGCGTACAGCGGATCCGGACACGCCATTTACCATCATTGGCGTCGTGGGCGACGTGCGCAGCACGGCACTGAATCAGGAATCGCCTGCACTTTACTACCCGTTGGCCGCGCGTGTTTGGCCGCTCATGGATGTCGTGGTCCGAACGGACGGTTCGCCGGAGACGCTTCTACCGTCGATCCGGCAGAAGGTGCATGAACTGGACCCCGCGCTCGCGGTCGCGAACGTCCGCACGATGGATCAATGGCTGTCCAACAGCGCCGCGCAGCCGCGTCTCAACACGGTTCTGCTCACGGTTTTTGCATGCGTGGCGTTGTTGATCGCCTCCGTCGGGATTTACGGCGTGCTTGCTTACTCTGTAAGCCAACGCACCTCCGAAATCGGTATGCGTATGGCTCTTGGCGCGACGCCTCGATCGGTATTGCGTCTCATCGTGGGCGAGGGAATGACAGTCGCGGCAACCGGGATCGTCATCGGACTCGGCGCAGGGCTTGCGTTTGGTCAGCTGGTGTCGAGCCTGGTTTTTGGCGTGCCGCTGCGGGATCCTGCGACTTTTGCCGCCGTTGGACTAACGCTGGGGATAGTCGCACTGGCGGCCTGCAGCATTCCGGCCCTTCGCGCCTCGCGCGTCGATCCGATGGAAGCGCTTCATCACGAGTAGTAATATCAGGCACCGTGAGTTTTTCCGACGAACAGGTGATGCTGAACGTTGGCGGCGCTCTCGTACCGCGGATTTTCAGGACGCGTCTTCCGGTGATTCAGGATTCAGTTACTTCAGGGACTTTACCGCTTCCGCCTCGTTCTCGAACGACTCGAAAACCGTCAGAAGTTTGGTGATCTGCAACAGATCCTGAACGCGGTTGGTCAGACTGAGAAGCTTCAATTCGCCGCCGGCGTTTCGGACGGTGGTGAAGGTTGTCACGAGTTCGCCGAGGCCCGAGCTATCGATGTAGTCGCAATCGGCGAGGTTAAGGATGAACTTGCGATCGCCGGCTTCGAGGAGCCGCCGGATGCTGTCTCGAATGATGAGAGTGCCTTCACCGATCGTGATCCGGCCGCTGATGTCGAGGACCACGACGTCGTCGAGCCGACGGGGTTTCAACAGCATGCTCATGATCCGTTTTCCTGCGGGATGCGCTTGACCATGCGGAGCCTGCTGCCGCCGCCTTCCCGGCGGGTGACGTTCACTTCATCCATGAACGACCGAATGATCAGAATGCCGCGGCCACTGGGCTTCAGCAGGTTTTCGACATTGGTCGGATCGGCGATGTCGTCGAGAGTGAAGCCTTTACCCTGGTCTTCGACGATCACTTCGAGAGCATCATCGCTTCTGGAAATCCGGAGCGTCGCCTTCTTGGAGGGATCGCATTTATTGCCGTGTTGGATCGCGTTGATCATGGATTCGCTGATGGTGAGTTCGATCCAATGAGCCAGGTCTTCGCTCAGCTCGAATTCCCTGATCGCCCTTTCGACCAGCTCGTGCACGGCAGTCATCTCTTCAAGCCGGCTCGGTACGGTCAGCTCAAAGCTACTAGGCTCGTTCAGAGGCATGACCGTTAGTAACACGATGCTTTTTATAAAGTCAATGCGACAGGGAATTTGGGAGCCGATAAATTCATCCCGGCTTGACACAATTTCCACGACGGTAAAGATACCCCGCGCTGCGCGCAGGCGCTTGCTAAAGCCAGCGCCTGCAACCGCGATCTATAAAAACAGCCGTGGTACTCTGACGACATGGAGATCAAACCGTCGGCAAGGATTCTCGGCGACATCACCTTGCCGGGAGATAAGTCGATTAGCCATCGTCTTGCGATGATCGGCAGCATCGCCGACGGCGTGACCACCATCCACAACTTTGCGGCCAGTGCAGATTGTCATTCCACTCTCAAGTGTCTGGCCGGGCTCGGTGTTCCGTTTGAGGAACGCCAATCGACCGTTGTCATTCGAGGTCGCGGATTAACCGGCCTGCAACCGGCGTCTACCGCGTTGGACACGGAAAACTCCGGGACCACCGTTCGATTGCTTGCAGGGATTACCGCGGCGTGTCCATTCGCGACCACATTTGTGGGCGACAGTTCCCTTTCCCGCCGCCCGATGAGACGGGTGATGGAACCTTTACGGCTATTCGGGGCCAATGTTGAAGCCCGTGAGGACAACTTTCTCCCCATGACAGTCCGGGGAGGCCCGCTGAAGGCGATCGACTACCGGCTGCCGGTCGCCAGCGCTCAGGTCAAGTCCGCGGTTCTGCTCGCCGGTCTGAACGCGGCCGGAACGACTCGAGTGATCGAACCTTCAACCACGCGAGATCACACCGAAATTGCATTGCGTCAATTCGGCGTGGAGCTGGAGGCGGAGGGCGGAGTGATCGAGATCGAGGGCGGTTCAACATTGCGCGGCCAAACGGTCACCGTCCCCGGTGATGTGTCGTCTGCAGCATTCTTTGTCGCTGCCGCACTTGGAGCTTCGCAGGCCAGACTGCGCATCATGGGAGTTGGGTTGAATCCCACGCGGACCGGCTACATCCATCTTCTGGAAGACATGGGCGCCAGGATCACCGTGGAGGGACTCTCGCTCGGTACGGGTGAGCCGGCCGGAACTCTGGTCGTCGAAAACTCCGATCTGTCTGGAATGGAGATCCGCGGGCACTGGATCCCGAACGTCATTGACGAAATTCCGATTCTCGCGGTGCTTGGTGCGCAGACTCGACGGGGCATCCGAATACGCGACGCCGCGGAGCTGCGAGTCAAGGAGTCGGATCGCATTCGGACCGTCGCCGAAAATCTTCGGGTACTTGGTGTGGAGGCAGAGGAGTTTCCCGACGGTCTATACGTTCCAGGACAACAGCGGATTCAAAGCGGAACAGTCGATTCGCATGGCGATCATCGGATCGCGATGGCGTTTGCCGTAGCGGGTCTGTTTGCGACCGGTCCGGTTACCATCCGGAATGCCGCGTGCGTCGATGTCTCATTCCCCGGTTTTTTCGAACTGTTGCACAGCGTGCGTGACTGATGATCAGCCCTGAGCCCGCCCCCGAGGTTCGACACCTGCAGGTTCGAGCGTAACCAGGCGCTTCCTGAGGCGGACTCGCATGATGCGACGACCGATCATCTGTTCGACCCGAAACACATTCCCTTCGAAATCGACTTCTTCGCCTTCTTTCAATAACCGGCCGGACCTGGCAAGCAGAAACCCCGCGAGCGTGACGTACTGACCGGTTTCAGGAACGCTAATTCCTAAACGCTCATTGAATTCATGCACCGAGATACTCGCATCGATGACCGTGCTTCCATCTATGTGCGGCACAACCGAATCCACTTCGACATCGTGTTCGTCCTGGATCTCACCGACGATCTGCTCGATCAGGTCTTCGAGTGTGACAATGCCTTCCATCCCGCCGTGCTCGTCCACGACGATCCCCAGATGCGTTTGCGCGTTCTGAAGCATCCGGACCGAGTTGTTGAGCCGCGCCGTATCGGGTATGAAGACCGGTTTGCGGAGCAGTTGGGATAGGCGAAACGTCTTGGGGTAGTGCAGATAAGGCATCAGATCCTTGCCGTGCAGAATCCCGACCACATTGTCCAGAACGCCCTGATAGACGGGGAATCGCGAATACCGCGTACTCTCGACGACAAGCAGAATCTCGTCGAGAGGCGTCGCGATGTCCAGCGCGGTGACCTCCATTCGCGGAACCATCACGTCCTTTACCTGGCGCTCCGAAAATTGCAGGACGCGCTCGAGCATTCGGGCGCCTTCTTCGCGATTGCCGTCGATCATGGCGCGCAATTCAGCCTCGGTGGCGACGGGTCCGCCGGCCGGTTCATGCCGCGTCTGAACGCTCCGGAAGAAAAACCCAGCGAGCCGGACTCCCCGGTTCGTGATGGGATAGAACAACTTCATGCATATTTCGACGGGGATCACGATACTTAGGCTTATCTTCTCTGGACGGCGCGCAGCCAGCGCTTTTGGACCGAGTTCGCAGAACAAAAGGATGACAATCGTCAACACCACCGTCTCGGCGGCGAGCGCCAGGTCGAGGTACTGTTGCATGACCCATCGGGCTACGAGCGAAGCCGAGACCGTCGCCGCACCGATGCTGGCGAAATTGTTTCCAAGAAGGATGGTCGCCAACAGTTTTTCCGGGGAGTCCAACCAGCTGGCCAGCGTCTGGGCGCGCCGATTCCCCTGTGCGGCTAAATGTTTGATCTTGTATCGGTTGCTTGAAAGTATCGCGGTTTCGGAAAGGGAGAAAAATGCGGATAAACCGAAAAAAACAAGTAGGGGCAGAAATAGAATCCAACTGGACATGAAGAAGTGGGCTTAGGCCACTGGAACTTTACCGCACGCCTTCGTCACCGTTTTTTCGATTCGCTCCTCCACTTCCAGCTCCTTCAAGTTCATTACTGTCGCAAGCTCGGAAATGAGCAGGAATCGTGCACGGTCCAACATACGCTTTTCGCGGAAAGATAATGGCTTGACCCGACTTAGATAAACCAGGTTTTTGAACACCTCAGCGACATGGAATATCGAGCCGGAGCGCATTTTCTCGGAGTTTTCCTTAAACCGGTCTTTCCAGTCGCGTTGTGTGAAGAATTGATTACTGCCCAGGAAGGTGATGAGCTGATCGACGTCTTTTTTCTCGATGATTTTGCGCAACCCGACGTCACCCGCGTTCGCGGTGGGAACCATCACCAGGATGTCGTTGGAACAAATTCGCAGGAGGTAGAAACGTTCGAACTTACCGGAAACCAATCGATTCGAAATTTTTTCAATAATCCCAACACCATGATTGGGGTATACAACCTTGTCGCCTATTTCAAATTGATCCATAGCCCACCGATAAACTCTTGTCATTGTACGGATAAGGCGGCGTGAAATCAAGGGGATGGTCGTTCAAAGCCGCGTCAATCGTGGCTTTCGCGGCATTGGGATGATTCGGACGTGAAGATACTGGTGATTCGTGCCTGCGGTGTGGGCGACTTTGTCCTGAATCTGCCGGCTTTACAGGCATTGCAAAGCTGTTACAAGAACGCGACATTCACCCTTGTCGGTTATCCGAGCACGTTGGAGCTGGCCCGCGACTTTCTGGATGTGGCCGCAGTCCAGTCGGTCGATTCGGAGCCGTGGTGCCGGCTGTTTTACGAGCCGATCGCCGAATTGGATTTCGATCGAACGGTCGTTTGGATGAAACCCTCCATCGTCGCGGAAAACCTTCGACGCTCAGGACTTGCGAACGTGCTTCACGCCAAACCGTTTCCCGAAACCGGGCATGCATCGTCACACCTGTTGCAAACCTTGTCGCTGCCGCCGCCGGACCTCCCGGACCGGTGGCACGCCACCACGGATCACGTGATATTGCATCCCGGAAGCGGCAGTCCTAAGAAGAACTGGCCCCATTTCATGGATCTGGCGAACCACCTGGCGGCGGCGGTTTTCCTCCTAGGTCCGGCGGAATCGGATTACCACACGGGCCGGTTTCCGCGGTTGGAAAACCTGTCGCTGCGAGAAGTCGCGGGGGTCCTGGCTTCTTCGAGACTATACGTCGGCAACGATTCGGGAATAACCCATCTGGCCGCATACCTCGGTGTTCCCACCATCGCCCTGTTCGGGCCGACAGATCCGGCCGTATGGGGTCCGATTGGCCGTCGAGCTCAGGTACTGGTGAACGCCACGCTGGCCGACGTTACGTCGGAAGCCGCCGTCCAGACCAATTAGCTACATAGGCAACGCTCTGCCTTACTTCCGGATCAGTTCGGCGAACTTCCTTGCAGCCAGATCCAGCCGGGGGCCCGGTACGAGCATGTAGTCCTCGGCGAGGACGTAGACTTTCCCGTCCGCGACAGCGGGCAATTTCCTGAGCATCAGCCAGTCCTGACGGCGCTGCTCGATCTCCTGTGGACCGGCGGGAGGCGGAATCGTCTCAATGATCACTTCCGGAGCCCGGCGAATCGCTTCTTCAAGCGTGGGCTGCAGGACTTCCTGATCCTGATCACCGAACACGTTGCGTCCGCCGCCGATCTCGATCAACTCGTGTTGAAACGCCTTCGCGCCAACACTGTAAAAGGAGCCGAGCAGTCCGGCGCCGCGGCTGTGCACCAGCAGCACGGTTGGCCGCTCAGCCGGAGCGGTTTCGCGAAGGTCTTTGAACGCGGTGCGGATTCGATCCTCAAGTTGCCGTGCGCGCTTTTCCTCGCCGACGGTTTTGCCGAGCTCGATCATGTACTCGAGCGTGTGATCGATGCTGCCGTGCGTAAACGGGTACAACCGAATGCCAAGCGCACTCAGCCGATCGCGCAGCACATCCTGAGTGCCGTAAGTCACCACAAGATCCGGCTTCAGCTCGATGATCTTCTCGATGTTCGGATTGAGCAATCCGCCGATGCGAGGTTTCGATTCCACTTCCGGCGGAAACCGGTCGTAGTCGCCAACAGCAATAACTCGATTGCCCACGCCGACAGCGAACAGCATTTCGGTCGCTGTGGGGACAACCGAAACGATCCGCTGCGGAACCGCAGGGGCTCCGGCGGGCCGCTCCGCCGGAGCGCATCCCGCGACAAGCAACGCGATCAGGATAAAGACAATCGTCATCGCTCGGAGCCCAGACGCACACGAACCCCAACTACTGCGCTTCGGCCGAGAGCTTGATATCCGAGAACCTCCTGGTACGACTTGTTGAAGATATTCTCAAATCGCACGTACGCCGAGACGAATCGAGGAAAGTCATATGTGAAAGCCGCGTCCGACGAGCAATACGGCTCGTTGCTGAAGAGCGGCCGGGAGAACGTAAAGAAGTCGCTGTCGGCGCGGCGCCCCACAAAGCGAGTCGACCCGTGCGCCGTCCATCGGCGGCCGGTCCACGTCACTCCCGCATCAGCCGAATGCCGCGGACGCCGCAGCAGCGGATCTCCCGGCCGAAACGGAAACGACGTTTGAGTCGACTCCTGGACGTGCCCGTCGATGTAAGTGTAATTGGCCTGCGCGCTCAACTGCCGCACTCGGGAGCGCACCCGAAATTCGGCGCCACGCGCGATCGACCGTCCGATGTTGTTGTACCGGGCAGTGAAATCCGGATTGGTAACCAGTTCGATGAGATTCCTGAACCGATTGTCGAACCAACCAAGGTCGGCGGTTACTCTCTCACGCCAAACCGATCTCTCGACGCCGACTTCCCAGCTTCGCGATCGCTCCGCCCGAAGATCCGGGTTGCCCCGGAAGAACGGGTTCGTGCTGAAGTTCTCGATGAAGTTCGGTTCCTTGATGCCGGTGCCCGCATTGAACCGGACGCGAGTCCCAGGCATTACTCGATATGAAACCGCAATTCGCGGCGTCGCTGCATTCTCGAAGGTCGTGTTGTGTTCGAACCGAATTCCCGCCGTCACATTCAACCGGTTTGCGGCCGAGAACTGCTGCTGGACGTAGTAGCCGGAGTTGTTGCGGAAGTGACGATCCACAGCCACCGTCGCGTTCTCACGATCGTAGTCGACCCCGTAAGACAGCGTGCCGGCCTTCGGCACTTCAACATCACCGCGATACTCGAGGCGATGCCGCGTGTGCAGAATCGTCGAAACCCCGAAAGCACTGTAGAAATACTGATCGTGATCGTAAAGGCGATAGGCAACATGCTGCGTCGTGCGAGAACCGACGAACGCGCGATACGCCAGGCCTCCCGCCCGCTCTAGTCGGCTCATACGATTGTTCGGTCCAAATGAAGTGAAGCCTGCGGCGTTCACTCCGGGTGTTCCGGCCTTCACGCTGCTGTACATCAGCGTCGCGCGCAGCGATTGTCGTGAATCGGGCGTGTATCCATAGTTTCCGAAGTAGCTGCCGTCGCGATAGTCGTTATTGCGTCCGATGTTATCGGTATCGAAACGGCTGACCGCATTCGAGAAATCAAATTGCTTCCAGGCGCCGCGCAGCGAGGCTCGTTGATCGGTGGTGGCGAACGATCCGCCTTCGGCACCGTACTCAAATTCGGGAGAGCCGCCGCCGGGCCTGGTAAAAACCTGCACCACGCCGGCGATCGCGTCCGATCCGAACAGCGCGCTCTGCGGGCCGCGCACGATTTCGATGCGGCTGATGTTGTCGGTCGCGAGGTGGGACAGGTCGTAGGCGCCGCCGGGTTGGTTGACGGGTATCCCGTCGACCAGAATCTTGGTGTAGTCGGACTCGCCGCCGCGCGTAAACAGCGACGTGATGCCGCCGATGTCGCCGCTTCGCATCACCGCAAGGCCGCTGACATTGCGCAGCAAGTCGACGGCCTTCGGCGCCTCGGAAGCCTCAATAGCTGCGCGATCGATAACGTCAACGCTTGAACCCACTGTCGTCGTAGGCGCCGGCGTCCTCGTCGCTGTAACGACAACGACATTTTGTAACGGTTGGATTTGCAGAACCGTCTTGTCGAGTTGCACACTGCCTTCGACAGCCACTTCCCGTTCAAACGGTGCGAAACCTTCCGCCACCACGCTGAGGTTGTAGCGTCCGCTTGAAATTCGAGTGAAGTCAAAGCAGCCTCTCTCGTCTGTCTGGATTTGAAACCGCTTTAACGGCTGTGTTTGCGTCATTGTGACTGTGGCGCCGCCAATCGCCGCGCCGCTGGAGTCTTCGACGCAGTTCGAAAGGGATGCGGTGGATTGAGCGCAAACGGTGACGGCGGAGACGGCAAAAACGGAGACGACGTGGCAAAGCCACGTCCAACGTGGATTCTTCATGGGGTTCCTCTCCCGCGAAAGGTCTATTCCTCCGGGAGGTGTCTGACTACGCGACGGCATGTCGCTTTACAGTTGCGGGGCAGTAGCGGATTCTCACCGCTTTCCCTCATCGGAGTACGGTTAAATTTTCGAAACGCGGCACATGATACCATTTTCCCGATGAGCGGAGCGAATGCTAGCCCGACGCGAAGCGCAAACGCGGTAGCGCGCAGCCTTAAAGAAAGGGCGCAGCCATAAAAAAATATGGAAAACTTGATGGAGTACGTCGGCCGCGATGAACTGGAGCGCCGCTGGGCGCGCGTCCGGCGCTACATGGAGACCGACGCGTTGATCGTCCTTCAAAACGTCGATCAGTTCTATCTCACCGGCACGCTCCAAAACGGCGTGCTGTGGTTTCCGCGAGAAGGCGAGCCCGTCTTTGCAGTGCGGAAGAGTTATGAAAGAGCGCGGATCGAATCCCCCTTGAAGAATATCATGCCGTTGAAATCGTTTTCCGAACTTCCCGGCTTGATTCCGAATCCAGGCAGCACGCTGGGTTTTGAATTCGACGTTGTTCCGATGGCGCTCTTCCAGCAAATCACGAAACAATTTCCGAACCGCAAACACGTTGACGGCGGAAAAGCCTTACGCGAAGCACGCGCGGTCAAGACGTCCTATGAAGTCGGATGCATCCGTCGGGCTGCCGCGATGCTCGACAAGGCGTTTCTGGATATTCCGTCACAGCTTCGCGAAGGTATTGCCGAGTTCGAGCTGGCGGCACGGATCGAATACGTCATGCGGATGGCTGAACATCAGGGCCTGCTGCGGGTCCGCCGCTTCAACATGGAGATGTTTTACGGCGCCGTCTCATTCGGCGAGACGTCGGCGTATCCGCACAACTTCGACGGTCCGGTGGGCGTTCGCGGCCTGTATCCGGCCGTTCAGTCGATGGGCAGCCGCCGCAAACTGAAGCCGGGCGATCCCGTGATGGTTGACGTCTGCGGCGGATATGCCGGCTACATCGCCGACGGGTCCCGAACTTATTCGCTTGGGGAAGTGTCGCAACAGATGCGTGACACCCATCAGTTCATCCTCGACTTGAATCGCTGGATCGAAGAACAGATCCGGCCTGGAGCTATTCCGAGCGAAATCTATTCGAAAATCCAATCACGCGTTGCGAACACGTCATTTGCGACTCATTTTATGGGCGCCGGGGAAAACCAGGTGAAGTTCGTCGCACACGGCGTTGGGTTGGAGTTGGATGAAACACCCGTCATCGCGCCAAAATTCGACACGCCTCTCGAAGCAGGTGTCGTGCTCGCCGTCGAACCGAAGGTCTTCTATCCCGGCCTCGGCGGCGTCGGCGTCGAGAATACCTATCTCGTCACCGAAACAGGCTGCGAACGCCTCACCACGTCTCCGCAGGAAATCAATTGCAGGACATTCGCGTGACGGGCAGCGTCCAACGCTGAAAATATCTGACGCGGCCCCGCTTTGCTTGTAGTGCTAAAGGCGAACCTGGACTCGGGACAACGAACGATTGACGACGGGAGCCAGCAATCCGATCTGGTCCATCAATTCCCCGAAAGATTCCGGCAATAAAGCCTGCGGTCCGTCGGAGAGCGCATTCTCCGGCTGATCGTGAACTTCGATGATCAAACCGTCGGCGCCGACGGCGATCGCCGCGCGGCTGAGAGGCGCGACCTTGTGGCGCTTGCCGGTACCGTGACTGGGGTCGACCAGAATCGGCAGGTGAGATATTCGTTTGACGGCGGGGACGATCGAGAGATCCAGCGTGTTGCGAGTGTGGTCGGCAAAAGTGCGGATGCCGCGCTCGCACAGGATGACCTGGTAATTCCCTTCCGCCATGATGTACTCCGCGGCGAGAAGAAAGTCGTCGAGTGTGGCGCTCATGCCGCGCTTGAGCAAGACCGGCTTTCGTGCCAGGCCTGCAGCTCGAAGAAGACTGAAATTCTGCATGTTGCGCGCGCCGATCTGAATCACGTCCGCGTACTCTTCGACCATTTCGATCGTTTCCGCATCGATCGCTTCGGTGACGATCGGCATTCCCGTGTACTCACGAGCTTTCGCCAGAATCTTCAAACCATCGAGCCCAAGTCCCTGGAAGCTGTATGGAGAAGTCCGCGGCTTGAAAGCGCCGCCGCGGAACATGTGCGCGCCGTTAGCGCGGACTTTCTCGGCGATGCGCAAAGTCTGTTCTTCGCTCTCGACGGCGCACGGTCCGGCCATCACCACAACGTCCTGACCGCCGATGACGACATCACCAACCGTGATCTCCGTGTTGTCCTGCTTCAACTCACGGCTGACCAGCTTGTAAGGGTGCGTGACCTGGATCAGCTCGACCACGCCCGGCATATTTTCGAAAAAGCCGGGCTCTACCGGACCCGGATTACCCGTCAGACCGATCGCGGTGCGGCTCGCACCCGGCATCGGATGCGCCTTGAACCCCAGTTCCTCGATTTTTTGGCACACCCTCTCCACATCCTGCGAGGTGGCATGCGCTCCCATCACGATTAACATAGGGTTGGAATTCTAACACGCCCTTCGCCGGAGCGCCGCGCCGAACGGCCTGAAACCCGCACTGGCCGTGCCTCTTTCAACGTCGGGAAGCGAGGCGACCGTGGATAGCTGCTACACTCGCAGCCTGGTTTTGCAGTTCTCCGCAGCTGGTCTGTCGTTAATGAGTGAGTACGAGGACGAGGAGAACTACTATTTCGATGCTTTCAAAAAGTGATTCGGCGTTGAACCAGACGCCTCGGTCGCAAAGAATGCTTTCGCTCTGCTTGCTCCTGCTGAGGGGACCTCTGTGCGACTAATATCGCGTTTCGCGCGACTTTCACGGATCTGCAGAGACCATCTATTGATGCCGTTACGTTTGGGAATGGCCTAAGGATTGCAGTTGCTGTCCGGGATTGTGGCGTGCTGCTGGACGATCTGAAAAACACGATTCGAGTGCGGCATTACAGCCGCCGGACTCAGGAAGCCTACGCAGGTTGGGTGAAACGCTTCATTCTGTTTAATGGAAAGCGCCATCCGCGGGAAATGGGTCCATGCGAGAGTCCAACAGTTCCTCGAATACCTGGCCGTTGAAAAACGCGTCAGTGCGTCAACGCAGAACCAGGCGCTGTCCGCCCTTCTCTTTCTATATAAGGATGTGCTGCAAGTCAGCGACTTCAATATCGAACTGCTGACGTACGCACGGCGGCCGGAAAGGCTACCGGTTGTTCTGACACGAGGGGAAGTCCGGCGACCGCTTGGCGAACTCGCTGGAACGAACAGGCTGATCGCCGGTTTGCTTTATGGTGCAGGTTTGCGCCTGTTGGAGTGCTTGACATTACGAGTGAAGGACCTGGACTTTGGTCGCAACGAGATTGTTGTCCGTGACGGCAAAGGTCAAAAGGATCGAATCACGATGCCCCCGGATCGGTGAAGGAACCTTTACAGCGTCACCTCGATCGGGTGCGGAAGCTGCACGAAAAAGACTTGCGAGAGGCGGCCGGACGAATCACATTGCCGGATGCCATCACGCGGAAGTATCCCAACGCCGACCGGGAATGGGGATGGCAATGGGTGTTTCCGGCATCGAGTTTGTATTTCGATCCGCACGATCGGATCGAACGCCGCCACCATCTCCACGAATCCGTCGTGCAGAAGGCGATGAAGGTCGCGGTACGCGTCGCCGGAATCGCGAAGCGTGCGACGTGCCATTCTTTACGCCACAGTTTTGCGACACGCCTGCTGGAGTCGGGCTATGACATCCGGACGATCCAGGAACTGCTCGGCCACAAAAACGTCTCCATGACCAGGATCTATTGCCCATGTGTTGAACCGCGGCGGACGCGGTGTTCGCAGCCCCGCCGACATGTTATAGCGGCCTGATTCCGGACTAGACTATGCCGCACTTTCCGCAGCCTATTTTCCGCTTGTCTTCCCAGCTCCTGGTCGTATCATGAGCCACAGTCGTCGCTTAGCCGAATTGTTGCCGAACGCACTCCGAACTAGCCTGCGCGGCCTAGTTCGGGCATGGAAATGACGGCGGGTGTCGACTACATGTTGGGCGGATCGGGAGTGCCGATAAATTCATGAACAAAGTTGCCATTCTGATTTCATTGGCCGTGATGAGCAGCACCTTCGGAGGATCACAGAATGCGACAAGGCCCGTCGCTTCCGCGAAAAAGTACCCGGCTTCACCGATAGATGTCATCCGTTCCTTCGTCGATGATCTGTACGACGAAAGTACCAGCCTTACGGAAGCGTGCGCGACATACACGGACTGGCCAGATTTTGGTCCGGGCGATTCAGTCCTAATTGCAACGAGGCGCGACATCCGGTTGGTGTCACAGAGCACATCACGTTCGACTGTTGAGGTTAGGTTTGCGGTTATCGGGGAAATGAGCGACGACGGCACCTCTCTGGACATAAAGGAACGCGAAGACAAGCTTCTTTACAAACTTTCCCAAAGGATCGGCACATGGAGAATTCAAGTACCGATTTTCCGCAGTTATGTTTCGCTAGGCGCAGCAATCAAGTCGCTGCATGCAGCAATCGATTCAGATTCCTCTCGAATTGCCGCGGGAAGACTGACATCTAACTACGAAAGCGCGTGGCGCGAGCACATCGAAAATGAGAAGAAAACTCTTCGCACGCTCGAGCGATACCAAACGAAACCGCCTAACAAATAACAAATTAAGGATTCCTGCCGCGCGCGGCCGTAAACAGACGGGGAGCCGAAACGCTACAACGCGCCGCGGCAAAATCCGTTGTTGAACTGAATCCGGGGAACAATTTTCCGATATGGAATTTCAACGCAAGGAAGGAGGCGAGCTGCGTTGAAAGAGGTCGCAGTGCGTAGCACCGATTACGGATGAAAGGGTAAGTCGAGGAAGGTGAAGTTGCCGGTGGACGGGTTTGAGGGACGCGGAGTTGCGGAGAATAGCGGGGGCACACACACTTCGGCAACAACGCACAGCGGGGTGAGCGCGAAGTAGGACGGGTCTGTTGGAGCGCGGGCATCATGGTGATCGAGAGTGTTCAACGGGACCGATGAGAAGGAGAGTTCCGGTACGGCACAGAGGACAAGTTGGCCAAGCAGGAGCGGTCAACGGAGGCTGTAGGGCGGCGGATGGCGACGCACCAGAAGATTCGGCTGGTGGCGAGAGTTTTGGGAGTAGCTGGCGCGCGCGAGCCAGCTTGGATTTTGCAGAGGGGCTGAAGATTCCACAGTTGCGGACCTTGGTGGCGCCCTTCGGAAGAACGTGCTGAAGAAAGCGTCGGATGAATTCGACACCGGTCAAAGTGACATGGCGCATTTGCTGGGAACGGTTGTCGCGGTAGCGGAAGCGGACTGTGCCGTTGTCGATGGATTCGATGCGGCTGTTGGAGATGGCGATGCGGAACAGGTAACGTCCGAGGTAGTCGAGGACCTTCTCGCCACGGCCGGCGTGTTGGGAATGAACGACCCAGTTTTTCTTCCAGAGCGATGCGGGTGCATAAGAGAGTAAGCCCGCCTTTTTCAAACCGTCACAAAACTTGGCGCGGAAAATGATCGAGAGCGCCGGATCGGGAAGCAGGAATTTGGAATGTTTGGGCTCGACCCAGGTCTGTCGGTCGGAAGCGAGGCCTCCAGCGGTGACCAGCATGTGGACGTGGGGATGAAACAACATGGCCCGCGTCCAGGTGTGGAGGACTGCCAAAGCGCCCAAACGGGCGCCCAGGTAGCGGGGATCGGCCGCGAGTTTCTGAAGAGCATCGGCGGCCGCTTTCATCAGCAGGCTGTAAATTTTCTTAGGGTGAGACCGAGCCAGAGGCCTCAGTTCAGCGGGGAGAGTGAAGGTCACCAGAAAGTAGGAGCAAGCCGGGAGGCGGGCGCGTTGCTTCTCGATCCAACGTTGGGTCTGCGTCTGGTGACACTTTGGGCAACTACGGTTGCGGCAGGAGTGATAGGAAAAGATTTTCTCCTGACAATGAGCGCACTGGTAGACGTGGCCTCCCAACAGCGGCGTCCGGCAGGCGGAGATATTCCGTAGCGCGCGTTTCTGATCCGAGCTCAGGGAACTTCCGTGTTGCCGGAGATACGCCTCACCGTGGAGGCGGACGATCTGGGCCACCTCCAACATGAGGACCTCAGCTTCAAAGGTCCTTCATGAGTTCGTTGAGCGGGTCCATCACGGCCGCGCGCGCTGCGGCAGTCAGGTGCGTGTAGATTTGAGTGGTGCGCGCGCTGCCATGCCCGAGGTTTTCCTGGATGATGCGCAGATTCACTCCGGCTTCCAGCAGATGCGTTGCGTAAGAATGGCGCAGCGAGTGAATGTGGGCGCGTTTTGCAATGCCGACGGCTCCGAGGGCGCGCTTGAAGGCCTTCTGCAGGCTGCTGTCGGTCAGCGGCTGAATTTCCGCGACGGGCTTCAGACCGCGAGTTGTTGCTGGAAACACCCACGGCCGCGAGCGGTGCGTTTTCCAGAATTCACGCAACAATTCCAGGGTGCGGTCCGGCAAGGGTACATACCTGTCCTTGCCGCCCTTTCCATGAACGTGCAAAGCCATCCTTCCGGAATCGATGTCAGTGACCTGCAGATGGGAGCCTTCACGCAAACGCAGTCCGCAGCTGTAGATGGTTTTCAGGCAAGCACGGTAGACGGGCGTGTGCACCTGATCGAGTATCCGCTGTCTTCCTCGCGGCTCAGGACCACCGGCAGTTTCTTCTCCCGGCGCGGACGGATCAGCCCCAGCGTGGTCCAGTCACGCTTGAGCGTGCGCTCAAAGAAGAACTTGATCCCGCACAACGCGATCGTCGCCGTTGAGCGCGACACCTTCCGCTCGTTGGCCAGGTACAGAAAATACTGCCGCAGTTGTTCTTCACTCAGTTGTGTCGGGTTGCAGTTGAAGTGCGCGAACAATTGGCGTACCGCGCTCAAGTAGGCTTGCTGCGTCTTTGACGAATACCCGGCAAGTTGCATATCCTCAGTCATCCGTTGTCGTAATGGAGTCATCACGTATCCCCTTTCTGGAAGAGTTGCAGCTCTTCCGGAGAGGGATCGTGATGTGAGGAAAAACCTTTAGGCGAGGAAAAAGATCTATCCGCGCAGCGGATTCAGTT
>CAZPBY010000090.1:0-21854 GCA_964584785.1 uncultured Solibacteraceae bacterium
GGTGGTTGCGAGAAATCTGAGTTGTGTGAAACCGTTTGGCGGATAATACGGACCCGATGCGAGCGTGGCAGCGTTGTTATCCGCCGGGGTGAGGGGGATCCAGGCCGTATATTGACCGGCGCCAAGGTCGATCAAAAGTTTGGGTGCGTTACCCGTATTGAAATTCTTTCCGACAAAGTTCAGGTAGCGCGCGGGTGCCGTGTCTCCGGCAAAGCACGGAGCAACAGGCCCGACAACCGAACCACCCGGCGCCGACAAATACACGGCACCGATGCCCAACTGGTTCGGTGAACCCGTGACTTCGAGGATTTGCGCCCAGCCGGTGGATGCGGTCAGCATCATCGCGAGCAGCACTAACAAAAGAGGCAAACAGCGTTTCTTATCGAACAATCTCATGGATTGGACTCCTTCCGGTTAAATCGATTCCGTTCGGTTTGACGCTCAATCGTCGTTCCAAGCGATCCACCGCACCGGCACACGGGCGATATAGTAGCGGTGCGATCCGCGTGGCGCATCGGAACGCAGTCCCTTTAGAACCGCACGGATGTGTGTTTTTAGAAGACAACGCACCGGCAGGTTTGTCGAACGATGCTGGGAGATCCGTCCTAAGGACGCGATGGAATCGCCGGGGATCGGTTACTTCTTCTTTTCCAGGAGCTTGTCCATTTCATCCATAACGCGATTCATCGCTTTGACCGTGAGTTCCAGCGGTTCGTCGGTCGTCATGTCGACTCCGGCGTCCTTGAGAAGGTCGATGGGATACTTCGAACCGCCGGCACTGAGAAAATCCAGATAGCGTGTGCGCGCCCCGGCGTCTCCATCCTTGACCTTCTCCGCAAGCGCTTCAGACGCCGCGAACGAAGTCGCGTATTGGAAGACATAGAAGTCCGCGTAGAAGTGCGGAATGAAACTCCACTCATGCGCGATGTAATCGTCGACGACGCTGACGCCCTGATCATGACCGTAGTACTTCTTCGTGATGTCCATGTACGTTTTGTCGAGGGCGACGCCCGTTATGGGCTCACCCTTTTGCGCCATCTCGTACATCCGCAGTTCGAACTCGGCAAACTGAGTCTGACGGAACACCGTGCCCTTGATGTTTTCCAGAAAGTTGCCGAGTATCGAGAGCCGCGCATCGTCATCATTAATCTTCTTCAACACGTGATCGATGAGCAGCGCCTCATTGAACGTCGATGCGACCTCGGCCACGAAAATCGGGTAATTCGAGAGCGCATACGGCTGCTTCTTGTTGGAGTAATAGCTCTGCATCGTGTGGCCCAGTTCGTGAGCAAGCGCGCTGACGTCGGCGTACTTTCCATTGAAGTTGATCAGCATGTACGGATGAACGTCGTAAGCGCCGCCATGGGAGTAAGCGCCCGATCGCTTGCCTTCGCCCGGCAGCAGATCGATCCATCGCTCGTTGAAGGCACGCTGAATCACGGATTGATACTCGGTCCCGAGCGGCGCGACGGCTTCCAGGACAAGCTTCTGGGCTTCCTCAGGCGTGTATTCCAGCTTGACCGACGACACCAGCGGTGCGTACAGGTCGTAATAGTGAAGCTGGTCCAGATTCATCATTTTCTTTCTGAGTTTCAGATAACGATGAAACGTCGGAAGGTTGCGATTCACTCCGTCGATCAGCCGGTGGTAGACCGAGAGAGGGATGTTCGGGCCGTTCAGAGAGTATTCCAGGGCGGATTCGTACTTCCTTGTCTTGGAGAAGAAGAGAACCTTCTGCACTTCGGCGCTCATCGTTGTCCCGAAGGTCCGGTTGAATCCGCCTAAGGAAGTAAAGAAAGCGGACATCACCGTCTCGCGGTCCGCTCGATTGGGGACGGCGCGGAGGTCGCTGTAGGCCGCCTGATCCAGCTTGACCGGTTGTCCATCGCTCAGCTTGACGGTGGGATACGGGAAGTCGGCGTTGGCGAGAATGCCGTAAGTATTCTGTGGGCTCGATGCCAGGACGCCGGCATCGGCCAGGATCTTCTCCTCGCTGTCGGTCAACGTGTGCGGAGCGCGCCGGACGATATCCTCGAGATAAAAGCGGTAGATTTTCAGGCGCGGTTCCGTCGTGAGGTAGCGCTCGATCGTTGCTTTGCCCGCCTTCAGAATCTCCGGTTCGACATACGAACACTCCGCGCTGAAGGTCGATGCCAGCTGCGTCATTTCCTGACGCATGCCCTGGTGGCCACTGTCACGCGTGTCCTGATCCGCCAGCAGCGTGGCGTAGGTGAAAAGGCGCGACACTTCCTTGTCGAGCGCATACAGCTTGTCGAGCGTGTCGGCCAGCATCTTCGCCGAGGACACCACCTTTCCGCGAAACTGCTGCATCGTCGGAATATCCGCCCCGACTTTGTCTTTCGCCGTCCGCCATGCCTCTTCGGAGGAATAAATGTCGGCAAGGTTCCATTTGAATTTGACGGGAATTTTCGATCGATCGCGATCCTGAGGGCTGCCGGCTGTGGTTAATGCGCTGAGAATCATAGCGGTGATAAAGAGTGTACGCATGGAGCAATTCTACATCTAACGAGATCTGGGGACGCACACCTGAACTGTGCAGATTCGGGGGACGCACACCGCAGTTCAGGTGTGCGTCCCCCGGATCTCCCCTGAGCTCAGACCGGTTTAACATTCTTTAACAACCTCGAATGTTGTCCTTTGTGTAACGGCGGCGGTGAAACGGCCGTATTGTTAAACGGTTGGAGGTGAGCCGGTGACAAGGCTTCGCGCTCGAGACAAGATATTGCTGTTCTTCACCCTGGCCTTCGTTGCGTTCACTGCCCTGGGCCAGGTACCCACCACGACTGGACCGCTGCTTCAAGGCATTGTGGCCTCCAATAAGATTCCGTTACCAGGCGCCGTGATGCTCGCAACGCCGGCCGATGGGTCAAGAAACCCAGTAACCACCATCACGGACATTAATGGGCAGTATGTGATGAAGGTTCCAACGGCCGGAAAATATCACCTGTCTGCCGAGTTGCCGGCGTTTGCGTCCGAAGCCAAGGATATCGAAATCAGCGATCCTTCAAAGCCGCTGCGGGTCGACTTTGAATTGACGTTGTTGTCGCGCGCGCAACGCGCCTCTCAGCCTGCGTCGAACGGCGGCGGTGTGCGCGGAAATCGTGGAGGCGCTGCACAGCCGGCCGAGACCGTCGAAGCTCCGGCGGATCCTCTGGCATCCGCACAACCCGACACCACACTTGCCACGCAGGGCGTTGCCGCGCTTCCCGGAATGTCAGCCGACGCGCCAACCGAGTCTGTGGCGGTTGCCGGCAATACGGCGTCGCCGGCCTTCGGTGGAATGTTTGATGCGGACCGTCTCGCCCAACTGGGTTTCGGTGGAGACTTTGGCTCGTTCGGCGGTTTGGTTCCAGGTGGACAACGCGGCGATGGCCAACCGGGAGCGGAAGGCGCACGCGGCGACTTCGGCGGCCGTGGTGGCCCCGGAGGTCGGGGCGGACCTGAAGGTCCCGGCGGCCGCGGTGGACCGGGAGGCCGCGGCGGTTTCGTTCTGGCGGGCCAACGCGGCCGTCGAAACCTGAATCGGCCGCAAATCAATTTCGCCTATACGCTCGCCGACTCGCTCTTCGATGCAGCGCCATATTCTCTGAAAGGCGCTCCCAGCAACAAACCCCAATACGCCCAGAATCGTTTCAATGGAACCATCGGCGGACCGTTGGTCATTCCGAAGATCATCCACTCCAGTTCAAATACATCCTATAACCTCAGCTTCAATGGCTCGGTCGTTCGAAATCCGTTCGACGTGTTTTCCACCGTCCCCACCCTCGCCGAACGCTCCGGCGACTTTTCAGAGCGTGCGCTTCAATTGCGAAATCCGCAAACCGGCCAGTTGTTTAGCGACAACCGGATTCCGCCATCGATGATCAATTCCGCTGCGTCGGGACTATTGAAATACATTCCCGAACCGAATCTTTCAGGAACGACGCAGAACTTCCATTACGTGACGACGAATGAGAACAACGGGGCGGACGTGAACCTTCGCGTCAATCACATATTCGGTCCGCAGCAAGCCGGACAACGCGGAGCCCGCGGTGGCGGCGGATTTGGCGGAGGTCGAGGCGGCGGCGGTGGCCGGGGCGGCGGTTTCGGAGGCCGCGGTCGCGGCGCCATCAGTATCGGATTCCAGTATCGAACCCAGAACAACACCTCGAACAACGCCTTTCCGACGTTGGGAGGCAACAGCCAAACGCGCGGCTTGAACATTCCGGTGAACTTCTCGCGTTCGTTCGGGCGCATTTTGAGCAATTCGAACTTCAGCTACAACCGCAATCACACGACGAGCAGCAATCTGTTTTCAAACAAGCAGGACATTGCCGGCACTCTTGGAATAACGGGCGTGTCGAAGGATCCGCTGGATTGGGGGCTGCCCACGCTCTCGTTTACGAATTACAGTTCGTTGAACGACATTCGTCCATCGCTTCGTCTCAATCAGGTCTTCAGCGCCGGTGAAGGGCTGGCATGGTTTTACGGAAAACACAATGTCCGGTTTGGCGCAGACTTCCGTCACAGCGAGTTGCATTCTCACACCGGAACGAACGCCCGCGGCAGCTTCACCTTCAATGGCGCTTCGACCGGATACGACCTCGCGGACTTCCTTCTGGGACTGCCGCAGCTGACGTCCGTGCAATACGGATCGAACGACTACAAATTCCGCGGTAATGCATGGTCGGCCTATATTCAGGACGACTGGCGCGCTTTCGGAACCCTCACGCTGAATTTCGGTTTGCGCTACGACTTCACCGCTCCTCTGACCGAAGTCAACAATCGAATGGTGAATCTGGATGCCGCTCCCGATTTTTCGGCCGTGGCTCCGGTATTGCCCGATGCAACGGGGCCGTACTCCGGGGTATTCCCGAAAGGATTGTTGAATCCGGATCGGAATAATTGGGCGCCGCAGGTCGGACTGGCGTGGCGCGCGATGAACCGGACGATTGTTCGTGCCGGTTACGGCGTCACGTACAACTCGGGCGTCTATAACAGCATGGTTCAGCAGTTCGCCTTCCAGCCGCCGTTTTCGGTGACACAAACGAACATCGCCTCGCCGCTATTACTGCTGACGCTGCAGAACGGATTCCCAGCTCCTTCGGCTTCCACGGTGACGAATAATTTCGGCGTGGATAAAAACTATCGGGTCGGGTATGCGCAGACGTGGAATCTCAGCCTGCAACGCGAACTCCCGAAGGCCGGTCTGACGATGAGTGTCGACTACACGGGCACGAAGGGAACCCGTCTGGACATTCTGCAGGCACCGAATCGCACGGCGACGGGGTTGAGGATCGCCGGAGTTCAGCCGTTCACGTGGGAGTCCTCGACCGGCAATTCGATAGCTCATGTCGGCCGCGTTCAGCTTCGACGGCGTCTTCAGTACGGTCTGTCGGTCGGAGGCAATTACACCTGGTCCAAGGCGATCGATAACGCGTCCAGCTTCGGCGCCTCTGCCGGAAATATCGCGCAGGACGCGCTGAATCTGGGAGCCGAACGCGCGATTTCGAACTTTGATCAGCCCCAGCGCTTCAGCGGAGATTATCTATGGCAGTTGCCGTTCGGCAGGAACAGGCGATGGCTGGGCGGGAACGGATTCGCCAGTCGCTGGTTCGGCGACTGGCAATTGAATGGTTCATTCAATTTCGCATCAGGCTCGCCATTCACGGCGCGTGTCATCGGCGATGCCGCGGATATTCGCCGCGGTACCAACGGCACACTTCGCGCCAACGCGACAGGTTTGCCCGTTGCCTTGAACGATTCATCCATCGATCGCTGGTTTAGCATCGCCGCGTTCTCGATTCCACAGACCGGCACCTATGGCAATGCGGCTCGCAACACGATCCGAGGTCCGGGAACGCATCAGCTGGATATGTCGCTCAACAAGAATTTCTCGATCGGCGATCGCAATATCGACGTCCGTTTACAAGCAACGAACTTCCTGAATTCACCTCAGTATCGAGCGATTGACACCACAGTGAACTCTCCGTCGTTCGGCCGGGTCACGTCGGTCGGCTCGATGAGAAAAATCCAGTTCATCGCGAGGTACAGGTTCTGATGGTCGCAGCTCCCAAAGGCCGTATGAAACATAGACTCTTTCTGCCGTTGGTCTTTCTTCTCATTGCTGTTCAGGTGACGCCGCAAAGCGGGCAGTTCACCTTCAAAACAACGACCGAAGTTGTGCTGGTGAACGTCACGGTCCGCGACAAGGACGGAAGTTTCATACGTGACTTGAAACCGGAAGACTTCACGGTGCTCGAGGACGGCCGGCCGCAAAAGATTCTGTCGCTGGACGTCGAGAACACCGACGCGCTGGTCAACAATAACGACATTCAAGTGCCGAATCTGCTCGGTACGATGAACACCAGCCCAATACCGGCATCCGCCCCTCCGGCTCCAGCCGGTGCGACAGTTCCGAAAGAACTCTTTCGCGACAGGCGCCTGATTGTTCTGTTTTTCGATCTGAGTTCCATGCAGCCGGAAGAAACCAAGCGCGCCGTCGAATCCGCTGAGAACTACATCGACAAGCAGATGAAGCCGGCGGATCTGGTGGCCGTGGTCGTGCTTCACAACACGCTGCAGGTTGCCCAGGAGTTCACCTTCGACCGCGACGCGCTGAAATCGGTTGTGCACTCGTTCAACCCCGACGCGGCAACAGGTTTTGAAGAAGGAACCACCGGCGCCGCGTCGGCTGAGGACGGTGTAACCGACGACACATTTACGGCTGACGAGTCCGAATTCAACATCTTCAACACCGATCGCCGGCTGGATGCCCTCAAAACGATTGCCGAAACCCTTACAGGAATCGAACAGAAGAAATCGCTCATCTACTTCAGTTCGGGCATGAGCCAGACCGGAATCGAAAATCAGTCGCAACTGCGCGCCGCAACGAACGCCGCAGTTCGCGCCAACATGTCGATCTATACGGTCGACGTCCGCGGCCTTCAGGCCCTCGTGCCCGGTGGAGGAGCGGCGGGTTCACGCGGTGGCGGCGGTGGCGGCGGTGGCGGAGGAGGAGGAGGTGGTGGTGGCCGAGGCGGCGGCTCGGGGATGTTTTCCGGCCGATCCATGCAGCAGGCTTTCGACACCAACTTCGCTTCTCAGGAGACTCTCGTGACCCTGGCGGGCGACACCGGCGGAAAGGCTTTTCTCGATACCAATGACTTCCGCCCTGCATTTGCGAAGGTGCAGGAAGATACCGCGATGTATTACGTGCTGGGTTATACCAGCACGAACACACTCAAAGACGGCCGCTACAGGCGCATCACCGTCACACTCAAGAGAAAAGATCTGAAAGTCGACGCGCGGCGCGGCTATTACGCCGAAGCGGACTTCCAGCACACGACGAAAGAGAATCGCGAAACGCAACTGCAGGAACAACTGGCGTCGGACCTGCCGAGCACCGACCTGCCGGTGTATCTCTCGACCGGATACTTCCGGTTGTCCGACATGCGGTATTTCGTTCCGGTGTCGATTGTGGTTCCCGGTGCGGCGATTCCTTTTACCCGCGATAGCGATCAGGATAAGGCCACGCTCGACGTCCTCGGAGTCGTACGCGATCAGCGCGGCCGCATCCCGTTCGGCAACATTCGCGATACCGTTAAACTTGCGGTCAATACGACTCAGGAAGTGAAGCGTAAGAATGTTCAGTACGACGCGGGCTTTTTGCTGCCACCCGGAAACTTCAATGTGAAGTTTGTTCTCCGTGAGAACCAAACGGGTCAGATTGGGTCGTTTGAAGCGGATATCGTCGTGCCGAACCTCAGGGATGCTCCGGTCAAGATCAGCTCGGTCGTCGCGTCGAGCCAGAAGCAGACAGCAAAGGCCAAGAAGGACAATCCACTGTTCCGCAACGGTACGGAGATCATTCCGAGCGTGACTCATGTCTTCTCGACGGACCAGCACATGTTTCTTTTCTACGAAGTCTACGAGCCGTCGCGGCCGGAACACATCCTGACGAATGCGGCGTTCTTCAAGGGAAACACAAAGGTGTTCGAGACGCCGTTGATTGAAGCCAGTCAGATCAATTCGCCCGATCGCAAAGCCGCGACGATCGAACTGGATGTTCCACTGGCATCGTTGAAGCCCGGGCTTTACACGTGCCAGGTGAATGTCATCGACGACGCTGCCGGCAAGTTCGTGTTTCCACGTCTGGCTCTACTGGTCCGTTAGACGGCTGCGCAAAATGCGGTACCATGCTTAGACATGAGACTGCGAGCCGCGTTGCTTTTGTTCATCGCATCCGCTGTTTACGGACAGCGCTCGACCGCATCGCTTAGCGACATCCAGAACGTCATCGTCATCTACCAGGAGAACTGGAGTTTCGATTCGCTGTACGGTTCCTTTCCCGGCGCGAACGGCATTTCCAAAGCGGGGAAGGCCACGAAACAAATCAGCAAGGAAGGCAAGGAGTTCAGCTCATTGCCGCAACCGCTGGACACGAGGCTGAGACCTACGGCCCCCGATCCTCGCTTTCCGGCGGATCTTCGGGTCGGTCCATTCGATTTATCGAAGTACGTGAAGGCCGATGATCAGACCGGTGACCTCATCCACCGCTTTTATCAGGAGCAGATCCAGATCAATGACGGCAAGATGAACAAGTTTGCGGCGCTCAGTGACGCGGCGGGATTGACGATGAGCTATTACGACGCCTCTGCTTTCCCGGAAGGCAAGCTGGCAGCCGAGTTCACGCTCGCGGACAATTTCTTCCACGCGGCGTTCGGCGGTTCGTTCCTGAATCATTTCTGGTTGATCTGTGCCTGTACTCCAACGTGGCCGAACGCGCCGGCCGATATGGTGGCGCAAATCAAAGGCAAGGAACTGGTCACGGATGGCGTCGTCACGCCGGATGGATTTGCGGTGAACACGTCATTTCCGTTCTACAAACCGTATCCCGCGACCGCTTCGGATCCCGCTCGTCGTGTTCCTCCTCAGACGGCACCAACGATCGGTGATCGCCTCACGGCCCGCAATATTTCGTGGCGATGGTATTCCGGCGGCTACGATGACGCGTTGGCCGGAAATCCCGGCAGCCTTTTCCAATTCCATCATCAGCCGTTCGTGTATTTCGAAAACTTCGCGGACGGCAAACCGGCCAGGGATGAGTTTCTGAAGGACGATAAAGTTTTCTACGAAGATTTGAAGGTTGGGAAGCTGCCTGCCGTATCGTTTGTGAAACTTTATGGTTTGGATAACGAACATCCGGGTTACACGTCGCTGATGCGCGGGCAGGAACGCGTTGCCGAAATCGTCAAACTTGTGCGTGAAAGTCCGTACTGGCCGAAGTCCGCGATCTTTATCGTTTACGACGAAAACGGCGGACGATGGGATCATGTGGCGCCGCCCAGGGTCGACCGGTGGGGACCCGGCACCCGTGTTCCGGCGATCATCATCTCGCCGTTTGCGAAGAAGCATTATGTCGACCACACCGTCTACGACACCACGTCGGTGCTTGCGTTCATCGAACGCCGCTGGAACCTGCGTCCTCTCGCCACCCGTGATGCCCAGGTGAACGATCTGACCGCCGCCTTCGAGTTCCGGCGATGAAGTGCGTACACCAGACGGTTACATTGTGGATCGGTTGTTGCACCCCGTGACGAACGCGCTTTTCACGCCCGAAGGCCGCTCGATCGTCGAGTAGAAGTCGTTCAGAAACTGTTTCACTTCACGCTTGCTGTCCGAATTCAGGTCGGCGATGCCCTCAGCCGCTGCCAGGACCTCGGTCTTCTTTGCTTTGAAACCTGCAAGCGTGGACTCCAGCTGCTCCGGCGTGAGACAAGGCCCGCGATAAGCGCGTTCCAATACGGTTTTGATTCCGAGACGCGGCGCCGGCAAAGCGTAAGGGGCGTTGACCAATCCCGAAAGATCGAAATCGTAGGGAACCGGATACAAGACCTTGGACTGCAGCTGAACGATCACGACGTTGTGAAGCGCGAAGATTGAGAAATCCGTGTTTCCGAGCAGGTACTCGAAAACCATCATATTTGCCAGCGTGCTCGGTTCAAGATCCTTGAATTGAGTGCGCTCGATCGAAACCGTTCGCCCATCCATGCGCCGGGCAACGTCGTCGTCGTCTTCCAGAACGATTCCATATCGTGTTGTCAACGGCTTTCCCGCCTTCGAATCGATATAAGTGACCTTGGCCAGCCTGGCACGGAAATGGTGTGGCATGAGGATGTCGGCGAGCTTGTAGGCGAGGTACTCGCGCAAGATGTACTGTTCGTGACTTTGGGATCCCTGGCAATGCGTGACCAGCTTCAGCGCGGATGCCGGCCCCTCGAACGCCGTTCCTTTGACCTGATCCTTCGGCAATTCGAGTCGCAACGGAATGAAGTTGCAGGTGACCGCCATCCGCCGAAGATGTCCGCGGCCGCTGATGGTGATCGGAACAGATTTCTGCTGGCCATCCGTCCCGGCGATTTTCAAAACGGCTGGGAAGTGTTTCGTGCTGTTGGGATCCCGATCCTTGTTCACGGAGCCGAAATCGGATTCCAGCGTGAAGGTCAGTGGATCCACGGTGCGGAACAATTCCCTTCCGTCCGCATCCGCATGACGCTGGCGAATGACATCGGGTTCGGGCCAGGGCGCAACCAGCTTGGCGAGCCTTTCGGTGAGCGTTTTCTTCTGAGGCTTTCCTGGCGGATTCTGCACCGCAAGCACAAGCACGCTTGAAAGGAGCAGCGCGATCGCTAGTTTTCGTTGAATCATGCGCACGATTGTCGTCATCTCAGCCTGTTCTCGCAAGGAAATCGTTGGTCGGGTACTATGACTGCATGCGAGCGACGATCATCCTTTGCCTTCTCGGTTCCATGACCTTGCGCGCTGCCCAACAGCCGCCCCAGGCGCCGCCGGGGCCGACACGCGCGGACATCCTGCGAGGCGAATACGGCCGGTATCGCGCAAACAACGATTTGCTTTACTACCACCTCGATATTCGCGTCGATCCCGAAAAGAAGTTTATCGGGGGCAAGAACACGATTCGCTTCAAGATGGTCAAGGACGACACGCGGATTCAACTCGATCTCGTCTCGACTCTCAACGTCGACAAGATCCTGCTCGGCTCAACAGCGCTGAAGTACGAGCGCGAGCTCAACACGGTGTTCGTTGATTTTCCGGAAACGCTCAAGGCGGGCCGAATCTACTCGATCGATTTTTATTATTCGGGAAACCCGCAGGAGACCGGCAGGTTCGGCGGTTTTACTTTCAAGAAGGATTCGTCCGGACACAGCTGGATCAACAGTTCCTGCGAAGGGCCCGGAGCGCTGGTGTGGTGGCCGAACAAGGATCAGTGGCGTGACGAGGTCGAGCGCATGGAGATCAGCGTTGCCGTTCCGAATGATCTGATCGATGTATCGAACGGCAAACTCGTCGGCAAGACGGATCTCGGCGACGGCTACACCCGCTGGGACTGGCTTGTTCAATACCCAATCAACAACTACGACGTCTCTGTGAACATCGGAAACTACGTTCACTTTTCAGACTTGATGCCGAACCAGGTCTTGGATTTTTTCGTGCTTCCGGAAAACCTCGACAGAGCCAAGCTGCAGTTCTCGCAGGCGAAGCCGATGATCGAAGCCTTCGAAAAGTATTTCGGCGAGTATCCCTTCAAGAAAGACGGTTACAAACTAATTGAGGTGCCCTACTCCGGCATGGAACATCAAACCGCGGTGACGTACGGCAATCGATTCGAAAACGGATATCTTCAGCGCGACTGGACCGGCGTCGGCGTCAGCACGAAGTTCGATTTCATCATTGTTCACGAAAGCGCTCACGAATGGTTCGGCAATGCCGTGAGCGCGGCGGACGTCTCCGATATGTGGATCCATGAAGGCTGGGCCACGTATCTCGAATCGCTTTATGTGGAGGATATGTTCGGCTACGAGGACGCGCTCAAGTACACGAACGGGTACAAGACGAAAGTCCAGAACCGGACGCCGATCATCACTCCGCGCGGCCTGCACCGCGAACCGCCTCAAGACATGTATTTCAAGGGAACGCTCTTCCTGAACACGTTACGAAACGTGGTTAACGACGACAAACGGTGGTTCAAGCTGATTCGCGACGTTTACGATCATTTCAAGTATCAGAACATCATGACCGAAGACATGGTGCAGTTCTTCAATCAGAAGACCGGTATGAACCTGACTCCTGTTTTCGACCAGTATCTTCGTCATGCCGCGATTCCGACGCTCGAACTAACATTTGATGAATCCAATCGAACCGTTTCTTACCGCTGGAAGGCCGATGAGAAGAATTTCGCCATGCCCGTTCGTGTAGGGAGCAAGAGCCAGTGGCAGATCATCCAGCCGACCACGGAATGGAAGACCATGCCGGCAACGCTGAACAAGGATCAGTTCGATGTCGCGACCGACCTTTATTATGTGAACGTCACCAAACAGTGAGAACTCGTGAACGAGTACGGCACCTGGGAGATACAGAACCCGAGCGAAGCGAGTGGGCATGTATCAAGGTTGCCCGCTCGCTTCGCTCGGGTACTGGGAACGTCACAATCAACGTCGCGGCTGTCGGCCTAAGCACCCTTCGCGCAAGGTACTGACACTCTCCGTAGTCCGGCACATAATGCATTTCTTTACGTAAAATCCGCCGAATGATACGATTTCGCGGAAATTCGACTTTTGCTTTCATGAAAGGCAGGTCTGTATGAAGCGTGGCGCGAGTGTCGTGCTTTTCTTATGCACCTTCCTCCTGGCCGTAACGAGTCTGGCAATCACGCCTGGCAGCGCGGCCGAACCCGCGGTTACCTTTACCAAGGACGTCGCTCCCATCCTCTACGAGAGTTGCGTGGGATGTCATCGGCCGGGCGAAATTGCCCCGATGTCGTTGCTGTCCTATGACGAGGTTCGACCGTGGGCGAAATCCATTCAAAAGAAGGTGACCAGCCGCGAGATGCCGCCATGGGGAGCCAGTCCGGACGTCGGAACATTTAAGGATGATCGCAGCCTCAGCAAAGAACAGATTGCCACCATCGTGAAATGGGTCGAAGGCGGCGCACCGAAGGGCAGCGACGCCGACATGCCGCCTGCTCCAAAATTTGCGACAGGCTGGTCGCATGGCGAACCGGACGTTGTCATCGAGATGCCGGTAGACTTCGAGTTGCCTGCAGAAGGCGAGATTCCCGTCACCGACTTTTTTGTCAAGGCGCCGTTTGATCACGACGTTTACGTGAAGGCGCTGGAAGTCCGGCCCGGTACTCCGGGTGTTGTCCATCACGCCGGGTTGTATGTCGTCGATAAAGTCCCGGATGGCGCGAAACTCGTGAACGGCCGAATCCTCGATACGAACGGCAAGATCATGAGCCGCAATCAGGTTTCGAAAGCGAACGGCGGTTCAGGCACTCAGGAAATTCAAAAGCTCCTGTCTTTCGTTCCCGGCCGCGGCTACGAGGAATACCAGGGCGATGCCGGACAGTTGATCAAGGCGGGCTCGCTGATCGATTTTTACATGCACTATCAGGCGACCGGACAGCCCGCGAAGGATCGAACCAAACTGGGTCTCTACTTCGCGAAAGCCGGCGCCGAAGTGAATCATCAGATCTATCACCAGTTCAGCTCTGCGGGGCCGACGACCTACATCGTCGAGGGAAAAGAAGTGTTGCCGAAGACGCAGGGTCCCGGCCAGGACGAAGGCGGTGTGGATCTGCCCCACATTCCACCGTACGTCGACAACTTCAAGGTCGTCAGCGTTCACTCCATCACGGAACCGATCACGCTATACGGCTTGACGCCTCATCTTCACCTGCGCGGCAAGAGCATGAAATACACGCTGACATGGCCGGACGGCCGCGAAGAAGTTCTGCTGGACGTCCCACGCTATGACTTCAATTGGCAGATCTACTACGAACTCGAAGGTCCGAAACATATTCCAGCGGGCAGCAAGATCACCGTTGTGACGTACTTCGACAACTCGATAAAGAATCGCTACAATCCCGCTCCCGAGAAGGAAGTATGGTGGTCCGAACAAAGCTGGGATGAAATGTACGCGCCCCAGGCTCGCATCACCATCGACTCGCGCGATCTGAGAAAAAAGGAAGCCACACAACAGAAGCAACAACAGTAGTCAGGATATTTCGCTCTATTGACAACGAGGGTGGCCACGCAGCCACCCTCGTTGTGTTTTAAGCTTCGCTGATCGATTGAACGTTGGTCCACGAAGCCCGTCGCTGCGCTCCGGGTTCTGTTAGTTTTCGCCGTAATGTGCAGAACCCGGAGCGGAGCGACGGGCTTCGTGACGATACTTTCACTCTGAGGCCAGGATCAGATCAATTTGGATACGGCTCGGATGAACGTCTCGAAATCACCGAGACTGTTCTTCAAGACGCCATAAACGCGACGGCGATCGATTTCGAGGTACTCGTGAACCAGAATGTTGCGAAAACCGGCCATAGCGGTGAGCTTCTTCGAAAGCGAAGGTGAGAGGATCCTCTGATTGGCGAGCATTTGAAACAGCTCTCGGTTGTCGGATGGCAGGTTCAATCGTAAATCCGCAACGACGTGGTTGCTGATGTCGAGGACACACTGAATTGCCAGTTGCAGATACCTTTCGGCATTTCCATACACCAGGGGGTCCTTGATGAACGTCTTTTCATCCGCCAGTCGATAAATTTTGCGCAGCAGGGCGACATACTCGCGAATTTTGGCGATCCGCGCGTCGACGATGAAACGGTCAACCAATGATCCGTCCTTCCCGAACGCTTTTCTTGAGATAACGGATATAGGTTTCGAACGCGGGAATCATGTCTGCGTATCGATTCGCCGTCTGGACCTGGAATCGAACGCGAGCAGAAGCGGAGCGTTCGAAAATCAGGCGACCCTTCGATAAGACGCGATGCGCGAGGAGTGGTGGCGCTTCGTTGAGAATGACCACATCGACGTCGGATCGCCGCAGTGCCGATCCCAGGTCCGCGATGAGCGTGAGCCGGTAATCGAATCTGCGGCGCGCAGGAATTCGATCATTAAGAAGGACGGCGACGTCGATATCGCTATCCGCGCGCATGCGGCCGGTGATCGCGGAACCGAAGATATACGCTGCCGCGATTTCGCGCTTTCGCGAAACACACGTCATGACCGCGTCCTGGATTGATCGCAAACCCTTCGGCACCATGATGCGCATTCTAGCACTGACCCCTTCGCTGGATTCTTACTCGGTCAGAAGGCGGTAGCCAACTCCGGGTTCGGTGATGAGATGTTTCGGATGCGCGGGATCGGCCTCGAGTTTGTGCCGAAGCTGGCTCATGAAGACGCGGAGATACTCGCGCTCATCGAGATGCTCCGGACCCCACACTTCGTTCAGGAGTTGGCGCTGTGTCAGGACCTTGCCGTTGTGACGCAGAAGGACCTGGAGGAGCTTGTATTCGTTCGGCGTGAGATGAACTTCGGAGCCGCCGACGAACACGCGTCTGGCCGCCAGATTGACACGGATATTTCCGAAGTCGATCGTTTCAGCAGCCTCATTCCTGTCCAACACCACGGCGCGCCGCAGCGCCGCACGTATTCGAGCCGAGACTTCTCCGGGGGCGAACGGCTTGGTCACGTAATCGTCGGCACCGGCATCGAGAGCGTCTATTTTGTCGCGCTCCTGGTCGCGGGCAGAAATAACCAGAATCGGCATCTGACTCCATTTCCGAATGCCGCTGATGACATCGATGCCGTCCTGATCGGGAAGGCCCAAATCCAACAGCACGAGATCGGGGCGGCGTGCCGCCGCCTGCGCTATCCCGTCGTGTCCGGTTGTGGATTCGTGAAGCCGGTAATCTTCCGCGGTCAGCATGGCCTTCAGAAACTTGCGAATTTGCGGATCGTCCTCAATCAGCAGGATCTCCGGACGTTTGGCCAAAGGATTTCGCTTTTCGGTCACCGCAGTAAATCGTTTCTCCGTGCGGACGCCACGGCAGGTTTGGAATCGCTCACCGGAATGCTGAAGTGAATGAGCGCGCCACCGCCCGGCCGGTTCTGGGCGCGAATGGCGCCGCCATGGGCTTCGACGATTGCGCGGCAGATGGCGAGGCCCAGTCCGGCGCCGCGAACATTATCGGTGCGGCCGCGAAAGAATTTGTCGAAGACTCGTTCTTCATGACCCTCATGGAAACCCGGCCCGGAATCGCGCACCTCGACGTCGACGAAACCGTTGGCGCCGTTCGCCGCGATTTCAATGTCGCTGCCGGCAGGGGTGTATTTCACCGCGTTCTCGATGAGGTTGACGAACACTTGTTCCATAAGGACATCGTCGATCGAGACCATCGGCAGGTCCACCGGAATGTCCGTTCGAACATGACGTCCGGCCAGCTGCCGTTGTAAACGATGAAGAGCGGCGCCTACCACTTCTTCAAGAGGGAAGGCTTCCTTATGCAAGTGAACGCCGCTTTCCAATCGAGTCACCTCAAGCAGGTTGTTCAGCAAACGATTCAAACGATCCGCCTCATCGGTGATGCTCTGCAGCAGCTCGTCTCGAAGAGACGCCTCGAGCCGGTTCCAGTGTGTGCGCAGCGTCGCCGCGGCCCCTGTAATCGAAGCGAGCGGAGTGCGGAGATCGTGAGAGACCGCGCTCAATAGCGACGTCCGCGTGCTTTCTGTTTCGACGCGCACTTCGGCAGTCTGAGCCGCAGAGGCAGCGAGGGTTCGCTCGATTGCCAGGCCCGTCTGATTGGCAAACACTTCCAGCAGGTGCTGATGTTCCGACGACACTGGTTCACCCGTCGACGCGATTTGAACAACCGCCATGACGCCGAAGACCTTGTCCGCGCTCTTGATCGGTATGTAAAGAGCCGAAGCGTGCGGCTGCGTCTGGGTGCTCTGACCCGCATTTTGCCGATGCTCGAACACCCACTGCGCGATGGCCTGTTCGGCGGTTGGAACGTACAAGCGATCGGACGTCCGCCGGTTGAACGACACTTTTCCGTCCTCGCCTGGGAGAAAGATTGCGATTTTTTTTCGGAAAGTGTCTTCAGCCAGGCGCGCAGCGCCGCGGGCGATATCAAAAACGCGGCTATGTCCGGCGAGTTCGGTGGACAACCTGTAGAGCGCACTGGTCTGTGCTTCGCGCTCGAGAGCGGCGGCGGTTTGAAGGCGGATACGCGCGGTCATTGCACTGATGAGCACGGCCACGGTCAGCATCACGGCAAATGTGATCAGGTCCTCGTAATTCGCGACGACAAAAGTGTAGTAGGGCGGCACGCAAAAGAAATCAAATGCCGCGACGCTGACGACCGAACTGAGCATCGCAACACGTCTGCTGCAGCGGCTGGCTACAACGAGTACGCCAACGAAGTAGATCATCACGAGGTTGGTGGCGGCGAGGTAGGGTCGAAACAGCAAAGAAAGAGCTGCGCATGTGCCAACAATGACAATGGCCAGAAGGTATTCCTTCGACGGGACGGCTGCTGTCCGCCGTTGCATCCCGATAATCTATCATCGCGGGGAAGCGCTGCGGTGTGCCACGACGGTAATCTGTATATCTCGCGCGAGCCTCAAAGTTTCGGAAATGACGCTGACCGGGAAAAACAGCTTGCGCGGTGATTTTGGACGCATCAGGAAGATTTGAGTGACTTGCTCGCGACGGGCAAATTCTACCAGCGCGACGGCTGGGTTATGCCCCTGGAGTATTCGCGTTTCAATCCGAAGATTCCGGGCAAAATTCAGGTGCTGTTGAACGGACTCCCGCTCCGGCGCGCGCAGCTCGGACAGGTCCCCCGTTTCGGACACGTAGATCGCGAAGCATTCTGCGCGCAGGTAGTCTGAAACTCGTCTTCCGCGCCGAATCAGCATCGCTGTGGCCGGATCGCTGGTGATGTGAATCAAAAGCCGATCGGTGGATCTCGGCGACTCGTGACGAACTTCAACTTCATGCGCTGCCTGTCGCAGCGCCAACTCACGCAACCCGGCCAGCGCCTGCTCGCGGAAGAAATTCTCAAGCGCCTTTTCGGCCTTTTCCGGGGCATAGACGACGCCCCGCTTCAGCCGATTGATGAGCGCCTCCGGTGTGACGTCCACCATGACGACTTCGTCTGCCTGCTTGATAACCCAGTCGGGAACCGTCTCTCGAACTCGTATTCCCGTAATCTGCAGGATCTGATCGTTGAGACTCTCGAGATGTTGCAGATTCATTGTCGTCAGGACATCGATGCCCGCATCGAGCAACACCATAACGTCTTCCCAGCGCTTTGTTCGCGGAGACCCGGGGACGTTCGTATGCGCGAATTCATCAACGACGCACACAGCGGGAGCCTGCTTCAGGATTGCATCGGTATCCATTTCTTCGAAGTTGCTGCCGCGGTATTCCATCTTCTTGCGGGGAATCATGGGCAGTCCTTCGGTCCTCGAGATGGTGTCCTTGCGAGCGTGGGGTTCGAAATATCCGATGGCGACATCGACGCCGCGACTCTTCATTTCCTGCGCTTCTTCCAGCATGCGATAAGTCTTGCCCGCCCCGGGGGCATAGCTCAGAAACATCTTCAGACGCCCTCGTCGCAGGCCGCCGGTGTGGCTCATTTCGTGGGCCTCTGAGGAAATACGCGTACATCGATGCCTTCTGCCAACTCAATCAGCTGATCCACCGGATTGCCCCGCAGGCGCTGCCACCAGCCTTGCCGCTGGCTGTGACCGATGAAGATCTGAGTGATCGCGTTGGCCTTCGCAAAATCGATCAATGCGCGTACCGGATCATGACCTTCGAGAACATGGATCGCGGCGCCGAGTTCCTGAGCGATCGCGAGATTTATGTCGAGCGCTGCCTGATCCTGGGCGGATAGATCCGGTTGGCGAACGTAGGCAACCAGGAGATCGCCATGAAAGCGGTCGGCATTGCGCTTGCCGCTTTCCAAAATGGGCCGTCCATAGGAACGGGGTGTGATACCGACGAGGATACGTTCCTGAATACCCCAGTTTTCAACGATACCGTGACATTCCAGATACGTTCGCAATTCGGCTTCGACGACTTCCGCAGCCAGGATCAGAGCCATTTCGCGAAGCCGCGAGGACCGTTCCGTCAAAGCCGGCGCATCGATGATTTCGATGTCGTCGGCGCGTTTTAGAAACGCGATCGGCACGGTTTCTGTCGGCCGCTTACCGGTGATCTGCGCCACCTCTTCGCGCATTTCCTCGATGTATTGAAGGTTGATCGAGGTGATAACCGAAATGCCCGCTTCGAGCAATTCCTCAATTTCCTGCCAGCGATGCGCTTGACGGGCGCCGGAGGGATTGTCGTAAGCGAGCCCGTCGATCAGGACGACCTGCGGCCGCCGCAGCAGGATTTGTCCGGTATCGATGACCTGCCTCCCAGATGCCCTCAACGTGGGGATCACTTCATGCCGGGAGAGAAGACGATCGATGTCCGGCGTCGACTGCGGCTGGATCGCCGCGACAACCACGTCCTCACCGCGTTCCCGTCTGCGGCGGCCCTCATCGAGCATCTTCATGGATTTCCCGACCCCCGAGGCATATCCCAGAAAAATCTTCAGCCGCCCGCGCTTCTGTCGCCTTTCCTCTCGCTGCAACTGTTCCAGTAATCTCTGAGGATCCCGACGGGAGTCGATATCCATCGGCTTATCCTAAACGATCTGCGGTCGAACCCATCAACGATGGAAGGATGAGTCGAACGTGAGGATCAGGCCCGCCGCCAGGAGATGCTGGTCCGGCTTCAATCCGATCAGACCTGGCCGGAGCAGGCCATCGTTGAAGAAACCTCCATCCGGACCGCGAGAGTCGTCCCAGCGGTGTTCGATGCGAAAGATGCCATTGGCTTGTTTGTAGGGCAGACGGTATTCGAGCGTCGTCGTGAATGCTTTCACCGTTTGACGCGCGAGTGTCCACCGCCCGTCACGATCCCATGCGACCTCCGGACGGACGGTTACGCTCCAGGGACCGCGAATATTCGCGTGAATCGGCAATTGTCCCGACATCCACTGAGCCCGCGGTGTTCCGGGAGAGTCCACGCGTTCGGAGGAAAACTGGTATTCAAACGCGACGGTAGCGCGATCGGTTTTGTGTTCGACGATGCTGTCCGTGAGCACCCGCCAATACTTGATCGCTGTATTCGATTGATGCGGTCCCCAGATAACCGTGTTTTTAACCGTGTCTTTCGCAGTGGCCTTGTATGCCACCTGCGCGCCGGAGGTCGGCACATGATTGGCGTTCGCCAGGTGCCAGTAACCGTTGATGAGAATAGCGGTGGCCGACAGCTTCTCGCTGAAGGAGTAGCTCGCATTGACGCCCATCATAAGGTACGGCGTGAAGTCGGCTCCCCATGGGCGGGTGTAGTTGAGGTTGTCCTTGGCGTAAAGCGAATCGTATCCGATCAGGCTGCCGAAGATTCCGCCCTGCACAGTCAGCCCTTTGCCTACGGGTGCAAGATACGTCACATTCGCGAGCCCGATCTGACGGAGCCATTTGTAGCCTCGGATATTCGGCGCCGTTGCCGAGAAGCCGAACACCTCCGCGTCTTTCCCTCCGTGGATCAGCGCTTCCACGCCCCACCGCGATTCTTCGGTTGCTTTCTTTTTCAAATAGCCACCCGCCATGTTCAGAAACAGATCGTCGACGTGCCAGGCCGTACCCCGGCTCCGGAAGATCTGGTTGGACGGATGATTGAAATCGTATAGATAACCCAGGTCGGCAAAGCCGCCGTATTGAAATTCCTGACTCGTGGGGGCCGGCGGCGCGGTAGTCGATGCCTGGCCAAAAGCGATCGTGCAAAACAAAGCAAAGGTGTATGTGAATCGGAAGATGGAGTTGAAAGTAATTATCATCTATTTCGAAATCTGGAACCGCTGATCCAACGCGACATTCAACAGGAGCACATTCACACGCGGCTCGCCAAGAAACCCGAGGTCGGCACGCTCGATCATTTCATCGATCAGTTGTGTGATCTGCTCTGCGGAGGCATGCCGCGCTTTCGCGACTCGCCCGGACTGGACCTGGGCGTAAGCCGGGCTGATGTGCGGGTCGAGGCCCGAAGACGATGCCGTAACGGCGTCCGCGGGAAGCGGCACCTTTGCGTTGAAGATCAGCGGCGCCTGATCGTCGTTAAAGGCCTTGATTAACCTCACGTCATCCAGATTCCCTTGCGCATCTTTGAACTGGTCCAGAGCGATGGAGGACTCATAGGGAACGTCGTTATCGACGCAGTAATGGACCACGCGAAGCTGGATGCCGTCGAAATCGACGATTTCGTTTTTCTTATCGTCGGTTTTGGTGGTGCCGCGCAGTAATTTGGAACTGGTCGGCCCGAGATTTGTGCCGCCGCTTGCCGTGGCGTCGTAGCCGCTGCCCGCTGCCGATGGGCGCGGATGGAAATACTCCGGTTTTGAAAAGTTCTGTCCAATCAGACTCGATCCGACAATCCTGCCGTTGGTGTCAATGAGGCTGCCGTTAGCCTGCTTTGCGAACAGCAGCTGGGATATGCCGGTGGTAATAAGCGGGTACACCAGACCCGTCAGGATGGTAAATATGATCGTCATACGAAAGCCCGGTTCGAGTTCTTTAAACATGATGGTTCCCCTTCAAGCCAGTCCCATCGCAACGATCAATTTGTCGATCATCCAGATTCCGGGGAACGGCACGATGATTCCGCCGAGTCCGTAGATCAGAAGGTTTCGGCTGAGCATCTGAGCCGCGCTGACGGGCTTGTATTGCACACCGCGCAGCGCGAGTGGAACCAGCGCGATGATGATCAGCGCATTGAAGATCACGGCGGAAAGCACGGCGCTCTGTGGGGAATGCAAACCCATGATGTTCAGTTTTCCCAAATCCGGGTAAATCCACATGAACATTTCGGGGATTAACGCGACATATTTTCCAAACTCCGTTCCAAACAAAAAACGCCCTCAATATCCCACGGGG